>CAZNSP010000001.1:0-99628 GCA_964575795.1 uncultured Rhodobacterales bacterium
CGGATCCTCACCCCGCCAGAGCAGCGGGCAACGACCTTTTTCAGCAGCCTGTTAAGAGTGAGAGAGGGTAGATAGGCCCTTCCCCTGCATTAACCACCCCCACCCACGCCGCTTGCCTCGGCCCCGCGCCGGGCCCAGGCTCCCCGCAGGGTGACCATGGCAGCGGGGCCGGGGATGCAGACCGGGGAAGGCGGACTGGAGGGTCTTCTCGATCTGGCGGCGCTCGCGCTCGTCGTCCTTTTCCTGCGCGCCGTGCTGCGATCCCACCGGGGCGACCCGCAGGACAACTTCCTACCGTCCCCGCCGCCCGCTGCGTGGGCGCCCCCGCGCGTGCCGCTTCCGTCCTCTGCGCCGCCGCCCCGGCCGCTGCTGCAGGCCGAGGCCCCGCCGCCGGCCGTCCCCGAGCCCTTCACCGCCAAGGCCTTCGTGATCGACGGCGACACGATCGCCTTCGACAGGGGCCGGACCCGGGTGCGGCTCTTCGGCATCGACGCGCCCGAGATGTCGCAGTTCGGTGGCAAGGCCGCGCGCGGACATCTCATCCGGATGATCGGCGGGCGCCGCGTCACCGTCCGGCCGAACGCGGTCGACCGATACGGCCGGATCGTCGCCCGCGTCCATTTCGACGGTGACGACGTCTGCGAGGCGATGGTCCGCGACGGCTACGCGGTGGCGATGCCCGCCTACTGCGAGGACTATCTCGACGTGGAGCGCGCCGCCCGGCACGACCGCCGCGGCCTGTGGAAGGCGAGCGCGGACTGGGGCATCAAGTGCCCCTCGCGCCACCGCCGGATCGAACGGCGCAAGGCAGAAGCGCGCGACTGACCCCAGGCCCGGCCTGCGCACCCCGAAGGGTTGCCGAAGCGTTTACGCGGTGCGGTGCCGGCATGGCACCGAAATATCACCCAAATAGCACCCAAATACCACCACGGCCCCACCCCGAAACCCGTTGCCAAATCCTTGCCGCCCGGGCCAGTATGATTGCGGCAACGACAGGGCAGGGGGGAGAGGGATTGGCCGGCCAGGCGCAGACGCCCGAGATCGAAATCTCCGGTCTTTCCAAGGTCTTCGGCGCGGGTGACGATGCCGTCCGCGCGCTCGACCACATCGACCTGACCATCTTCCGCAACGAATTCTTCACCCTGCTCGGCCCCTCGGGCTGCGGCAAGACCACCCTCCTGCGCATGATCGCCGGTTTCGAGCACCCCTCCACCGGCACTATCCTGTTGGACGGAAAGGACATTTCCGCCCTCGGCCCCAACCGGCGGCCGGTCAATACCGTCTTCCAGAACTACGCGCTCTTCCCCCACATGACCGTGGCCGAGAACATCGGCTTCGGCCTGAAGATGCTGGGAAAATCCCGGTCCGAGGTGGCCTCCGCGGTGGCCGACATGCTGCGCCTCGTCCGCATGGAGGCGATGGCCTCCCGCCGCCCGGCCCAGATCTCCGGCGGCCAGCAGCAACGCGTCGCGCTCGCCCGCGCGCTCGCCCCGCGGCCGCGGGTGCTCCTCCTCGACGAGCCGCTCTCCGCGCTCGACCTGAAGCTGCGCAAGGAGATGCAGACCGAACTGAAGCGCCTCCAGCACGAGACCGGCATCACCTTCGTCTTCGTCACCCACGACCAGGAAGAGGCGCTGACCATGTCCGACCGCATCGGCGTCATGTCCGGCGGCCGCCTCCTGCAGGTCGGCACCCCGCGCGAGATCTACGACCACCCCGCAGAACGCTTCGTCGCCGACTTCATCGGGGACACGAATTTCCTCACCGCATCAATCACTTCGCGCGAGAACGGCGGCGCCCGCATCCGCCTGCCCTCGGGCGCCGAGCGCGCCGCCAGCCTCCCCGCCGGCCTCGACCCCCGCCCGGGCGAGACCGTCACCGTGGTCATCCGCCCCGAGCACGCGGCCCTCGCCGACACCGGCGACCTGCGCGGGCATCTGCTCAACGCCGTCTTCTTCGGCACCGACACCCATTTCCACATCCGCCTCGACACCGGCGAGCCCTTCACCCTGCGCCGCCAGAACCATGTCGCCGGCGCGCCCGAGCCCGCGCCCGGCGCCCCCGTCGCCATCCGGATCGCCGAGGGCGCGATCCAGGTGCTGAGGGCCTGAGGTGACGCCTGCAGCCTCCGATCCCCCTGGCGCCCACGCCCGGAAAGAGACCCGGCGCCGCTGGCTCCTCTGCCTGCCCGCGCTCGTCGTCCTCGTCTTCGCCGCCTCGGGGCCGCTCCTGATCGTGGCGGTCTATTCCTTCCTCACCCCCGGCGACTTCGGCGGCGTGCGCTGGCAGTTCTCGACCGAGGGCTGGTTCCGGGTGTTCTTCTCGCGCGACATCTTCGACCCCGAGGCGGTCTCGCTCAACCAGGCCCATGCCTCGATCTTCTGGCGCTCGATCAGCCTCGCGCTGCAGACCACGGTGATCTGCGCGGTTCTCGGCTTCCCCACCGCCTGGTTCATCGCCACCCGTCCGCCGGGCAAGCGCGAGATCTGGCTCTTCCTGATCACCATCCCGTTCTGGACCAACCTCCTGATCCGCACCTTCGCGATCCAGGAGGTCATCCGCAACGAAGGCCTCGCGAACCTCGTGATGCTGAAGCTCGGGCTGATCTCCGCCCCGATCCAGATGCTCTACACCGACTTCGCGATCCTCGTCGGCATGGCCTACGTGTTCCTGCCGCTGATGGTCCTGCCGCTCTATGCCGCGATGGACAAGATGGACATCCGGCTGATGGAGGCGGGCTACGACCTCTACGCCAGCCGCTGGAACGTGCTGCGCCACATCATCCTGCCGCTGGTCAAGCCCGGCTTCATCGCCGGTTCGATTCTCGTCTTCATCCCCGCGATCGGCGCCTATGTCACGCCGCGCATCCTCGGCGGCGGGCGCAACCTGATGCTCGGCAACCTGATCGAGCTGCAGTTCGGCCAGGGCCGCAACTGGCCGCTCGGCGCGGCGCTGGCGCTCACGCTCCTCGTCATGGTCGTCGCGGCACTCATCGTCTACATCCGCGCCACCACCCGGGACGAGGGGCCGCACCGTGGCTGAGCGCGCGTTCTCGATCACCCGCCTGCCGGGCTTCGCCGCCATCGCCGCGCTGACCTTCGTGCTCCTCTACCTGCCGATCCTGACCCTCGTGGTCTATTCGTTCAACGACGGCGCCTCGATGGCGATCTGGGAGGGCTTCTCGCTGCGCTGGTACGAGGCGGCCTTCGCCAATGCCACGGTGCGCGAGGTCTCGATCCGCTCGCTCTGGCTCGCCGTCACCGCTGCGGGCATCGCCACCGTGCTCGCCACCATGGCCGCGCTCGCCACCACCCGCGGCGGGCGCTTTCCCGGCCAGACCATGATCTACGCGCTGATCAACCAGCCCTTGATGGTGCCGGAGATCGTCACCGGCATCGCGCTCCTGATCTTCTTCGCGATGATCAAGGCCGCGACCGGCTACCAGGGCATGGGCTATCTCGTCATCGCCCACACGGCCTTCTGCATCCCCTTCGCCTACCTGCCGATCCGCGCCCGGCTCGAGACGATGGACCTCACCCTCGAACGCGCCGCGGCGGACCTCTACGCCACGCCGTGGCAGACGTTCCGCCACGTGACGCTGCCGCTCCTCGCGCCCGGCATCGTCGCGGGCTTCATGCTCGGCTTCGTGATCTCGCTCGACACGGTGGTGATCACCGAACTGGTGAAATCCGCCGGGCAGGACACGCTGCCCACCTACATGCTCGGCCAGTTCCGCAGGGTGATCACGCCCGAAATGAACGCGATCTCGACGCTCTTCCTGCTCCTGTCGATCTGCGCCGTTACGATCTTCTTCTTCCTGTCGCGGAAGAAGCCCTGACCTGCAACCAACCGGGAGAAGACCATGACCAGAACAAGGACCCTCGGCCTCGGCCTCGCCGCGCTGATGGCCTCCACCGGGCTCGCCCAGGCCCAGGGCGTGCTCAACCTCTACAACTGGGGCAACTACACCAGCCCCGAGCTGATCGCGAAGTTCGAGGCAGACACCGGCATCCGGGTCACCGTCACCGACTACGATTCCAACGACACCGCGCTCACCCGCATCAAGGCCGGCGGCCACGGCTTCGACGTGGTCGTCCCCTCGGCGAGCTACGTGCCGATCTGGGTGAATGACGGGCTGGTGCTCGAACTCGACCGCTCGAAGCTGCCGAACATCGGCAACATCGACCCGCAATGGGTCGACGTGCCCTTCGACCCGGGCCGCACCCATTCGGTGCCCTGGCTCTGGGGCACCACCGGCGTGATCGTCAACACCTCGGTCTATGACGGCGATCCGAACACCGCCGACATCTTCCTCAACCCGCCCGACGAGCTGAAGGGCAAGATCAACGTCATCCCCGAGATGTCGGACGTCATGGCCATCGCCATCCGCTACGTCGGCGGCACCGACAGTTGCACCACCGACATGGAGGTGCTGCGCAAGGCCCGCGACGTGCTGCTGGCGGCCAAGCCGCACTGGCTCGCGCTCGACTACGGCACCGTCGACCGCTACGCCGCGGGCGACATCGCCGCCGGCGTCTACTGGAACGGCGCCTCGATGCGGGCCCGCCTGCAGAACCCGGATCTGGTCTACGGCTATCCCGTCACCGGCTATCCGGTCTGGATGGACAACGCGATGATCCTCGCCGACGCCCAGAACGTAGACAACGCCTACACCTTCCTGAACTACATCATGGAGCCCGAGCACGCGGCGATGCTCTCGAACTTCGCGCGCTACGCGAACGGCATCACCGGGTCGGAGGAATTCATGGACGCCGAGATGCGCGACGCGCCCGAGATCGTCATCCCCGACGGGCTCGGCGACCCCGGACAGTTCAGCCTGACCTGCCCCACGGAGATCCAGCAGATCCACACCCAGATCTGGACCGAACTCCTCCAGTAGGACCGCCCTCGCATCCCGCCCTCAACGGCGGGATGCCCCTCCGCCCGGCTCAGGCCACGCGATTGGCCATCGCGCCGTTCTTCATGATGACGCGGAAGTTCCGGTCCGGATCGGCCACGAGGTCGAGATCGGTGGTCGGGTCGCCGTCCACGAGGATCATGTCCGCCCAGGCCCCCGGCTCGATCACGCCGAGCGGCGCGGGATAGGGATTGCGGATGCCGCAGGCCTCCAGATACCGCGCGTTGCCCGAGGTCGCCATCTTCAGCACCTCGAAGGCGGTATGGAACCGCCCGATCTTGGTCAGGAGCTTCCCCTGCCGCTGCGCGAGGCGCGCATCGAACAGGACGTCCGTACCGAAGGCGACGGCGATCCCGTGCTTCTTCGCCAGTTCGTAGGCGGTGGCGGTGCCCTCGCCGACCTGCATCTGCTTGGCCCGCGCCACCGGGTCGGGCTGCGGGTTCGCGTCCTCGTCGTCGAAGAACGGCTGCAGGCTCCACATCGTGCCGGTCTCCGCGATCAGCGCCGCGGTCTCGTCGTCGATCAGCTGCCCGTGCTCGATGCAGCGCACCCCCGCCCGGATCGCCCGCTGGATCGCCTGCGGCGTATAGGCATGCACCGTGACATAGGTGCCGTAGTCGGCGGCCGCCTCGACCGCGGCACGCATCTCGTCCTCGGTATACTGCGTCACCTCGATCGCGTCGTAGGGCGACGAGACGCCGCCCCCGGCCATCAGCTTGATCTGGGTCGCCCCCAGCATCAGCTGCTCCCGCGTCCGGCGCAGCACCTCGGCGCGCCCATCGGCGATGATGGAGGCGCCGTTGCGCTCCATGTGGCTGGGGGCGTCGCCCGGAAACCGCGGCAGCTCGTTGATCGAGCGGAAGTCGCCATGGCCCGAGGTCTGCGAGATCATCGCGCCCGAGGGGAAGATCCGCGGCCCCGACACATGCCCTTCGTCGATCGCCCGCTTGAGCGCGAAGGCCGGCCCGCCCACGTCCCGCACCGAGGTGAACCCGCGCAGCAGCGTCCGTCCCGCCTCCTCGGCGGCGACGATGTGCAGATAGGCCGGGTCCGCGGTCAGCGCGGTCAGCTTCGGCACGGCGGTCATGATCGCGTGCCAGTGGGCGCCGATCAGCCCGGGCATCAGCACGCCCCCGCGCCCGTCGATCACGTCGGCGCCTTCGGGCAGCGGCGCCGCCGCCTCCTGCACCGCCGTCACCTTGTCGCCCGTCACCACCACGACGAGCCCGTCGCGCAGCGAATCGGCGCGGCCGTCGAACAGCCGGATGTTGGTGAACGCCGTGGGCCGCGGTGCGGCGGCCGGGGCCTCGGTCTGGGCCCGCGCGCCGCCATAGACCCCGAGCCCGACCGCCGAGGCCGACGCGCCGAGCGCCAGCATCATGGTCCGGCGCGACAGGTCGGCGCTGATCCTGCGGGTGAAGTCCTGCAGGAACGGCGTGCAGCAGAGGCACCCCGCGCCGTGGAGGGGCGGGGACGCGGTGACGGTCTGGGCTTGCATGGACGGCGGGTTCCCCTCTCGGCGCGTGCCGGGCGGAACCGGCCCGGTATGGACTGCGCGCAGGATGCAGGCCGCGGCCGGATCGCACAACCCGCGCGACGTCCGCAGGCGACCTCCGGCAGCGACCGATTGTCGCGGGGGCCGCCGCGACGCGATGTCGCGCCCCGGCGGAAAATCGCAGGTCCCGGACGCCTGGTCCCGCACTATTCCCTTGGCGAGGCCCAAAGTGTCGTGTTTAATTGACACATGAGTGTCAACGATAACCTGACAGTTGCGCGGACGCCGCATCCGGCGGTGGTGCTCGAGCTTCTGAAGCCGATCACCTGGTTCCCGCCGATGTGGGCCTTCATGTGCGGCGTGGTCTCCTCCGGCCAGCCGCTGGCGGAGAACTGGCCGCTGATCGTGGTCGGCATCCTGCTGGCGGGTCCTGTTGTCTGCGGCATGAGCCAGGCGGCGAACGACTGGTGCGACCGGCACGTCGACGCGATCAACGAACCCGGCCGGCCGATTCCCTCCGGCCGCATGCCGGGCCGCTGGGGCCTGTGGATCGCGCTCGCCATGTCGGGCCTCGCGCTCCTGCTCGGCGCGACGCTCGGGCCCTGGGGCTTCGGCGCGACGGTGGTCGCGGTCGCCTGCGCCTGGGCCTATTCGGCGGAACCCGTGCGGCTGAAGCGGTCCGGCTGGTGGGGCCCCGGCGTGGTCGGCCTCTGCTACGAGGGACTGCCCTGGTTCACCGGCGCGGCGGTCATGCTCGCCGCCGGACCCACCTGGCAGATCACGCTCGTGGCCCTTCTCTATTCCATCGGCGCGCACGGGATCATGACGCTCAACGACTTCAAGGCGCTCGAGGGCGACCGGGCCACCGGCGTGAACTCGCTGCCGGTCACGCTCGGGCCGGATCGTGCGGCCCGGCTCGCCTGCCGGGTGATGGCGGTGCCGCAGGTCCTCGTGATCGCGCTCCTGCTCCACTGGGGCCTGCCGGTCCACGCGGCGATCGTCGGCGCCTCGCTCGCCCTTCAGCTCCTCGCGATGCGACGGCTGATGACCGACCCGAAGAAGCTCGCGCCCTGGTACAACGGCACCGGCGTGACGCTCTACGTGCTCGGCATGCTCGCCACCGCCTTCGCGCTCGGCGCGGCGGGGGGTGCGCCATGAGGCATCTCGGCTGGACCGGCATCTTCCGCCTCGGGCTGGTGCAGATGGCGATCGGCGCGGTGGTCGTGCTGACCACCTCGACGCTCAACCGCGTGATGGTGGTGGAACTCGCCCTGCCGGCGATGCTGCCGGGCGCGCTGGTCGCGCTCTACTACGCGATCCAGCTCAGCCGGCCGAACTGGGGCTACCGCTCCGACGCGGGCGGCGCGCGCACGCCCTGGATCGTCGGCGGCATGGCCGTGCTGGCGGCGGGCGGCATGGCGGCGACGCTCGGCACCGTGCTGATGGAGGGCGCCACGGCGCTCGGCCTCGCGGTCAGCGTCGCGGGCTTCGCGCTGATCGGCATCGGCGTCGGCGCCTCGGGCACCTCGCTCCTCGCCCTCTTGGCCACCGCGACGGCGCCCGAGCGGCGGGCTGCGGCGGCGACGATCACCTGGCTGATGATGATCCTCGGCATCGCGCTGACCGCCGGCGGCGTCGGCGCGGTGCTCGACCCCTATTCGCCCGGGCGGCTTCTCGCCATCGTCGCGGTGGTCTGCGCCGGCGCACTGGCGCTGACCGCGGCGGCGATGTGGGGGATCGAGCGCGGGCTCACCCACCTGCCCGAGCAGCGCGAGGCGCGCATGCCCTTCCGCGCCGCCTTCGCCGAGATCTGGGCCGAGCGGCGGGCGCGCAACTTCACCATCTTCGTCTTCTTCTCGATGACCGCCTACTTCATGCAGGAGCTGATCATCGAACCCTTCGCCGGGCATGTCTTCCTGTTCACGCCCGGCCAGTCGACCTCGATGGCGGGCCTCCAGAACGGCGGCGTCTTCCTCGGCATGCTGACGGTCGGTGTCGCGGCGAGCGGGCTCGGGATCGGCAGCCTGAAGTTCTGGGCGGTCCTCGGCTGCCTCGGCTCGGCCGCCGCACTCAGCGGCATCGCCGCCGCGGGCCTCGCCGGGCCGGACGCGCCGCTCCTGCCCATCGTCTTCGCGCTCGGCTTCTTCAACGGCGTCTTCGCGGTCGCGGCCATCGGCTCGATGATGCAGCTCGCCGGGCAGGGCCGCGCGGGGCGCGAGGGCACGCGCATGGGCCTCTGGGGTGCGGCCCAGGCCATCGCGGCGGGCTTCGGCGGCTTCGCCGGCGCCGCGGCGGTCGACGCCATGCGCCGCAGCTTCGCCACGCCGGCGGAAGCCTACGGGGCCGTCTTCATCTTCGAGGCGATGCTCTTCGTCGCCGCGGCGCTTCTGGCGCTGCGGGTCGTCGGCCGCCCGCAACCGCAACTCAGCCCGGGGGAGTGAGCATGTCCGATTTCGACGTGATCGTCGTGGGGGGCGGCCCCGCGGGCGCCACCGCCGCCGAGCACCTCGCGCGGCAGGGACGCCGCGTGGCGCTTCTCGATCGGGCGGGACGGATCAAGCCCTGCGGCGGCGCGGTTCCCCCCCGGCTGATCCACGACTTCGCCATCCCCGACAGCCAGATCGTCGCGCGCATCAACACCGCCCGCATGATCTCGCCCGCCGCCAACAAGGTCGATATCCCGATCGAGAACGGCTATGTCGGCATGGTCGACCGCGAGCATTTCGACGAATTCCTCCGCGCCCGCGCGGCCGAGGCCGGCGCGACCCGGATCACCGGCACCTTCCAGCGCATCGAACGCGACGCGGACGGCACCCACGTCGTCTATCGGCCGAAGGGCGGCGACAGTACGCGGCTGTCGACGAAACTGATCGTCGGCGCGGACGGCGCGCGCTCGAACGTCGCCCGCGGCGAGGTGCCGGGCGGCGACACCATCCCCTACGTCATCGCCTATCACGAGATCATCAAGGCACCGGCCGCGAACGGGCATTACGACCCGGTGCGCTGCGACGTGATCTACGACGGCCGCATCTCGCCCGATTTCTACGGCTGGGTCTTCCCGCACGGCGAGCAGGCGAGCGTCGGCATGGGCACCGGCGTCGACGGCGTGGATCTCAAGGCCGCGACCGCCGCCCTGCGCGCGGCGAGCGGCCTCGAAGGCTGCGAGACGATCCGCCGCGAGGGCGCGCCGATCCCGCTCGAGCCGCTGAAGCGCTGGGACAACGGCCGCGACGTGGTGCTGGCGGGCGATGCGGCCGGCGTGGTCGCCCCCTCCTCGGGCGAGGGCATCTACTACGCGATGATCGGCGGCCAGGTCGCGGCGCTCGCCGCCGAACGCTGCCTCGCCACCGGCCGGGCGAAGGACCTGATGCTCGCCCGCAAGCTCTTCATGAAGGAGCACAAGATGGTGTTCCGGGTGCTGCGGGTGATGCAGGACACCTGGTACAAGTCCGACGACCGGCGCGAGCGGTTCGTGACGATCTGCCGCGACGTCGACGTGCAGCGCCTGACCTTCGAGGCCTACATGAACAAGAAGCTGGTGCGCGCGAAACCGCTTGCGCATCTGCGCATCATGGCCAAGAACATCGCCCATCTGACGAGGTTGATCCCCGCGGCATGACACAGACGATCCCCGCCTGGGTGGAGGGCCGGCTCGAGCCGGTGGACAAGCTCGAGGTCCACCGCCGCGGCCTCCGGCATCCCGCGATCTCGGTCTTCGTCATGGACGGGGACCGGACGCTGATCCAGCGCCGCGCGCTCGCCAAGTACCACACGCCGGGGCTCTGGGCGAACGCGGTCTGCACCCATCCGCACTGGGGCGAGGACATGGCCGCCTGCGCCCGCCGCCGCCTGCGCGAGGAACTCGGCGTCACCGGCCTGCGGCTCGTCCCGCGCGACACGGTGGAATACCGGGCCGAGGTCGGCAACGGCCTGATCGAGCACGAGGTCGTCAGCCTCTTCACCGCCGCGGCCGGTCCCACCCTCGCCTTGGCGCCCGACCCCGCCGAGGTGATGGATGTCCGCTGGGTCGCCCTCGACGCCCTGCGCGCCGAGATCGCCGCCCGACCGGAGGCCTTCACCCCCTGGCTGCGCATCTACCTCGCCGAACACGGCGGCCAGATCTTCGGGGCGGCGGCCTGAGGGCTGCGCCTTCGCTGGATTGCATCGGCAAGAGGGCGCGCCCTCCCCACACGCCCCGACCGTGCTTCAGCACGGTCAGCGCCCGCCCAGCCCCCAGGCGGGCGCTTCACGCCCGCCGGGTCGGGCGCCGACCTCCGTGCACGGGATCGGCGCCGGTACCGTTCGCCCCGTCACCGAGGCGAAAGGCGCAATACTGTCGGACATGACCTAGACCACCGGCGCCAGCGTCTCGAACGCCGGCAGCGCAGTCTCGATCATCTCCTCGGTCGCGGTCAGGCACAGGCGGAAGTCCCCGGGCCGGTCGAAGAGCGTGCCGGGCATGACGTGCACGTGCCGCTGCGCCAGCGCCGCCGCGAAGGCCGCGGCGTCGCCGCCCGGCGCGGCACCCCAGAGGTAGAACGTCCCCTCGGGCCGGACCATCCGGTAGCCCCGTTGCGTCAGCGCCCCGTACATCCGGTCGCGCTTCGCCGTGAGCCGCTCCATGTCGAGCGACACCGTCTCCAGCGCCGGCACCGAATGCTGCATCACCGCATCCGGGAAGGTCCAGCCCATCGCCATCTGCGTCGGGAAGAGCGCGGCCTGCAGCGCCTACCGCTCCGCCTCCGGCATCAGCGGCGACAGCGCGAGATAGCCGAGCCGCTGGCCGGGCGCGAGCAGCACCTTGCCGTAGCTGTAGTCGATCAGCGTCCGGGGATAGACCGCGGCGGGGCTGGTGAACCCAGCACCGTCGAACCGGATGCGCCGGTAGGGCTCGTCGGACAGCAGCCAGATCCGCGCCCCGATTCGGGCGGAGGCGGCCTCCAGCAGGTCCGCGAGGTCCTGCAGCATCGCGCGGGGATAGATCCGCCCCGTCGGGTTGTGCGGCGTGTTCGCCACCACCATCCGGGTGCGCGGTCCGATCGCCGCGTCGATCGCGGCGAGGTCGAGGTCGAACGTGCCCTCCACCAGCGGCACCTTCACCGGCACCAGATCGGCCGCACGCGCCGTCGAGGTGTAGCAGAATCAGCCCGGCACCGGGATCGTCACCTCGGCGCCCGCGTCCATCACCAGCCGGAAGGCGAGCGCGATCGCCCCGAATGCGCCCTGCGTCAGTGCGATGTCCTCGGGCGCGAAGGGCAGGCCGAGTTCCGCCGACAGCGCCAAAGCGATCACGCTTCGCGGCGTGTCCTCGCTGGTCTTGTAGGCGAACCAGTCGGGCCACTGCGGCTCGATCGAGTTGCGCAGCGCGGCGACGCGGCCGTCGAGCGGCATCTCGTGGGGGTTGCCGAAGGTGAAGTCGCAGGTCCCCGGCGGGTCCTCCCCCTCGCCGAAGCGGGCCTCGACGAAGCGGCGGACGAGCGCGAATTCCGCATCCGCGGCGCGTGCGCGTCCGGAGACCGCGGTTCCCGGGACGGCCGGCATGTGCCCCCTCCCCGTTCCAATCCCGCAGCATAGCACGGGCGAGGGCGGCTTCGGCAGGAAAAACCGCCGGGCTCAGGCCGCCGCGGGCACGGCGAAATCCGGCAGGCCCCGCAGCACCGACCAGGGGCGGAGCGCGGAATGCTCCGTCGCGAAGATCTCCTTCTTCGTGTCCTCTCCGTCCACGCCGGCCATCACCACCGTCCGCATCGCACCGTTCGGCCCCCACCAGCCGGCGATCCGGACCGCACGGCCGGAGGTGCGGATCTGCGCCAGAAGCGACGGCGACAGTTCGAGCGCGGGGTTGCAGCCCATCACCTCGGACACATCCGGACGCCCGGCAAAGGCGGACCAGACCGCCTTCACCCTCGCGTTCTTCTCCTGATCGGTATCGTCGGTGCCGACATGGGCGGCATGAAGCCTGCCCCCCCGGCGGAAGCGGAACAGGAAGGCGCCGCGCATGTAGCCGGTCAGGACCGGCTCGGGCCCGACGCTGCAACAGGTCACGTGGCCGGGGATGCAGGGCAGGAGCGTGTAGCTCAGCACCCGGCCATCGGGCAGGGCGCGGACCTGATTCTCCTCGCCCAGCTGCGCCGGCGCGTCCTGCAACCCGCGCGAATCGCCTTCGGCCACGGCACGGTCACGGATCGGCTCGTCGATGACGGCGCCGATGTGTTGTTCGATGGCATGAAGCGGTCCTGCAATTCCTGGTTGCAGTAAACCCTATCACACACGCATGACGTGTGAATAGTCAGTCCGCGACAAGCGGATACTCGGCCATTTCCTCGTAATGCGACCCGTCCCGCCCGAGATGCGAGCGGTAGAGCACGAACCGTTCGGCCTCGAACGGTCCCGCACGAAAGTCCGCGCGACGCAGCACGAAGTTGTGGAGCCGCGCGGTCTCGTCGGGCGTCAGGGTGCCGGCGGTAAAGCGGGCGAGCGTCACATGCGGATGAAAGCGCGCGCGGTCGAATTCGAGCCCCGCCTCCCGCGCGGCCTGCAGCACCTTGGCGCGCAGGTGCTTCAGCCCCGGCGCCGGCACGACCTCGGCATGCAGCAGCCGCGGCTTGTCCCCCCCGAAGAGCCCGAGCCCTGCGAGGCTCAGGCCGAACTCCGGCGCGCGGATCGCCCCGAGCGCATGGTGCACGTCCTTGATCACCGGCATCGGATGCTCGCCGAGGAAGGCGAGCGTGACGTGCATGTTCTCGCGCGGCAGGGGGCGGCCGACGGGCAGTCCCGCCTGGGCGGCGATCAGCGCGTCGAGCACCGGCTCGGGCAGCGGAAGGGCGACGAAGGCGCGGATCATGGCCAGGTGCTCCCGGCGGGGCAGGCTGTCGGACGGGCGGCGATCAGGCGGCGGCGAGCGCCTGGTCGAAGGCGTCGAGCGTCGCCTCGAGCGCGAGCAGGATCGAGGCGTGGCGGTTCTTGTAGTCGCGGGCCGGCAACAGCACCTCGAGCTCGCCGAAGGGCGCGTCGGGCACCGGCCCGCCCTCCTTCAGCATCGCGCGCAACTGGTCGCGCGCCCGCGCGATCTGCTCGCGCGTGCAGCCGATGACGTTCCGCCCCAGCACCGCCGCCGCCGCCTGGCCGAGCGCGCAGGCCTTCACGTCCTGGCCGAAGTCGCTGACCTTGCCGTCGGTGATCCGCAGGTCCACCGTGACCGTCGATCCGCAGAGCGGCGAGCGCTTCCGCGCGCTGACCTGCGGATCGGCCAGCCGCTCGTGATGCGGGATGTCGGCCGCCAGCGCGAGGATGCGCTGCGAATAGAGCTTGATCAGGTCGTCGGTGCCGCTCATGGCCCACCCTTGCATGTCCGTCCGACCCTAGATAGGGCGAAAGCCGTTGTCGGAAAAGTGGACTGAGGTGGCATGGCGGCCTTCGACATCGCAAGCCTGAAGTTCGACGCGCGCGGCCTCATCCCCGCGATCGCGCAGGATCGCGACGGCGCGGTGCTGATGCTCGCCTGGATGAATGCCGAAAGCCTGGCCGAGACGCTGGCCACCGGCCGCGTCACCTACTGGTCCCGCTCGCGGCAGGCGCTCTGGCGCAAGGGCGAGACCTCGGGCCATGTGCAGCGGCTGGTGGAACTGCGCGTCGACTGCGACCGCGACACGCTCCTCCTGATCGTCGATCAGACCGGCCCCGCCTGCCACACCAACCGGCGCAGCTGCTTCTACACCGCGGTGCGCGACGGCGCCGAGGTCGAGCTAGAGCGGCCCGTCGAATAGGCCGACCATCCGGCGGATGTCCGCGGGCGTCGCCCCCTCGGCGCGATAGCGGGCGAGCGCGCGGGCATCGTCGCGCTTGGCGAGGCGGCGGCCGGCATCGTCGCGGATCAGCCGGTGGTGGTGCCAGACCGGCACCGGCAGGCCCAAAAGCGCCTGCAGCAGCCGATGGATCGGCGTCGCGTCGAACAGGTCCGCACCCCGCACCACATGGGTGATGCCCTGCGCCGCGTCGTCCACCACCACGGCAAGGTGATAGGACGTGCCGATATCCCGCCGGGCGAGCACGATGTCGCCCGTCCCCGCGATCAGCGCCGCGGCGTCGAGTTCATGGATGCCGGCATGTTCCGGCCCGGTCTCGGTGAAGGCGGGCGTCCCGCCGAGCCGGTCGAGCGCGCGGCCCATGTCGAGCCGGATCGCCGCCCCCGCCGGCGCGTCCCGGCGCCCGCGGCAGGTGCCCGGATAGACCGGCCCCTCCGGCCCCGCCCCCTCCTGCGGCGCGGACAGCGCGGCGGCGATGTCGCGCCGGGTGCAGGTGCAGGGATAGGTGACGCCCATCGCCGCCAGCCGGTCGAGCGCGGCGCGATAGGCGGGCAGCCGCCCGGACTGGCGCATCACCGGCTCGGCCCAGCCGAGGCCGAGCCAGCGCAGGTCCTCGCAGATCGCCGCCTCCCATTCCGTGCGGCAGCGCGTGGTGTCGATATCCTCGATCCGCAGCAGGAATTCGCCCCCCGCGATCTGGGCCATGTCCCAGGCGGTCAGCGCCGAGAAGGCATGCCCGAGGTGCAGCGGCCCGGTCGGCGAGGGGGCGAAGCGGGTGCGCAGGTCAGCCGTCGCGCCGGTCGAGCCGGCGCATCCGCCGCTCCTGGCCCGACTGGTAGATCAGGATCCAGGCCAGCAGGATGAACATCGGATGGGTCAGCCCGCCCGAGAAGATCACCGCCGGCAGCCAGATCAGGAAGGTCACGACGGACACGAACGGTCGTCCCGCGATGAGGATCGACAACGGCGGCAGGAAAAGCGCGAGCACATAGTTCATGCCCCAGACCTAGGAAGCGACCCGCCCCGGCGCAAGCCGGCCTCAGCGCCTGCGGAAGACGAGGATGTCCGCCTGCATGTCCTCGCTCGGCAGGTAGGCACCGGTCTCGCGCATCAGGAACTCCACCGGCCCCGCGTCGCATTGCTCGTTCAGCCGGCCGGTATAGTCGGCGTCGCGCTTGGCCCGGTCGGAGAACGAGAACACGAACAGCCCCCCGGGCGGCAGCGCCTGCACGATCCGGTCGATCAGCACCGCGGGCAGGTGGCCGGGGCCGATCGACCCCACCGCGGCGATCAGCGGATAGGCACCGGGGGCGAAGGGCCACTCGGCGCTAAGGTCGGCGCGGAAAACCGTGCGGTAGATCCCCTTCTCGCGCGCCTTCGCCAGCATCCCTTCCGAGAAATCGA
Source organism: uncultured Rhodobacterales bacterium (assembly GCA_964575795.1). Lineage (GTDB taxonomy): Bacteria > Pseudomonadota > Alphaproteobacteria > Rhodobacterales > Rhodobacteraceae > Amaricoccus. Next base: position 15,623 of record CAZNSP010000001.1, read on the forward strand.
CGCCGTCGATCGTGGTGAACCCCGCGTTGCGCAGGGCCGCATCCGACATGCCGGTCCCGCAGCCGACGTCGAGCAGCGCCGCCGTCCGGTCCGTCGCATGAGCGGCGAGCGCGGCGGCGGCGCGCAGCGGCGCGGCATAACCGCTGCGGGCAAGTTGGGTGTCGTAGGTCTGCGCCCAGCGGTCGTAGAAGCTGCGGGTCTCCTCGGTCGTGCCGAGCTTGTCGAGGTCCTTGAGCGGATCGCTCCCGCTCACGCGGACCTCCGCAGCGGATCCGTGCCGAGCCAGCCCAGCCAGTCCGCCTTGCCCCGGTCGGTATAGCCGCGATACCGCTCCCGCCGGCCGCGTCGCCCGCCGCGGGCCTCCTCCAGCGGCGGGAAGAGGCCGAAGTTCACGTTCATCGGCTGGAAGGTCACAGCCTCCGCGCCCCCGGTGATATGCGCGAGCAGCGCCCCCGTCGCGGTGGTCGCCGGCGGCAGGTCCAGAGGCCGGCCGAGCCGTTCGGATGCTGCCAGCCGCCCGGCGAGCAGCCCCATCGCCGCACTTTCCACATAGCCCTCGACCCCGGTGATCTGGCCGGCGAAGCGCAGCCGCGGATCGGCGCGCAGCCGCATCCGCTCGTCGAGCAGCCGCGGCGAGTTCAGGAACGTGTTCCGGTGGATGCCGCCGAGCCGGGCGAAGACCGCGTTCTCCAGCCCCGGGATCATCCTGAACACCTCGGTCTGCGCGCCGTACTTCATCTTGGTCTGGAAGCCGACCATGTTGTAGAGCGTCCCGAGCGCATTGTCCCGGCGCAGCTGCACCACCGCGTAGGGCTTCACCCCCGGCGTGTGCGGATTGGTCAGCCCCACCGGCTTCAGCGGGCCGAAGCGCAGCGTCTCGCGCCCGCGCTCGGCCATGACCTCGATCGGCAGGCAGCCCTCGAAATAGGGCGTGTCGCGCTCCCAGTCCTTGAACTCGGTCTTCTCCGCGGCGATCAGCGCGTCGATGAAGGCCTCGTACTCTACGCGGTCCATCGGGCAGTTGAGATAGGCCGTGCGCTCCGCCTCGGTCTCGCCCTTGTCGTAGCGCGACTGGAACCACGCCTTCGACAGGTCCACCGTGTCGAAATGCACGATCGGCGCGATCGCGTCGAAGAAGGCGAGCGCCTCGGAATCGGTGAGGTCGCGGACCGCCTCGGCCAGGGCGGGCGAGGTCAGCGGCCCGGTGGCGACGATCACGCTCGACCAGTCCGCCGGCGGCAGCCCCGCGATCTCGCCCCGCGCGATGGTGACGAGCGGATGTGCCGCGAGCCGCGCGGTCACGTCGGCCGAGAACGGATCGCGGTCGACGGCGAGCGCGCCGCCCGCGGGCAGCGCATGGCGGTCGGCCATCTCCATGATCAGCCCGCCCGCCTGCCGCATCTCCCAGTGCAGGAGGCCCACCGCGTTCTGCTCGTCGTCGTCCGAGCGGAACGAGTTCGAACAGACGAGCTCGGCCAGCCCGTCGGTCTTGTGCGCGAAGGTCCCGGTGACGGGGCGCATCTCGTGGAGGACGACCGGCACGCCCATTTCGGCCGCCTGCCACGCGGCCTCGGAGCCCGCCATCCCGCCGCCGATGATGTGGATCGGTTCCAGTGCTGACATGGACAAGGGTCTAGGACGGACCGGCCCGAAAGAAAAGCCCCGGCCGCGCGGGCCGGGGCTTCGCTGCCGTCAGGGCCGGATCAGGCCGCGGCGGTGCGGCGCGACATCCGCTCGTCGAGCGAGAGGCTGCCGGGACCGAAGGCGGTGACCATCAGGAGGCCGCCGGCGATCGTGACGTTCTTCATGAACTGGTTCATCTCGCCCATGCGGGCGAAGCCTTCCAGCGTCTGGGCCGGCAGGTAGTGGTAGAGGTAACCGGCAACCACACAGAACACGGCGAGCGCCAGCGCCGCCCAGCGGGCCTGCCAGCCGACCAGGATCGCGATGCCGCCGAGGATCTCGAGCGCGATCGCGCCGATGCCGAGGAAGCCGGGAATCCCGGCCGAGGCGGTATAGGCCATGATGCCGGGGACGTCGCCGAGCTTGGAGAAGCCGGCGGTGATGAAGATGAAGGCGAGAAGGATGCGCGCAACCAGCGCGATGGGGGCCTGGGCCTGGGTCATGGGAAGCGTCTCTCTTTTCCGGAGGACGCGAACACCGCGCCCTTGCAGCGGGGAGATAGCACGGTCCCTGACGGCGACAAACAATGCGGAACGGAACATATCGTCCCGCATCGGAACACAATCACGCCACCAACCCCCCGTGCCACCGACACGGGGGGCCGAAGCAGGCCGGTCAGGCGGCGCGGCGGCGCAGGAGCGCGAGGCCGCCGAGACCGGCGAGCACGAGCGGCAGCGTCGCCGGCAGCGGGATCGGCGCGACGCCCTGCCCGGACAGGAAGGCCGCGAACTGGCCCGGATCGTAATACGCGCCGCCGAAGACGAAGCCGTTCGGACTCAGGAACGGAAAGAGGACGCTGCCGCTGCCCGCGGACAGCTCCAGCGTGAAGACCTCGGGCCGGATCAGGAAGCCGAGGATGTGCCCGATCTCCAGCGCCCCGAGATCGACGTCGAAACCGCCCGACCCCGCCGGCGTCGCCCCCTCCGCGAGGCCCGCGGCGACCAGCATCGCCTCGGTCCCGGCCTCGCGGGCGCGCACCACGCCCTCGAAACGGGCGCCGTCGTCGAACGGCCCGAGGAACAGCGTGCTCTGCCCGCCCGCGCCGAAGAGGATGTCGCCTATCACCACGCTCCCGCCGTGGAGCGTGATCTGCGTCTCGCCCTGGTTCGGGGCGAGGTCGACGGCGATCCGGCCCCGCTCGTCGCCGCCGCGACCGATCAGGGTGCCGCTGTTCACGATGGTGATGGGCGCCTCGGATGCGAGGTCGGTGACGATGGCGCGCGGGCCCTCCATGTAGCCCTCGTTGACGATCGTCAGCGCGCCCGCGGGCCGTTCCGGCAGGCGGTCGTCGCTGAACTGGTAGGTCGGGTCGACGTCGACGGCGGCGCTGCTGCGCACGTCGTCGGGCGCGGCCGAGACGATCACGCCGGTGGCATGGTTGTGGACATGGCCCTCGTCGATGTCGATTCCGTCGTCGGTGGCGAGGATGGTGCCGTGGTTGTGCACGACCCCGCCCGAGAGCTGCAAGCCGTCCTCGTCGATGGTCGCTCCGGCGTCCGTCCAGCTCCGGGTCGCCGGATCCCAGCTCAGGCCCTCGATCGCCATGAGGCCGTGATTGATCAGGGTGAAGTTCTCGCGGCCCTCGACGACCTCCTCGTTGCCGATGAGGGTGCCGTGGTTGATCACGGTCGTGTTCGGGCCGCGCGCCTGGATGGCGCGGCCCTCGCTGCTGTAGATCAGGCCGTGGTTCGTGACCGTGGTGTCGGGGATGATGACCGCGCCCTCGGTGTCGACGCGCACTGCCTGGCGGCGGGCGCTGATCACGCCATCCTCGCGGTTGATCAGGGTGAAGCCGCCCTCGCCGCCGGTCAGGCGGATGCCGCGGTCGGTGCCGATGATCTCGCCGCCGTTGTCGACGGTCAGGCCCGAGCCCCCGGTGCTGCGGATGCCGTCGTTGTCGCCGCCGCTCTCGATGCGGCCGAGGTTCAGCAGGGTCTGGCCGGTGCCGGACAGCTGGACCGCGCGCTGCGTGGCGCTGATCAGGGCGGCACCCGCCTCGAGGCTCAGGGTGAGGTTGTCCGCGCCGCTGACCACGCGCGTGCCGGGCGTGGTCTCGGCCCCGCAGGTTATGGTCGGCGCCCCGACCGCGCCGCCCGTCACGCATTGCGCCGCCGCCGGCTGTGCGGCGGCCAGCGCCAGGACGGCGGCGGTGGCGAGGAATGCCGTTGCGGTCAGTCTCGTCATGAAGTTGTCCCCCTTTTGCGGATCGCGTCCGGGCCGCCGGACCGCGCAGGGGCGGGGCCGGCGGGCGGGCCGCGTCGGGGGAAGGTTGATCGCGCCGATGTGACGCAGGAGTGACGGAACGGCGAAGATCGCGTGACCGCGTCACCGGCGCGCGCGAAAGACGCGCGCGCCCCGCCCGGCTCAGGCCAGCGGCGTCTCCTCGCCGCTGCCGGCCTCCTCGGCCGCCTCGGCGATCAGCGCGACCGAGACCACGCGCTCGCCCTCGGCGGTGGCGAAGACCCGCACCCCGCCGGCCGAGCGTGACCGGAACGAGATGTCCGCGACCGGGCAGCGGATCGACTGGCCGCCGTCGGTGGCCAGCATGATCTGGTCGTCGTTCTCCACGGGGAAGAGCGCGACCAGCGGCCCGCCGCGCAGCGCCTTGTCCATCGCCTGTACGCCCTGACCGCCGCGGCCCCGCACCGGATAGTCGTGGCTCGACGACAGCTTCCCCGCGCCCTTCTCGGTGATGGTCAGGAGCAGGTCCTCGGCCTCGGACATCTCGACATAACGCGTCTGGCCGAGCTCGAAGGCCTCGGTGGCGACCGCTTCCTCGCCCTCCTCGACCTCGACCTCCTCCTCCGGCGCGCCCGCGACCGCGCGGCGCATCTTCAGATAGGCCGCACGCTCCTCGGCCGTGGCCTCGAAATGCCGGATGATCGCCATAGACACCACCCGGTCGCCCTCGGCCAGCCGGATGCCGCGCACGCCCGTCGATTCGCGGCCCTTGAAGACGCGCACGTCGGTGACGGGGAAGCGGATCGCCTTGCCCATGCGCGAGGTCAGCAGCACGTCGTCCGTCTCCGAACAGATCCGCGCGTTGATCAGCCGCACGCCCTCGGGCAGCTTCATCGCGATCTTGCCGTTGCGCATGATGTTGGTGAAGTCGTCGAGCGCGTTCCGCCGCACGTCGCCGTCCGAGGTGGCGAACATGATCTGCAGGCTCGCCCAGTCCTCCTCGGGCACGTCGACCGGCATGATCGCGGCGATCGACACGCCCGGCGGGATCGGCAGGATGTTGACGATCGCCTTGCCCCGCGCGTTCCGCCCGCCGAGCGGCAGCCGCCAGCACTTCAGCGTGTAGACCATGCCCTCGGTGGTGAAGAAGAGCAGCGCGGTATGGGTGTTCGCGACGAAGAGGGTGGTGACGAAATCCTCCTCCTTCGTGGCCATGCCGGCGAGCCCCTTGCCGCCGCGGCGCTGGGCCCGGTACTCGGTCAGCGGCGTGCGCTTGATGTAGCCGCCCTGGGTCACGGTGACGACCATGTCCTCGCGCTCGATCAGGTCCTCGTCCTCGAGATCGGCGTCCCAGTCGACGATCTCCGACCGGCGCGGCACGGCGAAGAGCTCGCGCACCTCGCGCAGCTCGTCGGAGATGATGCCCATGATCCGCGCGCGCGACCGCAGGATGTCGAGATAGTCGGTGATCTTGCCGGCGAGCTCCTCCAGCTCGTCGGTGACCTCCTTCACCCCGAGCGCGGTCAGCCGCTGGAGCCGCAGGTCGAGGATGGCGCGGGCCTGGATCTCGGACAGGTGATAGGTCCCGTCCTCGGCGACCCGGTGGCTCGGGTCGTCGATCAGCGCGATGTAGGGCGCGATGTCGGCGGCGGGCCAGGCGCGGGTCATCAGCCGCTCGCGCGCCTCGGCCGGATCGGCGGAGGCGCGGATCGTGGCGACGACCTCGTCGACGTTCGACACCGCGACGGCGAGACCGCACAGCACATGGGCGCGTTCGCGCGCCTTCCGCAGCTCGAAGGCGGTCCGGCGGGCGACCACCTCCTCGCGGAAGGCGATGAAGGCGGTCAGGAACTTGCGCAGGTCCAGCTGTTCCGGCCGGCCGCCGTTCAGCGCCAGCATGTTGCAGCCGAACGAGGTCTGCAGCGGCGTGAACCGGAAAAGCTGGTTCAGCACCACGTCCGGCGTCGCGTCGCGCTTCAGCTCGATCACCACCCGCACGCCGAACCGGTCGCTCTCGTCCTGCACATGGGCGATGCCCTCGATCTTCTTGTCGCGGGCGAGCTCGGCGATGCGCTCGATCATCGTCGCCTTGTTCACCTGATAGGGGATCTCCGAGACGATGATCGCCAGCCGGTCCTTGCGGATCTCCTCGATCCGGGTGCGGGCGCGGATGATCACGCTGCCCCGCCCCTCGTGATAGGCCTTGCGCGCCCCGGCCCGGCCGAGGATCAGCGCCCCGGTCGGAAAGTCCGGCGCGGGGATGTATTCCATCAGGTCCGCCACCGTCAGGTCGGGATTCTCGATCAGCGCGAGCGTCGCGTCGATCACCTCGCCGAGGTTGTGCGGCGGGATGTTCGTGGCCATGCCCACGGCGATGCCGCCCGCGCCGTTGACCAGCATGTTCGGGAAGCGCGCCGGCAGGACGCGCGGCTCCATGTCCTTGCCGTCGTAGTTCGGCTGGAAATCGACCGTGTCCTTGTCGATGTCGGCCAGCAGATACGCCGCCGGCTTGTCCATGCGGACCTCGGTGTAGCGCATCGCCGCCGGGGCATCGCCGTCCATCGAGCCGAAGTTGCCCTGCCCGTCGAGCAAGGGCAGCGACATCGAGAAGTCCTGCGCCATGCGCACCAGCGCGTCGTAGATCGCACTGTCGCCATGCGGGTGGTACTTACCCATGACGTCGCCGACGGGGCGCGCCGACTTGCGATAGGGCTTGTCGTGGGTGTTGCCGGTCTCGTGCATGGCGTAGAGGATGCGCCGGTGCACCGGCTTCAGCCCGTCGCGCAGGTCCGGGATCGCCCGGCTCACGATCACGCTCATCGCGTAGTCGAGATAAGACGTCTTCATCTCGGACTCGATCGAGATCGTCGGGCCCGAGGGCGTCGGGCGGGCCGGGCCGCCGCCTTCCGGGGTCGCTTCCGGGCCCGTCTCGTCGGGCATGTCGTCGGGGGTGTCGCTCACGGGGGAGGGGTCCTGTTCAGGGCGCCATGCGTCTGCTAAGCCTTGTAACGGCCGGCGCGGGGGAGGGCAATCGCGCCGGGACCATGGGGGGCCCATGCCGCACGACCATCACGACCATGAGCACGGGCACGACCACCACCACGGCAGCGATCTCGACCCGATGACCGCCCGGGTCATGGCGCTCGAGACGGTGCTGACCGAAAAGGGCCTCGTCGACCCCGCCGCGCTCGACGCGATCATCGAGACCTACGAGACGAAGGTCGGCCCGCGCAACGGCGCGCGAGTGGTCGCCCGCGCCTGGGCCGATCCCGACTATGCCGACTGGCTCGCCCGCGACGCCACCGCCGCGATCGCGCATCTCGGCTACACCGGCCGGCAGGGCGAGCACATGCGCGCGGTCTTCAACTCCCCCGACGAGCACAACCTCGTCGTCTGCACCCTCTGCTCCTGCTACCCGTGGAGCGTGCTCGGCCTGCCGCCGGTCTGGTACAAGTCGCCGCCCTACCGCTCGCGCGCGGTGATCGACCCGCGCGGCGTCCTGGCCGAATTCGGAGTGACCCTGCCCGAGGAAACCGCCGTGCGGGTCTGGGACTCCACCGCCGAGCTGCGCTACCTCGTGATCCCGATGCGGCCCGCGGGCACCGAGGGGTGGGACGAGGACGCGCTCGCCGGCCTCGTCACCCGCGACAGCATGATCGGCGCCGGACTGGCGCGGAACCCGTGAACGGGCCGCAGGACCTCGGCGGACAGCACGGCTTCGGCCCGGTCGCGCCCGAGCCGGACGAGCCGCTGTTCCATGCGGCCTGGGAGCGGCGGGCGCTGGCGCTCACCCTCGCCGCCGGGGCGATGGGCCACTGGACCATCGACGAGAGCCGCCATGCGCGGGAGAGCCTGCCGCCGGCGATCTACTACAACGCCAGCTACTACGAGATCTGGATCCGCGCGCTCGAGGCGCTCCTGATCCGGCACGGCTTCGTCATGGCGGAGGAACTCCGCGCCGGCCACGCGGCCGGACCCGGCACGGCACCGAAGCGGGTGCTGAAGGCCGCGGATGTCGCCGCGACGCTCGCGCGCGGCGGCCCCGCCGACCGCGACCCCGGCGCCACCCGGCCCGCCTTCGCCGCGGGCGACGCGGTGCGCACCGCGGTGATGAACCCCGCGACCCACACCCGCCTGCCGCGCTACGCCCGGGGCAAGCGCGGCACGGTCGCGGCGGTGCAGGGCTTCCACGTCTTCCCCGACACCAACGCCCACGGGCTCGGCGAGGCGCCGCAATGGCTCTACACCGTGGTCTTCGACGGGCGCGAACTCTGGGGTCGCGACGGCGACCCGCGGCTGAGCGTCTCGATCGACGCCTGGGAGAGCTATCTTGAACCCGCCTGAACCGCTGCCCGGCCAGCCGGTCGACGGCGCGGGCGAGCCCGCCTTCACCGCCCCCTGGCAGGCGAAGGCCTTCGCCCTGACCGTGCACCTGCACGACCGCGGCGCCTTCGGCTGGGGCGAATGGGCCGAGGCCCTCGGCCACGAGCTGCGCGACCAGGCGCCGGGGGCGGATGGCTACTACGCCGCCTGGCTCCGGGCGCTGGAGCGGCTGGTCGCGGCCAAGGGCATCGCTGCGCCCGGCGCGGTCGCGGCGACTGCCGCCGCCTGGCAGCGCGCGGCGCAGGCGACGCCGCACGGCCAGCCGATCCGGCTCGGGAACGATCCCGGCGCATGAGCGGGCGCGCGCGGTGGCCGGTCCTGTGGTGGGCGGGCTGGGTGGTCCTCGTGCTGGCGGCGCTGGCCGCTGCCGTGGTCGTGTCCATGGGGCTATGGTTCCAGGCGAGCCCGGCGCCGCTCTGGATCGCGGTCTGGAACGCGGCGCTGATCGCGGCGCTCGTGGTCGCGGTCCGCAGAGGCCCCGGCGCAGGGCTCGTCGCGGTGCTGGCCTGCGTCGCGGTGTTCTCGCTCTGGTGGATGTCGATCCGGCCGACCAACGACCGCGACTGGCAGCCGGACGTGGCCGAACTCCTGACCGGTGCGATCGATCCCGCCGACCCGGACCGGATCGTGCTGCAAAACGTCCGCAACTTCGACTGGCAGACGCCGACCGAGGCGACGGAACGCTGGGAGACGCGGGAATACGATCTCGCCACCATCGCCAGCATGGACATCATCCTGACCTACTGGGCGGGGCCGGCGATCGCCCACACGATGGTGTCCTTCGGCTTCGAGGATGGAGAGCACATCGTCTTCTCCATCGGCATCCGGCCGACGCGGGGGCAGGTCTTCTCGTCGGTCGCGGGGTTCTTCAAGGCCTACGAGCTGATCATCACCGGAGCGGACGAGCGCGACGCGCTGCGACTGCGCACCAGCGTCCAGCAGGGCAACCGGGTGCATCTCTATCGCCTGCGCCTCGACCGGAGGGTGATGCGCGAGCTCTTCCTCGAATATGTCGCGGCGGCGAACGCGCTGGCCGAGCGGCCGCGGTTCTACCGCACGATCCTCGACAACTGCACGACGATCGTCTGGAAGCTCGCCGACCGGGTCACGCCCGGGATGCCGCTCGACTGGCGCGTGGTGCTGTCGGGCTACCTGCCGGGCTATCTCCGGGACCACGGCTCGATCGACAGGCGCTATCCGCTGGACGAGCTGACCCGGCTGGGGCTGCTTCCGGCGCAGGTGGAATACGACGGGACCGGGCCGGGCTTCTCGGCGGCGATCCGGGCGGGCGTCCCGCCGCTCTGAGCGCGAAATCCCGACATATTCGCCAAACAAAATAGCACCCAAATAGCACCCGAATGACACCCTGTCGTGACAGGTGAATACCGGGTGAATCGCCCCCGGCCATCAACGCTTTCGAAACGGGTGGTCAACGATTCCGCAACCGGCGGTTAACGCGGGCCGGGATCAGTCCTCGTGCTCGATCAGCCCGTATTTGCGCAGCTTCACGTAGAGGCTCTGGCGCGACAGGCCCAGCATCTCGGCGGCCATCGCCCGGTTGTTGGCGGTCAGCTTGATCGCCGTCTCGATGCACAGCTTCTCGACCACGTCGGTCGTGCCCCGCACCAGTTCCTTGAGCGGCGTCGAGCCGACGAGCTCGATCACATGCTCGATCGCCTCCGAGGAGACGCCCGGTCCCTGGCCGTTCCCCCGGCCCGGCGCCACCCGGCTCACGTCGCGGATCACGAAGCCGTAGCTGCCGGTGTCCTCGAGATAGGTCGTTGAAATCTCGACGTTCATGCTGACGCCATAGGCGCTGCGCAGCACGGTGGGATAGACCGTCAGCCGCCCCTGCTGGCGGGCGTTCGTCATCATCACGTTCAGATCGACCGAGGGCCGGCCGAGGAATTCCCCCAGGCTCCGGTCCCGCAGGCTCTCGGCAACCGCCACATCGGCCATGGCGAGGAACGAGGTATTGGCGTTCAGGATCACGCCCTGGGCGTCGGTCAGCACGATCGCGTCGCCCGCGTTCTGGTAGAGCAGCGACAGCGCCCGGTCGAGCGCCTCGTCCGCCGCGCCGCGCGCCCCGCGCGGTGTGATCCGCACGAGGAACAGCGTCTCCTTCACCGAGCGGAACAGCAGGATGTCGAGGCTCAGCTCCGCCTGATCGCCCTTGCTGCGCAGCAGGATCGTGCGTTCCGTCCCCCGCTCGCGCACCGTGGCCAGCGCCGCGGCCAGCTCGGGCTGGCTCGCCGGATCGAACCGGCTGGCGAAGATCCGGTTGGTCAGGTCCTGCACTTCCCGCGCGAACAGCCGCCCCGCCGCCGAGTTCGCGTCGACGATCCGCCCGGTCTCGGCCGAGACGATCACCAGCGCCTCGCGCGTGGTCTCGAACAGCACCCGGTAGCGCGTCTCGATCTGGCGGATGCGCTCGTAGTCCTGCTCCATGGTCAGCTGGGCCTGCACCAGCCGGCTCTGCAGCTGCGCGACCATCCGCATGTCGCGGCCCAGCAGGATGACATTGCCCATGGGCCCGGCCCGGACCGCGGCATAGCGGACCGGGAATTCGCCGCCCTCGGGGGTCAGGTGGTTGATCTCGCGCCAGCGCGGCGCCTCGTTGGCCGCGGCCTTCGACAGCATGTCGTCGATCTTGTCGCGCGATTCCTCGGTCACGATCTCCCGGATTTCGGCGCCCGTCCACGCGCCCACGTCGTTCGCCGCCCGCATCTCCGCGCCGAAATAGACGTCCTGCACGATCCCGTCGGCCGTAACCAGCAGCGCGATGTCGGACGCCGCCACGATCATCGACTTGAAGGTGCCGGAATCGATGTCGGCGAACCCGTCCAGACCCGGGAGAATGTGGCCGTTCTTGTTCAAGTCACCGCCCAATCACCTGGGATGGTTAAGCTTGTCGCCTCGTGCCATCAGCCATTAAGCCCGCGGCGGCGCGGAATCTAGCCTCTTTCGCATTCCTGCAGCGATGCTTCCGCCGCGGATCGGGCGCCCTCGACGCCGATGCGCTCGGCGATGCCCGGCTCCAGCGACACCAGTGCGCCGCCGAGGAGAATGCGCGTGTCGGGGCTCGCGGCGGCGCGGATCGTGGCCACGGTCTCCTCGACCACCGGCGCCATCCGCCGGCTGCCCGCCGACAGGCCGATCACGTCGAAGGGGTTGTCGCGGACGATTCGCTCGAGGTCCCTGCGCCCCGCCTGAAGCTCCACCTGCACGCTCCAGCCGCGGCGCTGGAAATGATCGGCGGCCATCACCACGCCCAGCGTGTGATGCTCGCCCGGCGTGGCGGCGAAGAGCGCCCGGCGCGCGCGCCGCACGGGTGCGCGGTTCTTCATGAAGATCGGGCTCAGGCCGCGATAGACCTCGGTCAGCCGCGCCATGCCGAGCGTCACCGCCGTGAACGGCAGCAGATCCTCCATCCACATCTCGCCCAATCGCGCCGCCGCGCGCGGGATGAAGGTCTCGTAGAGCGCATCGACGCTGACGCCGCATTCGAGCAGCCGTTCGACATAGGCCACGGCGAGCCGCGGTGCGTCGCCCACCAGCGCCGCGCAGAGATGTTCGACGGCGACGCTCCCGGTTCCGTCGATCTGTCTTTCGAGCAAGAGGTTCCCCAGAGCCTGCTTGATGAAGGCCGACGAGGGCCCGCCGGCAGAAACCGCCTCGCCGGTCGTCATGTCAAGGGTGCCGACTCTCAGCATTCGATACCTTCCTGCTGCGGACGGCCCCTGTGCCGGGGATGCGCCTGAGTTTCGGAAACTCGATTCACCGCCATTCGATCAGAACACGCGGACCCCTCTATGTCAAATTCTATTGACAGACACCGGACCTGTCACGCCGACTCATCCTCCAGCGGATCCGGATCGGCCGTTTTTCAGCCGCAACAAGCGGAAATCGCGGCACTTCCTGGCGTCGCCGTCGCGTCCCACGAGCCGGTGTCAGCTTTACTGTATGTAAGTTTAAGTTGACATACTCCACCCGAACGTTAGGCTTCCCGAAACAGACCAGCGCCCGGGGAGGGGACGTGACCGCACCGGCCCGAAATACCCGAACAAAGCAAGCGCTCTACACGCCCGAGCAACGTCGCCGCCGTGACGCGACGCCCTGGACGCTCGTGCAGGGGATTCTGGCACCCGTCCAGTTCGCCGTGTTCCTGGTCAGCCTCGGTCTCGTGCTGCGCTACCTCGCGACCGGCGCGGGCTACGAGGCCGCGACCGTCTCGATCCTGGTCAAGACCCTGCTCCTCTACACGATCATGGTCACCGGCGCGATCTGGGAGAAGGCGGTCTTCGGCCAGTACCTGCTCGCCCCCGCCTTCTTCTGGGAGGACGTGGTCAGCTTCGTCGTGATCGCGCTCCACACCGCCTATCTCGTCGTGCTCTTCACCGGCGCGCTGACGTCGGGCGGCGAGATGGCCCTCGCGCTCGCCGCCTATGCCCTCTATGTCGTCAACGCCGCCCAGTTCCTCCTGAAGTTGCGCGCAGCCAGACTCGAGTCGGGTGCAGCCAGTGCTCCCGCCGGGCTGCCGGCATGAACCGGCCCCTGACCCTCGATGCGCAGCGGGGCTGCCTCGACGCGCCGGTCCTGAAGGAGCGCGGCCAGCGCGAGGTGTTCTGCGGCCTGACCGGCATCATCTGGCTGCACCGCAAGATGCAGGACGCCTTCTTCCTCGTCGTGGGCAGCCGCACCTGCGCGCATCTGCTGCAGTCCGCCGCGGGGGTGATGATCTTCGCCGAGCCGCGCTTCGGCACCGCGATCATGGAGGAGAAGGACCTCGCCGGGCTCGCCGACGCCCAGGAAGAGATCGACCGCGAGGTCGGCCGCCTGCTCGAGCGTCGCCCCGACATCCGTCAGCTCTTCCTCGTCGGCTCCTGCCCCTCCGAGGTGATCAAGCTCGACCTCTCCCGCGCGGCCGAGCGGCTCAGCGCCCGCCACGCGCCGCATGTGCGGGTGCTGAACTATTCCGGCTCGGGCATCGAGACGACCTTCACGCAGGGAGAGGATGCCTGCCTCGCCGCGATGGTGCCGGTCCTGCCCGACACGGATGCGCGCGAGCTCCTGATCGTCGGCGCCCTGCCTGACGTGGTCGAGGACCAGTTCCTGCGACTCTTCGCCGAGCTCGGCATTCCCGCGCGCTGCCTGCCGGCCCGCCGCCGCGACGCCGCTCCGGGCATCGGCCCGAACACGCTGTTCCTGCTTGCACAACCCTTCCTCGGCGACACCGCCACCGCGCTCGAACGCCGCGGCGGCACACATCTGCCGGCGCCCTTTCCCTTCGGCGAGGAGGGTACCACCGCTTGGCTCGCCGCCGCGGCGACGGCCTTCGGCGTCGATGCCGCCACCTTCGCCCGGGTCACCGATGCGCCGCGCGCCCGGGCCCGCGCCGCGGTGGCCGCGGCCGCCGGGCCGCTGCGCGACCGCTCGGTCTTCTTCTTCCCCGACAGCCAGCTCGAGGTGCCGCTCGCCCGCTTCCTCGCCCGGGAATGCGGCATGGTTCCGCTCGAGATCGGCACGCCCTACCTGCACCGCGGGCATCTCGACCCGGAGCTCGCGCTGATCCCGACGGGACCGGTGCTCTCAGAGGGACAGGACGTCGACCGCCAGCTCGACCGCTGCCGCGCCGCGCGCCCCGACCTGACGGTCTGCGGCCTCGGTCTCGCGAATCCGCTGGAGGCCGAGGGACTCGCCACCAAATGGGCGATCGAGCTCGTCTTCACCCCGGTGCATGGCTACGAGCAGGCGGGCGACCTCGCGGGCCTCTTCGCCCGGCCGCTGCGCCGCCGCGCGATCCTCGCCGGCATGGCCAGGGCGGAGGTGCGCCCATGAAGCTGACGGTCTGGACCTACGAGGGCCCGCCGCATGTCGGCGCGATGCGTGTGGCTACGGCCATGAAGGGCCTGCACTACGTCCTGCACGCGCCGCAGGGGGATACCTACGCGGACCTGCTCTTCACCATGATCGAGCGGCGCGACCATCGTCCGCCGGTCACCTACACCACCTTCCAGGCGCGCGACCTCGGCTCGGACACGGCCGAGCTCTTCAAGACCGCGTGCCGGGACGCATACGAGCGTTTCCGCCCGCAGGCGTTGATCGTCGGCGCCTCCTGCACCGCCGAGCTGATCCAGGACGACCCTCAGGGCCTCGCCGAGTCCATGGGGCTTCCCGTGCCGGTGATCGCGCTGGAGCTGCCTTCCTACCAGCGGAAGGAGAGCTTCGGCGCCGCCGAGACGTTCTTCCAGCTCGTCCGCCACCTGTCGCAGCCCTGCGCGGCGAATCCCGCGCCGACCTGCAACATCCTCGGCCCGACCGCGCTCGGCTTCCGCCACCGCGACGACGTCGCCGAGGTCACCCGCCTGCTCGCCTCGATGGGGATCGGCGTCAACGTCGTCGCCCCGCTCGGCGCCACACCGGCTGATCTCGCCCGCCTCGCCGCGGCCGAGTTCAACGTGATGCTCTACCCCGAGACCGCCGAGCCCGCCTGCCGCTGGCTCGAACGGACCAACGGGCAGAAGTACACCCGCACCGTGCCGATCGGCGTCGGCGCGACCCGAGACTTCGTGCGCGAGGTGGGCGAGATCCTCGGCCGCCCGCTGACCGCCGACGACAGCCACCTGCGCCTGCCGTGGTGGACCCGCTCGGTCGATTCGACCTACCTGACCGGCAAGCGCGTCTTCGTCTTCGGCGACGCTACCCACGCCCTCGCCATGGGCCGCTTCGCGCGCGAGGAGATGGGCTTCGAGGTCGTCGGCCTCGGCGCCTACAACCGCGAGTTCGCCCGGCCCCTGCGCGAGGCCGCACGCGGGCTCGGCCTCGAGCCGCTGATCAGCGACGACTATCTGGAGGTCGAGGCGGCGATCGCCGCGGCCCATCCCGAGCTGATCCTCGGCACCCAGATGGAACGCCACATCGGCAAGCGTCTCGGCATCCCCTGCGCGGTGATCTCCGCTCCGGTCCATGTCCAGGACTTCCCGGCCCGTTATTCGCCGGTCATGGGCTTCGAAGGCGCGAACGTGCTCTTCGACACCCTGATCCACCCGCTGGTCATGGGGCTCGAGGAACATCTCCTGACCATGTTCCGCGACGATTTCGAGTTCCATGACTCCGCCGGCCCGAGCCACCTCGCCGCGCATGCACCCGCCGCGCAGCCTGCGCCGGCGGCGGCCGAGGGGGGCTCGATGCCCTCCGAGGCCGCACCCCCCTCGGGCGCGCCGATCGTCTGGGCGACCGAGGCCGAAAAGGAACTCCGCAAGATCCCCTTCTTCGTGCGTGGCAAGGCGCGCCGCAACACCGAGAGCTTCGCCGCGGACCGCGGCCTGACCACCATCTCCATCGAGACGCTCTATGATGCAAAAGCCCATTTTGCCCGCTGAGCCCCCCTCGGCTGGAGGACCCGCAACGCGGGTGGTGATCCTCACCCTCGACGCCCATGTGGCGGGACCCGCGGCGCGCGCCGAAGCCCGTCTCGCCGACACCATTCCCGGCCTCAGCCTCAGCGTGCATGCCGCCGCCGAATGGGCCGAGGACCCGGTCGCGCTCGCCCGCGCCCGCGCCGCCATCGCCGAGGGCGACATCATCATCGCGACCATGCTCTTCCTCGACGAGCATATCCGCGCCGTCCTGCCCGACCTCGAAGCCCGCCGCGACGCCTGCGATGCCATGGTCTGCCTGATCTCGGGTTGCGAGGTGGTGCGCCTCACGAAGCTCGGCCGGCTCGATATGGCCCAGCCCGCCACCGGCGTTCTCGGCCTCCTGAAGAAGCTTCGCGGCGCAAAGAAGCCCGGCGATTCCTCCGGCGCCGGCCAGATGGCGATGCTGCGCCGCCTGCCGCGCATCCTGAAGTTCCTGCCCGGGAAGGCCCAGGACCTGCGCGCCTACTTCCTCTGCATGCAGTACTGGCTGGCCTGCTCCGACGACAACGTCGAGGCGATGGTCGCCTATCTCGTCGGCCGCTACGCCCGTGGCGCGCGCGCGATCGAGCTCGAGGCGCCCGCGCCGATCGATTACCCCGAGACCGGGCTCTACCACCCCGACCTGCCGGCGCGCATGACGACCGACCCCGCCGAGATCGCCGGCCCGGCCGGCGCCACCGCCACCGTCGGCCTGCTGCTCATGCGCGCCTACGTGCTCTCGGGCGACACCGAACATTATGACGCCGTGATCCGGGCCCTCGAAGCCCGCGGCCTGCGCGTGCTGCCGGCCTTTGCCTGCGGCCTCGACGGCCGTCCCGCGATCGAGGCCTTCTTCCGCTCCGGCGGCACCACCCGGATCGACGCGCTCCTGTCGCTCACCGGCTTCAGCCTCGTGGGCGGCCCCGCCTACAACGATTCCGCCGCAGCCGAGGAGGTGCTGGCCGAACTCGACGTGCCCTATGTCGCCGCCCATGCGCTCGAGTTCCAGCGCCTGGAGCAGTGGCAGGCAGGCACCGCCGGGCTGTCGCCGGTCGAGGCCACGATGATGGTGGCGATCCCCGAGATCGACGGCGCCACCGGGCCGATGATCTTCGGCGGCCGGATCGGCGCCGAGGGTTGCAACGGCTGCGGCCGCGGCTGCAACGGCTCGGCCTGCGACCGGGTGATGCGCCCCTGTCCGGAGCGGGTGGAACGACTTGCCGAGCGCGTCGCGCGCAAGGTCCGGCTGCGTCGCAGCGCGGTCGCCGGGCGCAAGGTCGCGGTGGTGCTCTACGGCTTCCCGCCAAACGCCGGGGCGGTCGGGACCGCCGCCTATCTGGGCGTCTTCGAAAGCCTTCACCACACGCTGCACGCGATGAAGGCCGAAGGATACGACCTCGACCCGCCCGCAACCGTCGACGACCTGCGCGCCAAAATCCTCGAAGGGAATGCCGCGCGCTTCGGCCAGCCCGCCAATGTCGCCGCCCGGATCGCCGCCGACGATTTCGTCGCGCGCGAACCCTACCTGCGCGAGATCGAGACGCAGTGGGGACCCGCCCCCGGCCGGCACCAGTCCGACGGCGCGGGGATCTTCGTGCTCGGCGCCGGGTTCGGCAATGTCTTCGTCGGCATCCAGCCCGCCTTCGGCTACGAAGGCGACCCGATGCGCCTGCTCTTCGAGCGCGGCTTCGCCCCGACCCACGCCTTTACCGCCTTCTACCGCTACCTCGCGCAGGATTTCGGCGCCGATGTCGTGCTGCATTTCGGCATGCACGGCGCGCTCGAATTCATGCCCGGCCGCCAGACCGGCCTCGGCGCGCAGTGCTGGCCCGACCGGCTGATCGCCGACCTGCCGAACGTCTATCTCTACGCCGCGAACAATCCTTCCGAATCGGCCCTCGCCAAGCGGCGCATCGGCGCCACCATCGTCACGTACCTGACCCCTCCGGTGACGAAGGCAGGGCTCTACAAGGGTCTTCTCGATCTGAAATCCTCGCTCGACCGCTGGCGGGGCCTCGCTCCGCGCGCGCCTGAAGCCCGCGATCTCGCCCTCCTTATCCAGGCCCAGGCCGCCGAGCTCGACCTCTGCGCCGCCGAGCCCGCCTGGGCCGACCCCGTGCGCGCGACCGAACGGCTCTGGCGCGACCTGATCGACTTCGAGACCTCGCTCATCCCGCACGGCCTGCACGTGGTGGGCACGCCGCCGACCGAGGCCGAGCGTGCCGAGCTGATCGCGACCATGGCCGAGGTCGAGGGCGCCGATCCCGCCATGCTCGCCCGGGCCGGCAGGCTCCTCGCCGAGGACCCCGAGACCCCGGCCATCCTCCGCGCGCTCGCCGGCCGCTTCATCCGCCCGGTGCCCGGCGGCGACCTCCTGCGCTCGCCGCAGATCCTGCCGACGGGGCGCAACCTCCACGCCTTCGACCCCTTCCGCATGCCGACCGCCTTCGCGCTGAAGGATGGCGCGGCACAGGCCCGCCGGCTGCTCGAACGCCACGCCGCGGACGGCGCGCAGCTTCCGCGCTCGATCGCGCTGGTGCTCTGGGGCGCGGACAACATCAAGTCGGACGGCGGCCCGATCGCGCAGGCGCTGGCGATGATCGGCGCGCGCCCGCGCTTCGACGGCTACGGCCGGCTCTGCGGCGCGGAACTGGTGCCGCTCGCCGAGCTCGGCCGCCCGCGGATCGACGTGGTGATGACCCTCTCCGGCATCTTCCGCGACCTCCTGCCGCTCCAGACCCGGATGCTGGCCGAGGCGGCCTTCCTCGCCGCGAGCGCCGACGAGCCGCTGGACCGGAACTTCGTGCGCGCCCACGCCCTCGACTATGCCGCGAAGATGGGCTGCGATCTCGAGACGGCTGCGCTGCGTGTCTTCTCGAACGCCGAGGGCGCCTACGGTTCGAACGTCAACCAGCTGATCGATTCCGGCGCCTGGACGGACGAGAGCGAACTCGCGGATGCCTTCGAGAAGCGCAAGTGCTTCGCCTACGGCCGCACGGGCGCCCCGGTCCAGTCCGCGAAGCTGATGCAGACGATGCTGGCCGACGTGGAACTCGCCTACCAGAACCTCGAATCGGTCGAGCTCGGCGTCACCACGGTCGACCACTATTTCGACACGCTCGGCGGCATCGGCCGGGCGGTGAAGCGGGCGCGTGGCACCGAGACACCGGTTTACATCGGCGACCAGACGCGCGGCGACGGAAAGGTCCGCACGCTCTCCGAACAGGTAGCGCTCGAAACCCGCACCCGCGCCCTCAACCCCAAGTGGTTCGAGGGCATGCTGAGGCACGGGCACGAGGGCGTGCGCCACATCGAGGCGCAGGTGACGAACACCCTCGGCTGGTCTGCCACCACCGGCCAGGTCGCGCCCTGGGTCTATCAGCGCCTGACCGAGACCTTCGTGCTCGACGAGGCGATGCGCCGCCGCCTCGCGAGCCTGAACCCGCAGGCCTCGGCCCGCGTCGCCAACCGCCTGATCGAAGCCCACGAACGTGCCTACTGGCAACCCGACGAAGCCACGCTCGAGGCCCTGCGCCGCGGTGCGGAGGAACTCGAGGACACGCTTGAAGGCATCAACCCCGCCGAGATCGCGGCGGAATGAGGAGACACGCATGAGCCCGCTCGACATCCGGCCGCCGACGCTGAGGGGTGACGGCGAAGGCTCCGTCCAGGTCCATCTCGACCCGACCCAGAAGATCGAGGGCGCGAAGGTCTTTGCCGTCTACGGCAAGGGCGGGATCGGCAAGTCCACCACCTCCTCGAACCTCTCGGTCGCCTTCACCAAGCTCGGCAAGCGCGTGCTGCAGATCGGCTGCGATCCGAAGCACGATTCCACGTTCACACTTACGAAGAAGCTGATGCCGACGGTGATCGACGTGCTGAAGGACGTCGACTTCCACGCCGAGGAACTGCGCCCCGAGGATTTCGTCTACGAGGGCTACAACGGCGTGATGTGCGTCGAGGCCGGCGGCCCGCCCGCCGGCACCGGCTGCGGCGGCTACGTGGTCGGCCAGACGGTCAAGCTCCTGAAGCAGCACCACCTGCTCGACGACACCGACGTGGTGATCTTCGACGTGCTCGGCGACGTGGTCTGCGGCGGCTTTGCCGCCCCCCTCCAGCACGCCGACCGCGCGCTGATCGTCACCGCCAACGACTTCGACTCGATCTACGCGATGAACCGGATCATCGCCGCGGTGCAGGCCAAGTCGAAGAACTACAACGTCCGCCTCGCCGGATGCGTCGCCAACCGCTCGCGCGACACCGACGAGGTCGACCGCTACTGCGACGTCGTCGGCTTCAAGCGCCTCGCGCATCTGCCCGACCTCGACGCCATCCGCCGCTCGCGGCTGAAGAAATGCACGCTCTTCGAGATGGACAGCCAGGAAGAGGATATCGCCGCGGTCCAGCGCGAATACATCCGCCTCGCCGAGACGCTCTTCAACGGGACCGACGCGCTCGCACCCGATCCGCTCGAGGACCGGCGCATCTTCGAACTGCTGGGTTTCGACTGATGAGCTACGAACAGACCCGCCACCGGCTCGAGACCTATTTCGACCGCACCGCGGCCGAGACCTGGGCCCGGCTGACCTCGGACGCGCCGGTCTCGCGCATCCGTGCCACGGTACGCGCCGGTCGTGATCGCATGCGCGCGCGCCTGCTGTCGCGGCTGCCAGCGGACATGACCGGCCAGCACCTGCTCGACGCAGGCTGCGGCACGGGCGCGCTCGCCGTCGAGGCGGCCCGCCGCGGCGCCACCGTCACCGCGGTCGACATCGCCGGCAACCTGCTCGACGTGGCGCGCGACCGCCTGCCCGGCGAACTCGCCCCCCGCATCCGCCTCATTGCGGGTGACATGCTCGACCCGGCCCACGGCACCTTCGACTGGGTCGTGGCCATGGACAGCCTCATCCACTACCGCGCGCCCGACATCGCTGCGGTGCTTGCGTCGCTCGCCGCCCGGACGCGGCAGGGGGTCGTGTTCACGGTCGCGCCCGCCACGCCCGCGCTGCAGGCCATGCACCTCGTCGGCAAGGCCTTTCCCCGCTCGGACCGCTCGCCGGCCATCGTACCCGTCAGCGCCGCGCGTCTCGCCGCAGAACTCGCCCCCCGCACCGGCTGGCGCCTCGCCCCGGTCGAGCGCGTGACCTCCGGTTTCTACATCTCCGAGGCCCTGGAGCTCATGCCGAGATGAGCCGCGAGCGCCATCCCCTCACGCAGTTCGGCATGCACCTGCTTCCCTTCGCGGACGCGGCCTCCGCCGGGCTGCCGCTGGGACGGCTCCTGCGGCTCGCGCTCTTCCAGATCTCGGTGGGCATGGCGACGGTGCTGCTGCTCGGCACGCTCAACCGGGTGATGATCGTCGAGCTCGGCGTCGCCGCCTTCCTCGTCGCCTCGATGGTCGCGCTGCCGGTGCTGGTCGCGCCCTTCCGCGCGCTGATGGGTTTCCGGTCGGACACCTACCGCTCGGCGATCGGCTGGAAGCGGGTGCCCTACATCTGGTTCGGCTCGCTCTATCAGTTCGGCGGGCTCGCCTTCATGCCCTTCTCGCTGATCCTGCTCTCGGGCGACCAGACGCACGGGCCGACATGGGCGGGCGAGGTGCTCGCCGCCGCCGCCTTCCTGATGACCGGTCTCGGCCTGCACATGACCCAGACCGCCGGCCTCGCGCTCGCCGCCGACCAGGCCGAGCCGGACAAGCGCCACCGCGTCGTCGCGCTTCTCTACGTGATGTTCCTGATCGGCATGGCGGTCTCCGCGCTCGCCTTCGGCTTCCTCCTGCGCGACTTCAGCCAGATCCGCCTGATCCAGGTGCTGCAGGGCGCCGCTGTCGTGACGCTGGCGCTCAACCTCGTCGCTCTCTGGAAGCAGGAGAAGATGAACCCGATGAGCCGAGAGGAACGCGCCGCGCCGCGGCCGGTCTTCTCCGACGCACTCTACGAGCTCATCGGCCAGCCCCGCGTCCTTCGCATCATCGCGGTGATCGCGCTCGGCACCGCCGCCTTCTCCATGCAGGACGTTCTGCTCGAACCCTATGGCGGCGAGATCCTCGGCCTCGGCGTCGGGGCCACCACCACGCTCACCGCCGTCTGGGCGTCGGGCGCGCTCGCTGGCTTCGGCCTCGCCGCGCGCTGGCTCGGCCGGGGGCGGGACTGCTTCCGGATCGCCGCATACGGCATCATGGCCGGCGTAGTCGCCTTCTCCTCGGTGATCTTCGCCGCCCCCCTCGAATCGACGCCGCTCTTCTTTGCGGGCGCTGCGCTGATCGGCTTCGGCTCCGGGCTCTTCGGCGTGTCGATGCTGACCGCGGTGATGAACCTGCCCCGCGTCGGTCTCGTCTCCTCCGGCCTCGCACTCGGGGCCTGGGGCGCGGCACAGGCCACGGCGACCGGCCTCGCCATCGCCGGCGGCGGCGCGATCCGGGACGTCGTCGGCCACTACGCCATGTCCGGCGCCTTCGGACCCGGCATGCAGACGCCCTTCGTGGGCTATTCCTTCGTCTACCACCTCGAGATCGGGCTCCTCGCCCTGACCCTCGTTGCCATCGGCCCGCTGGTCCGCACCGGTCCCGCGCGCTCCACCGCAACTCCCGACGACCGGGGATTCGGCCTCAGCGAATTCCCGACCTGAGCTTCCCAAAGGAGGGCGCTATGACTGCAACATTCTTCGGAAACGTGGACCTTGCCCAGGTCGCGCTCTACTCGTTCTGGCTGTTCTTCGCGGGCCTCGTCATCTACCTCCAGCGCGAGAACCAGCGCGAGGGCTATCCGACCGAGAACGAGGACGGCTCGGATGCCGGCGCCACCTTCGGCATGCCGGCCCCCAAGACCTTCATCCTGCCGAACGGCCGGGGCAGCGTCAGCTTCCCCAACGGCGAGAAGGAAACCCGCACGTTCAACATGCGCCCGGTCGCGGAAGGCGGGGGCAGCGCCTACGAGCCCACCGGCGCCAACCCGATGCTCGACGGGGTGGGGCCGGCCGCCTATGCGATGCGCCGGGACGAGCCGGAGCTCGACGGGCACAACCATCCGAAGATCCGCCCGATGCGGTCGGCCGAGGGCTTCAGCCACTTCGCAGGCCGGGATCCGCGCGGCATGCCGGTCATCGCCTGCGACGGCGAGATCGCCGGCACCGTCACCGACATGTGGATCGACGTTCCAGAAGCGATGGTGCGCTATCTCGAGGTCGATCTCGGCAGCGGCGACACCCGCCTGATCCCGATGCCGATCGCCCGCATCACCTGGAAGGGCGTGGTGGTCCATTCCATCGCCGCCGACCAGTTCCGGGACGTGCCCAGGACCAAGTCGGACGGCCAGGTCACGAAGCTCGAGGAAGACATGATCTCGGCCTACTATGCCGGGGGCAAGCTCTTCGCCGCCAACCGCCGCGAACCGGTCCTCGAGCCCGCCAGCTGAAGGGAGCCAGCCCATGCCGCACGAGGATTTCAAGGTCGAGCCGATCCGAGGTCTGCCCGAGGTTCCGCCCGAAGGCGAGCACATCCTGTGGCAGGGCTCGCCGGACTGGTGGGCGCTGGCGCGATCTGCGCTCAACGCCCACTTGGTCGCCGCCTACTTCGCCGCGCTGGCGCTCTGGCGCGGCTGGGTGATCGGCACGCGCGAGGGGCTCGCCGAGGGGCTGGTCGCCGCCTCCTGGTACGTGGTGATCGGTGCGGTCGCGGTCGGGGTGCTCGCCCTGATGGCCTGGATCATGGCCCGGGCCACGGTCTACACGCTCACGACGCACCGGGTCGCCATGCGGATCGGCGCGGCGCTGACCGTCACGCTGAACCTTCCCTATCGCTGGATCGCCTCGGCCGACCTGTCGATGGGCCCGGGCGGGACCGGTACCATCGTCCTCGACCTGAAGGGCGACACGCGCTTCTCCTATCTGGTCTGCTGGCCGCATGTGCGGCCGTGGCGCATCGGTCGCACGCAACCGGCCTTGCGCTGCATCCCCGAAGCGCGGAAGGTGGCCGGGCTGCTGGCCGAGGCGGCACAGGCCCGGGTTTCCGAGATCGTGGCCGAGCCGGGCGCCGCCCGTCCGATCGCCGCCGAATGACGAGGACGCCATGAGCACGCCCAGCCTTTTCCACCAGCCGACCGGACGCCGGGCCGACGAGCGCATCCCGCCCGCGCTCCTCAAGGCCATCGTCGCGATCGTGCTCTTCAGCCTCGTGATGGTCACCTTCGCGCGGCTGACCGGCATGCCGCCGGCCGCGACGCCCAACGACGACGTCGCCATCGTGCAGGAGCGCTTGATCCAGATCATGGGCACGCGCGACGGCGGGGCGACAGTGACTTCCGAAGACGGAACCGTTATCGCGGAACTCGGCCCGATGGAGGCGGGCTTCATCAGCGGGGTGCATCGCGCCCTCGCCCGCGAACGCATGCTGCAGAAGATCGACGGCAATCCGCCCGTCCGCATCGTCCGCTTTGCCGATGGCCGTCTCGGCCTTCGGGACCCTGCGACGGGATGGCGTGTCGAACTGATCAGCTTCGGCGACACCAACAGGGAGGCCTTCGCCGCTCTGCTGGAGTAGGCGCGAGACCACCCGCATACCGGCATGGAGGAGAGAGAGCAAATGCCAGGTCTGTTCACCCGATCCCGCGAGGAGGCGCCCTGCACCGTCGAGGTCAGTCACCGCTTCGAGAGCCTGCACGCCCATGTGCGCTTCGACAACGGCGCCGTCGTGCACCCCGGTGACGAGGTGCTGGTCCACGGCCAGCCGATCATGGCCCCCTATGGCGAGGTCGTGACCGAGAAGCGCCTCGCCACGATCACCCGCGCCAGCCTGCTCGAGCGGGCCTGGACCCGGCTGACCGGCGACCTGGAGTTCATGGAACTCTGCGAATTCAGCTTTTCCGAGGAGATCCGGCTATGAACGCGATCGCCGAGATCAACCCGGGCGAACTGGCCAAGGCCACCGTCAACGAGACGACCGAGATGGCCGTCGAGACCACGATGCTCGCGCCGCGGTTCTACACCACCGACTTCGACGAGATGGACAGGCTCGACGTCACTCGGGTCCGCGCCGAATGGGACAAGCTGATCGCTGAGATGAAGTCGGATCCGAACAAGACCCACTTCAAGAAGACCGCCGACTGGGATCCCGTGGATTTCGACGCCATGGAACCGCAGCTGCGCAAGGAATTCGTCGACTTCCTCGTCTCCTCGCTCACCGCCGAATTCTCGGGCTGTGTGCTCTACAAGGAGATGAAGCGCCGCGGGAAGAACCCCGACATCTGCGAGCTCTTCAACTACATGGCGCGTGACGAGGCCCGCCACGCCGGCTTCATCAACGACGCCCTGCGCGAGGCGAACATCGCGGTCAACCTCGGTTTCCTGACCCGGGCGAAGAAGTACACCTACTTCAAGCCGAAGTTCATCTACTACGCGACGTACCTTTCCGAGAAGATCGGCTACGCCCGCTACATCACCATCTACCGCCACCTCGAGAAGCATCCCGAGCTCCGGTTCCACCCGATCTTCAAGTGGTTCCGCGAGTGGTGCAACGACGAGTTCCGCCACGGCGAGGCCTTCGCGCTCCTGATGCGCGCGAACCCGCATCTGCTCGAAGGCCGCAACAAGCTCTGGATCCGCTTCTTCCTGATCGCGGTCTTCGCCACCATGCACGTGCGCGACCACGCCCGGCCCGCCTTCCACAAGGCGCTCGGCGTCGACGTGGACTGGTACGACGCCGAGGTGTTCCGCATCACCACCGAGATCAGCCGGCAGGTCTTCCCGGTCGAGATCGACCTCGACAACCCCCGCTGGAAGAAGGGCCTCGCACGCATGCGGCGCATCGCCGAGGACATGGACGAGGCCAAGCGTCAGGGCGGCATCACCGGCAAGCTGCGGACCGTGGTCTGCGGCGCCCGGGCGGTGGCGGCCTTCGTCGGACTCTACACGATCCCGGTGAAGAAGAACGTGCTGCCCGAAAGCAGCCGGCTGCAACCGGCCTACTGAGCGGACCGGGGGATGGACAGCATCTGGATCGCGGGCCTCTTCGTCCTCTTCGTCTGGTGGTTCTCCACCGGGGCGATCCTCTATGTCGTCTCCCGTGCCGACCGCGGCGGGCGCGACGGCTATTTCAACGCCGTCGTGCTCTCCCTGCCGCTGCTCGGTCTCGGCCTCGCCGGGATCGGGCGCTCGCTCGGCGATCCCTCGGTCATGGGGGTCTACATCGCCTTCGGCTCGGCGATCCTGATCTGGGGCTGGTTCGAGCTCGCGTTTCTTGCGGGCGTGATCACCGGGCCCTATGCGAGGCCCTGCCCGCCGGGCCTTACCGGCTGGCACCGCTTCCTGCGCGCCTGGGGTACCATCGCCTATTCCGAAATGGCGCTGATCGGCTCGACCGTGGCCCTGGTCCTTGTATCCGAGGGTGCGCCGAACCAGTTCGGGATGTGGACCTTCGTCGTCCTGTTCGCCGCACGGATAACCGCCAAGATCAATGTCTATCTCGGTGTGCCCAACATCAACGAGGAATTCCTGCCGAGCCCGGTGCGCCACCTCTCCACCCATTTCCGCAAGGCGCCGATGAACGCATTCTTCCCCTGGTCTGTGACGCTGCTCACTTTCGCCACCGCCTGCTGGATCGAGCGCATGATCGATGCGCCGGCGGGCAGCGGTGCGGCCATCGGCTTCATGCTACTCGCCACCCTCACCGCGCTTGCGCTTTTTGAGCACTGGATGATGGTCCTGCCGCTTCCGGACGCAGCCCTGTGGACCTGGGCGCTTCCAGCGGCTAAATCCCGGACGGACCGGGACTCGGTTGCGGCGCCCGCGCGCCGGACCCTGACGTAGACCCGAAGGATACACCGATGAACTACGACGCCCTTTTCCGCTCCGAGCTCGATGCCCTGAAGAAGGAGGGCAACTATCGCGTCTTTGCGGAACTGGAGCGGTACGCCGGCGATTTCCCCCGCGCCAAGCGGCACTGCGGCGAGGGCGAGGGCGACGTCACCGTCTGGTGTTCGAACGACTATCTCGGCATGGGCCAGCACCCCGACGTGCTCGCCGCCATGCACGACGCGCTCGACCGCTGCGGGGCGGGCGCGGGCGGCACCCGCAACATCTCGGGCACCAACCACTACCACGTCCTGCTCGAGCAGGAGCTCGCCGACCTGCACTGCAAGGAGGCGGCGCTCCTCTTCACGAGCGGATACGTCTCGAACTGGGCCTCGCTCGGCACGCTCGGCGCGAAGCTGCCCGATGCGGTGATCCTGTCGGACGCGCTCAATCATGCCTCGATGATCGAGGGTATCCGCCATGCCCGCTGCGAAAAGCGCATCTGGCGGCACAACGATCCGCGCGACCTCGAACGCCGGCTCGCCGATCTCGACCCGTCCCGGCCGAAGATCGTCGCCTTCGAGAGCGTCTATTCCATGGACGGAGACATCGCTCCCATCGAGGAGATCCTCGACGTCGCCGAGCGTCACGGCGCCATGACCTATCTCGACGAGGTGCATGCCGTCGGCCTCTACGGCCCGCGGGGCGGCGGCGTCGCCGAGGAACGCGGCCTGATGGACCGCGTCACCCTGATCGAGGGCACGCTCGGCAAGGCCTACGGCGTCGTGGGCGGCTACATCACCGGTTCGGCCGCACTGGTGGACTTCGTGCGCAGCTTCGCCTCGGGCTTCATCTTCACCACGGCGCTGCCGCCGCATGTCGCGGCCGGTGCCCGCGCCTCGATCCGGCACCTCAAGGACTCGGACGCCGAGCGCATGAAGCAGCGCGAGAACGTGGCGAAGCTCCGCCGCCGGCTCGACGCGCTCGGCATCCCGCACCTGTCGAACCCCAGCCACATCGTCCCGGTGATGGTGAAGGATCCGGTCAAGTGCAAGATGATCTCGGACATCCTGCTCGACGACTACGGGATCTACGTCCAACCGATCAACTACCCGACCGTGCCCAAGGGGACCGAGCGGCTGCGCTTCACGCCCTCGCCGCTCCATACCGACGCCGATCTCGACAAGCTCGTGCGTGCTCTCGAGGCGCTCTGGAAGCACTGCGCTCTGGCTCGCGCCGTCGCCTGACCGGCGCGACGGGCACTTGCCGTTCCCGATGAAGGTCGTCGGGAATGGCGCTGGGCCTGAGCCCTCATCGACGATCTGGCGACCCGGCTCGACCTGATCGGAGCGGCGAGCTGAACTCGAGCGAGCTGAACGCCGCTCTCGTGAACGAGATCAAGGACTGACCGGCCGTCCCGCGGCGGCCTCGGCCGCCGCCCCGGCGGACCAGCCCGCCCCCGCCGTCCGGTGCGCCCGCTCCAGCGCGACCTCGATGCTCGGCGCGTAGTGCACCAGCGGCCGGCGCAGCCCATGCGCGAGGAACTCGCGGCGCAGCGCCGGCGTCGTGCCCGTCAGATAGATCCGCACCCCCGCCCGGCGCGCCTTGGCCGCCAGTCCCTCGATCATGTGCGCGGCCGAGGAATCCACCAGCGTCACCTCCGCGAAGTCGATCACCATCGCCTTCTGCCGCACCGACAGCCGGTCGAGCACCGCGCCGACCGCCGAGACCGCGCCGAAGAACACCGCGCCCCGGATGCGATAGACCACCACCGCCGGATCGGTCGCCTCGGCCGGGTCATAGGCGGTGCGCGGTGCCTCCGGCCGATGCGCCTCGACCGCCACCGCCGTCGACATCCGCCCGATGAACAGCATCGCGCCGAGCGCGAAACCGACCACGATCGCCTCGGTCAGATCGCGGAACACCGTCAGGCCGAGCGTCACCAGCAGCACCGCCGCATCGCCCCAGGACGACCGCAGCAGCGCCGCGAAGGCCGGCTTCTCGATCATGTCCCAGGCGACCAGCGCCAGCACCGCGGCCAATGCTGCCAACGGGATGAAGCTCGCGAGCGGTGCGGCCACCAGCACGAAGAGCAGGAGGAAGCCCGCATGCGCCATCCCCGCCACCGGCCCCCGCGCCCCGGCCCGCACGTTCGTCGCGGTGCGCGCGATGGTCCCGGTCACGCAGAAGCCGCCGAAGACCGCCGCGCCCAGGTTCGCCGCGCCCTGTGCCACCAGCTCCATGTTGGACTGATGCCGCCGCCCGGTCATGCCGTCCGCCACCACCGCCGAGAGCAGCGACTCGATGGCACCTAGCAGGGTGAAGGCGACCGCGTTCGGCAGCACCGCCAGCATCAGTCCCGGGTCCAGGGCCGGCAGGGCAGGGGCGGGCAGTCCCGCCGGGATGCCGCCGAAGGCCGTGCCGATGGTCTCGACCTGCAAACCGAGCGCCGCGACCACGACCGAGGCCCCCGCCACCGCGACCAGCATCCGTGGCCAGCCCGGCCGCCAGCGCTTCATCGCGAGCATCGCCGCCACGCATCCCGCCGAGACTGCCGCGGTCGCGGGGTTGATCGTGCCGAGCGCCGCGCCGATCGCCGGCAGCTTCTCGAGCAGCGGCCCCGGCTCCGGCCCGGCCAGCGTCAGGCCGAAGAGCGGCACGATCTGGCTCGCGAAGATGATCGCGGCGATCCCCGCGGTGAAGCCGACCGTCACCGGATAGGGGATGAACTTGATGTAGCTGCCGAGGCGCAGCGCCCCCATCGCCATCAGCATCAGACCCGAGAGAAAGGTCGCGAGGATCAGCCCCGCGACGCCGTGCTCGGCGATCGTGCCGGCCACCAGCACGATGAAGGCGCCGGCCGGGCCGCCGACCTGGAACCGGCTGCCGCCGAGTGCCGAGACCAGGAACCCGCCGACGATCGCCGTGACGAGCCCGGCTGACGGCGGCATCCCCGAGGCGATCGCGATCGCCATCGACAGGGGCAGCGCCACGATCGCCACGGTCAGCCCCGCCACCAGATCCGCGCGCAGTGCCGCCGCGCCATAACCCTCGCGCAGCACCACGATCAGCTTGGGCACGAACTCCCGGAACTCCAGCGGGTGGCTCTGGGAATGGGGCATCGTTCACTCGCTGCGACTCGCCGGGGACGGGGTGATCCTGCGACGAACCCGCGGCACCGGCAAGGGACCGGCGCGGTTGCCATGCCGGAATCGCTTTCGTTAGGCTTACCGGACGAACGGCGGCACAATCTGCCCCCGGACCCGCAGGACCAAACGACAGGGGACAGGAATGAAGCAATCCCGCCTCGCCACGGCCGGCCTCGCGATCCTCGTCGCCGGCACGCTCGCCGCCGGCGACGCCATCGCCCAGGACCCGCGCTTCGTCTCGATGGGCACCGGGGGCGTGACCGGCGTCTACTACCCGGTCGGCGTCGCGATCTGCCGTCTCGTCAACCAGGACCGGCGCGAGCACGGCATCCGCTGTTCGGTCGAGTCCACCGGCGGTTCCGTGTCCAACGTCGAAGCCATCCGGGCCGGCGATCTCGAATTCGGCATCGTCCAGTCCGACGTCCAGGCCACCGGCTACAGCGGCGAGGGCGCCTTCGCCCAAGCCGGCCCCTACGGCGACCTGCGCGCCGTCATGTCGCTCCATGCCGAGCCGCTGACCATCGTCGCACGGTCCGACGCCGGGATCGCCACCATCGACGACCTCGCCGGCAAGCGAGTCGACATCGGCAGCCCCGGCTCCGGCCAGCGCGCGCTGATGGACCGCTACATGGCCGAGAAGGGCTGGGACCCGTCGACCTTCGCGCTCGCCGCCGAACTCCCCCCTGCCGAGGTGAGCCGGGCGCTTTGCGACAGCGCCGTGGATGCCTTCGTCGTCACCGTCGGCCATCCGGCGGGCCTGATCCAGGACGCCACCACCGCCTGCGACACCGTGCTCGCCAGTGCCGGGAACGCGGCGATCGAGGCGCTGATCGCGCGCTTTCCCTACTACTTCCGCGCCACCATCCCCGGAGGAATGTACCGCGGCACGGATGCGGACATCCCGACATTCGGCGTCGGCGCCACCCTTGTCACCCGCGCCGATGTGCCCGATGACATGGTCTACACGGTCGTGAAATCGGTCCTGGACGATTTCGAGACCTTCCGCGGCCTGCATCCCGCGCTCGCCGATCTCGATCCGCTGGCGATGGCGACCGAGGGCATCTCCGCACCGCTCCACCCCGGGGCCGAGCGGTACTACAGCGAGCAGGGCTGGATACAGTAGGGGCCGAAGGGGGCGCCGCCCGATCACCGGGACGGCGAAACCGTGGCGCCGATCGTGTCGCTCTGATACTGTCGCACGACGTTCAGCGGAGGGGAGCGGGCCGTGAAGGCGAACTGGGATTACTGTTTCGAGCGGGTGCTGGCCTATGAAGGTGGCTATGTCGACCATCCCAGCGACCCGGGCGGTGCGACCAATCTCGGCATCACCATCGGCACGCTGTCGCGCTGGCTCGGCCGTGAGGCGACCAAGCGCGAGGTCAAGGCGCTCACGCCCGAGGCTGTGAAGCCGATCTACAAGGCCTACTACTGGGGTCCGGTGCGCGGCGACCTGATGCCCTCGGGCGTCGACCTGGCGCTCTTCGACTACGGGGTGAATTCCGGCACCGGCCGCGCGATCCGCCACTTCCAGGAAGTGATCGGCGTCGACGTGGACGGGGGCATCGGCGCCCTGACCATGGCCGCGGTCGAGGCCCAGCACCCCGAATTCATGATCCGCGCGCTCTGCGACCGCCGCCTGCGGTTCCTCCAGGGCCTCGGCACCTGGTCGGTCTTCGGCCGGGGCTGGGGCCGCCGGGTCGAGGACGTCGAGGACCGCGCCCTGACGCTCGCGACAGGCCACCCGCATTTCGCCGACGGCTGACGCCGGCCCCGCGGCTTGCCTTCCCGAGGCCGGGCCGCTATCCCCACCGGGCATTCGGCAAACCAAGGGAAAAACAGGAGGAACGCCATGCTGGCCGCCGCCTCGAAGCCGCTCGTGCGGCTCGTCGACCGCTACCTTCCCGACCCCTACATCTTCGTCCTGATTCTGACGATCGTCGTCTTCGTCGCGGCCGTCGCCTTCGAGGGGCAGTCGCCCATGGCCGTGGCCACCATGTGGGGCGACGGGTTCTGGGGCCTGCTCACCTTCTCGATGCAGATGCTGCTCGTGCTCGTCACCGGCTTCATGCTCGCCTCGACGCCGCCGGTGAAGCGCCTGCTCGTCGCGCTCGCCGGGCTCGCCACGAGCCCCGGCTCGGCGATCGTGATCGTCAGCCTCGTCTCGCTCGCCGCCTCCTGGATCAACTGGGGCTTCGGCCTCGTGGTCGGCGCACTCTTCGCCAAGGAGGTGGCACGTTTGATCCGCGTCGACTACCGGCTCCTGATCGCCTCGGCCTATTCCGGCTTCGTGGTCTGGCACGGTGGGCTCGCCGGCTCGATCCCGCTGGCCATCGCGACTCCCGGCCACCCGTTCGAGAACATCACCGGCATCATCGGCACCGGCGAGACGATCTTCGCGTTCTTCAACCTCGCCATCGTCGCCGCGCTTTTCGTGGCAATCCCGCTCGTCAACTGGATGATGGTGCCCTCGTCCGCCGACAGCGTCTATGTCGACCCGAAGAAACTCGCCGAGCCGGAGCAGGACGACCGCCCGGCGGAGACCGCGTCGGACTGGCTCGAGACCACGCCGATCCTGTCGTGGCTGGTCGGCGCCGCCGGCCTCGCCTGGATCGTCTCCTACTTCGCGGGCGGCGGCGGGCTCACGCTCAACGTCGTCAACTTCGTCTTCCTGATCCTCGCCATCATCCTGCACGGCACGCCCCGGCGCCTGCTATTCGCGCTCAACGAGGCGGTGAAGGGCGGTGCGGGCATCGTCATCCAGTTCCCGTTCTACGCCGGCATCATGGCGATCATGGTCAATTCCGGCCTCGCCGTGTCGATCTCGAACTGGCTGATCGGCTTCGCCTCGGCCCAGACGCTCGCCTTCTGGACCTTCCTCTCCGCGGGCATCGTCAACTTCTTCGTGCCCTCGGGCGGCGGCCAGTGGGCGGTGCAGGCGCCGGTCATCCTGCCCGCGGCCGAGGCGCTCGGCGTCGACATGGCGCGGGCCTCGATGGCGGTGGCCTGGGGCGATGCCTGGACCAACCTCGTCCAGCCGTTCTGGGCCCTGCCGATGCTCGCGATCGCCGGGCTGCGCGCCAAGGACGTGATGGGCTTCTGCCTCATGCACCTCCTCCTGACCGGCGCGATCATCTCGATCGGTCTCACCTTCCTTTGAGGTGACCGCGCGGGGCCCAGATCCGGCCCCGCGCGGCTCACGCGTACACGATCCCCGATATCGACGGACCTGACCTCAGCACCGTCACGCCCGAACGGCTGCCGGCGGTGTCTGCGGAGACGCGCTACTCCGACTCAGGCCGGCGCGGTCCGCCGCGCCGCCAGCCAGTTCCAGGCGACGACCGCCCCCAGCGCCGCCGCCCCCGCGATCTCGATCGTGAAGACCGGCCAGAAGATCGCGACCGTCGCCGGCACCACCACCAGCCGCGACACCATGTCCATCGGCCCGAACAGGTACCCTTCCAGCGCCGCCGCGAAGCAGGCGAGGGCGAGGATCGCGATCAGCCCGGTCCAGATCACGTAGGGCAGGGACCCACCGTAGATGATCTCGGGGTTGAACACCATGAAGAGCGGAATCAGGTACAGGCCCTTGGCGTATTTCCACGCCTGGAACGAGGTCTCCATCGGCTTCGATCCCGCGATCGCCGCGCCGGCGAAGGCGGCCAGCGCCACGGGCGGCGTCACGTTGGAGTCCTGGCTGTACCAGAACACCACCAGATGCGCGATCAGGAGCGGGATACCGAATTCCGTGGTCAGCGCCGGTCCGACCAGGACGATCAGCACGATATAGGCCGCCGTCACCGGCAGCCCCAGGCCCAGGATCAGGCTCGCGATCGCCACCATCAGGAGGGCCAGAACGATGTTGCCGCCCGAGAACGCCATCATCATCGCCGAGAACTTCAGCCCCAGCCCGGTCAGCCCCACGACACCCACGATGATCCCGGCGACCGCGCAGGCCATGCTGACCTGCACTGCGTTCCGTGCCCCGAGCGACAGCCCCCGCCACAGCAGCACCACCGCGTCCCGGAACGCCCCGGCGATCCGTCCGCCGCTGAGGTCGCCGCCAGTCAGCAGAACCCAGAGCCCGCGCGCCCCCGCCGCGGCGATGATCGACATGATCGCCCAGAACCCCACCCGCATCGGCGACAGGCCCGAGATCAGCAGCCAGACCAGCACCCCGAGCGGCAGGAGGTAGTGCCAGCCCTCGCGCAGCACCTGTCCCACCCTGGGAAGCTCGGAGGCCTGCATCCCCGTCATGCCCTGCTTGACCGCCTGCAGATGCACGAAGAGATAGACCGTGCCGAAGTAGAGCACGGCCGGGAACACCGAGACCGCGACGATCTCGAGATAGGGCACCCGCGTGTATTCCGACATCAGGAACGCGCCTGCGCCCATCAGGGGCGGCATGATCTGCCCGCCCGTCGAGGCCGCCGCCTCGATGCCGCCGGCCTGCGCCGGACGGTAGCCGAGCCGCTTCATCAGCGGGATGGTGAAGGCGCCCGTCGTCACCACGTTGGCGATCGACGAGCCCGAGATCGAGCCCATGCCCGCCGAGGCGATCACCGCCGCCTTCGCCGGCCCGCCCCTCTGGCGTCCGGTGGCGGCATAGGCGAGGTCGATGAAGAACTTCCCCGCCCCGGTCACCTCCAGGAAGGCGCCGAACAGCACGAAGGCAAAGACATAGGTCGCCGCCACCCCCAGCGGCAGACCGAAGATCCCCTCCTGCCCGAGGTAGAGCGTGCCGACCAGCCGGTCGAGCGAATAGCCCCGGTGCGCCAGCACGCCCGGCAGCCACTCGCCGAGCCCCGGCAGCGCG
This sequence comes from uncultured Rhodobacterales bacterium, assembly GCA_964575795.1. GTDB lineage: Bacteria > Pseudomonadota > Alphaproteobacteria > Rhodobacterales > Rhodobacteraceae > Amaricoccus. The sequence goes on from CAZNSP010000001.1 coordinate 50,017, forward strand.
CCGCGCGGCCCGGCCAGCGCATAGACAATCGCGATCACCCCGATCGCCGTCATGCCCCAGCCGACCGCCCGCCGTGCCGCCTCCAGCACCGTCACGGTGGCGATGATCCCCATCCAGATGTCCGTCTGGTTCCAGAACCCCGCCCGCGCGATGATGTCGTCGAGGAACAGCGCGATGTACCCGCCGCTCGACACCGCCGCGATCAGGAACACGGCATCGATCGCCCAGCCGACGGGGCCCCGGGCGCGCCGCGTCCCCCAGACCGGAAACATCAGGAAGGCGAGCACCATCACGAAGCCGAGGTGGATCGAGCGCTGATAGAACAGCCCGAGCGGCTGGATCCCCGCCGAATAGAGCTGGAAGAGCGACAGCGTCACGCCCACCGTCGCGATCACCGCCGTCAGCATCGTGCCCCGTCCGCGCGTGCCCAGCCCGCCGTTGTCCGTCGCTTCAGTCATTGGAAAACTCCACCCGGAGCACCGCGCTCGCGCCCGGGGCGCGTGCGCTCAGGCTCCATTCCCTTTCCCCGATCCGCAGTCGGTGGTTCACCGCCGCCGTCCCGATCCGCAGCGGCACCGCATCGCCCGGCAGCGGCGCGTCGATCCCCTCGATCCAGTAGCCGCCCGCCCCGTCGGACACGACCTGGCCCCGGCCGGGAATATCGCCCAGCCCCGCGGCGAAATCGGGCTGGTGGCTGCGCTCCAGCATCAGCACGCCCGCATCCTGCCGAAAGCAGTCCTCGACCTCGAAACCCTTCACTGAATGGGTCCAGACGAGGCACCAGCGCGTCTCGCGGTCCAGATCAGCCGCGAGGATCTCGGCCCCCGCCGCATCCGTCACGCTGAGCCGCACCTCCCCCGCCTGCGCGGGCCAGAACGTCAGCATCGCGAGCAGGAGGGCGGCCGGGGTCGATCCCGGCCAACCTCCGCGACCTGCGCTCAAGGGCGCAGGCGGTCCGGGATCTCGGCGCCGATCTCCTCGAAATAGCGGATCGCGCCGGGATGAAGCGGGATCGGCGTCGATTCCATCGTGAATTCCACCGTGGTGTCGTTCGCCGCCGGATGAATCGCGCGCAGCTCGTCCACGAACTCGAAGATCGTCCGCGTCACCTGGTAGGCGAGCTCCTCGTCCATTTCCTCGTGCACCACCAGCGCGTTCGGGATGCCGATCGAGGCCACGTCCGCGTCCATGCCCTCGTACATGCCGGCGTGCAGCGTGTAGGGCGCGAAGGCCGGCTCGGCCGCGCGCGCATTGGCGATCTCCTCCTCGCTCAGCGGGATCAGCACGATCGACCGTGTCACGGCGAGGTTCAGGATCGAGCTGGTGGGCGGCCCGACGCTCCAGAAGCCCGCGTCGATGTCCCCGTCGCGCAGCGCGTCCGCGGTCTCGTTGAAGTTCAGCCGCTCCGCCGTGATGTCGTCGTAGGTGATGCCGTTCGACGTCAGGATCGTCTGGGCGTTCACTTCCGTCCCCGACCCCGGCGCGCCGACCGAGACCCGCTTGCCGCGCAGGTCCGCAAGGCTCGTGATCCCCGAATCCGCCAGCGCCACGATCTGGATCGCGTTAGGATAGATCGAGGCGAGCGCCCTGAGCTCGGGCAGTTGCCGTCCCTCGAAGGCGCCAGTGCCTTCGTAGGCCTGGATCACCGTGTCGGCGAGCGCGAGCGCGAAGTCGCTGTCGCCCCGGCTGATCAGGCCCATGTTCTCCACCGAGGCGCCGGTGACTTCCGCGACTGCGCCATAGCCCTCGACATGGTTGTTGATCAACTCGGCGATCCCGCCGCCGATCGGGAAATAGACGCCCCCCGTGCCCCCCGTCGCGATCGACAGCTGTTCCTGCGCGGTCGCGGGCGCTGCGAGCGCCACGAGCCCCGCCAGCGCGACGGCGCGTGCGATATGGTGTCTCATGCGTTCTCCCTGTTCTTGTTGCCGTTTCTGATGCCCACGGCTTTACCAGATGCCGAGACCGATCGTCACCCCAAATTGTTCTTGCAGACCCGGTGTCGGATGCTTCAGCAAGCCGTCCGCAGACCAGCATTCGGTCACGAGCCCGCCTCGCGTCACCCTGATGCACGGGCTCCTCGCCCCTAGCGCGTCGCCTCCGATACCCGCGCCACCCCCGCCTCCGTCATCACCCGATCGGTCAGCCCGTCGATCGCCAGCGCGGCCGCCCCCATCGCCCAGAGCCGCCCGCCCCATTTGTGCACCCGGATCTGCGGCGGCGGCCGGTCGAGCCGCAGCGCGTTCTCGCGCATCTGCTCCAGCACCCGCGCGCCGTAGAGGAAGTCGTAGCGCATCTGCTCGCCGGAAAAGATGATCAGCGCCGGGTCGAAGATATTGATCAGGTTCGCCAGCCCGATGCTGAACATCCGCCCCGCCCGGTTGAAGATCGACAGCGCCGCCTCATCCCCCGCCTTCGCTGCGGCGAAGAGCGCGTCGAGCTCCGCCTTCGGCGTCTGCGGCCGGTCGAGGTCGCGGTCGAGCGCGATCGCCGCCTCGCGCAGGAGCGCATAGTCCGCCACATAGGCCTCGAGGCAGCCCCGCTGCCCGCAGCGGCAGAGCGCGCCGTCGATCTGCACCTTGGTGTGGCCGAACTCCGCGCCGATCCCCCGCGTGCCGCGAAAGAGCCTGTGGTCCAGCACGATCCCCATGCCGACCCCGTGCTCGATCGTCACCACCAGGAAATCTGCCACGCCCTTGCCGTAGCCGAACCACTGTTCGGCCAGCGCGGCGAGGTTCGCGTCGTTGTCGAGGAACACCGGGAACGGGAAGGCCGCATCCAGCAGCCGCCCGAAATCCACGCCCGTCTCGCGAAAGCACGGGCTCCAGTGCACCAGCCCTGCTGCCGCGTCGATGAAACCCGGCAGCCCGACGCCGAGACAGTCGAGCGCGCCCACCTCCCGCCCGATCCGGCCGAGCGCCTCGGCCAGCCCCCGGCGCAGGTGTTCGACCACCTCCTCCGCCGTCTCGCCGCGGGGCAGCGGCGCGACATGGTGCTGCGCCTCGGTGCCCTCGAAATCCATCAGCGTGATCGTGATGTGGTCATCCGAGATCTTGGCTCCGCCCACCAGAAACGCGTCCGGCCGGATCCGCAGCAGGACCCTCGGCCGGCCCCGCGCGCCGCTGCCGGCCCTGTCGTCGTCCAGCACCTCCTCGACCAGTCCCTCTGCCACCAGGTCGGCGGTGATGGAGGTGACGGTCGCGGCACTGATCCCCGTCTCCCGCGCGATATCCACCCGCGCGGTGCGCTTCAGCCGCCGGATCGCCCCGAGGATCGCGCGGCGGTTCTGGTGGCGCAGCCCCTGAACCTGCGACGGCTGGCCCTGCAGCATGCCTCAGGCCCGCAGCGATGGAATTAGTTCGCGTTCCAAACTTTAGCCTCTTGCGCCGGTGCCAATTTGCCGCACCCCCGGGCCGTCGCAGACAGAAAGTTTCCCCGTGAGGTTGTGCGATAGCCGATTAGAACCCCAGATCGGCTTCCAAGTCAAAATAAATTTGACAATCGAATTTAATGCGCACACACTCCCGCCCGAACCCGGCAGCCGAGATTCGGCCCGTCAACCAGTCGGGGCATCGAACCGGCCGCGCGCCGCACCACGGAGGAAGACCGATGAAATCGCTCAAACTGCTCACGGCTGCCGTTCTGGCGTCGGGGCTCGCCACGACCGCGCTCGCCCAGGACCTGACCGTCGGCGTCAGCTGGTCCAACTTCCAGGAGGAGCGGTGGAAGACCGACGAGGCCGCGATGCGCGCAGCGCTCGAGGCCGGCGGCGCCAGCTACATCTCCGCCGACGCCCAGTCCTCCTCGGCCAAGCAGCTCTCCGACATCGAGAGCCTGATCGCCCAGGGCGCCGACGTGCTGATCGTGCTCGCCCAGGACACCCAGGCCGTCATCCCCGCCGTGCAGGCCGCCGCCGACGAGGGCATCCCGGTGATCGCCTATGACCGGCTGATCGAGGATCCGCGCGCCTTCTACCTGACCTTCGACAACATCGAGGTCGGCCGCATGCAGGCCCGCGCCGTGCTCGAGGCCGCGCCCTCCGGCAAGTACGTGATGATCAAGGGCTCGCCGACCGACCCGAACGCCGACTTCCTCCGCGGCGGCCAGCAGGAGGTCCTCCAGGCCGCGATCGACTCCGGCGCGATCGAGATCGTGGGCGAAGCCTATACAGACGGCTGGCTCCCGGCGAACGCCCAGCGCAACATGGAACAGATCCTGACCGCCCAGAACAACGAGGTCGACGCGGTCGTCGCCTCGAACGACGGCACCGCCGGCGGCGTCGTCGCCGCGCTGACCGCCCAGGGCATGCAGGGCATCCCGGTCTCCGGCCAGGACGGCGACCATGCCGCGCTGAACCGCGTGGCGCTCGGCACCCAGACCGTCTCGGTCTGGAAGGACGCGCGCGAACTCGGCAAGGCCGCGGGCGAGATCGCCGTCGCGCTCGCCCAGGGCACCTCGATGGACGCGATCGAGGGCGCGCAGATGTGGACCTCGCCCGCGGGGACCGAGATGCACGCCCGGTTCCTCGAGCCGATCCCGGTGACGCGCGAGAACCTCAACGTCGTCGTCGACGCCGGCTGGATCACCAAGGAGGCGCTCTGCGCCAACGTGCCCGCCGGCACCGTGGCCGCCTGCGACTGATCCGCAGCTGATGGCGGGGGGCCTCGACGGCCCCCCGTTCCGTTCCCGCCGGCCTCCGCCCTCGCGCCCCGCCCGTGCGGCCGGGATGCGCCTCCGAGGAACCCCGCCATGTCCGACACCGCCCACGCGCCTGCCACGAAGTCGCGGCGCAACATCCTCGACACGCTCGAGATCGACACGCGCCTGCTCGGCATGATCGGCGCCTTCGTGCTTCTCTGCATCGGCTTCAACATCATCACCGGCGGCAACTTCCTGACGCCGCGCAACATCTTCAACCTGACGATCCAGACAGTCTCGGTCGCCATCATGGCCACCGGCATGGTCTTCATCATCGTCACCCGCCATATCGACCTCTCCGTCGGCGCGCTTCTGGCCACGTGCTCGGCCTTCATGGCGATGATGCAGACGGTCGTGGTGCCGCAGTGGCTCGGCCTCGGCCTCGGCAACCCGATGATAGCGCCGCTCGCGATCCTCGCCGGCCTTCTCATCGGGACCGCCATCGGCGCCTTCCAGGGCTGGCTCGTCGGCTACCTGACCATTCCCGCCTTCATCGTGACGCTCGGCGGGCTCCTCGTCTGGCGCAACGTCGCCTGGTACACGACCGGCGGTCAGACCATCGGCCCGCTCGACCCGACCTTCCAGCTCTTCGGCGGCACGAACGGCACCCTGGGCGAGACCTGGTCCTGGGTCATCGGCGCGCTCGCCGTGGCCGCCGCCCTCTGGGCGATCGCCGGCGCCCGCCGGAACAAGCTGAAGCACGGCTTCCCGGTGAAGCCGCTCTGGGCGGAATTCGCCCTCGGGGCGATCAGCGCCGCCGCGATCCTCGGCTTCATCGCCATCCTCAACGCCTACCAGATCCCGACGAACCGCCTGCGCCAGATGTTCGAGGCCCGCGGCGAGGTCATGCCCGAGGGCTACACCCAGGGCTTCGGCCTGCCGATCTCGGTCCTCTTGCTGATCATCGTCGCGGTGGTGATGACCCTGATCGCCCGCCGGACCCGCTTCGGCCGCTACATCTTCGCCACCGGCGGCAACCCCGACGCGGCCGAGCTTTCGGGCATCAACACCCGGATGCTGACCGTGAAGGTCTTCGCGCTGATGGGCTTCCTCTGTGCGCTCTCCGCCGTGGTCGCCTCGGCGCGCCTCACGTTCCACTCCAACGACATCGGCACGCTGGACGAGTTGCGCGTCATCGCCGCGGCGGTGATCGGCGGAACCGCGCTTTCTGGCGGGCTTGGCACGATCTACGGCGCCATCCTCGGCGCGCTGATCATGCAGTCGCTGCAGTCGGGCATGGCCATGGTCGGCGTCGACGCGCCCTTCCAGAACATCGTCGTCGGCCTCGTGCTCGTCCTCGCCGTATTCATCGACATCGTCTACCGCAAGAGGACCGGATCATGAGCGCGACAGCCTCCCGCGGCACGCCCCTCGTCGAGATGCGCGACATCCATCTCAGCTTCGGGGGCATCAAGGCCGTCGACGGCGTCACCGTCGACCTCTACCCCGGCGAGGTGGTGGGCCTGCTCGGCCACAACGGCGCGGGCAAGTCCACGCTGATCAAGTGCCTCTCCGGCGCCTACCAGCACGACGCGGGCGACATCTTCATCAACGGCCAGAAGGCCGAGATCCGGTCGCCCCGCGACGCGCGCAACTACAACATCGAGACGATCTACCAGACGCTCGCGCTGGCCGACAATCTCGACGCCGCCGCCAATCTCTTTCTCGGGCGCGAGTTGACGACGCCGCTCGGCTTCGTGGACGACGACGCGATGGAGGCCGAGACGCGCAAGATCCTCGCTCGGCTCAACCCCAACTTCCGCAAGTTCAAGGCCCCGGTGAAGGCGCTCTCCGGCGGCCAGCGCCAGTCGGTCGCCATCGCCCGCGCGGTCTATTTCAACGCCAAGATCCTGATCATGGACGAGCCGACCGCCGCCCTCGGCGTGCAGGAAACCGCGATGGTCGCCGACCTGATCGAGGAACTGAAGCGCCAGGGCCTCGGCATCTTCCTGATCGACCACGACATCCACCAGGTCAAGGCCCTCTGCGACCGCGCCAGCGTGATGAAGAACGGCCAGCTCGTCGGTACGGTCAACGTGAAGGAGGTGACCGAGGACGACCTGCTCGGCATGATCATCCTCGGCAAGAAACCCGAACACGTGCACTGAGCCGATGTTCCTCGGCATCGACATCGGGACCTCGTCGGTCAAGACCGTCCTCTTCGACCGCGACCAGAAGCTGATCGGCCAGGCGAGCCGCCCGCTCACGGTCTCGCGCCCGCACCCCGTCTGGTCCGAACAGGACCCCGAGGACTGGTGGCGCGCGGTCGAGGCGACGGTGGACGAGCTCGCCGCCGCCCACGGCCTCGCCGGCCTGCGCGGCATCGGCCTCTCCGGCCAGATGCACGGCGCGGTCTGCCTCAACGCCGACGACCGGGTGCTGCGCCCCGCCATCCTCTGGAACGACGGCCGCGCCCAGGCCGAATGCGCCGAGATCGAGTTCCTCTGCCCGGAAAGCCGCCGCATCTCCGGCAACATCGCCATGCCCGGCTTCACCGCGCCCAAGCTCGAATGGATGCGCAAGCACGAGCCGCGGATCTTCGAGCATGTCTCGACCGTGCTCCTGCCCAAGGACTACATCCGCTTCCGCCTGACAGGCCTGCATGTCTCCGAGATGTCGGACGCCTCGGGCACGCTCTGGCTCGACGTCGCCGCCCGCGACTGGTCCGACGCGCTTCTCGAGGCGACCGGGCTCAGCCGCGCCCAGATGCCCCGTCTCGTCGAGGGCAGCGCCCCCTCGGGCGAGCTGAAGCCCGACCTCGCCGCCCGCTGGGGCTGCACCGGCCCGGTCGTCGTCGCCGGCGGGGCAGGGGACAACGCCGCCGCGGCCTGCGGGGTCGGCGTCGTCACGCCGGGCTCGGCCTTCGTCTCGATCGGGACCTCGGGCGTGCTCTTCGTCTCGAACGCCGCCTTCTCGCCGAACACCGCCGGCGCGGTCCACGCCTTCTGCCACGCGATCCCCGCGACCTGGCACCAGATGGGCGTGATCCTCTCGGCCTCCGACAGCCTCGAATGGCTCGCGCGCATCGCGGCCAAGCCCGCCGCCGAACTCGCCGCCGCGGTCGGCCCGGTCACCGCCCCCTCCGACGTCACCTTCCTGCCGTATCTCTCGGGCGAGCGCACGCCGCACAACGACGCCGGCGCGCGCGGGTCCTTCACCGGCCTCTCGCAATCGACCGGCGTGGCCGATCTCGCCCAGGCGGTCATGGAGGGCGTCGCCTATGCCTTCGCGGACTGCAAGCGGGTGCTGCACGACGCCGGTACCGATTTCGACAGCGCGCTGGCGGTGGGCGGCGGCGCGCGGTCCGAGACCTGGCTCCGGATCATCGCCAGCGTCCTCGACCGCCCGCTGAAGCTCGCCACCGACAGCGACGTCGGCGCGGCGCTCGGTGCCGCCCGCCTCGCGATCTGCGCCGCCGAGGGCGCCGCCCCGGCCGAGGTCTGCACCCCGCCCGCCATCACCCGCGTGATCGAGCCCGACCCCGCCCTCGTCCCGCGCTACGCCGAGGGCTACGAACGCTTCCAGGCGCTCCACCCGGCGATCCGCGACCGATACAGATGAGACAACCGCGGGGTGCCCGCTTGCGGCCGCTCCGCCAGACCCATGACTCCGAACGACGGGAGGCTCTTCCGATGAGCGACTACTTCCGGGGCATCGACCCCATCCCCTTCAAGGGCCCCGACAGCGACGAACCACTCGCCTTCCGCTTCTACGAGCCCGACCGGATCGTGCTCGGCAAGCGCATGGAGGACCAGCTCCGCCCAGCCGTCTGCTACTGGCACAACTTCGTCTATTCCGGCAGCGATCCCTTCGGCGGCCAGACCTTCGACCGTCCCTGGTTCGGCGACACGATGGACCACGCGCGGGCCAAGGCCGACGCGGCCTTCGAGATGTTCCGCATCCTGCGGGTGCCGTTCTTCACCTTCCACGACCGCGACGCCGCCCCCGAAGGCGCGACGCTGGCCGAGTCCAACCGCAACCTGAACGCCATCGCCGACGTCTTCGAGGCGAAGATGGCCGAGACCGGCATCCGGCTCCTCTGGGGCACCGCGAACCTCTTCTCGCACCGCCGCTACATGGCCGGCGCCGCCACCAACCCCGACCCCGACGTCTTCGCCTATGCCGCCGCGCAGGTGAAGGCGGCGATCGACGTGACCCGCCGCCTCGACGGCGCGAACTACGTGCTCTGGGGTGGGCGCGAGGGCTACGAGACGCTGCTCAACACCGACATGAAGCGCGAACTCGACAACCTCGGCCGGTTCCTCTCGATGGTGGTCGACTACAAGCACAAGTCGGGCTTCAAGGGCACCATCCTGATCGAGCCGAAGCCGCAGGAGCCGACCAAGCACCAGTACGACTTCGACGTCGCCACCGTCTTCGGCTTCCTCCAGCGCTTCGGGCTGGAGAGTGAGGTGAAGGTCAACATCGAGACCGGCCACGCCGTCCTCGCCAACCACAGCTTCGAGCACGAGATCGCGACCGCCGTCGCGCTCGGCATCTTCGGCAGCGTGGACGCCAACCGCAACGACTACCAGTCCGGCTGGGACACCGACCAGTTCCCCAACAACCACCCCGAGACCGCGCTCGCCCTCTGGCACATCCTGAAGGGTGGGGGCCTGACCACGGGCGGTTTCAACTTCGACGCCAAGGTCCGCCGCCAGTCGATCGATCCCGACGACCTGGTCGCGGCCCATGTCGGCGGCCTCGACACGCTGGCCCGCGGCCTCCTCGCCGCCGCCGCGATGATCGAGGACGGCGGCCTCGACCGGGCGCGCGCCGAGCGTTACGCCGGGTGGGAGACGCCGGCGGCGCAGGCGATGCTCGCCTCCGACCTCGCCGCCATCGCCGCCCGAGTCGAGGCCGGGGGGATCGACCCGCAACCCCGCTCCGGCCAACAGGAAAAGCTCGAGAACTGGGTCAACCGCTTCGTCTGACCGGCTCTCCGCGGCCCCGGCTTCCGGCGCCGCGGACCGTCAGGGCTCGGCGATCGGCCGCACACGCGGCACCTCCCGATCCCGGCCTCCTTGACCCCCCGCCGCAGGCGGCCTAGCCTCGCCGTGCAACGGCAGTTGGGGAGCTTCCGGCCATGGCCACCAATCCGAATCCGGCCGACAAGGCCGCAGCCGAGGACCTCGCCGCCGAGGTCGCGGCCCTCAAGAAGGACATCGCCGAACTCGCCGCCAGCCTGAAGCGTGCGGGCCGCGCCAAGGCCGAGGAGAAACTCGCCGAAGGCCGCGCCGCGGGCGAGGCCGCACTCGAGGAACTCGAGCGCGAATGGGACGACCTCGAGACACGGATCACCGGCCACGTGCACCGCAAGCCGTTGCAATCGCTCGGCATCGCGGCGCTCGTCGGCTTCTTCCTCGCCGCCCTGCTCCGCCGCTGACCATGTGGCGCGGGCTCGCTCCGCTGGCGGGTCTCGCCACCGCCGACCTGCGCCGCCTGCGCGACCGGAGCGCCCGCAAGGCGGCCTTTGTCGCGGGGATCGGCCTCTTCGCCCTGCTCGCCTTCGGCTTCGGCCTGGGTGCGCTCACCGTCGCGCTCGCCCGCTGGCTCGGCCTCCTCGGCGCGCTCCTCCTGATGATGGGCGCCTGCATCGTCGGCCTCCTGATCCTCCTGATCCTGATGCGCCAGAACGATATCCGCGAGCGCGAGATCGACGCGAGCTATGCCGATCGCCACCGCCGCCTCTACCAGATGGCGTCCCTCGCCGTGCTCCCGAGCCTGCTGCGCCCGGGCCGCGCCCGCCTCGCCGGCCGCGCGGTCGGCCTCGGCCTCATGGCCGCAGGCGCGCTCCTGCTCTTCGCCCGCCGCCCGCGCCGCCGGCCAACCGAAGACGACTGATCCGTCGCTCCCGGCAGGACCTTCGGGAGAACCCGCTCAGGCGCCCTGGCGCAGCAGCCGCGCCTTCTGCCGTTGCCAGTCGCGCTTCTTCTCGGTCTCGCGCTTGTCCACGGTCTTCTTGCCCCGCGCGATCCCGAGCTGCAGCTTCGCGCGCCCCTTCTCGTTGAAATAGAGCTTCAGCGGCACCAGCGTCATGCCCTCGCGCCCGATCGAGGCCCAGAGCCGCGCCAGTTCGCGCTTGTTCACCAGAAGCTTCCGCCGCCGACGCTCCTCGTGCCCGAAGGTCTTGGCCTGGGCATAGGGCGGGATGTAGCTGTTGATCAGCCACAACTCGCCGCCCTCGACGGTGGCATAGCTCTCGGCGATGTTGGCCTTGCCCGCCCTCAGGCTCTTGACCTCCGAGCCCTCCAGCACGATCCCGGCCTCCAGATCGTCCTCGATCGCGTAATTGTACCGCGCCCGCCGGTTCTCGGCGACGATCTTCGTCTTGGGCTCGGGCTTCTTCGCGGACATGCCGCCCGTCTAGCCCCGGCTCCGGCGGCTGTCCAGACGGCACGTCCGTGCTAGTATTCCGCCAAACCCGGGGGATCCGCCCATGCCCACCGTCCTCGTCACCAGCGCCAGCCGCGGCATCGGCCTCGAATTCGCCCGACGGTACGCCGCCGCCGGGTGGACCGTGCTCGCCGCCTGCCGCGAACCGGCCCGCGCCACGAGCCTGCGGGGCCTCCCGGGCGACATCCACCCCCTCGCGATGGACGTGACCGACCTCGCCTCGGTCGAGGCCGCCGCCGCGGCCGGCGCGGAACCGGTGCACCTACTGATCAACAGCGCCGGCATCATCGGCCGCAGCGATGACGGCCCCGGCCGGATGGACTACGCTGAATGGGCGAAGGTGATCGACACCAACACCTTCGGCCCGGTCCGCGTGCTCGACGCCTTCGCCGACCGTCTCGCCGCCGCGCGCGGCGCGCTCGCCGTCACCATCACCAGCGGCATGGGCTCGATCGCCGACGTGGGCTCGGGCCGGTCGCTGATGTATCGGACCTCCAAGGCGGCAGTGAACATGGCCATGCGCGCCCGGTCCTTCGACCTGAAGCCACGCGGCATCACGGTCATCGTGATCAACCCCGGCTGGGTCCGGACCGACATGGGCGGCGCCTCGGCGCCCCTGCCCGTCGAAGACAGCGTCGCCGCCATGCGCCGAATCTTCGAGACCATCGGCCCCGAGCGGACCGGCAGCTTCCTCAACTACACCGGCGCCGAATTCCCCTGGTAGGGCTCAGCCGATCAGCCCCGCGTGCCGCATTGCCGCGCGCATCGTCTCGCGGGTCCTGTCCTCGATCGGCACCAGCGGCGAGCGCACCTCCTCGGTGCACTTGCCGAGCAGCGACAGCGCGAACTTGGTGGGGCAGGGGTTCGGCTCGGCAAAGGCCGCCCGGTGCAGCGGCATCAGCCGGTCCTGATGCTCCAGCGCCGTGCGATAGTCCCCCGCCAGCATCGCCTCCTGGAACGCGGCGCAGAGCCGCGGCGCGATGTTCGCCACCACGCTGATGCAGCCGACCCCGCCGTGGGCGTTGAAGCCGAGCGCGCTCGCATCCTCGCCGGAAAGCTGGATGAAATCCGTGCCGCAGGTGATCCTCGTGTCCGACACCCGCGTCACGTCCCCGGTCGCGTCCTTCACGCCGACGATCCGCGGCAGCTTCGCCAGCTCGCCCATGGTCGCCGGCGTCATGTCCACCACCGACCGGCCGGGAATGTTGTAGATGATGATCGGCAGGTCCACCGCGTCGTGCAGCGTCCGGTAATGGTGATAGAGCCCGCGCTGGTTGGGCTTGTTGTAATAAGGCGTCACCACCAGCGCCGCATCCGCGCCCACCTTCTTGGCGAAGCGCATCAGCCGGATCGCCTCCTCGGTGTTGTTGGAGCCCGCCCCCGCGATCACCGGGATCCGCCCGCGCACCGTGCGCACCACCACCTCGATGACGTGCTCGTGCTCCTCGTGGCTCAGCGTCGGCGTCTCGCCGGTGGTGCCGACCGGCACCAGCCCGTGGCTCCCTTCCTCGACCTGCCAGTTGACCAGATCGACCAGCGCCTTCTCGTCCACCGCGCCATCCCGAAACGGCGTGATCAGCGCGGTGATCGAACCCTTGAACATGGCGAGACCTTTCTGGCGTGGGGATGGGCGCCCTTGCGGAAGCGGCGCGAACCTAGCCACGAATCTGGGGCGCCGCAAGCGCGCGATTTTGAGGTGCCGCCGCCCCGCGATGCTATAGACTGCGCGCAAAAAACCGGAACCTGTCAGAGGATCGAGCATGGTGCCGTCGACGGCCAGACTCCTGCCGCTATTCCTTTGGGGCGCGCTCGCCCTCGCCGCCCCCGCCGCCGCCCAGACGCAAGGAGAGGGTGCGGTGCTCGCCAAGGCGCTGGCCGAGGCGCGGACCGGCGACTGGACGGCCGCGGCCGCCACCGCCGGCACGACCGGCAGCCCCGTCGCCGAGGACATCGTGCGCTGGCTGCGCCTGCGCGATGGCGGCGGCACCTGGACGGACTACGCGGAGTTCCTCGCCCGCAACGCCAACTGGCCGGGCCTCGCGCTCGTCCGCACCCGCGCGGAACAGGCGATGCCCGCGGGTCTGCCCGCCGAGACCGTGATTGCCTTCTTCGCGACCGAGCCGCCCCGCACCGGCGCCGGCGCCCTGCGCCATGCCGATGCGCTGATGACGCTCGACCGCAACGACGCCGCCGAGGCCGAGATCGTGCGCGCCTGGCACGAACTGTCGATGACCGGCAGCGAACAGGCCGCCATCCTCGCCCGCTACGAGGCGGCGCTCACCCCGCATCACGTGACGCGACTCGACAACATGCTCTGGCGCGGTCTGACGGCGGAGGCAACGAACATGCTGCCGCTGGTCGATGCCGGCTGGCAGGCCCTCGGCGCGGCCCGCATCGGCCTGCGCCGCGACGTCGACGGCACGACCGCGCTCATCAACGCCGTGCCCCGTTCGCTGCAATCCGACCCCGGCCTCGCCTACGAGCGGTACCTGTGGCGGGTGCGCAAGGGCCGCTGGGACGATGCCGAGGCCTTCCTGCTCCAGCACTCCACCTCGGCCGAGGCGCTCGGCCGGCCGGAGCTCTGGATGGAGCGCCGGGCGAACCTCGCCCGCCAGGCGCTGCGCCGCGGGGACGTCGACACCGCCTACAGGATCGCCGCGCAGAACTTCGGACGCTCCGGCGCAGCTTACGCGGATTCCGAATGGATGGCCGGCTACATCGCGCTGACGCTGCGCGACGACCCGGAAACGGCCGTCGCGCATTTCCGCCGGTTCAACGACGCGGTCTTCACCCCGATCAGCCTCGGCCGCGCCGGCTACTGGCTCGGCCTCGCGCTCGATGAGACCGGTGCGACCGACGAAGCGCGCGAGGCCCTCGCCATGGCCGCCGGGCACCAGACCACCTTCTACGGCCAGCTCGCCGCCGAACGGCTCGGCGCGGAGGCGGACGCCGGCATCGCCGGCGACGACGCTACGCCCGACTGGCGCGACCAGCCGTTCCTGAACTCCACCGTCGTGCAGGCGGCCCGGCTCCTCATCATGGCCGACGACGACGCCCGCGCCATGCAGTTCCTCCGCCACGCCGCCGAGACCCTGCCCGCCGGGCCGCGCGCGGCCCTCGCGCAGATGGCCATCGACCTCGGCCGCCCGCACATCGGCGTGCGCGTCGCCAAGGACGCGGCGGCGGCCGGCATGATCCTCCAGAACCAGTACTACCCGCTCCACGATCTCGCCGGGGGCGACTGGCCCGTCCCCACCGAGCTCGCCATGGCGATCGCCCGCCAGGAATCCGAGTTCAACCACCGCGCGATCAGCCCGGCGGGCGCCAAGGGCCTGATGCAGCTGATGCCCCGCACCGCCGAGCAGGTCGCGCGCCTCCTCGGCACCGACTACGACGAACGCGCGCTCACCGCCGACCCCGACTACAACGCCCGGCTCGGCACCGCCTACCTGCGGCAGATGCTCGACCGCTACCGCGGCTCGCTCATCCTGACCGCGGCCGCCTACAACGCCGGCCCCGGCCGCGTCGACCAGTGGCTCCAGACCTTCGGCGATCCGCGCGGGCCGGATGTCGACGCCGTGGCCTGGATCGAATCGATCCCCTTCGAGGAGACGCGCAACTACGTGATGCGCGTGATGGAGAGCCTGCACGTCTACCGGGCGCGCCTCAGCGGCCGGGCCGAACCGATCCGCCTCGTCACCGACATCAACCGCACCGGCTGATCGCGGGCCGCGCTACCGCAGCACGAGGTCCGCGATCCGCGCGTCCGACACGCTCGCCGTGTCGTCGCTGTCGGCCGAGACGGCGAGGCCGACCAGCGGCCCCGGCTCGCGCCCGAAGGCGCTCCGGAAATCGGCCCGCAGGTCCACCGCCTCGGCCAGCCATTCCCCGCCCGGACTCGCCGCCGGGCGCTGCACGACCAGCCGGCCGCGCGCGCCCATGTGCGGGCTTTCCACGACGCTGCGCGCCGCACCCTCGCCGCCCCAGACATAGACGAGCGCACGGCCCCGCCGCATCGCCGCGGTCAGGCTCGCCGGGGGATCGCCGGCTGCGTCCGGATCGTCCGCGAACAGGAAATAGACCGCGAGCGAGCGGTCGTCCTCCCCCCGCCGGCCGAGGTCCGTGGGCGGCACCCCCGCATCCACCCGCCACCGCCAGCGCGCCTCCCCCGCAGCGGCAAAGTCCGCGTCGAGCGGCCGGTAGAGCACCGACACCCCGCCCTCCGTCCGGACGCGCAGCGTGCCCGGCGCTTCGGCGCCGAACTCGGCCGGCACGCGCCCGCGGAAGGTCAGTTCCGACCACCCCGCCTCCGCCAGCCCCGGCCCGAAGACGACAGGCCCCATGGCCTGGGCGGGCAGCGCGAAGGACAGGGCGGCGATCAGGATCAGGCGCATCTCGGCTCCGGCACGGTTGCCACCCTCCATATGAAGCGCGCTCCGGCCCCGGCGGTCACGTTCGCGTCAGGACCGCCAGCCCACCTTCGCCTGCCGGATCAGCGTGTAGATGCCCGCCGCGATGATCAGCCCCGCCCCGGCGATCGTGTAGGCATCCGGCCGCTCCCCGAAGAGCGTCATGGCCAGCACCCCGATGAAGACCAGCTGGAAATAGGAGAACGGTTGCACCACCCCCGCCTCGGCCACCTCGTAGGTCTTGATCAGCAGGTAGTGCCCCGTCGCCCCGCTGACGCAGAGCGCCGCCATCCAGAGCCAGTCCTCCAGCCCCTGCATCGGCTGCCACCAGAACGGCGCCACCAGCGTGATCGCCACCGCCCCGGCGACCCCGGTGTAGAAGAAACTCGTCGCCGCCCGGTCGAGCCGCGCCGCCTTGCGGGTCAGCAGGCCATAGAGCGCGAACATCAGCGCCGCCACCAACGGCACGATCGCCTCGGGGCTGAAGACGCGCATGCCCGGCCGCAGGATGATCAGAACGCCGACCATCCCCACCCCGATCGCCGTCCACCGCCGCCAGCCGACACGCTCGCCCAGCACCGGCCCCGACAGCGCCGCGATCAGCAGCGGATAGACCGCGAATACCGCATGGGTCTCGATCAGCCCCAGCAGCACGAAGGCGAGCACGGTGACGCAGATCTCCGCCGCCAGCAGCACCCCGCGAAAGATCTGCAGCACCGGCTGCTCGGTCCGCGCCACCCGCTTGATCCCGCCCCCGCGCGAGGCCGAGACCGCCACCACGAAGGCCGCGAAGAACCAGTAGCGGATCATCACCACGGTCATCACGTTGTAGGTCTCGGCCAGATGCCGCGAGATCCCGTCCTGCAGCGCGAAGATGAACGAGGTCAGGATCATCAGCATGATGCCGAGCCTGGGGTTGTTGTTCATCGCAGCATCCCCCGCGTCATGTGCCGCTTGCGCCCGTACCCCGGCACCCGCTCCACCGCGAAGCCCGCCGCCGCCAGCGCCCGCCGCACCGCCCCGGCCGCGCTGTAGGTGGCGAAGGTTCCTCCCGGCGCGGTGCGGCGCGCGACCTCCGCCATCAGCACGGGCTCCCAGAGCTCCGGGTTCTTCGCCGGTCCGAACCCGTCGAGGAACCACGCATCCGCGCGCCCGTCCCATTCCGGCAGGCGCACCCGCGCATCCCCCGCGATCACCCTCAACCTCAGCCCCGGCAGCGTCAGCTCCCCCGCACCCGGATGCCAGCCCTCGGGGAGCAGCGCCGCCAGCGCGGCGATCTCCGGCCAGGCGGCGAGTGCCCGGCGCATGTCCGCCACCGCCATCGGAAAGGCCTCGAAACTGGTGAACCGCAGGTCGCCCGGCACCCCCGCCGCCCGCCATGCCGCCCAGGCCGCGAGTGCGTTCAGCCCCGTGCCGAACCCCAGTTCCGCCACATGGAACCCCGGCCGGAACCGCTCCGGCAGGCCGTTGCCCGCCAGGAACACGTGCCGGCTCTCCGCAAGCCCGTCCTCCAGCGAATAATACGGATCGTCGAAGCGCGCCGAGACCGGGACCGGCCCGCGCCACGTCACCTCGGCGCCTTCCGTCCGGGCCGTGTCCATGATCTATCCCTTGTCCTGACTTGCGGCTTAATCGGGTTCGACGACATGGGAAAGACCCCGGATGCGGATGTGCTGGTGGTGGGCGCAGGGGTCTTCGGCCTCGCCTGCGCCCGGGCATGCCTCGCCCGCGGCCTCTCGGTCATCGTCGCCGACCGGGACGGGCCCGGCGCGGGGGCGAGCGGGGGCCTCGTCGGCGCGCTCTCGCCCCATCCGCCCGAACGCTGGAACCACAAGAAAGCCTTCCAGCGCGACGCCCTGCAAGGCGCCGAGACCTGGTGGCAGGCCGTCGCGACCGAGGGCGGGACCGACCCCGGCTTCCGCCCCTGCGGCCGGCTGATCCCGCTCGCCACGCCCGCCGCCCGGGATCTCGCCCTTGCCCGCGCCGAGGGCGCGCTTCGCCACTGGCCCGGGGCGCGGTGGACCCTCGTCGCACCCGATCACCTGCCCGACTGGCTCGATCCCGCCGCGGCCCCTTGTGGAGCGGTGTGGGAGACGCTCTCCGCCCGCCTCCACCCCCGCCGCGCGGTGGCCGCCCTCGCCGCCGCCGTCACTGCCCGGGGCGGCACGATCCGCACCGGATGGCAGGCCGAGGGGGTCGCCGGGACCTGCGTCTGCTTCGACCGCGGCACGCTGACGGCCCGTACCGTGATCCTCGCCGCCGGCACCGGCGCCTTTCCCCTGATCGCCGCGCTGACCGGCCGGCCCCTCGGCCAGGGGGTGAAGGGCCAGGCCGCCCTCCTCGCCGCCGAGGCCTCCGACCGCCCTATGATCTACACCGACGGCCTCTACATCGTGCCCCATGCCGACGGCACCGTCGCGGTCGGCTCCACCAGCGAGACCGCCTTCGCCGACCCACACGCGACCGATACCCGCCTCGACGCCCTGATCGACCGCGCCCGGCGCATCAGCCCCGCGCTGCGCGACGCGCCGATCCTCGAACGCTGGGCGGGCATGCGCCCGCGGGCCCCGCGCCCCGACCCGATGCTCGGCCCGCTGCCCGGCCATCCGCACGTGCTGGCCGCCACCGGCGGCTTCAAGACCGGCTTCGGCCTCGCCCCCGCCATCGGCGCCGCGATCGCCGCCATGGCCGCGGGTGAGACACCCGCCCTGCCGCCCGGCTTCACCGCCGCCGAACAGATCGAAACCCTGCCTGCGGCCATATCTTGAGGCATCTACCTGCCGCATCCCTATATCGTGGGTATTGATCGTTGACATTGTGCCGCCGCGGCTGAATGCTCGACACTCGGGAATCGGACGGATCGGGCACGTGCATTTCACGCGACTGCGCCTTCAGGGCTTCAAGAGCTTCGTGGACCCGACCGAGTTGCCGATCCAGCCCGGCCTCTCCGGCGTCGTCGGCCCGAACGGCTGCGGCAAGTCCAACCTGCTCGAGGCCCTGCGCTGGGTCATGGGCGAGAACCGCCCCAGCGTCATGCGCGGCGAGGGCATGGAGGACGTGATCTTCGCCGGCTCCTCCGCCCGCCCGGCACGCGGCCATGCCGAGGTGACGCTCACCATCGACAACGCCGACCGCCGCGCGCCCGCCGCCTTCAACGACTCCGGCCAGCTCGAGATCGTCCGCCGCATCACCCGCGATGCCGGCTCGGCCTATCGCGTCAACGGCAAGGAGGCCCGCGCCCGCGACGTCCAGATGCTCTTCGCCGACGCCTCGACCGGCGCGCAGTCGCCCTCGCTCGTCCGGCAGGGCCAGATCTCCGAGCTGATCAACGCCCGCCCCAAGGCCCGCCGCCGCATCCTCGAGGAGGCCGCCGGCATCTCCGGCCTCTACCAGCGCCGGCACGAGGCGGAACTGAAGCTGCGCGCGACCGAGGCCAATCTCGGCCGGGTCTCCGACGTGCTCGAGGCGCTGCAGAACCAGCTCGCCGCCCTCGCCCGGCAGGCGCGGCAGGCCGCTCGCTACCGCGAGATCGCCGAGGCGTTGCGCCGGGCCGAGGCGATGCTGCTCTACCGGCTCTGGCGCGACGCCGATCTCGAACGCGCCGCCACCCGCGCGGCCCTGACCGAAGCCCTGCGCCGCACCGCCTCAGCCGAGGCCGAG
Source organism: uncultured Rhodobacterales bacterium (assembly GCA_964575795.1). Taxonomy (GTDB): domain Bacteria; phylum Pseudomonadota; class Alphaproteobacteria; order Rhodobacterales; family Rhodobacteraceae; genus Amaricoccus. The sequence continues at coordinate 69,180 of CAZNSP010000001.1, forward strand.
GCCTCCGCCGCCACCCGCCGCCGCGACGAGGCCGCCGAGGCGCTGCCCCAGTTGCGCGAGGAGGACGCCGTCGCCGCCGCGATCCTCCAGCGCGCCCTCGTCGAACGCGACCGCCTCGACGCCGAGGCCGCCGAGGCCGCGCGCCGTATCTCCGAACTCGAAACCGCCCGCGCCCAGCTCGACCGCGACGCCGGGCGCGAGGGCGCGCTCGACCGCGACGCCGCCGAGACCCTCGCCCGCCTCGCCGACGAGGCCGCCGAGCTCGCCGCCGCCCGCGAAGGCCATGCCGAGGCACTGGCCGAGGCCGAGGCGCTGGCCGCCCAGACCCGCGAGGCGCTCGCCACCGCCGAAGCCGATCACGACCGCCTCGCCGAAGCCGTCGCCCGCCTCGGCGCCCGGCACCAGACCGTCGAGGCCCAGGCCGCCGAGGCCCGCCGCCGTGCGATCGCCGCCGACCGGGCGCTCGCCGAGGCCGAAGCCGCCCGCGACCGCCTCGCCGCCGACCGCGCCGGTGCCGAAGACGCCCGCGCCACCGCGGCCGAGCTCGCCGAGGAAACCGCCGAACGGGCCGCCGCGGCCGAGGCCGCGCTCGCCGATGCCGAGACCGCCCGCGCCGCGGCGCAAGCCGCCGAATCGGCCGCCCGCGCCCGGCGCTCCGAGACCGAGGGCGCGGAAAAGGCGCTGGCCGCCGAGGTCGCCGGCCTCGAACGCCTGCTTGCCGGCGACCCCGTCGCCGGCCGCGGCATGCTCGACCGCATCACCGTCGCCCCCGGCTTCGAGCGCGCCTTCGGCGCCGCGCTGGGCGAGGACATCGCCGCGCCCGAGGCAGGCGACGCACCGGGCACCGGCTGGCGCAGCCTGCCGCCGGCGCCGGGGCAGGGGGACCTGCCCGCGGGCGCCCGCCCGCTCGCCGCCCATGTCGAGGCGCCGGCGGCACTCGCCCGCCGTCTGGCCGCGACCGGGCTCGTCGACCCCGCCGCAGGCGACGGCCTCCAGGCGGAACTTCGCCCCGGCCAGCGCCTCGTCAGTGCCGAGGGCGACCTCTGGCACTGGGACGGGCTGCGGGTTGCCGCCGGCGACGCACCCTCGGCCGCGGCGCTGCGGCTCGAGAACCGCAACCGCCTCGCCCGCCTCGCCGCCGGCCTCGCCGAGGCGGCCGATGCCGCCGCGGACGCCCGCACCGGCCATGCCGCCGCCGCCGAGGCGCTCGCCCGGGCGCAATCGGCCGAGAACGCCGCCCGCTCAGCCCTGCGCAGCGCCGACCAGGCGGCCTCCGACGCGGCCCGCGCGCTCTCCCGCGCCGAAACCGCGCTCGAACAACTCGCCGCGCGCGAAGCGACCCTCGTCGCCGCCGTCCACCGCCGGGCGGAGGATTGCGCCGCCGCCCGCGACGCCCTCGCCGACGCCGAGGCCGAGGCGGCCGAGCTCGACGACCTCAGCGCCGCCCGGGCCGAGGTCGAGACGAGCCGCCTCCGGCTCGAAGCCGCCCGCCTCGCCATGCTCGCCCGGCGCACCGCCGCCGACGAGCTGCGCCGCACCGGCGAGGCCCGAGACCGCCGGATCGAGGACATCGCCCGCGAGGCCGCCACCTGGCAGACCCGCCGCGCCACCGCCGCCGAGCGCCTCGCCGATCTGGAACGCCGCGCCGAGGCCGCCGCCGGCGCGCTCGCCGCCGCCCGCCTCGTCCCCGCCGAGATCGACCAGCGTCGCGAGCGGCTCGCCGCCACCCTCGCCGAATCCGAGGCCCGCCGCCGCCGCGCCGCCGATGCCCTCGCCGTCGCCGAGACCACCCAGCGTTCCGCTGACCAGGCCGCCCGCGCCGCCGATCAGGCCGCGGGCGAGGCGCGCGAGGCCCGCGCCCGGGCCGAGGCGCTGGCCGAAGCCGCCGCCGCCCGCGTCGCCGCCGCCGAAGAACGCATCCTGCAGGAGGCCGAGGCCACGCCCGCCGACCTCCTCGACCGCATCGGCACCGATCCCGAGGCCATCCCGCCCGCCGCCGAGCTGGAAGCCGAGGCCGGCCGCCTGCGCCGCCAGCGCGAGGCGCTGGGCGCGGTCAACCTCCGGGCCGAGGAGGACGCGCGCGAGACCCAGGCCGAGCACGACACGCTCGCCGCCGAACGCGACGATCTCGAGGAGGCGGTGAAGAAGCTCCGCACCGGCATCGCCAGCCTCAACCGCGAGGGCCGCGGCCGCCTGCTTGCCGCCTTCGACGAGGTCAACCGCAACTTCGCGACGCTCTTCAAGCATCTCTTCGGCGGCGGCGAGGCGAACCTCGTGCTCGTGGAATCCGACGACCCGCTCGAGGCCGGGCTCGAGATCATGTGCCAGCCGCCGGGCAAGAAGCTCTCCACGCTCTCGCTCCTCTCCGGCGGCGAACAGACCCTGACGGCGCTTTCGCTGATATTCGCCGTCTTCCTCGCCAATCCCTCGCCGATCTGCGTGCTCGACGAGGTGGACGCCCCGCTCGACGACGCGAACGTGACGCGCTTCTGCGACCTGCTCGACGAGATGTGCCAGCGTACCGATACGCGCTTCCTGATCATCACCCACCACGCGGTGACGATGGCGCGCATGGACCGGCTCTTCGGCGTGACCATGGTCGAGAAGGGCGTCAGTCAGCTCGTCTCAGTCGATCTCGTCCGGGCCGAGCGCCTCGTCGAGGCCGTCTGACCCCAGCCCCTCGCGCAGCAGCCATTCCAGCGCCTCGACGTCCGTCAGGTCGAAGTCGCCGAACCCCTGCATCCAGACTGCCGCCGCGCGCAGCCCGTCCGGCTCAAGCCGGCAGCTGCGCACCCGCCCGGCCTGGACCTGGCTGACCAGCCCCGCCCGGGCGAGGATGCCGACATGCTTCGAGATCGCGGCGAGCGACATGGCGAAGGGCGCGGCCAGGTCGCCGACGCTCGCCTCGCCCTCCAGCAGACGCTTCAGGATCGCCCGCCGCGTCGGGTCGGCGAGCGCGGCGAAGATCAGGTCGAGATCGGGTCCCCGGGGCGCGTCCATGCCCTCCGCTCGCCCGCCGCGCGGCAAAAGTCAACCATCCGGTTGAATGTGCGGAACCCGATTCCCGGCGGCCGGAACCGGCCCGCGATGCGCCGCGAAAGGCTGCGAGCCCTGCGCGGTCCGGAACGCGAAAAGCCGAAAAATATATACATTTCAAATAGAAAGCTGAAATCCGCCCCCGCACCTTCGCGCTTGACACCCCCCGCGCACTTCCTTTACCACCGCACCGCAAGACGACCCGGGGGCTGGCGCCGCCGGTCCGGTCAGGGGGATCACCGGGACCATGAGCGAGGACCCGTTCTCCGACAGGCTCAAGAAGCTTGAGGACCGGATCAACGCGGCCAGGGCCTCCCGGGACGAGCCGGTCCGGACGCCGAGCGAGTTCACGCAGAGCTCACTCGCCTGGCGGATGGTCACCGAGCTCGTCGTGGGCATGGGCCTCGGGGTCGCGATCGGATACGGGCTCGACAGCCTCTTCGGGACACAGCCGCTGTTCCTGGTGGTTTTCGCGCTCCTGGGCTTCGCCGCCGGAATACGCACGATGATGCGTACCGCGGGCGAGGTCAGGAAAGGCCGGGCCGAGGGCGCGCTCCTGCGCGACGGCACGGACGGCAAGGACGGTGCCTCCGGGGACCGGTGATCAGGAACCGGTCCAAGGGACCGGCGGGGACAGAGAGACTGGCATGGCGGGCGAATACGTCGAAGGCGAGTTCAACATCCACCCGATGGACCAGTTCAAGGTCGAGCCGCTCTTCGGCGGCGACGCCGTGTACTGGTACACGCCGACCAACGCCACGCTCTGGATGGCGCTCACCATCATCGCCGTCAGCCTGCTGATGGTCGCCGGCGCCCGGGGCAGGGCGCTCGTTCCCTCGCGCGCGCAGTCCATGGCGGAACTGACCTACGGTTTCGTGCACAAGATGGTCGTGGACGTGGCGGGCAAGGAAGGCGCGAAGTACTTCCCCTACGTCCTCACGCTCTTCCTCTTCATCCTCTTCGCAAACCTCCTCGCGCTCATCCCGACCAGCTTCTCCTCGACCTCGCACATCGCGGTCACCGCCGTCCTCGCGCTCGCAGTCTTCATCTCGGTCACCGCGATCGGCTTCCACAAGCACGGGGTGGGCTTCCTGAAGCTCTTCTGGGTGTCGAGCGCCCCCACGGTTGCGCTGCGCGTCGTGCTCGCGTTGATCGAGGTCATCTCCTACTTCGTCCGCCCGCTCAGCCACTCGCTGCGTCTCATGGGCAACCTGATGGCGGGCCACGCGGTGCTGAAGGTCTTCGCGGGCTTTGCCGGCGCGCTGGGCGCGGGCGCGATCATCCCGATCTTCGCCATCACCGCGGTCTACGGGCTCGAACTGCTGGTGGCGGTGATCCAGGCCTACGTCTTCGCGATCCTCACCTGCGTTTATCTGAACGACGCGCTGCATCCCGGCCACTAGGGACCGCGCACCTCTCTTCCGCCATTCCAGACAAGGAGCATCATCATGGAAGGCAACATCGCTGAAATGGGCCAGTTCATCGGCGCGGGCCTCGCCTGCATCGGCATGGGCGGCGCGGGCATCGGCGTGGGCCACGTGGCCGGCAACTTCCTCGCGGGCGCGCTGCGCAACCCGGCCGCCGCCGGCGAGCAGACCGCGACGCTCTTCATCGGCATCGCCTTCGCCGAAGCGCTCGGCATCTTCTCGTTCCTGGTCGCTCTCCTGCTGATGTTCGCGGTCTGACGCCAAGGCCGGACTGCCCGGGCACCCTGCCCACGAGGGAGTGACTGATGGAGAACGAGACCGAGGCCGCGGAAGGCGCGGCCGTCGAAACGGTCGAGCACGCGGCGGAAGGCGCGGAACACGCCGCCGACGCCGTGGGCCACGGCGCCGAGACGCTGGGCGAGCAGACCCTCGCCCATGCCGAGGTCGGCATGCCGCAGCTGGACCCCACGATCTTCCCCAACCTGATCTTCTGGTTGGTGGTCTCGCTCGTGGTGCTCTACCTGATCCTGACCAAGGTGGCGCTGCCGCGGATCGCCACGGTGCTCGCCGAACGGCATGACGCGATCGCCAACGACGTCGAGGCGGCTGCGCTCTTCAAGCGTCGCGCGCAGGAGGCCGAGGCCGCCTACAACCGCGCGCTCGCCGAGGCGAAGGAAGAGGCCCAGCGCATCGCCGCCGAGGCCAAGGCCGGCGTCCAGAAGGAGCTGAAGGCTCTGATGGCCAAGGCCGACGCCGAGATCGCGGCGAAGTCCGCCGAGTCCGAGCGCCGGATCGCCGAGATCCAGGCCAGCGCCACCCAGTCGGTCGAGGAGGTCGCGCGCAGCACCGCCGCCGAGATCGTGCAGGCTCTGATGCCGAACCTCGCCGATGCCGACGCGGCCGCGCGGGCGGTGTCCGACCGGATGAAGGGATAGGCCGATGAGCGTGCTCTACAACACCGACGTCGTGGTCGCGATCGGCTTCCTGATCTTCGTCGGCATCCTGGTCTATTTCGGTGTGCCCGGCATGATCACCCGCCGGCTCGACGCCCGCGCCGAGGGGATCCGCCGTGACCTCGAGGAAGCCCGCGCCCTGCGCGAGGAGGCCCAGGCGCTGCTCGCGCAGTACGAGCGCAAGCAGAAGGAGGTGAAGTCCCAGGCCGAGGACATCGTCACCGCCGCCCGCGCCGAGGCCGAGAAGGCCGCCGTCGTCGCCAAGGAGGAGATCCGCCGCTCGGTCGCGCGCCGGCTCAAGACCGCGACCGACCAGATCGAGGCCGCCGAGGCTGCGGCGGTCCGCCAGATCAAGGACCGCGCCGTGACCGTGGCCGTCGCCGCCGCCGGCGATGTGATCCGCAGCCGCATGCAGGCCGCGGATTCCGATGCCCTGGTCGATGCCGCCATCGCCGAGGTCGGCGGCAAGCTGCACTGATCCCGTCTCCCGACCGGACGCGCCCCGCCCGCCGGGGCGCGTCCGTCGTTTTCCGGGGCGGCGTTCATCCCGCGCCTGCCGCATTCCCGGCCTCAGGCCCCATCCCGATGGCGCGGATCCCCCAGCCGATCCCCAGCCAACGCGCACGGGCCTGCGATCCCTCCGAAACCCGACGCGCGGTATGACACACCCGCGCCCTTCTTGCGCCAGATCAATCGACTGTGCCTGGCGTTCTGCTGGGCTCGCCCCATGGATGGCGCCGAAGCCCGCAGTATCGTCTTCCGCACCGAAGGCATCACCAAGGTCTACGACACGGGCGAGGTGAAGGTCCACGCGCTCCGCGGCGTCGATCTCGCGCTCTGTTCCGGCGAGATGGTCGTCCTCCTCGGCGCCTCCACCAGCGGCAAGTCCACGCTTCTCAACATCCTCGGCGGCCTCGACCGGCCCACCTCCGCCCGCGCCTTCTTCCGCGACCTCGAGCTCACCCGCCTCGACGACGCGGGCCTCACCGCCTACCGGCGCGACCATGTCGGCTTCGTCTTCCAGTTCTCCAACCTCGTCCCGAGCCTCACCGCCGCGCGAGAACGTCGCCCTCGTCACCGACATCGCCGCCCGCCCCATGCGGCCCGAGGAGGCGCTGGAGCGCGTCGGCCTCGGCGCCCGCCTCGACCATTTCCCAGCCGAGCTCTCGGGCGGCGAGCAGCAGCGCGTCGCCATCGCCCGCGCCATCGCCAAGCGCCCCGAGGTCCTGCTTTGCGACGAGCCGACCGGCGCGCTCGACAGCAAGACCGTCGTGCAGGTGCTCGAGGCGCTCGTCGCGATCAACGCCGAGCTCGGCGCCACCACCGCGATCATCACCCACAACGCCGCGATCCGTCAGCTCGCCGAGCGGGTGATCTACTTCTCCGACGGGCGGATCGACCGGATCGAGACCAACGCCACGCGCCTGCGCCCCGACGAGATCGCATGGTGAGTCCGTGACCACGCTCGACCGCAAGCTCCTGCGCGACCTCCTCCGCCTCTGGGCGCAGAGCCTCGCCATCGCGCTCGTGCTCACCGCGGGGGTGGCCATCGTCGTGCTCGCCATCGGCGCGCAACGCTCGCTCCACGAGACGCGGGAGGCCTATTACGAGCGCCACCGCTTCGCCCACGTCTTAGCCTCGGCCCGGCGCGCACCGGAGGGCCTCGTCGCCGAACTGCAGGCCATCCCCCCGGCGTGACCGGCGTCGAGACCCGGGTCTCCGGCCATGCGGTGCTCGACGTGCTCGGCCTCGACGAGCCGGCCCTCGGCCGCGTGCTCTCGCTGCCGCGCGCCGGCGCGCCCGTCGTCAACCTGCCCTTCCTGCGCGCGGGCCGCCTGCCCGACCCGCTCCGAGCCGACGAGGTCGCGGTCAGCGAGGCCTTCGCCGAGGCGAACGGCCTGCGCCCTGGCGACCGCTTCGCCGCCATCCTGAACGGCCAGCGCCGCGACCTCACCATCACCGGCCTCGCCCTCAGCCCCGATTTCATCTACACCATTGGCCCCGGCGCGCTGATGCCCGACGACCGCCGCTTCGGTGTGCTCTGGATCAGCCACGATACCGCCGCCGGCGCCTTCGACCAGCGCGCTGCCTTCAACGACGTGGCGCTCAAGCTCGCCCGCGGCACGGAAGAGGGCCCGGTGCTCGCCGCCGTCGACGCGCTCCTCGCCCCCTATGGCGGCACCGGCACCTTCGGCCGCGACCAGCAGGTCTCGCACGCCTTCCTCGACAACGAACTCGTGCAGCTGCGGGTGACGAGCTACATCCTGCCGCCGGTCTTCTTCGGGATCTCCGCCTTCCTCGTGAACATGGTGCTCGCCCGGCTGATCGCGCTCGAACGCGCGCGCATCGGCCTCTTCAAGGCGCTGGGCTGTTCCGACGCGGCCGTCGCCTGGCACTACCTGAAGCTCGCGCTCGCCATCGGGGTCGCGGGCGTGCTCATGGGCTGGGCGCTCGGCTGGTGGGCGGGGCAGGGGATGACCCGGCTCTATTCCCAGTTCTTCCGCTTTCCCTACCTCGTCTATGTCACCAGTTTCGACACCTTCGTGGTCTCGGCCCTCGCCGGCCTCGCCACCGTCGCCGCGGGCGCGCTCGGCGGCGTGCGCAGCGCCGCCCGCCTCGCGCCCGCCGTCGCCATGGCCCCGCCGCGCCCGGTGCGCTACCGCCGGCTGCCGCTCGACCGGCTGACCGCCGTCCTCGGCCTGCCGACCAGCGCCCGGATGATCCTGCGCAGCCTCACCCGCTGGCCCGGCCGCGCGCTCGGCACCGCGCTCGGGGTCGCGGCCGCCGTCGCCTATGCCTCGCTCATCGTCTTTCTCGCCGCCCTCGCCTCGGCGCTCTTCGTGCGGCGGCGCATCGACCGGCTCGACCTTGTCGCGGTCCTCAAGGTTCAGGATTAGGGTGAGCGGATGAAGACGAGGCGCATCCTCCTCTGGGTCCTCGGTGCCGCCGCGCTCGCGGGGGCCGTGGTCGTGGCCTTCCGGCCGCAGCCCGTGCCCGTCGACATCGCGGTCGTCGCTTCCGGCCCGCTCGAGGTCACCGTCGAGGGCGACGGCATCACCCGCATCCGCCAGACCTACGAGATCTCCGCGCCCCACACCGGCTATGCCGTCCGCTCGCCCGTCGAGGTCGGCGACCCGGTCCGCGCCGGCGAGACCGTCGTCGCGGCGATCTACCCCGCCGCGCCCGCCTTCCTCGACGCCCGCGCCCGCGAACAGGCCGAGGCCGCCGTGACCGAGGCCGAGGCCGCCCTGCGCGTCTCCGAGGCGAACATCGCCAGCCGGCAGTCCGACCCCGAATACGCCCAGAGCCAGTACGACCGTAACCGCGCGCTGGCCGAGCGTGGCATCATCCCCCAGCGCAGCCTCGACGACGCCGTCCTGCCCGCACCCGCGAGGCCGAGCTCGCCGCCGCCCGGTCCGAGCGCGAGATGCTGCAGGCCACGCTCGAACGCGCCCGCGCCACCCTGATCGGCCCCGCCCCCGACGCCGACCTCCAGGCCGCCGACACCTGCTGCATCGACATCCACGCCCCGGCCGACGGCACCGTGCTCTCGGTCGCCAACACCAGCGCCCGGCTCGTCCAGGGCGGCGAGCCGCACCTCACCGTCGGCAGGCCCGGCGATCTGGAGATCGAGGTGGAGCTCCTCTCCACCGACGCGGTCCGCATCGCCCCCGGCGCTTCGCCCCATGTGGAACGCTGGCGCGGCCCCTCCACCCTCGACGCCGTCGTGCGCCGGATCGAACCCTCTGCCTTCACCAAGGTCTCGGCGCTCGGCATCGAGGAACAGCGCGTCCGCGTCATCCTCGACTTCACCGGACCGGCCGAGGAACGCGCCGCCCTCGGCCACGGCTACCGCGTCTTCGTGCGCGTCGTCGAATGGCGCGGCGAGGACGTGGTCCAGGTGCCGGTCTCGGCGCTCTACCGGGCCGGCGACGGCTGGGCGGTCTTCCGGGTCCGCGAAGGCCGGGCCGAGGCGGTGCCGGTCGCGATCGGCCGGCGCAACAACCTCGCGGCCGAACTGATCGACGGCCTTTCGCCCGGGGACCGCGTGGTCGTGCACCCCTCCGACCGGGTCGAAGACGGCGTGCGCATCCTCGACCGCGCGGCCCTTTGACACCGGCGGCGCGCCGTGTTCAATTCCGCCGGAACGATGGCCCGGTCCCGCTCGCGGGCAGCCCGGCACGACTGCATAGGGAGAATGCGCATGACCCCGATCGAGGTCCGGAAGGATCAGCTCGAAAAGCGGCTGGCCGAACTGAACGCCCGGCTGAACCGCATCGAGCAGGAGCTGGACCAGCCGGTCAGCGCCCAGTTCGGCGAGCAGGCGATCGAGCGCGAGGAGGACGAGGTGCTCGAGGATCTCGGCCAGGCCGGACTGCAGGAAATGCGCATGATCGAGGCCGCGCTCCGCCGCATCGCCAAGGGCACCTACGGCACCTGCGTCAAGTGCGGCGACGACATCTCCGAGGAACGGCTGAACGTCCTGCCGCACACGCCGCTCTGCCGCAACTGCGCGACCTGAGCGTCCCGTCGGACACGACCCTCCTGAAAGCGAACGGCCCCGCGAAGGCGGGGCCGTTGCCGTATCATGGTCTCGCGCCGGTTCAGCTGTTCGGCGTGATGATGATCTCCACCCGCCGGTTCTGCGCGCGGCCCTCGGGCGTCGCGTTCGAGGCGATCGGCTGGTTGAAGCCGCGGCCGAACGTCCGGATGCGCCAGGCCGGCGTGCCGTTGCTGATCAGCACGTTCGCCACCGCCGCCGCCCGCTGCTCGGACAGCCGCTGGTTCACCGCCGCCGTGCCAATGTTGTCGGTGTGGCCGATGACCTGGATCGTGGTGTTCGGATAGTTCTGCAGGCTGCGCGACACCTCGGCCAGCGGGCCGAGCAGGCTCGGCCGAACGACCGCGGAGTTGAAGTCGAAGGTCACCGCCTCGGGCAGGGTGACGATCAGCTCGCTGCCGGTGTTCACGACACCCGCGCCCGCCGTGCCGATCGACTGCTGCAGCTCGCGCGCCTGCGCGTCGAGCTGGTTGCCGACGAGCCCGCCGAGCGCGCCGCCGACCGCGGCCCCGACCAGCGTGCCGCGCGTGTCGCCGCGGATGATCTGCCCGGCGGCGGCACCGGTGGCCGCGCCCAGGAGCGCGCCGGTGCCGGTCCGGTTCTGGGTGCCGTCGGGATTGGTGCACCCGGCCAGGACGACGAGTCCGGCCAGCGCAGTCGTTGCGGCGAGTTTCAGCTTCATGTTGCCCATCCTCGTTTGAGCGTCAGGGATATTCCCGCCGCGCGGGCGGTGGTTCAGCGGACGGTCTGGCCTTCGACGATCGCGCCGGTGGCGATGCCCGCCGCCATCCCGGCGGCAGCGCCCGCCGCGGTCGAGCGCGTGTCGCCGCCCACCAGCTGGCCCGCGGCCGCGCCGGTCAGCGCGCCGACCGTCGCCCCGGTCGCCACCGTATTGGGATTCCCGTAGGGATCGGTGCAGGCAGCCAGCAGCCCTGCGGTCCCCAGCAGCGCGGCGATCCTGAGAATCTTCGTCATCTGTCGAACTCCGAACGAATAAATGTTATCGCCGACAACGTGCTTGTCGCGGTTTTGTTCCCTGCCGGGCGCCCGTTCCGGACGCTGGCCGGCTTACTGCTGCGTCGCGCCGACGGCCGCGCCGCCCAGCGCGCCGACGCCGGCGCCGATCAGCGTGCTGCGGCTGTCCCCGCCGATCAGCTGGCCCGCGGCCGCACCAGTGACGGCGCCGACCGCCGCGCCGGTGCCCACGGGGTTCGTCGTGCCGTCATTGTAGGTGCAGGCGCCGAGCCCGGTCAGCGCGAGCACACTCAGGGCGGCGATGGTGGTGCGTTTCATGTCCTGTCTCGACCTCTGTCTTGTTTCCGATGAGCGTTAGCCGAAGCTTCAACGCGCGACAACACGGATTCCGTCGCGCGTATTCCGGCCGGCGGAGAATTGATCAGGCCGGAGCGCCGCATGAACGGCCCTCCGCGGGATCACTGCATGTTCGTGCCGACGATGGCGCCGGTGCCGGCGCCCACGGCCGCACCGACCAGCGTGCCGCGGCTGTCGCCCCGGATCGCGTTGCCGATCAGCGCGCCGCCGGCGGCTCCGGCCAGTGTGGCGTTCGCCTGGGTGTTCGGCGTGCCGTCCGGATTGGTGCAGGCAGCCAGCCCGAAGGCCGAAAGCCCGATCATCAATGCGAAGACTCTCTTTGTCATGCCCTGCCTCTTGTGTGCGTTTATTCTGCGCGCACACTATAGACGATTTCGCAGCCTGCGAAAGCGACAAACACCCGGACCGGCGTCAGGCCGCCTGCTCCGCCTCGGCCCGCGCCGATTCCCAGGCCAGCAGCGCCCGCTTCACCCCGAGGCCCCAGTGATAGCCGCCGAGCGCCCCGGTCCCGCGGAGGACCCGATGGCAGGGGATCAGCCATCCCAGCGGGTTGCGCCCGACCGCCGTCCCGACTGCCCGCGCCGCCCTCGGATGGCCGACCGCCGCGGCGAGGTCGGAATAGGTGGTCACATGCCCCTCCGGCACCCACATCAGCGCCTCCCAGACCTTGATCTGGAACGGCGCGCCGATCAGGTGCAGCCGCGCCTCGCCCCTGCGACCGATTGCCGCGTCCACCCATTTTGCCAGCCGCTCCGGCGCCTCGACGAAGCGCGCCTGCGGCCAGCGGGCGCGCAGGTCGGCCATCGCGGCGGCCCGCCCGGTCTCCGCGGCGAAGGCGAGTCCGCAGAGCCCGCGATCCGTCCCCATCGCCAGCATCGGCCCGAACGGGCTCTCGAACCAGCCCCAGGCGATCTCCAGCCCCGCCCCGCCGCGGGCGTATTCCCCGGGGCTCATCGCCTCCCAGCGCAGGAACAGGTCGTGCAGCCGCCCCGCCCCCGACAGGCCGCTCTCATGCGCGGTATCGAGCACGCTGTGCCGCTCGGCCAGCAGCCGCTTCGCATGGTCGAGCGTCAGGTACTGCTGGAACCGCTTGGGGCTCACCCCCACCCACTGGCTGAACACCCGCTGGAAATGCGCGGGGCTCAGGCCCACCTCGGCCGCCACCGCCCCCAGCGGCGCCTGCTCCGGCGCCCGGTCGGCGATCGCCTCGATGGCGCGGGCGATCACCCCGTAATGATAGGCCCGGGCCTCGGCCACGGGATCGCTCGGGCTGTCGGTGGCGGTGTCGGACATGGCTACGCTCGTGCTGGACATGTGCCGAACATAGCCCCGCCCGCCCCGGGCGAACCACCCGAATCCTGCGCAATCCCGCCCCTTGCACCCTCCCGCCCGCCATGCAACCTGACGCCATGCCCGCCCCGCTCGACTATGCCACCGTCACCGAGATCTTCCGCCGCTTCCACGCGGCCGAGCCCGAACCGCGTGGCGAGCTCGACCACACCAACGCCTTCACCCTGCTCGTCGCCGTTGCCCTCTCGGCGCAGGCGACCGACAAGGGGGTGAACCGCGCGACCGAGGCGCTCTTCCGCATCGCCGACACGCCGCAGAAGATGCTCGACCTCGGCGAGGAGGGGCTGATCGCCCATATCCGCACCATCGGCCTCTACCGCAACAAGGCCCGTCACGTGATGAAGCTCAGCCGCATCCTCGTCGAGGATTACGGCGGCGAGGTGCCCTCGTCCCGGGCCGCGCTCCAGTCCCTGCCCGGCGTGGGGCGCAAGACCGCGAACGTCGTGCTCAACATGTGGTGGCGCCAGCCGGCGATGGCGGTCGACACCCACATCTTCCGCGTCGCGAACCGCACCCGCCTCGCCCCCGGCCGCGACGTCGTCGCCGTCGAGCGCGCGCTCGAGGACCAGGTCCCCGCGCCCTATGCGCTGCACGCCCATCACTGGCTGATCCTGCACGGCCGCTACACCTGCACCGCGCGCAAGCCGCGCTGCGGCGCCTGCCCGATCGCCGATCTCTGCCCCTGGGAGGAAAAGACCCCGTGACCAAACCCCTGCAGGTCGTCGGCATCGGCAACGCGCTCGTCGACGTGATCTCCCCGGTCGAGGACGGCTTCCTCGCCGAGAACGGCGTCGAGAAGGGCATCATGACCCTGATCGGCACCGCCCGCGCGGTCGAGCTCTATTCCCGGATGGGCCCCGCGCGCGAGGTCTCGGGCGGATCGGCCGCGAACACCATCGCCGGTCTCGCCGCGCTCGGCGCCCGCACCGCCTATGTCGGCAAGGTCAAGGACGACCAGCTCGGCGCGATCTTCGCCCACGACCTGCGCGCGCAGGGTGCGGCCTACGACACCCCGCCCGCGCCGCGCGACCACCCGGCCGAGACCGGCCGCTGCATGGTCATGGTCAGCCCCGATGGCGAGCGGTCGATGAACACCTATCTCGGTGTCTCGGAATACCTTTCGCCGGCCGACATCGAGCCCGCCCAGATGGCCGCCGCCGAATGGATCTTCCTCGAAGGCTACCGCTTCGACGGCCCCGAGAGCCATGCCGCCTTCGCCAAGGCGATCCGCGCCACGAAATCCGCCGGCGGCCGCGTGGCGATCACCCTTTCCGACCCGTTCTGCGTCGAACGCCACCGCGACGCCTTCCTCGCGATGATCCGCTCGGACATCGACCTCCTCGTCGCCAACGAGCACGAGCTGATGTCGCTCTACCTCACCGACGACCTCGAAAAGGCCATGGCCCGCGTCGCCGCCGAGGTGCCGATCGCCGCCTGCACCGTCGGCGCCCGCGGCGCCCATGTGCTCGCCGAGGGGACCCGCGTGTATGTGCCGGCAACGGAAGTGAACGTGGTGGACGTCACCGGCGCGGGCGACCTCTTCGCCGCGGGCTTCCTCTTCGGCGTCACCTCCGGGCACGACTGGGCGACCTGCGCCCGCATGGGCTGCGTCGCCGCGGGCGAGATCATCAGCCACATCGGCGCCCGCCCCGAGGCCGACCTGCGCGCGCTCTTCGCCGCGCACGGCCTGCCCGTCTGACCGCTGTCGCCTGACACCCCTTGACCCGCCGCGCCGGCTGCCCTTGGCTATGCGGCTGAAGCCCCGGACCCGAAGGAGCGCACCCATGTCCTACGCCTATGACGACCAGAACGTGTTCGCGAAGATCCTCCGCGGCGAGATTCCCTGCAAGAAGGTGCTCGAGACCGACCACTGCCTCGCCTTCGAGGACATCCGCCCGCAGGCCCCGGTCCACGTCCTCGTCATCCCCAAGGGACCTTACGTCAACTTCGACCATTTCGGCGCCGCCGCCACCGCCGCCGAGATCACGGACTTCACCCGCACCATCGCCCGCGTCTGCGCAGAGACCGGCGTCGCGCCGGATCTCGGCGGCTCCGGCTACCGGCTGATCTCGAACTGCGCCGAGGCCGGTGTGCAGGAGGTGCCGCATCTCCACGTCCACATCCTCGGCGGCCGCGTGCTCGGCCGGATGCTGCCCCGCGCCGACTAGCGGGGCAGGGGGCCTGCGGACTTGATCCCCAGGCGCGAGGGGTTTATTTAGCCGAATAGCTAATTAACGAATCGGTTCAATACGCCATGCCCCCCACTGCACAGCCCGATCCCCTCTCCGCCACGCTCTCGGCGCTCGCCGACCCGACCCGCCGGGCGATCCTCGCGCGGCTTTCGGCGGGCGAGGCGACGGTGGGCGAACTGGCCGAGCCCTTCGCCATGAGCCTGCCCGCGGTCTCGAAGCACCTGCGCGTCCTCGAACGCGCCGGCCTCATCACCCGCGGCCGCGAAGCGCAGTGGCGCCCCTGCCGCCTCGCCCCCGAACCCCTGCGCGACCTCTCCGCCTGGCTCGAGACCTACCGCCGCCACTGGGAGGCGCGCTTCGACCGCCTCGAGACCTACCTCGCCGAAGCCCAGCAGCCCGACCCCGAAGGAAGGAGCAAGCCATGACCACCCTCGCCGAACCCCCGCGCCCCGAGGAAGTCCCTGCCGACGACCCGATCATCCGCATCACCCGCGACGTCGCCGCACCGCCCGCGCTCGTCTGGTCCGCCTGGACCGATCCCTCCCGCGTCTCGCGCTGGTGGGGGCCGATGGGCTTCACCACCACCACCCATTCCCACGACCTGCGCCCCGGCGGCGAATGGCACTTCACCATGCACGGGCCGGACGGCACCGACTACGGCAACCGGGTGGTCTACCAGACGATCGACCCGCCGAGGCTGCTCGCCTACGCCCACTACGCCGCCGGCGATCCCGACGACAAGCCGCATTTCCACGCCCGGCACACGTTCGAGCCGACCGCGAAGGGCACCCGCATCACCATGACCCTGCGCTGCCACGACCTCGCCCACCGCGACCACCTGATGTCCTTCGGCGCGGTCCAGGGCGGCCGCGACACCCTCGCCCGCTTCGCCGCGATGGTCGAGGCGGGGTGACGTCAGAAGAGTATCACCTGTACCAACGCCCCTCCGAAGCACGAAGGTCGGCGCCCGACCCGGCGGGCGTGAGCGCCCGCCTGGGGGCGGGGCGGGCGCTGACCGTGCTGAAGCACGGTCGGAACGCGTGGGGAGGGCACCCGCCCTCAGGCCGCCGGCTTCCGCCGCGTCAGCTCCACGAAAACGTCCTCCAGCCGCGGCTCCTCGGTGGCGATGTCGCGGATGGCGATGCCCGCCGCCCGCAACGCGTCGAGGATCGCCTCGGCCCGCGTCCGCCCGCTGCGATAGGCGCAGACCAGCGCCCCGTCCGCCCGCAGGCTGCCCTCCACCCCCTCGGGCAGGGCGGGCAGGCTGCCCACCGGCGCCTCCGGCGTGATCACCAGCGCCTTGCGGTCGAGCGTCGCGATCAGCTTCGCCTTGTCCTCGCAGGCGACGAGCTCGCCATGGTCGATGATGCCGATCCGGTCGCACATCGCCTCGGCCTCCTCGAGGTAATGCGTGGTCAGGATGATCGTCGTGCCGGCCGCGTTCAGCTCGCGCACATAGGCCCAGAGCATCTGGCGCAGCTCGATGTCCACCCCCGCGGTGGGCTCGTCGAGCACCAGCACCGGCGGCGCATGAACCAGCGCCTTCGCGATCAGGAGCCGCCGCTTCATCCCCCCCGACAGGAGCCGCGCATAGGCATCCGCCTTGTCGCTGAGCCCCACGCGCGCGAGGATCTCGTCGGTGCGCCGCAGCCGCTTCGGCACCCCGTAGAGCCCGGCCTGCACCTCCAGCGCCGCGCGCGGGCTGAAGAACGGGTCGATGTTCAGCTCCTGCGGCACCACCCCGATCGCCGCCCGGCTCTGCCGCGGGTTGCGGTCCTGGTCGAAGCCCCAGATCCGCACCGTGCCTGCGGTCTTGACCGTCAGCCCGGCGAGGATGTTGATCGTGGTCGACTTGCCCGCGCCGTTGGGGCCGAGGAGGCCGAAGATGCAGCCCTCGGGAATGTCGAGGTCGAGTCCCTTCACCGCCTCCTTCGGCGGCGTGCCGCCCTGGCCGGCATAGACCTTGCGCAGGCCGCGCAGCTCGATCGCGTTTTCGGGCATGGGGGCTCCAGACGGGCAGGGCGCGGCGCGGGCCGCGGCTTGCGGGACGGCTAGCATGCGGGCTAAGGAGAGGTCAAACCGCAGCACCGACCGGAGTCCGCCCATGCCGATCCCCGCGCCCGAAGTCGAGGAAGTGACCAAGACGCGCGTCTCCTGCGACGGCGGCGCCGGCCCGCTCGGCCATCCCCGCGTCTGGCTCAGCATCGACCCCGCGAAGGGCTACGTGGAATGCGGCTACTGCGACAAGAAGTTCGTGCTGAAGCCGGGCGCGGCGCCGGCGGATCACTGAGGTGCCCGCGGACCGGATGCCCGACGACGGGTCCGGCGCGAAATTCGGGCCGGGCAGCCACCTGCACCTGATCGACGGCTCGGGCTTCATCTTCCGCGCCTACCACGCCCTGCCGCCGCTCACCCGCAAGTCCGACGGCCTGCCGGTCGGCGCGGTCGCGGGCTTCTGCAACATGATCCACAAGATGGTCGAGGACGCGAAGGGCCCCGACGCGCCGACCCATGCCGCGGTCATCTTCGACAAGTCCGAACAGACCTTCCGCAACGAGCTCTTCCCCGCCTACAAGGCCCACCGCCCCGAGGTGCCCGAGGACCTGCGCCCGCAGTTCGCCCTGATCCGCGAGGCGACGCGCGCCTTCAACCTGCCGTGCATCGAGATGCAGGGCTTCGAGGCCGACGACATCATCGCCACCTATGCCGAGCAGGCGAAGGCCGCGGGCGGCCGCGTCACCATCGTCTCCGCCGACAAGGACCTGATGCAGCTCGTGGGCGCGGGCGTCGAGATGGTCGACACCCTCAAGAACCGCCGCATCGGTCCCGATGAGGTCGCGGAGAAGTTCGGCGTCGGCCCCGACCGCGTTGTCGACGTGCAGGCGCTCGCCGGCGATTCGGTCGACAACGTGCCGGGCGCCCCGGGCATCGGCGTCAAGACCGCGGCCCAGCTCATCCAGGAATACGGCGATCTCGACACGCTGCTCGCCCGCGCGGCCGAGATCCGGCAGCCGAAGCGGCGCGAGACCCTGATCGAGAACGCGGACCAGATCCGCCTCTCGCGCGAACTGGTGACGCTGAGGCGCGACGCGCCGGTGGAGCTGCCGCTCGAGGCGCTCGAGGTGCGCGAGCCCGATCCCGAGGAACTGCTCGGCTTCCTCGCGAAGATGGAGTTCCGCACGCTGACGGGCCGCATCGCCCAGAAGCTCGGCATCGAACCCCCACCGGCCTCAGCCCCCGCGCCGGGGGGCGCCTCCGCGGGGGCATCGAGCCCCCGCGAAGGCGGCGCGGCCGGGCCCGCGCGGCCCGCCGCACCGGAGGCCCCGCCCATCGACCGGGCGCTCTACCAGACCGTGCGCACCGAAGCCGAGCTGCAGGTCTGGCTCGACCGCATCGCCGAGCGCGGCGTGGTCGCCGTCGACACCGAGACCACCGCGCTCGACGAGATGCTGGCCGAACTCGTCGGCATCTCGCTCTCCACCGGCCCGGGTGCCGCCTGCTACATCCCGCTCGGCCATGTCGCGGGCGACGGCGACCTCTTCGGGGCGGCGAAGCGCGCCGAGGGCCAGATGGACCGCGACCGCGCGCTCGCGCTCCTCAAGCCGATGCTCGAGGACCCCGCCGTCCTGAAGATCGCCCAGAACATGAAGTACGACTGGAAGATCTTCGCCCGCAACGGCATCCGCGTCACCCCCATCGACGACACGATGCTGATCTCCTACACGCTGCACGCGGGGCTCCACGCCCACGGCATGGACTACCTGAGCGAGGCCTATCTCGGCCATGTCCCCATCCCGATCAAGGCGCTGATCGGCTCGGGCAAGGGCGCCAGGACCTTCGACCAGGTCCCGATCGAGGAAGCCGCGCCCTATGCCGCCGAGGACGCCGAGGTCACCTTCCGCCTCTGGCAGGTCCTGAAGCCGCGCCTGCCCTTCGCCCGCGTCACCCGCGTCTACGAGACCGAGGAGCGCCCCCTCGTCCCGGTGCTGGCCGAGATGGAGATGCACGGCATCCGCGTCGACCGCACCCGCCTCTCGCGGCTCTCCGGCGCCTTCGCCCAGAAGATGGCCGGGCTTGAGGACGAGATCCACGGCCTCGCCGGCGGCAAGTTCAACGTCGGCTCGCCGAAGCAGCTCGGCGAGGTCCTCTTCGACCAGATGGGCCTCGCCGGCGGGAAAAAGGGCAAGACCGGCGCCTATGCCACCGGCGCCGACGTGCTCGAGGACCTCGCAGCCCAGGGCCACGAGCTGCCGCAGAAGGTGCTCGACTGGCGTCAGCTCTCGAAGCTGAAATCGACCTATACCGACACGCTGCAGGAGCACATCCATCCCGAGACCGGCCGCGTCCACACCTCCTACGTGATCTCCGGCGCCGCGACCGGCCGGCTCGCCTCGACCGACCCGAACCTCCAGAACATCCCCGTCCGCACCGAGGAGGGCCGCCGCATCCGCGAGGCCTTCGTCGCCGAGGCGGGCAACGTGCTGGTCAGCCTCGACTATTCCCAGATCGAGCTGCGCATCCTCGCCCATGTCGCGAACATCCAGGCGCTCAAGCAGGCCTTCCGCGACGGGCTCGACATCCACGCGATGACCGCGTCCGAGATGTTCGGCGTGCCGATCGAGGGCATGCCGGCCCACATCCGCCGGCAGGCCAAGGCGATCAACTTCGGGGTGATCTACGGCATCTCCGCCTTCGGCCTCGCCAACAACCTGCGCATCCCGCGCGAGGAGGCGAAGCGCTTCATCGACACCTATTTCGAGCGTTTCCCCGGCATCCGCGAATACATGGACCGGACGGTCGCCTTCGCGAAGGCCCACGGCCATGTGGAGACCCTCTTCGGCCGCCGCATCCACACGCCCGAGATCAACGCCAAGGGGCCCCAGGCGGGCTTCGCCTCCCGCGCCGCGATCAACGCCCCGATCCAGGGCTCGGCCGCCGACATCATCCGCCGCGCGATGATCCGGGTGCCGAAGGCGATCGACGGACTGCCCGCGAAGATGCTCCTCCAGGTCCACGACGAGCTGCTCTTCGAGGTGGCCGAGCACGCGGTCGAGGACACCATCGCCGCGGTCCGCGCGGTGATGGAGACCGCCGCCGCCCCCGCGGTCCATCTCGACGTGCCGATCGTGGTCGATGCCGGCCGCGGCGCGAACTGGGCCGAGGCGCACTGAGGCGGCACCGCCGCTCAGAAATCCGTCGCGATCCCCTTGCGCTCCCAGTCGCCGAAGCGCACGGGCTCGGGCCCCTCGCGGCCACCGAGTTCGGTCGGCAGGGCGAGCGGCTTCGCCGTCGCCCGCCGCTCCGCCGCCTCGGCCAGTGCGCGCTCGGCCGCCGCGGCGATCCGGGCCTCTTTGTCGGCGGGGGCCTCGCCCCTATATTGCTGGTCTGACATGGCCCGAATGTAGGGCCGCGCCGGGGGGACCGGCAAGGGGTGTGGCGATGAACTACTTCCGGACGATGCTCTTGCTTGCGGCGATGACCGCGCTCTTCATGGGCGTGGGCTACCTGATCGGCGGGGAGGGCGGCATGCTGATCGCGCTGCTCTTCGCCATCGGCACCAACGCCTTCGCGTGGTGGAACTCCGACAAGATGGTGCTGCGGATGCACAACGCCGAGCCGGTGACCCGCGCCTCGGCCCCGGAATTCTACGACATGGTGGCCGAGCTCGCCCGCAACGCCGAGCTGCCGATGCCTAAGGTCTACATCATCCGCGAGAACCAGCCGAACGCCTTCGCCACCGGCCGCAACCCCGAGAACGCCGCCGTCGCCGCCACCACCGGCATCCTGAAGCTCCTCAGCCGCGAGGAGCTCGCCGGCGTGATGGCCCACGAGCTCGCCCATATCAAGAACCGCGACACGCTGATCATGACCGTGGCCGCCACCGTGGCCGGCGCGATCTCCATGCTTGCCCAGTTCGGCTTCCTCTTCGGCCGCAGCTCGGACAACCGCAGTCCGCTCGGGCCCCTCGGCGTGCTGCTCGCGGTGATCTTCGCGCCGCTCGCCGCCATGCTGATCCAGATGACCATCAGCCGGACGCGGGAATATTCCGCCGACCGGCTGGGGGCCGAGATCGCCCGCGACCCGCTCGGCCTCGCCGACGCGCTGCGCAAGATCTCCGCCTATGCCGGCCGCATCGAGATGCCGAGCGCCGAGCGCAACCCCGCCTCGGCCCACATGTTCATCATCAATCCGCTGTCCGGGGCGCGCATGGACAACCTCTTCTCGACCCATCCGAACCCCGAGAACCGTATCCGCGCGCTGGAGGACATGGCCCGCAGCGGCGGGGGCGGGCCCGCCCGCGCCCAGTCCACCCTCCGCGCCAGCACGATCCCCACCGTCCGCCGCGGCGGTTCCCGCTGAACGCCGGGAGGCGCCCGGTGCCCCGCCCGGTGGCCCGTCCGGCGAGCGCGCCCGGCTTCGCCGCCCGCAGCGCCGCGGCGGCGCTGTTCGAGGGCGTCGTGGTGGACCGCCACCCGCTCTCCGACCAGTTCGCCGCGCCGAAGGGCCCGCTCGCCGGCCTGTCGCCACCCGAGCGCGCCCGCGCCCAGGCGCTCGCGCTCTCGGTCCTGCGCAACCTCTGGCGCATCGACGCGGTGATCGAGCCCATGCTGAACCGCAAGCCGCCCGAGCGCGCCCGGACGGCACTCCGCCTCGCCGCCGCCGAGATGCTGGCCGATCACGTGCCGCCCCATGCCGCGGTCGACGCCGCCGTGCGCCTCGCCCGGGCCGACTCCAAGGGGCGCCACGCCGCCGGCATGGTCAACGCGCTCGCCCGCCGCATCGCGACCGAAGGGTCCGCGCGCCTCGCCGAGACCCCGCCGCCCGCGCTGCCCGACTGGCTCGAAGGCCCGGTCGCCGCCGCCTGGGGGACGGAGGCCGCCACACGCATCGCCGCGGTCCATGCCGAGGTCCCGCCCCTCGACCTGACACCGAAGGACCCCGCCACCGCCGCCCAGCTCGCCGCCCGGCTCGACGCGCGGCTCCTGCCCACCGGCAGCCTGCGGCTCGCCGCCCACGGCCAGGTCTCGGCCCTGCCGGGCTTTGCCGAGGGCGCGTGGTGGGTGCAGGACGCCGCCGCCGCGGTGCCCGCGCGCCTCCTCGGCGACGTCGCGGGGCTGCGCGTCCTCGACCTCTGCGCCGCACCCGGCGGCAAGACCCTGCAGCTCGCCGCCGCCGGCGCCCGCGTGACCGCGCTCGACATCTCCGCCGAACGCCTGACCCGCCTGCGCGAGAACCTCGTGCGCACCGGCCTCGCGGCCGAGGTCGTCACCGCCGACGCGCTCGACTGGACCCCCGAGGCGCCCTTCGACGCGATCCTCCTCGACGCGCCGTGCTCGGCCACCGGCACCATCCGCCGCCATCCCGACCTGCCCTTCGTGCGCGCGGGCCAGGACCTCGGCCCGCTCCTCGCGCTTCAGGACGCGCTCCTCGCCCGGGCCTGGGACTGGCTCGCCCCCGGCGGCCGGCTCGTCTACGCCACCTGCTCGCTCCTGCCCGCCGAGGGCGAGGAGCGCGTCGCCGCCTTCCGCGCCGCGCACCCCGAGGCACGCCAGATCGCGCCCGCGGATCTGCCCCCCGAATGGCTCGATCCGGCGGCAAGTGTGCGCCTCCGGCCAGACTTCTGGGCCGAATGGGGCGGCATGGACGGGTTTTTCGCGGCTCTTCTTGAAAAACCCGCGCAAGGGTGACATGGCCCGTGGAGCGGGCGCAGGCCCGCTCCCGAACGGCCGAGACGCCTTGCCGCCATGAACCGAACCGCGCTGACGCTCAAGGCCCTGGGCGCCCGGATGTCGCAACCCGCCCGCGGGATGCAGAACCGGCTGTGGGCCCGGCGCGCGCGCCTCGGCACCCGGCCGCACCCCGCCGAGGTTCTGCCCGAGGCGACGCTCTTCGGCGATGCCGACCTCGGCCGGCTGCTGCTGGCCGGCGAATGGCGGGTGCGCGGCCATTCGGTCCGGCTCGGCGAGGCGTCGATCTGGGACGCGGCGCTGCCCGACCGCCGGCTCGAGACCGACCGCCAGATCTGCCACTGGCTCGACGACCTCGCCGCGATCGGCAACCGCGCCGCGCGCCGCCGCGCCCAGATCTGGGTGCTCGACTGGATCGCCGGGCAGGGCAGGGGCTCCGGCCCCGGCTGGCGGCCCGAGACCACCGGCCGCCGGGTGAAACGCTGGGTCGGCCATGCCCGCATGCTGACCGACGGGCTCGACACCGCCGAGGCCGACCGCTTCTGGCGCGCGCTGGCCGCACAGCAACGCTACCTCGCCCGCAGCTGGTCGCGCGCCGAACCCGGCCTGCCGCGCATGCGCGCCCTCGGCGGCCTCGTCTTCGCCGGCCTCGTCCTGCCGGGCGAGGGGCTCGACGCCGCCATCGCCGATCTCGGCCGCACCGTGGCCGAGACCGTCGACGCCGAGGGCTGCATCGCCTCGCGCCGGCCGGAGGAACTGGCCGAGATCCTGATCCTGCTGATCTGGACCGCGCGGATGCTGGAAAACGCCGGCCGCCACGCCGCTCCCGACCACCTCGCCGCCATCCCCCGCATCGTCCCGGTCCTGCGCGCGCTCCGCCTCGGCGACGGCAGCCTGCCCCGCTTCCACGGCGGCGCGGCCGGCGATCCCGACCGGCTCGACCAGGCGCTCGCCGAACTGCGCCTCGGCCCCCAGCCGAAGCCGAAGCTTGCCATGGGCTACGCCCGGCTGACCGGCGGCCGGCTCGTCGCGGTCATGGACGGCGCCACCCCGCCCAGGGGCGGCGGCCATGCCGGCACGCTCGCCTTCGAGCTCAGCTCCGGCCGCCAGCCGATCGTGGTCAACACCGGCCCCGGCGCGGCCTTCGGCGCCGGCTGGGACCGGGTCTGCCGCTGGACGGTTGCCCACAGCACGGTCGAGATCGACGGCCGCTCCTCGGCGCGCATCCGCACCGCCGACCTCGCCGCCCGCGCCCTCGGCCCCCGGCTCGAGGAAGGCCCCAGCCTCGTCTCTGTCCGCCAGGCCCAGGACGCCACCGGCCAGTGGCTGCTCGCCACCCACGACGGCTATGTCTCGCGCCTCGGCCTCCTGCACGAACGCCGGCTCTTCGTCGACGCCCGCGGCCGCGAGTTCCGCGGCGAGGAGATCGTCTACGTCACCGACGCCCGCGCGCGCGAGCTCTTCGACCGCCGCGCCGGCCGCCGCGGCGCCCCGGTCACCGTCACCGCCCGCTTCCACCTCCACCCCGCGGTCGAGGCCGACCACGACGCCGGCCGCGGCATCGTCGACCTGCGCCTGCCCTCGGGCGAGCTCTGGGCCTTCCGCCCCTCCAGCGGCACGCTGGAGCTTGAGGAATCGATCCTTTTCGACCCCACGGCGGCCATGCCCTACCAGACCCGCCAGATCGTGCTGCGCGCCGAGGTCGTCGACTATCTCGGCCAGCTCAACTGGTCCTTCCTGCGTCTCGCCGAACCCGTCCGGCCCGGCACCGACCCCGACCGCATCCCCTGATCCCGTCCTGCCCGGAGGCCCGCCCATGTCCGCCGAACTCGTGCCGCTCCGCCGCGCACTCCTCTCCGTCTCCGACAAGACCGGCCTCGTCGATCTCGCCCGCGCGCTCGCCGCCCGCGGGGTGGAGCTGATCTCGACGGGCGGCACCGCCCGCACCCTGCGCGAGGCAGGCCTCGCCGTCCGCGACGTGTCCGAGATCACCGAATTCCCCGAGATGCTCGACGGCCGGGTCAAGACCCTCCATCCCATGGTCCACGCGGGCCTTCTCGCCGTGCGCAGCGACCCCGCCCATGCGGGCGCCCTCGACGACTTCGGCATCGCCCCGATCGACCTCCTCGTCGTCAACCTCTACCCGTTCGAGGCCACCGTCGCCGCCGGCGCGCCCTTCGACGACTGCATCGAGAACATCGACATCGGCGGCCCGGCCATGCTGCGCTCGGCGGCCAAGAACCACGCCTTCGTCACCGTGCTGACGGATGTCGAGGACTACGCGCCGCTCCTCGCCGAACTCGAGGCCCACCACGGCGCCACCACGCTCGCCTTCCGCCGGTCCCGCGCGCTCACGGCCTTCGGGCGCACCGCGGCCTACGACGCCGCCGTCTCCTCCTGGATGGCCGATGCGCTGGCCGAGCCCGCCCCCCGCCGCCGCGCCTTCGCCGGCCGCCTCGCCCAGACCCTGCGCTACGGCGAGAACCCGCACCAGTCCGCCGCCTTCTACACCGACGGCTCGGCCCGGCCCGGCGTCGCCACCGCCCGCCAGCTTCAGGGCAAGGAACTCAGCTACAACAACATCAACGACACCGACGCCGCCTTCGAGCTCGTCGCCGAATTTGACCCCGCCGGCGGCCCGGCCTGCGTCATCGTCAAGCACGCCAATCCCTGCGGCGTCGCCCGCGGTGCCACGCTGCACGATGCCTACCGCGCCGCATACGACTGCGACCGCACCTCCGCCTTCGGCGGCATCGTCGCGCTGAACCGGACCCTCGACGCCGAGACCGCCCGCGCCATCGCCGAGATCTTCACCGAGGTGGTGATCGCCCCCGGTGCCGAGCCCGACGCCGTCGAGATCTTCGCCCACAAGAAGAACCTCCGCCTCCTCGTCACCGGCGGCCTGCCCGACCCGCGCGCGCCCGGCCGCGCCGTCCGACAGGTCTCGGGCGGCTTCCTCGTGCAGGACCGCGACACCGGCTTCCTCGACCTCGGCGCGCTCCGCACCGTCACCCGCCGCCACCCGACCCCGGCCGAGCTGCGCGACCTCGCCTTCGCCTGGACGGTGGCCAAGCACGTGAAGTCGAACGCCATCGTCTACGCCCGCGACGGCGCCACCGTCGGCATCGGCGCGGGCCAGATGAGCCGCGTCGATTCCACCCGCATCGCCGCCCGCAAGGCGCAGGACATGGCCGCGACCCTCGGCCTGCCCGCCTCGCCCGCACAGGGCGCGGTCGTCGCCTCGGACGCCTTCTTCCCCTTCCCCGACGGCCTTCTCGCCGCCGCCGAGGCCGGCGCCACCGCCGTCATCCAGCCCGGCGGCTCCGTCCGCGACGACGCGGTGATCGCCGCCGCCGACGAAGCCGGCCTCGCCATGGTCTTCACCGGCATGCGGCATTTCCGGCACTGATTCTGCTTAGAGTGCGTTGCATCCTATGGTAGTGTTGCGTGTGGGAATCCGTTGACGGGGTGCAATATGAGGAAGCTAGCCGCCCTTGAAGGGCGCAACTTGCAGCATTTGTCTCTACTGCTGCTGCTTTTGCTGTTTTACTGTCTGCCTCAGTTTCTCGTTTTCTATTTCTCCATTAATGATATCCTAAATGACCCTTCTCACCGAATTGTTAATCAAAATCTTCTCAGGCTCGTTGGCGAGGTTTCTTCGAGCCCTGAGAACTACTTTCTCATTATACATCAGATGATAATGCCATTAATCGCAGCAATTACGGCGATATCATTTTCAGATGAAATTGGCGCTGAGATGCTGGGTTGGGTTTTCGTTCTACCTCTTCTAGGTCTTATTACTTCTCTACTAAATGCGCTATTATTTGGCGTTTATTCAGAATTTGACTCAGATAGCGAAGGTGCGGTTCGAGGAGCAGTTAAATTCTTCGGAAACTCCGCCAGTACGCTGGGAACCTACGTCATGTTACTTCTTGGGCTGCAGATCGCAAACAAGTGAGGGCTCGCAAATGCGAAATCTGGTGCTAGTGGCAGTCTGCTGTGTATTCGCCGGTTCTGTGGCTGGAGAGGAGTTAACGTACGCATCTTTCCGTCCCGAAACAGATGTTGCGAGCGTAGAGATCCATCTCCATCTTGCCACTGACGCCACACGGATTGTTATCACCGAAGGGTTTAATGATCGAACTCTGGCCGAGGCGCCAATATCGGCTCCGGTCGTGAAGCAGGTCGCGCTGAGCAGCTTGGGCGGCGTCCCTTCATCGATATCGGCAACATGGAGCCAAGGTCGCACAACAGGTTTTCACGTGCAACTTTCGCGCGCTCTCGCCGACTCTACATTTCAGGTGCACCTTTTTGACCCAAGCCTGCTTTCCCGTGACCGCTGCGGAGACGTCGATTTTCCGTCGATCACAGCGGCTTTCGAGGTGTTTCACGCCTGCAAGTACACGTACAGTCAGTGGAACATTTATTCACCAAAATGGAAGAATGCAGTCAACAACTGGTTTCGGGCGAATTACTTTTTACTGACACAGGCGAGACCAAGTCCTTACCGCTTAGATCCAGAATTGAAGCGGCGACTTGAAACAGTTCTCGAACTTGTAAATAAGGGACAATATGATGCAGAGCAGTTTCTCCCGATTCGTATAGCAGATATAAAGCAGGCGATAATGATAGAGAGCAATCAGGCCGCGTTCTTCCCCGCTGCGGTTGAACGGCTTGCCAGGACTCGCCCCGCAACTGCGTTTGAACTAAATCGGTACGTCCTGGATAATTTTGAAAACCTGCTGACGCAGGGTGCTGCGCCGATTTTTTCTGGGATCAACGAGTCATTCTTGCTTCGTAATGATGATTACCTGAGGGCTCTGCTTCCCGAAGGTGCCGTGCCAGTCGAATGGACGGCAGACGGTCGGCCGGCCCCGCGCGTGGACGGATAGCGAAAACGCAGAAGCGCGACCGCGCCTTCGCCTGGACGGTGGCCAAGCACGTGAAGTCGAACGCCATCGTCTACGCCCGCGACGGCGCCACCGTCGGCATCGGCGCGGGCCAGATGAGCCGCGTCGATTCCACCCGCATCGCCGCCCGCAAGGCGCAGGACATGGCCGCGACCCTCGGCCTGCCCGCCTCGCCCGCACAGGGCGCGGTCGTCGCCTCGGACGCCTTCTTCCCCTTCCCCGACGGCCTTCTCGCCGCCGCCGAGGCCGGCGCCACCGCCGTCATCCAGCCCGGCGGCTCGGTCCGCGACGACGCGGTGATCGCCGCCGCCGACGAGGCCGGCCTCGCGATGGTCTTCACCGGCATGCGGCATTTCCGGCACTAGCCCCCCGCCGATTACCCCTTCTCCGACTCGGGCCGGCAGCGCTAGGCTCCGCCGCTGTATGCGCCTGACCCCTTCCCACATCACCGTCTTTCCGTCCCGAAAGGATCTCCCCGATGGACATCTCTCGCCGTGCCCTGTCGTTCGGCGGACTGGGCGCGCTCGTCGCCGGCGCCTCGCTCGGATCGGCCGCCCGCGCCTTCGACAACCCGATCAGCGACGCGCTCGAAGGGGGCGAGGACCTCTGGCTCGCGCTCGAGGCCTATGCCTATGCCTATCCGCTCGTGACGATGGAAATGACCCGCCGCGTCATCACCAACGTGGCCGAGGTCACGGGCACCCGCGGGCCGATGGGCCATCTCATCAAGCTGCGCCAGTACCCCGACGCCAGCTTCCGCGACGTGACCGCGCCGAATGCCGACACGCTCTACACCACCGCCTTCATCGACGTAGGTAACGAGCCCTGGGTCGTCGGCCTGCCCGACATGGCCGACCGCTACGCGCTCTTCCCGATGCTCGACGGCTGGACCAACGTCTTCCAGGTCCCCGGCAAGCGCACCACCGGCACCGGGGCCCAGACCTATGCCATCACCGGCCCGGGCTGGTCCGGCACGCTGCCCGAGGGCGTGGTGGAGTACAAGTCGCCGACCAGCCTCGTCTGGCTCCTCGGCCGCATCTACTGCACCGGCACGCCCGAGGACTACGCCGCCGTCCACGCGCTCCAGGACCAGGTGAAGCTGATGCCGCTCAGCGCCTGGGGCACCGACTGGACGCCGCCCGCCGGCAAGGTCGACCCCGCGATCGACATGAAGACCCCGGTCCGCGACCAGGTGAACGCGCTCGACGCCAATGCCTACTTCACGCTCTTCTGCGAACTGATGAAGACGAACCCGCCCGCGGCCGAGGACGCGCCCATCCTCGCCGAACTGGCGCGGATCGGCATCGTGCCCGGCCAGGACTTCGACGCATCGAAGCTCGACGCCGCCCTCGCCGGCCGCATCCCCCAGCTCGGCTTCGCCCGCATCATGCTGCATTTCAAGGCGAGCGGCGGCGACATGAAGGACATCAACGGCTGGACCTTCACGCTCAAGACCGGCCAGTACGGCACCGACTATCTCCAGCGCGCGCTGATCACCGCCATCGGCCTCGGCGCGAACCTGCCGCAGGACGCGGTCTACCCGACCTCGACGAAGCCCGCCGGCGGCATCCTCGAACGCTCCTACCAGGGTTCGGAGAAGTACGTCCTCACCTTCGCGAAGGACGCCACGCCGCCGGTCCACGGCTTCTGGTCGCTGACCATGTACGACGAGAACTACTTCTTCGTGCAGAACCCGCTCAACCGCTACTCGATCAGCCCGCGGCAGGACCTGAAGGCCAATGCCGACGGCTCGATCGACATCCTCCTCCAGCACGACTCGCCGGGCGCCGACCGCGAATCCAACTGGCTCCCGGCGCCCTCGGGCAAGTTCGTCCTGATGATGCGCCTCTACTGGCCGAACGAGTGCGCGCCTTCGATCCTCGACGGCTCCTGGCAGATCCCCGCCGTCACGAAGGCCGGCTGATCCGCACCCCCGCCGCGGCCGGCCGGCGCTACCGCACCCGGACCCTCTGCCCGCGCAGCGACCCCGCTCCGGCCAGCCCCGCCAGCCCGGCCATCATCAGCGCCAGCGCGGGCGGCAGCGGGACGGGGGGCGGCGGCGGTTCACCCCCGCCGCCGAAATCCACCACCGCCATCAGCCCGGTCGTGTTGAAGAACGGGTTCACGTTGATCTCCGAAAAGATCGAGGTGCCGCCGACGTTGTCGATCATCGGATCGAAGCTCGGAAAGCTGACGAAGGCGAGCTCGTCGCCGGCCCCGTCGTCGTTGATCGACTCGAACATCACCGAGAACGGCACCGCACCCGCCGGTGCCGACCCGATCAAGAGTGCCACGGCGGCGATCCCCACCGATCCGCGCATGAACTCACCTCCCTACTTCTGCCACTTTCGCCATGTCAGCCCTCCATCCGGTCCGCGACGTGCGACCGGCCGGCCCGTTTCCGTCTGTCGTTCGTCGCGCCGGCCGGATCGCCGGTCCCGATGCCTCCGCGAACCACCACCGCGCCCGGCACGGCGTGTCGATGTCTGCCTGCCCGCCCCGGCCAGCCCCGCGAGCCCGGCCATCATCAGCGCAAGCGCCGGCGGCAGCGGCACCGGCGCCGGCGGCTCGCCACCGCCACCGAAGTCGACCTGCGCCATCAGTCCCCTGCTGCTGAAATTGGCCGCGAGGTCGATGGGCGAGAAGGTGTCGATGCCGTCGACGTTGCCGAGCATGTCCTCGAAGCTCGCATAGCGACGGAAGACCAGTTCCTGCCCGGCGCCCACGTTGTCGTCGCGCTCGAACATCACGCGTACTGCGAGCCGTCCCACGTCAGCCCGGTCGAGCTGAAGTTGGCCGCAAGGTCGATGGGCGAGAAGGTGTCGATTCCGCCGACGTTGCCGAGCATGTTCTCGAAGCTCGTGTAGGTGCGGAACACCAGTTCCTCGCCGCCGCCCACGTTGTTCTCGCGCTCGAACATCACGATGTAGCGCAGCCCGTCGAAGGTCAGCCCGGTCGAGCTGAAGTTGGCCGCAAGGTCGATGGGCGAGAAGGTGTCGA
>CAZNSP010000001.1:99728-267867 GCA_964575795.1 uncultured Rhodobacterales bacterium
CTCGAACATCACGATGTAGCGCAGCCCGTCGAAGGTCAGCCCGGTCGAGCTGAAGCTGGCCGCGAGGTCGATGGGCGAGAAGGTGTCGCTGCCGCCGACGTTGCCGAGCATGTTCTCGAAGCCCGTGTAAGTGCGGAACACCAGTTCCTGCCCGCCGCCCACGTTGTCGTCGCGCTCGAACATCACGATGTGGCGCAACCCGTCGAAGGTCAGCCCGGTGCTGCTGAAGGTGGCCGCGAGGTCGATGGGCGAGAAGGTGTCGCTGCCGCCGACGTTGCCCAGCACGTCATCGAAGCTCGCATACTGGCGGAAGACCAGTTCCTCGCCGCCGGCCGCGTCGTCGTCGCGCTCGAACATCACCGAGAACGGCACCGCCCCCGCCGGACCCGCCGCCAGCAGGACCGCCGCGACGGCGATCCGCACCACCCCTGTCATGATTTCCCCTCCGCGCGGCTTTCACCGCCCACCGAGGTCCGCCGCCGCTTCGGACCCGGCGCAGTCCAATGGATTTATACCATTCCCGGCCGAACCGAAGAAGCGGAATTAACTCTAACTTAACCGGCCGGATACTCGCATGGTGCCTGCCCGCGCCAAGTCGGCGGTGGCGCCGCGGAAAGTCGTACCACCCAAATAGCACCCGAATATCACCCGAATAACACCTGCGGATTCCGCCCCCGGCGCCGCCGCCCCGGCCCTTGCCGCCCTGCGCGCCGGCGGCTAGAACCCCCCGACCCGACCGGAGCCCCGCATGGCCCTTCGCCGCGCCCTGACCTTCGCCGCGCTGATCTTCACCCTCGACCGGGTGCTGAAGCTCTGGGTGGTCGAGGTGATGGATCTCAAGACCCGCTTCTACATCGAAGTCCTTGATCCCTATCTCAATCTGACGATGGCCTGGAACCGTGGCGTCAACTTCGGCCTGTTCGACATGGGCCATTCCGGGCGCTGGATCCTGATCCTCCTCGCCGTCGCGATCTCCGGCGCGCTGCTCTGGTGGGTCCGCCAGGCCCCCGGCTGGGCCGCCCCCCTCTCGGTCGGCGCCATCGTCGGCGGCGCCATCGGCAACGCCTGGGACCGCATCCAGTACGGCGCGGTGGCCGACTTCATCAACATGAGCTGTTGCGGCATCATCAATCCCTTCGCCTTCAATGTTGCGGACATCGCCATCTTCGCGGGCGCCTTCGCGCTGATCCTCTTCAGCCCCGAACGCGAGCCCAAACCCCGCCCGCGCCGCCGCGCGAAGCCCAAACCGCGCAAGAAGGCGTGACGCGCCGTTTCCGATCGGCTAGAGAACGTCCGATGACACCCGCCGCCCGCCTCCGCCGCCTCGCCCCCGCCGCCCTGCTGGCCGCGGTGACCGCCGTCGCGGGCTGCGGCAACGAGGGCGGCGCCGCCGGTTTCCTGCGCTCCGCCGGCGTCGGCAACCAGACCCCGGACGAGTTCATGGTCCTGCCGACCCGCCCGCTCGAGGTCCCGCCCGACATGCGCGCCCTGCCGCCGCCCACGCCCGGCGCGCCGAATCGCGTCGACATCCAGCCGCGCATGGAGGCCGTCGCCGCGCTGACCGGCCGGACCGAGCCCGCCTCGGTCAGCGGCGCCGCCCTCGTGGCCAGCGCCGGCCCGGCCGATCCCAACATCCGCGGCACCGTCGCGATCGAGGCCGCCACCTTCCGCCAGGAAAACCGCGGCCTCCTCTTCGAACGCTGGTTCAGCCGCAACCTCGAGGCCGTGATCTACGATGGCGTGATCCTCGACGCCGCCGCCGAATACCAGCGCCTGCGCGCCGCCGGCGTCGCCGTACCGCCGGCCCCGCCCCAGCTCCTGAACCCGGACTGAGCGGCCCTCACGCGCCGATCACACTCGCGTAGGCCGCGTTGCTTCGGGCGCCCGTCCCGATAGGTTGGGACGCACCACCCGACCGGAGCCCGCCCTTGCGCCACCTCCTCGCCGCCGCCCTCGTGCTTCTCGCCGCGCTCCCCCTGCGCGCCCAGCAGGACGACATCACCGGCTTCACGCTGGAGAACGGCCTCGAGGTCGTGGTGATCGAGGACCACCGCGCCCCGGTCGTCACCCACATGGTCTGGTACCGCGTCGGCGCCGCGGACGAGCCGCCCGGCCAGTCGGGCATCGCGCATTTCCTCGAACACCTGATGTTCAAGGGCACGCCCACCACGCCGGAGGGCGCCTTCAGCCGCACCGTCCGCGCCCATGGCGGCACGGACAACGCCTTCACCGCGCAGGACTACACCGCCTATCACCAGCGCATCGCCACCGACCGGCTGCCGCTCGTCATGGCGATGGAGGCCGACCGCATGGCCAATCTCGACCCCTCCGAGGAAGCCGTGCTTTCCGAGCGCGCCGTGGTGATGGAGGAACGCCGGCAGGTGGTCGAGAACACCTCCGGAGGCCTCTTCGGCGAACAGCGCCGCGCCGCGCTCTACCTCAACCATCCCTACGGCCGCCCGGTGATCGGCTGGATGCACGAGATCGAGGGCTTCACCCGCGCCATGGCGATGGACTTCTACCGGGCGCATTACGCCCCGAACAACGCCATCCTCGTGGTCGCGGGCGACGTCACCGCCGCCGAGGTCCGCGCGCTGGCCGAGGAACATTACGGCCCGATCCCGCCCTCCGACGCGATCCCGCCCCGCATCCGCCCGCAGGAGCCGCCGCATCTCGCGCCCCGCCGGCTCGAGTTCCGCGACGCGCGGGTCCGGAACCCCTCGCTCTCGCGCCTCTATCTCGCACCCCCGCGCCGCAGCGGCGACCAGTCCGAGGCCGCGGCCCTCGCCCTCCTGGCCGAGCTTCTCGGCGGCTCCGGCGTCACCTCGCTCTTCGCCCGCG
The DNA here is from genome assembly GCA_964575795.1 of uncultured Rhodobacterales bacterium. Taxonomy (GTDB): domain Bacteria; phylum Pseudomonadota; class Alphaproteobacteria; order Rhodobacterales; family Rhodobacteraceae; genus Amaricoccus. The sequence continues at coordinate 102,570 of CAZNSP010000001.1, forward strand.
AGATGGTGCATGGCGACGAAATCGCGCTCGACACGGGTGCCTTCTATTCCGACACCGGGATCGACACCCAGACCTTCGGCCTCAGTGTCGTGCCGCGGCCCGGCGTGTCGCTGGCCGAAGCCGAGGCCCGGATGGACGAACTGATCGCCCGGATGATCGCCGAGGGGCCCGACCCGGTGGAGCTCGAGCGGATCAAGACCCGGCTGCGCGCGTCCGAGATCTATGCCCTCGACAACCTGCACCGCCGCGCCCGGCGTATCGGCGCGGAACGCGCCACCGGCCTCACGCTCGAGGACAGCCGCGCCTGGCCCGAGGCTCTCGCCGCCGTCACGCCCGAGGCGGTCCAGGCCGCCGCCGCCGAGGTCCTTCGCCCCGAAAGGTCCGTCACCGGCTGGCTGATGGCCCCCGACACGCCGGAGCTGATGCAGTGATCCGCACCCTCGCCGCCGCACTCGGCCTCGTCCTTCTCGCCGCGCTGCCGGCCCGCGCGACCATCGAGATCACCCCGGTCACCTCGCCCGGCGGCATCTCGGCCTGGCTCTACGAGGACCACACCATCCCGATCGTCACCATCGAGGCGAGCTTCCGCGGCGGCTCGGTGCTCGACCCCGAGGGACAGGAGGGGGCCACCACGCTGATGACCGCGCTCCTCGACGAAGGCGCGGGCGATCTCGACGCCACCGCCTTCGCCGAAGCGCGCGAGGCGCTCGCCGCGCGCTTCTCCTTCGGCGCCTCCCTCGACGCGGTCTCCGTCTCGGCCACCATGCTGGCCGAGAACCGCGACGCGACCCTCGACCTCCTGCGCAGCGCCCTCGTCGCGCCGCGATTCGACGCCGCCGCCATCGAGCGGGTCCGCGGCCAGCTCCTCGCCGGCCTGCGTGCGGACGCGAGCAACCCGCGCCGCCTCGCCAGCCGCGCCTTCCTCGCCCGCGCCTACGAGGGCCATCCTTACGCCCGCCACTCCGACGGCACCGAGGAGACCGTCGCGGCGCTCACCCGCGACCAGATCCTCGCCGCCCATGCGACCGCGCTCACCACCGACCGGCTCGCCATCGCGGTGGTCGGCGCCATCGGCCCGGACGAACTCGGCCCGCTGCTCGACCGGCTCTTCGGCGACCTGCCGCGCCAGGGCCCACCCCTGCCGCCGCCCGCCTCGGTCGTCGCCAACGGCACGGTCAGCCTCATCGACCTCGACATCCCCCAGTCGGTGGTGATGTTCGGCCACGCCGGCATCGCGCGCGACGACCCGGACTTCATCCCCGCCGTCGTGCTCGACCACATCCTCGGCGGCCGCGGCTTCGGCTCGCGCCTGACCGAGGAAATCCGCGAACGCCGCGGCCTGACCTACGGCATCTCGACCTGGCTCGCGACGAACGACCTCGGCGCGCTCTATCTCGGCAGCTTTTCCAGCAGCAACGAAACCGTCGCCGAGGCGATCGGCCTCGTGCGCGCGGAATGGGCGCGGATCGCCGCCGATGGCGTGTCCGAGGCGGAACTCGACGCCGCGAAACGCTACCTGACCGGCGCCTATCCCCTGCGCTTCGACGGCAACGCCCGGATCGCCGGCCAGCTTCTCGGCCTTCAGATCGCCGGCCTCGATGCCGACTACGTCAACCGCCGGAACGATCTGGTCGAGGCCGTCACCCTCGACGATCTCGCCCGCGTCGCGGACCGCTTGATCGTTCCCGACGCCCTCGGCTTCGTCGTCGTCGGCCGCCCCGAGGGGGTCGCCGCCACCAATTAACCCGTGGCAACCGCCCCGCTTCATGCTACAGATTGCGGCATGAACGTGGTCAACCCCAAGATGGAGCCAGCCGCCAGCCTCCGCCGGCCGATTCGCCAGCTCGACGAGGCGGCGGCGAACCGCATCGCCGCGGGCGAGGTGGTCGAACGTCCGGCCTCCGCGATCAAGGAGATGGTGGAGAACGCGCTGGACGCCGGCGCCACCCGGATCGAGATCGCCTATGCCGACGGCGGCAAGCGGCTGATCCGCGTCACCGACGACGGCCACGGCATCCCGGCGGACGAGCTGCCCCTCGCGCTCAGCCGCCACGCCACGTCCAAGCTCGACGGCACCGACCTGCAGGACATCCGCTTCTTCGGCTTCCGGGGCGAGGCGCTGCCCTCGCTCGGCGCCGTCGGCCGGCTCACCGTCACCTCCCGCGCCGCCGGCGCGCCCGAGGCCGCCGCGCTCACCGTCACCGGCGGCGTGCTCGGCCCCGTCCGCCCCGCCGCGCTCTCCCGCGGCACCGTGGTCGAACTCGCCGGCCTCTTCCAGGCCACCCCCGCCCGGCTGAAATTCCTGCGCTCCGACCGGGCCGAGACCCAGGCGATCGGCGACGTCATCCGCCGCCTCGCCATGGCCGCGCCGCAGGTCGGCTTCACCCTGACCGACCTCTCAGACCCCGACGCAGCGCGTGTGGTCCTGCGCCTCGACCCCGAGCGTGGCGATCTCTTCGGCACCCTCGGCGCCCGGCTCCGCGCCATCCTCGGCCCGGACTTCACCGAGAACGCGCTCGCGATCGACGCCGCGCGCGACGGCCTGCACCTGACCGGCTTCGCGGCGCTGCCCGCCTATTCCCGCGGTGCGGCCGTGGCGCAGTTCCTTTTCGTCAACGGCCGGCCGGTGCGCGACAAGCTCCTCCTCGGCGCACTCCGCGCCGCCTACCAGGACGTGCTCGCCCGCGACCGCCATCCCGCCGCCGCGCTCTTCCTCGCCTGCGATCCCGAAGGCGTCGACGTCAACGTGCATCCCGCCAAGGCCGAGGTCCGCTTCCGCGACCCCGGCCTCGTGCGCGGCCTGATCGTCGCCGCCCTGCGCCAGGCCCTCGCCGCCGCCGGCCACCGCGGCGCGACCACGCCATCCGCCGCCATGCTCGGCGCCTTCCGCCCCGAACCCGCGCGCCCCCTCGGCTCCTGGACCCCGCGGCCCGCGCCCGCGACCCTGCGCACCGCCTTCGCCGCCCAGTCCCCCGGCGACGGCTTCGCCGAAGGCTGGGTCCCCTCCGGGCGGGTCGACCCGCCCAGCCCCGAGGAGGCCGCCCCCGCGGCGTCCGACGAGGGGCTTCCCTCCGCCGAGGCCCGCCCGCTCGGCGCCGCCCGCGCCCAGGTCTTCGAGACCTATGTCATCGCCCAGACCGCCGACGGCCTCGTCATCGTCGACCAGCACGCCGCGCACGAACGCCTGACCTACGAGCGGCTCAAGGCCCAGTACGCCGCCCGCGCGGTCGAGACCCAGCTCCTGCTCATCCCCGAGATCGTCGATCTCGACGCCGCCTCCTGCGCCCGCCTCACCGGCGCCGCCGAGGACCTCGCCGCCCTCGGCCTCGTGCTCGAACCCTTCGGCGGCACCGCGATCTGCCTGCGCGAGACCCCCGCGCTCCTCGGCCGCCCCGACGCCCGCCGCCTCCTCGCCGACGTCGCCGACGCGCTGGCCGAGGAGGGCGCACCTGGCCTCGCGTCACGCCTCGACGCCGTCCTCAGCCGCATGTCCTGCCACGGCTCGGTCCGCGCCGGCCGCCGCCTCAGCCCGCCCGAAATGGACGCGCTCCTCCGCGCGATGGAGGCGACGCCGCTCTCCGGCACCTGCAACCACGGCCGCCCCACATACGTGGAGCTGAAGCGCGCCGACATCGAGCGGCTCTTCGGCCGGCGATGATCCAGGTCGGTGACTATGCCATCGCCCTCGACGACCCGCGGCTCTGGGCCGCGGCGGCCGCCGCCGTCGCGCTGATCCTCTTCCTCGTGCTCCTGCGTGCCACCGCCCGCGCCACCCGCGCCACCGAACCCCTCGCCGCCCGTCTCGCGCAACTCGACGGCGCCGTCCGCTCGCTCGGCGACAGCCAGCACCAGCTCTACGGCGGCCTCACCCATGTGGCCGAGGCGCAGGCCACCGCCCAGGCCCGCATGGTCGAGACCATGGAAAGCCGCCTCGCCGAGGTGACCCGTGCGCTTTCCGAATCGCTCGCGGTCTCGGCCACCCGCACCGCCCGCTCGCTCGGCGACCTGCAGCAGCGGCTCGAGACCATCGACAAGGCGCAGTCGAACATCGAGAAGCTCTCGGGGAACGTGCTCTCGCTCCAGGACATCCTGTCGAACAAGCAGACCCGCGGCGCCTTCGGCGAGATCCAGCTCCACGATCTGGTGACGAAGGCCCTGCCGCCCGACGCCTTCGCCTTCCAGGCCACGCTCTCGAACGGCCGCCGCGCCGACTGCCTGATCCACCTTCCCTCGCCGCCCGGGCCCATCGTCATCGACGCCAAGTTCCCGCTCGAAGCCTACGAGGCCCTGCGCGCGGCGAAGACCCCGCAGGCGGTGGCCGAGGCCCAGCGCGCCTTCCGCACCGCCGTCCGGACCCACATCCGCGCCATCGCCGAGCGCTACATCATCGAGGGCGAGACCGCCGAGGGCGCGCTGATGTTCCTGCCGTCCGAGGCGGTCTATGCCGAGCTGCACGCCAATTTCGGCGAGGTCGTGCGGGAGGGCTTCGCCGCCCGGGTCTGGATCGTCTCGCCCACCACCTGCATGGCGACGCTGCACACCCTGCGCGCGGTGCTGAAGGACGCCCGCATGCGCGAACAGGCCCATGCCATCCGCCGCGAACTCGGCCTCCTGCACAAGGACGTGGAGCGCCTCTCCACCCGCGTCGGCAATCTCGACCGCCATTTCGGCCAGGCGGCCAAGGACATCGAGGAGATCCGCATCTCCGCCGACCGCGCCGGCAACCGCGCCCGCCGGCTCGAGGCCATCGACTTCGCGCCCGCGGAGGATGAGGGCGCGGCCCCGAACGTCACCCGCCTGACCCCCTGACGCCCACCTGTGGCCCGTCCGTCACGGGCGGCCCGACGTCGAACGGGCGTGCTGTGCAACCGCAGCAATCCCCGCCATACTCCGCCCGCTCGGCCCGACCGGAGACCGCCATGGCGCAGCTCGCCCTCGAGGACTACCCCGACCGCTACAAGCTGGTGAACGAGCTGCACGCCCGGCCGTTCCCCGAGCTCTCGGCCCCCTGCCGCGCGGTCTATCTCGCGATCAAGGAGCCGCAGAACGCCGCCGAGCGCGACCGCAGCCGGGACTTCGCGCATCTCTTGGCGCTGCTCGACCGGCACGGCGCGCCGCATCCCGCCCCCGGCGCCGACCACTATTCCGGCACCATCGGCCGCGGCTTCCTGAAATGGGAGATGCATACCGAATTCGTCACCTACACGATCTTCGCCGACGGCATCTCCGAGCGGCCCTTCTCGGGCGATTTCTTCGGGCTCTTCCCCGCCGACTGGCTCGCCCAGGCGCCGGGCCGGGTCGTGACCTCGGCCATCGTCCGCATCGAATCGGTACAGCCCGAGGAACTCGAACGCCGCGTCGACGAGGACTTCCAGAAGTGGTTCGTGCCCGAAAGCCTCGCGGTCAGCCGGGTGGTCGACGGCGAGGCGGTGATCGGCGCCGACTTCCGCATCGACGAGAACGGCCACAGCCGCATGGCGGTCCTCGCCAAGCCCGGCATCGGCCAGCGGCGCCTCGGCCGGATCGTCCAGCGCCTGCTCGAAATCGAGACCTACAAGTGCATGGCTATGCTGACCCTGCCGCAGGCCCGCCGCGTCGCCTCCGCCGTCGCCCGACTCGACCGGCAACTCTCGGACATCGTCGCCGGCATGTCGGGCGAGGGCGGGGGCGAGGCCGCGACCCTCGACCAGCTCCTGAAGATGTCCGCCGAGATCGAATACCTCTCGGCCACCTCGGCCTTCCGCTTCGGCGCCGCCGGCGCCTACGAGGCCATCGTCAACCAGCGCATCCAGGTCCTGCGCGAGGAACGCATCGGCGGCCGCCAGCTCTTCGCCGAGTTCATGACCCGGCGCTTCGACCCCGCAATGCGCACCTGCCGCTCGGCCCAGGAACGGCTGAACGAGCTCTCCGCCCGGGCCGAGCGTGCCGCGAACCTCCTGCGCACCCGCGTCGACGTGGCGAGCCAGGCCGCCAGTCAGGAGACCCTGCGCGCCATGGACCGCCGCGCCGCGCTCCAGCTCCGCCTGCAGGAGACGGTGGAGGGCCTCTCGGTCGTGGCGATCAGCTACTACGCCGTGAACCTCGCCGCCGGCCTCCTCGCCCCGCTCACCGACCGGATCGGCCTCGACAAGCCGATGATGCTCGCGCTCCTGACCATCCCGGTCGTCCTCCTCGTCTGGATGATGGTCCGCCGCATCCGCTCGCGCATCGCCGCACGCGACGGCCACTGACCGGCGCGGTCCCGCCTAAACGCAGCGCGGCGGCCGGAGCCGCCGCGGGTCGCGCGCTGTCCGAAATCCTGATGCGGGTCAGCCGTCGCGCCGCCGACGCCAGCCTGCCAGCCCGATCAGGGCAATGCCGCCGAGCAGCAGCGGCGCCGCCGCGGGCAGCGGGATCGGCGCCGGTCCACCCCCGCCGTTCTCGAGCCGGACCAGCTTCACGCTGTTCAGGATCGCGCCGACGTTGTCTCCGCCGAAGTTCGAGAACGACAGCTGCGACCCGCCCGCGCCGATCGTCGCCAGAATCTCCGTCACGATCCAGTCACCGGCCGAGGTGATCGACTGCACGAGGTTCAACCCGCCCAGCGACACCGTCACCTCGTTCGTGTCACCGCGGCTGCTGCCGAAGATCTCGAAGGACAGCTTGTAGTCACCCGGCGCAAAGCTCTGCACCGTCCGAAAAACCCCGGCGTTCGAGGACGAGCCGTCGAGGTCGATACAGGCCACATTGCCCCGGCAAAGTTCACCGAAGCTGCTGCCGAGCCGCAGGTAGTCGACGGTGCCGTCCACCGTCTCCCAGACGCCGCCGAACAGGCCGTCACCTGCATTGAGTACGGTTGCGCCTGCGTAGGTCGAGAAGTCGTCGTCAAGCACCGTCACGGCCTGTGCCGCCGGTGCGGCGACGATCAGGGCGGCGGCAAACAGAAGCGAGCGCATGGCATGACCCCCTGGGGACTGAACCTTGTACAATAGTCCGTGATCGCACTGCGGCTGTCAACGAAAGCCTGTCGTTACAGTTACTTGGCACAACCGGGAGGCGAGTGCGCCGGCGCCCGGTGACCGCTGCGGGGCAGGGGCGCACCGGTTGCCGTCTATTCGTAGCGCAGCGCCGTCGCCTTCCCCCGGAACACCCGGTAGGCGAAGATCGAATAGCCGCCGATCACCGGCAGCATCACCGCCGCGCCCACGAAGATGATCATCAGCGATTCGCGCGCCGACGCCGCCTCCCAGACCGTCACCGTGCCCGGCACGACATAGGGAAAGAACGAATACGCCATCCCGAGGAACCCGAGCACGAAAACGAGGCTCGCCAGCGCGAAGGGCGCCCAGGCCCAGCGGTCGCGCTCGAAGGGCATCACGTTCAGAAGCCACACCAGCCCCCAGAACACCGCCACGGTCACCACCGGCACCGGCGCCACCCACAGGACCTCGGGAAAGCCGAACCACCGGTCGAAGACATGCGGGCTCGCCAGCGGCGTCGCCAGCGAGATCGCCACCATGCCGACCGCGGCGAACCAGATCAGCCGCCGCGCCCAGAAGATCGCCTTCAGCTGCAGCACCCCCTCGGTCTTCAGGATCAGCCAGCAGGCCCCGATGAAGGCATAGCCCGCCGCGAGGCAGAGCCCCACCAGCAGCCCGAAGGCCACCGCCCCCCAGCCGGTGGCGAGGCCCAGCACATAGACGCCGAGCATGTAGCCCTGCGCCACCGACGCGAGCAGCGAGCCCGCGAAGAACGTCCAGTCCCAGCGCGCCTTGTGCGACTTCGGCGCCTTGGCACGGAACTCGAAGGCGACGCCGCGCAGGATCAGCGCGATCAGCATCAGCGTCGCCGGCAGGTAGAGCGCGACGAGGATCTGCCCGTGCGCGATCGGAAAGGCGGTCAGCAGTATCCCGATCGCCAGCACCAGCCACGTCTCGTTCGCGTCCCAGAACGGCCCGATCGAGCCGACCATGATGTCCCGCTCCGCCTCGGTCGCATCCGCCGAGAGGATGCCGACCCCGAGGTCGAACCCGTCGAGGACCACGTAGACGAGGATCGAGATCCCCATCAGCACCATGAAGGCGACCGGCAGCCAGTCGTGCAGCGGATAGTCGGCGAACATCCCGCTCATTCCGCGGGAACCGGCGGATTGGGGGCGAGCCGCGGCTCCGGCCCCTCGTCCTTGCGGATCGCCGCCTTCCGCGCCAGATGGGTCAGCGCCCCGAGATAGGCCAGCGTCAGCGCCGCATAGACCGCGAGATACGCCGCCAGCGACAGCCCGAGGATCGGCACCGGATGATCCGCCGCCGCCGCGCCGGTCGGCAGGATGCCCGTCACCAGCCACGGCTGCCGCCCGATCTCGGTCACGTACCAGCCCGAGAGCGTCGCGATCCACCCCGCAAACGTCATCCCCGCCAGCGCCCGCGCGCCCCAGACCCCAGGCTCCCCGGTGCGCCAAAGCCGCCAGCCGACCGCCCAGGACACGATCAGCATCAGCACGCCGACGGCCACCATCACCCGGAAGGCGAAGAACACCGGCCCCACCGGCGGATGCAGCACCGTGCCGTCCTCGGCCACGAAGTCGTTAAGCCCCGGCACCTCGCCGTCCAGCCGATGGGTCAGGATCAGGCTCGCGCCCGAGGGGATCGCGATCTCGAACCGGTTCTCCCGCGCCGCCTCGTCCGGGATCGCGAACAGGACCAGCGGCACGTTGCCCCGCGTCTCCCAGTTCCCCTCCATCGCCGCCACCTTGGCCGGCTGGTGCTCCAGCGTGTTCAGCCCGTGCAGGTCGCCCGCGAGGATCTGCAGCGGGATCGCCCCGGCGGCGAGGAACACCCCCGTGCGCAGCGCCTTCCACATCCCCGCCGACCGGTCGCCCCAGAGCCAGCGCAGCGCGCTCAGCCCCGCGATCAGGAACGACACCGTCAGCACCGAGGCGAGGCCCATGTGCGCGAAGCGATAGGGCATCGAGGGGTTGAAGACGATCGCCGCCCAGTCGGTCGCATACGCCACCCCGTCGCGCAGCTCGTAGCCCGCCGGCGTCTGCATCCAGCTGTTCAGCACCAGGATCACGAAGGCCGAGAGCGTCGTGCCGATCGCCACCAGCGCGGTCGCCAGCACATGCACGAAGGGCGACACCCGCCCATGCCCGAACAGCATGATCCCGAGGAACGCGGCCTCCAGAAAGAACGCCGTCAGCACCTCGTAGGCCAGGAGCGGCCCCGCGATGTTGCCGACCGTCTCCATGAAGCCCGGCCAGTTGGTGCCGAACTGGAACGACATGGTGATGCCCGAGACCACGCCCAGCCCGAAGCTCAGCGCGAAGACCTTCACCCAGAACCGGTAGGCCTCGATCCAGCCCTCGTCCCCGGTCCGCGCATAGCGCAGCCGGAAGTACAGCAGGACCCAGCCGAGCGCGATGGTGATCGTCGGGAACAGGATGTGAAACGAGATGTTCGCCGCGAACTGGATGCGGGCGAGCAGAAGGGCGTCCATGGGAATGACTCTATCATCTTCTGTGTCGTGACGCGACCTAGCGTCCCGCCGCCCCCGTGCAAGACGGTCGTATGGGGCATAATGAAGCACAACCAACGGGTTTCTGACGCATTCGTGAGGGGACCGCCCGCACCGCCGCCCCATTTCCTGCGGCACCGCGCAGGACGCGGTCAACGAACAGTGAGGAGTGTCATGAACCCCATGAAGACCGCCCTCGCGGCGCTGGCCCTCGTGGCCGGCACCGCGGGCTTCACCACCGCGGCCTCGGCCGCGACCCTGCCGATCGTCGGCAATTCCACCGCCGTCACCGTCACCGCGGACCTCGACGCCCTCGGCCTGACCGGCGGCACGCTCGGCACCGCGACCGTCGCGATCGTCGGCGACCTGCCCGTGTTCAGCTTCCCGGTCACCGGCGGCACCGCCAACGGCGACGCCCTGCTCGTCGAGCATGACGGCAGCGGCGTCACCCTGACCGCGGGCGACACCTCCGCCTTCGTCCAGAACTTCCTGATCGACACCGCCGCGGGCATCGTCTCCGGCGGCTTCGGCCTCGTCGGCGGCGACCCCCTCGGCATCGCGCCGCTCTTCTCGCTCGACATCGGCAATGCGGGCGCGTCCGGCATCCCGCTCCTGATCACCAGCGATCTCGCCGGCGTCCTGACGCTGGTCTTCGGCGCGGACGACCTGACCGGCGCCCAGTTCGGCATCGCCGCACCCGACCTCGCCTTCGGCCAGACCGCCGCGCCGATCCCGCTGCCGGCCAGCGCGCTCCTGCTGCTCGGTGGCCTCGGCGCCCTCGGCCTCGCCCGCCGGCGGACCCGCGCCTGAAACGAAGCGGGGCGGCCCTTGGCCGCCCCGATCCCGTTTCCGCCCCGATCCTACTTCTGCCGGAAGCCCGCGACGCCTTCGTCCTCCCGGGTGTTCGGCTGGACCTCGATCCCGGTCCGGAACACCGCGCGCCCGATCAGATGCGCGCCGACCGGGGCGCTCGCGATCATGAACAGGAACACGATCAGCGGCTCGACCAGTTCGGTCGCGCTGTCCGCCTGCACCATCTTGGCGAGGCAGACCAGCGCCAGCCCCAGCGTGCCGGCCTTGGTGGCCGCATGCATCCGCAGGTAGACGTCACCCAGCCGCACGATGCCGACACCGGCGACGAAGCAGAAGAACCCGCCCAGCACCAGAAGCCCGGCCGCGATCCACTCAATCATCCTGCTTCTCCGCCGCCCGCTCGATGTACCGCGCGAATGCCACGGTCGCCAGGAACCCGATCAGCGCCAGCGCGATCGCCGCATAGATATAGGCCGTGATCCCGCTCGCCATCGCGAAGACCACGAGGAACACCACCAGCAGCATCGTCACCATGTCGAGCGCCACCACCCGGTCGGCGAGGCTCGGCCCGGTCAGCAGCCGCCACGCCGCCGCGATCAGCGCAAGGATGATGAAGAGCGCGCAGATGCCCATGGCCCCGCCCATGACGCCCGTCAGCTCGGTTCCGAGGATGCTGATCGTCATCGCGTCACCTTCATCACCCGGGTCTCGATTCCGTCGCGCACGTCCGCCCGCACCGCCTCGCTGGAGTCGCCGGCGAACAGGTCATGGATCAAGAGCGTCTTGCGGTCCTCGCTCACGTCGACGCTCAGCGTGCCCGGCGTCAGCGAGATGAAGTTCGCCACCAGCGTGATCTCCAGATCCGACTTTGCCCGCAGCGGGATCGTCACCAGCCGCGGCTGGGTCCGGTCCCTCGGCGACAGCACCGCCAGCGCCACCTGCACGCTCGAGTTCCACAGGTCCCACAGGAACACGAAGAACAGCTTCAGGATGTAGTAGGGCTTGGTGATCAGCTTCATTCCCCCCCTCCCAGCACGGTCGCCACATAGTCAGACGGGTTCATGACCTCGACGCTGATCGCGAGCGCGTAATCGACGAAGGGCCCGGCAGCGACGCCGATCCAGACCGTCACCGCCACCAGGAGCACGATCGGCAGCAGCATCGACGCCGGCACCGCCCGGTCGAGCCCTTCGCGGCCCATCGGGTGATCCGCCCAGAACGCCTCCAGCCAGATCCGCGCCATGGCCCACAGCGTCAGGAGGCCGACGGCGAGCGCGAGGAAGGCCGCGAAATACTCTGCCGCCCCCAGCGTGGACTGCACGATCATCAGCTTCGCCCAGAAGCCCGACAGCGGCGGAATCCCCGCCAGCGACAGCGCCGGGACCAGGAACAGCACCGCGAGCCACGGCCGCGCCTGCCAGATGCCCCCGACCTTGTCGAGTTCCTCCGAACCGGTCAGCCGGTAGACGACGCCCGCCATCAGGAACAGCGCGGCCTTCACCAGGATGTCCTGGAACATGTAGAAGACCGATGCCGCGATCGCGAGCTCGGTATGGATCGCGAGGCCGAGCATCATGTATCCGAGCGAGGCGATCACGCTGAAGCTCAGGATGCGGCGGATGTGGTTCTGGACCAGCGCGCCGCAGACGCCCGCGACCATGGTGATCAGCGCGGCCGTCATCAGCACGGTCTGGATCTCCGGCTGGCCCACGTCGAAGACCAGCGTGAAGACCCGGAAGATCGCATAGACCCCCACCTTGGTCAGCAGCGCCGAGAACAGCGCCGAGGTCGCGAAGCCCGGGGTGTGATAGGCCGCCGGCAGCCAGAAGAAGACCGGGAAGAGCGCGGCCTTCGCCCCGAAGGCGAAGAGGAGCAGCGCCGCCGCGCCGAGGACCGCCGTCTCGTCCTGCCGCCCCTGCAGCTGCACGTGCAGGTCCGCCATGTTGAGCGCACCCGTCGCGCCGTAGATCAGCCCGACGCCGGTCAGGAACGCCAGCGTCGCGATCAGGTTGAGGCCCACGTACTTGATCGCCCCGTCGAGCTGCTCGCGCCGCCCCCCGACCACCAGCAGGCCGAAGGACGAGATCAGCATGACCTCGAACCAGACGTACATGTTGAAGAGATCGCCCGTCAGGAACGCCCCCGACAGCCCGGCGAGCAGGCCGTGGGTCAGCGGATACTGCCCGTTGCGCTCCTCGACCGCGGTCAGGTCGCCCATGCCGAAGACCAGCACGGCAAGCCCGATCAGCGCGGTCAGGAACACCATCGCCGCGGACAGGAGGTCGGCCACCATCGAGATGCCGAAGGGCGCGGGCCAGCCCCCCATCTGCGTGGTCTGGGAGCCTTCGGCGATCACCTCGAGCAGGAGCACCGCCGCCGCCACGAGAAGCGCCAGCGCCCCGGCGAGCGAGATGCCCCGCTGCATCGCGGGCGAGCGATAGGCCAGGAGCGCGATGACCGCCGTGAAGAAGGGAATGAAGACCGGCCAGACGAGCAGCATCAGGCGCGCTCCCCGCCGTCGGTCGCGCGCGGCTCGGCCAGCCGCATCTCGTCCATATGCGTCGTGCGCAGTTCGTGATAGGTCCGGAAGCTCAGCGCCAGCGCGAAGCAGAGCAGCCCGAACCCGATCACGATCGCCGTCAGGATCAGCGCCTGCGGCAGCGCGTTGCCGACGATGCCCGTCACCGTGTAGGCGCCGGCCGGCACCAGCGGCGGCTCGGCATAGGCGAGGCGCCCGGAGGTGAAGATCACCAGGTTCCCCGCATTCGACAGCAGCACGAGCCCGAAGAGATAGGGCAGGAGCTTGCCCGACATCATCAGATAGGATCCGGATGCGACCAGCAGGCCGCAGATCCCGGCGATCATGATTTCCATGTTCAGTCCACTCCCGCCGAGGGGCTTCCCGCCACTTCTTCTTCCAGGGTGAACAGGATCGCCGTCACCACCCCGACCACAACCAGAAAGACGCCGATGTCGAACAGCAGGATCGAGCCGATCGGCAGGCCCTCCTTGCTCCCGTCCGCCGCCACCTCCAGCAGGGGCCACACCCCCTTGAGGAAGGCGCCGTAGCTCAGCCCGCCCCAGAGCCCGGCGATCAGCGTGCAGCCGAGCCCGACGGCGGCGATGCTCATCGGATCGAACCGCAGCTGCCGCCGCGCCTCGGCCACGCCCTGCGCCTTCTGGATCAGCGCGAAGCTCACCGCGGCCAACAGGCCCCCGATGAACCCGCCGCCCGGCTCGTTGTGCCCGCGCAGCAGGATGAAGACCGACAGGATCAGGATCAGCGGCGTCAGGAAACGCATCGCGGTCGTCAGGATAACCGAGTTCACTTGCGCACCTCCTTGCCCGCCCGCAGCGCCGCGATCGCCGCGATCCCGGCGATCACCACCACCGCGACCTCTCCCATCGTGTCGAAGCCGCGGAAGTCCACGAGGATCACGTTTACGATGTTCCGCCCGAAGGCCACCGGCGCCGAGTTCTCCTCGAAATAGGTCGTCATGTTGCGGTCGAGCTCGGTGCCCAGCACCGCGATCAGGATCACCGTCACGCCCACGCCCAGCACCGCCGCGATCGCCGCGTTCGTCGCCCGGAACGGCACCGGCCCGACCCGCGGCATCTTCACCATGGCGATCGAGATGAAGATCACCACGAGGATCTCCACGAAGAGCTGGGTCATCGCCACGTCGATCGCGCCGTAGAGCACGAAGATGATCGCCACCCCCGCGCCCACCCCGCCGAGCGCGGTGATCGCCGTCAGCCGCGAGGGCGTGCGCAGCACCACGTAGGTCGAGGCCGCCATGATGCCGAGGATCGCCCATTCCATCAGGCTCAGGTCGAGCCGGAACGTGGGCCAGGCCCCGACCCCGGTCAGGATCGCCCCCCAGACCAGCACGGCGAGCGCGATGAAGGTCATCTGCAGGTAGCTCGTCATCCGCCCGTCCTGCAGCGCCCCGGTCAGCGCGGCGGCGGCCCGCGGCAGGGCGGCGATCATCCAGTCGTACCAGCGCTCGGTCGTCGGCACCCGCGGCTCGGCGAAGATCAGCACGTCACGGACCCAGTCGAGCAGCAGGTAGAGCACGATGCCGATCGCGAAGGTGACGAGGCTCAGCACCAGCGCCTTGTTCACCCCGTGCCAGAGCGCGAGCTCGATCGGCATCTCCACGCCGCCGACCGCCATCACCATCGGCGCCACCAGCCCGGTCTCGATCCACCCCGGGAAGAGGCCGAACACCAGCCCGAGCGCGGCGAGGATCACCGGCCCCAGCCACAGCCCCCAGCCCGGATCGGCCGGCCGGTCCTTCGGCGCGCGCCGCGTCGCGCCGAAGAACGGCCGCAGCGCCACCATGCCGGCACAGGCCACCATCATCGCGTTCGCCGCCAGCGCCGCGGCGGTGATCACGGCGGGCCAGATCGGCGCATAGTCCATGGACTTGTAGACGAGTTCCTTGCCGATGAACCCGAAGAGCGGCGCGATCCCCGCCATCGACAGCGCGGCGATCGCGATCACCGTCGCGGTCAGCGGCATCGCCCCGCGCAGCCCCGACAGCTCGGGATATTCCCGCGTCCCCGCGCCCTTGTCGATCATGCCGACCGCAAGGAAGAGCGCCGCCTTGTAGAAGGCATGCACCAGGATGAAGGTCATCGCCGCCGCGATCGCCATCGGGCTGCCCATGCCGATCAGCATGGTCAGCGCGCCGAGCGCCATCACCGTCGTGTAGGCGAGCATCAGCTTGAGGTCGGTCTGCCGCATAGCCCAGACCGAGGCGAGTACCATGGTGAACGCCCCCACCGGCACCAGCGTCCAGACCCAGAGGTCGGTCCCCCCGAGCGCGGGGTTGAACCGCGCCATCAGGTAGACGCCCGCCTTCACCATCGTGGCGGAATGCAGATAGGCGCTGACCGGCGTGGGCGCGGCCATCGCGCCCGGCAACCAGAACTGGAACGGCCACTGCGCCGACTTGGTGAAGCAGCCGAAGATGATCAGCGCGAAGATCGCGGGATACATCGCATGGGCCTGAAAGACCTCGCCCATGAGGTTCATCTCCGACAGCCGGTAGGTTCCGGCGATCTCGCCCATGATGAGAAGCCCCGCGAGCATCCCGAGCCCACCCATCGCGGTCACGATCAGCGCCTGCAGCGCCGCGGCCCGTGACTTCGTCCTTCCGTGGTCGAATCCGACCAGCAGGAACGAGGTGATCGTCGTGCCCTCCCAGAACACGAAGAGGCTGATCGCGTCGTCGGCCAGCACCAGTCCCAGCATCGAGACCGCGAACAGCACCAGCGTGACCAGGAGGCTCGGCAGCCGCGCGTCCGACCGGAAATAGGTCGCGGCATAGAGCAGGACGATCGCGCCGATCCCGCTGATCAGGAGCGCGAAGGCGAGGCCGAGCCCGTCCAGCCGGAAGGCGAACTCCACCCCCAGCATCGGCACCCAGCTCGCGACCCATTCCGGCGTCTCGCCGCGCGACACCGGGCCGAGGAAGCCCGCGAACCAGATCGCCACGGCGAGCGCGCCGAGCGCGGGCAGGAATCGCCAGGCACCCGCCTGGTTCGGATAGCTCGTATTCTTGCTGGATTCGGCCACGGTCGCGCTCTCGCAGTTCTTCGCCCGGAGGCATCGGATCAGGACGGAACGGACCGCTCCTACCCGTCAGGGTGCGGCCGTTACTCGGCAGCGGTCCGGGTCAACCCGGACACGGGGCCGTTCTTAATGGCTCCCGCCCCCGTTTCAAGCGATTCCGGGCCATTGTCTGCCGATTTCCGACCCTTCAAGGGCGGAATTCGTCGCGGCGCGAGGGGTTCGGCTATTCCGCGGCGGTGCGGAGCGCGCGCAACTCGTCCTCGGTCGGCTGGTGGCCGCGCAGGTAGAGCAGGCAGGTGGTGCGCAGCATCGAGGCGAAGTTCGAGATGTCGCCGTGCCGCTCGAGCGCCTCGTCATGCAGGAGCGACAGGAACTTCGGCGTGGACAAGTCCTGCGCCGCGGCGATCTCGTCGATGAGGTCCCAGAACGCCGCCTCCAGCCGCAGGCTCGTCGAATGCCCGCCGATCCGCACCGATCGGCTGATCTGCGCATAGCGGGCCGGATCCTGCCCCGAAAAGACCTGACACATGCGGATTCCTCCCGGCGGTGTTTGGCGCAGTCTCTCCCGAAGCGGGCGCACATGCAACGGTACGAATGTCACATCTGTGGTAGTCCAATGCCACCAGCCCGCCGCGCCGCGGGCCCATAGTTCCTGCGAATGGGCAGAGCCCGGCAGAGGGGAGGCAACCGCGTGGCCAAGGCAATCCACATGATGATCCGCGTGCTCGACGAGGCGCGCTCCGTCGACTTCTACGACCGCGCCTTCGGGCTGAAGATCGCCGACCGGCTGGACTTCGACACCTTCACCCTCGTCTACCTGCGCAATCCGGAGGCGGATTTCGAGGTGGAACTGACGATCAACAAGGGCACGACCGAGCCCTACGATCTCGGCAACGGCTACGGCCACGTCGCCTTCGCGGTCGACGACCTCGATGCCGAGCACGCCCGCTTCAAGGAAGCCGGCTTCGCGCCGCGCGACATCGTGGAATTCAAGCGCGACGGCAACCTGCTCGCGCGGTTCTTCTTCGTCGCCGATCCTGACGGATACAAGATCGAGGTCCTGCAGCGGCATGGCCGCTACCAGTGACCTGAAACCCGGGGGGCACGCGAAAACGCGGCCCCCCTTCTTCGTTCGACCACCTGGGAGGAAGCCATGGTCAACACACCGCAGCCCACCGCCATCCCCGAGAAGGCGCCCCCCGCCGCGCGCGGCCTCTCGCGCCGCGCCTTCCTGAAGAAGGGCGGCACGATCGGCGGTCTCCTGATCGTCACGCCGACCGCCGTCCTCAGCCCCGACCGCGCCTGGGGGCTCGAGCCGACCGCGCTCACCCCGGACGAGACGGCGACGCTCATCCGCGTCGCGCGCGACATCTATCCCCACGACCACGTGCCCGACCGGTTCTACGCGATCGCGGTCAAGGCCTACGACACCCAGGCCGCCGAAAACCCGGAAACGAAGGCCATGCTCCAGGCCGGCTTGGCCGATCTCGATTCGCGCGCCGGCGGCAGCTACCGCGCCCTCGGCTGGGAGGACGACCGCGTCGCGATCCTGCGCGATGTTTCCGACACGCCGTTCTTCCAGACCGTGCGCGGCGGGCTCGTCACCGGCCTCTACAACCAGCAGGAGCTCTGGCCGCTCTTCGGCTACGAGGGCGAGTCCTATTCGCAGGGCGGCTACATCAACCGCGGCTTCGACGACATCGAATGGCTCTGAGACGGGACGCACCCGTCCGCACGACATTCTAGGGAGACACTGAAATGGCAGCGCCATACGCACAGGACGACGACTCGGTCGTCGTGATCATCGGTTCGGGCGCCGGCGGCGGCACGCTCGGCAACGAACTCGCCCAGAAGGGCATCGACGTCGTCATCCTCGAGGCGGGCCCCCGCATCGAGTACGAGGACTTCATCAACGACGAATGGGCGAGCTTCGTCCAGCTCGCCTGGCTCGACAACCGCACCACCTCGGGCGACTGGCGCGTCAGCCGCGACTTCCCGAACCTGCCGGCCTGGATCGTCAAGGCGGTGGGCGGAACGACCACCCACTGGGCGGGCGCGAGCCTGCGGTTCCAGGAACACGAGTTCAAGGCGCTCAGCACCTACGGACCGGTCGAGGGTGCGAACCTGCTCGACTGGCCGCTGACGCTCGCCGATCTCGAACCCTATTACGCACGGGCCGAGGACCGGATGGGCGTGACCGGCACCAACGGCATCGCGCGCCTGCCCGGCAACAACAACTACAAGGTGCTGGAGGCCGGCGCGAAGGCGCTGGGCTATTCCAAGGTCCACACCGGCAACATGGCGATCAACTCCGACTGGCGCGACGAGCGGATGGGCTGCCAGCAGACCGGCTTCTGCTTCCAGGGCTGCAAGTGGGGCGCCAAGTGGTCGACCCTCTACACCGAGATCCCCAAGGGCGAGGCGACCGGCCGGCTCGAGGTCCGGCCGCTCAGCCACGTCCTGCGCATCGAGCACGACGACACCGGCAAGGTCACCGGCGTCGTCTATGCCGATGCGAACGGCGTCGAGCAGCGCCAGGCCGCCCGCATCGTCTGCGTCGCCGGCAACTCGATCGAGAGCCCGCGGCTCCTGCTGAACTCCGCCTCGAACATGTTCCCCGACGGCCTCGCCAATTCCTCGGGCCAGGTCGGCAGGAACTACATGCGCCACATGACCGGCTCGGTCTATGCGGTGTTCGAGAACCCGGTGAACATGCACCGCGGCACCACCATGGCCGGCATCATCCAGGACGAGGCACATCACGACCCGAGCCGCGGCTTCGTCGGCGGCTACGAGATCGAGACGCTCTCGCTCGGCCTGCCGTTCATGGCCGCCTTCCTCGACCCCGGCGGCTGGGGGCGCAGCTTCACCTCGGCGCTCGACGGCTACAACCGCATGGCCGGCCTCTGGATCGTCGGCGAGGACATGCCGCAGGAGGGCAACGCGATCACCCTCCATCCGGAGCTCAAGGACCAGTACGGCCTGCCGATCCCGGACGTCAGCTTCACCGACCACCCCAACGACATCGCCATGCGCAACCACGCCTACGACGTGGGCGACCGGCTCTACCGGGCGGTGGGCGCGACCCGGACCTTCCCGACCACGCCCTATCCCTCCACCCACAACCTCGGCACCAACCGCATGAGCGCACGGCCCGAGGACGGCGTGGTCAACGCCTTCGGCCAGAGCCACGACATCGCCAACCTCTTCGTCTCGGACGGCAGCCAGTTCACCACCGGCGGCGCCGAGAACCCGACGCTGACCATCGTCACCCTCGCCCTGCGCCAGGCCGACTACATCGAGCAGGAGATGCGCGCGGGCAACATCTGACGAACGCCTTTTCCCTGTCGGCCGGACCCGTCCGGCCGAACGCCTCGGGCCGCACTCCCCGCGGGTGCGGCCCGTCTTTCTGCCGGGGGCGCCGTCCTCGGGGGCATCGAGCCCCCTCGGCCGGCCGCGGCGGAGCCGCGCGGGCGCCGGTCGGCTTCCTCTTGCCAGCCGCGCGCCGGCGTTCCATCTACCGATCATGGACCAGCCGCGCCTCAACATTCCGGCGATCGCCCGCGCGCTCGCGGCGCCACCCGCCGGCACCTCGGACTACGACCTCAACCCCGAGGTCCGCGCCGCACTGCCCCCCGGCCGCCGCCTGCGCCCCGCCTCCGTCCTCGTGCCGCTGGTCGAGCGCGGCCCCCGGCTCAACGTCATCCTCACCCGCCGCGCGGCACTCCTGAAGCACCACCCGGGCCAGGTCGCCTTCCCCGGCGGCAAGCAGGACGCGACCGACCCCGACCCGCGCGCCACCGCGCTGCGCGAGGCGCGCGAGGAGATCGGGCTCTCCCCCGGCCAGGTCGACATCCTCGGCGCCATCGACACCCACGAGACGGTGACGAGCTTCACCGTCACCCCCTTCGTCGGCGTCGTCGCCTCGGGCTTCCGGCCGCGCCCCGACCCTTCGGAGGTCGAGGAGGTCTTCGAGGTGCCGCTCGGCTTCCTGATCGACCCCGCGAACCTCCAGCTCCACCGCCGCCGCTGGAACGGCACCTGGCGGCAGTACTACGCCATCCCCTACGGCCCCCATTACATCTGGGGCGCCACCGCGCGCATGCTGAAAAGCCTCGCCGACCGGCTCGGGCCGGTCTGATCGCGCCCGTGGCCCGCCTGACCGAACCCTGGGTCGCCGCCCCCCGCACCCAGGCGGTCTGCGCCATGCTGACCGGGGCCGGGTACCAGGCGCTCTTCGTCGGCGGCTGCGTGCGCAACGCGCTCCTCGGCCAGCCGGTCGCCGACATCGACATCGCCACCGACGCGCGCCCCGAACGGGTGCTGGAACTCGCCGCCGCCGCCGGGCTCAAGGCGGTGCCGACCGGGATCGACCACGGCACGATAACCGTCGTCGCCGACCACGCGCCCTTCGAGGTCACCACCTTCCGCCGCGACGTCTCGACCGACGGCCGCCGCGCCACCGTCGCCTATGCCACCGACATCGCCGAGGATGCCGCCCGGCGCGACTTCACCATGAACGCCCTCTACGCCCGGCCCGACGGCTCGGTCATCGACCCGCTCGGCGGCCTGCCCGACCTGCGCGCGGGCCGCGTCCGCTTCGTCGGCGACCCCGCCCGCCGCATCGCCGAGGACTACCTGCGCATCCTGCGCTTCTTCCGCTTCCACGCCTGGTACGGCCACCCCGAGGACGGGCTCGACC
This sequence comes from uncultured Rhodobacterales bacterium, assembly GCA_964575795.1. Classification (GTDB taxonomy): domain Bacteria; phylum Pseudomonadota; class Alphaproteobacteria; order Rhodobacterales; family Rhodobacteraceae; genus Amaricoccus. The sequence goes on from CAZNSP010000001.1 coordinate 123,158, forward strand.
CCGACGGCCTCGCCGCCTGCGCCGCCGCCCGAGACGGCCTCGCCCGGCTCAGCCGCGAACGCATCGGGGCGGAGACGACGCGCCTGCTCGAGGCGCCGGACCCCGCGCCGGCGCTGGGGCCCATGGCCGCCTCGGGCATCCTCGACGCGGTCCTGCCGGGCGCCGATCCCGCACCCATCGGCCCGCTCGTCGCCTTCGAACGCGCCGCGGGCCTCGCGCCCGACCGGCACCGCCGCCTCGCCGCCCTCGGGCCGCAGGCCGCGCCGGGCTGGGCGGAGGAGCTGCGCCTCTCCCGCGCCGACCGCAAGCGCCTTGCCGCCATCGCCGCGGCGATGGGCGGCGACCCGGCCGCGGCCGCCTACCGCCACGGCGCCGAGGCCGCCCGCGACGCTGCGCTGATCGCCGCGGCGAGCCTCGGCACCCCGCCGCCGCCCGACCTCGCGGCGCGCGTCGCCCGCGGCGCGGCCGCCCGCTTCCCGCTGCGTGCCGCCGACCTGCCGGGGCTGAAGGGCCCCGAACTCGGCGCGGCGCTGAAGCGGCTCGAGGCCGACTGGATCGCCTCGGGCTTCAGCCTCGACCGCGCGGCGCTGCTCGCCCGGGCGTGACGGGCAGGGCAGGGGCCGCCCGCGCGGCCCCTTGACTCGCGCCCCGATCGGCGGAATGGTCAATCAGTCTGACCCATCATCGCCATGACCCCCGAACAGCTCCTCGCCCTGACCGGCATCCTCGTCGCAGCCTCGTGGACACCCGGTCCCAACAACGCGATGCTCGCCGCCTCCGGCGCGACCTTCGGCTTCCGCCGGACCCTGCCGCATGTCCAGGGCGTGGCCTGGGGCTTTCCGCTGATGCTCTTCGCCATCGCCCTCGGCCTCGGCGAGACCTTCCGCGCCTTCCCCGTGCTGAAGGAGATCCTGCGCTGGGGCGGCGCGGCGGTCCTCCTGTGGCTGGCCTGGCGCATCGCCACCGCCGCCGGACCGGGCGGTGTCTCGGCCCGGGCGCGGCCCTTCACCTTCTGGCAGGCCGCCGGCTTCCAGTGGATCAACCCCAAGGCCTGGGTGATGTGCACCGGCCTCGTCGCCCAGTTCGTCACCGGCACCGATCCGCTGCGCGAGGCGCTGATCTGCGCCGGGATCGCGGGACTGGTCGGGCTCGGCTCCTCGGCCGGCTGGGCCGCCTTCGGCGCGCTGATCGCCCGCTGGCTGTCGACGCCGCTCAGGCTGCGCGTCTTCAACGGGCTGATGGCCGCGACCATCGCGCTCGGCGTGATCTGGCTGATCCTCGCCGATCTCTGACGCGTCGGATTGTCCGAATCGGCCCCGGCGCGTAATCTGAGAACATTAAGCGAACATGAAGGGGAGGGACCGATGACCACCGAAACCCTGCGCGCGACCGCCGAGGCGCTGGTCGCGCATTGCCGCAACGGCACGACCCAGACCGGCCTGACCGAGCTCTACGATCCCGGCGCCGTCTCGGTCGAGGCCATGCCGATGACCGGCATGGATACCGCCGAGACGCGCGGGGTCGAGGGCATCCGCGGCAAGCACGTCTGGTGGGACGAGGCGATGGAGATGCATTCCGGCAAGGTCGAGGGTCCGTTCCTCCACGGGGACGACCGTTTCGCGGTGATCTTCGAATTCGATGCCACCGAACGCGCCACCGGCAAGCGCAACCAGATGCGCGAGGTCGCGATCTACACCGTCAACCCCGCGGGCAAGATCGTGCGCGAGGAATTCTACTACGGCATCTGACCGGCGGCACGGTCGGGCAGGGGATTGGGGAAGCTGCGGGGCAGGGTGCCGCGCAGCCCCCGCCACCACGGGTCCACCGCCAGCGCCCGGCGCAGCGGCGTGCGCGTCGTCCGGGGCGCGTTGCGGATGTAGCGATGCGCCTCGACCAGCCCCGCACCCTCCAGCCCGCGCAGATAGGCCCGGCCCTCCGGCACCGAAAACGCGACCCCGGTCGTCGTGCGGAAGTTAGGCTCCAGATCGGTCCAGACCGCCGCCGCCCAGCCTGCGGCCCGGCACCATTCCGTCACCGCCGCGACGACCTCCGGCATCCGGCCCGCACCGTCGCCTGCCGCCGTCGCCCAGCCGATCCGGTCGCGCGGCGCTCGCTCGCGCGCGGCCAGATCGGCGACCGCATCGGCGGTCCGCCTCCGCACCGACCGGATCGCATGAGTAGGGCAGGGCACGCCCGCCGCCGGGTCGAGACAGACGACGAGCCCCATCGCGCGCTTGGGACTGATCCGGCTGAACTCCATCGGCAGGACCGGCCCCGCCCGGACCAGCCACGGCCCCGCCACCTTCGGCGCGAGGTCGTCGAGGTCCCAGAGCAGCGATCCCCAGCCGAGGATCGCGATCCCGTCCCGCCCCTCCGCGTCGTCCGGCCGCGCGGCGCCGCCCATGGTCATCGCCCCGCCCGGATGCGATTCCGTGGCACCGAAATAGCACCCAAATAGCACCCAAATATCACCTCGCGATCTGCGCCCCTCAGGGCCATTTCGCGACCGGCGGCAGCGACATCAGCACCGCCTCCGGATTGTGCCCCGTCTGCAGCCCGAACTGGGTCCCGCGGTCGTAGACGAGGTTGAATTCCGCATAGCGCCCCCGCTTCACCAGCTGGATCTCGCGCTGCTCCTCGGTCCAGGGCGTCCGCATGTGCCGCTCGGTGATCGGAACATAGGCGTTCAGAAACGCCCGCCCGACGTCCTGCGTGAACGAAAAATCCGCCTCCCAGTCACCGGTGCAGAGGTCGTCGTAGAATATTCCGCCCACGCCGCGCGGCTCGTTCCAGTGCTTGATCATGAAGTATTCGTCCGCCCAGGCCTTGAAGCGCGGATAATACTCAGGATCATGCGCGTCGCAGGCCTTCTTCAGTTCCGCATGGAAGAAGGCGGTGTCCTCGGGGTTCTCGATCATCGGGTTCAGGTCCGCGCCGCCGCCGAACCACCAGCCCCCCGGCGTCCAGAACATCCGGGTGTTCATGTGCACCGCCGGCGTCAGCGGCGAGCGCATGTGCGCGACGAGGCTGATCCCCGCCGCCCAGAACCGCGGATCCCGCTCCAGCCCCGAGATCTCCTTCCGCGCCGTCAACGACCGCTGCGCCTGACGTCCCAGCGCGCCGTAAACCGTTGAAATATTTACCCCAACCTTCTCGAAGACGCGCCCTTCGCGCATCACCGACATCAACCCGCCGCCGGCATCCGCCTCGTCCGGACTGGCCCTGCGGGTCTCCTTGCGGGTGAAACGCCCCGCCGGCAGATGGGCAAACGGCCCCCAGTCCTGCGCATCCTCCAGCGCCTCGAAAGCCTCGCAGATCCGGTCGCGCAGCTCCGCGAACCATGCGCTCGCCCGGGCCTTGTGCGCATCCGACACGTCGTTTTCCTGCATCCTGCCTCTCCCATGCACGCGCGCCACGCTATCGCCCGCCCTCACCCCCGGCAAGCCGCCCCGACGCCCTTCCCGCGCGACCAACCCTGTCATAGTATTGCAGCGATCGTGCGGAATGATCGTCCATTGCCCCGTACCCCGGAGTTTGCGGATGCTTGAGAAGGCCCAGGTCGAGGAAACGCCCGACGCGGCACCCGCGGAGGTGGCTGTCGACGCCGATTTCCTCAATGGAACCAGTTACATGTCCCGGGAAATTCCGGGCCTCGACATCACTGGTCCCGACCGTTTCATCAACCGCGAGATCAGCTGGCTCGCCTTCAACTGGCGCGTTCTGTCCGAGGCCGAGAACCCCGCCGTTCCGCTCCTCGAACGCGTGCGGTTCCTCTCGATCTCGGGCTCGAACCTCGACGAGTTCTACTCCGTCCGCGTCGCCGGCCTGCGCGGTCTGATCCGCGAGGGCGTGCAGAGCCCCAGCGCCGACGGCCTCAGCCCGCGCGAACAGCTCAAGCGCATCGACGCCGACGCCCGCGCCCTGATGATGCGCCAGCAGGAATGCTGGCGCGAACTGCGCGATCTTCTCGCCGGCGAGGGAATCGAGGTCCTCGGCGCCGCCGATCTCAGCGAAGCCGACATCCGCGCGCTCGAGACCCATTTCCTCGAACAGGTCTTCCCGATCCTCAGCCCGCTCGCGATCGACCCGGCGCATCCCTTCCCCTTCATCGCGAACGGCGGCTTCGCCATGGCGCTCAGCCTGCGCCGGACCTCGGACGACACGCTTCTCGAAGCCCTCCTGCCCGTTCCCCTGCAGATCCCCCGCTTCCTGGAACTGCCATCCGATGGCAGCGGCCGTCTGCGCTACCTGCCGATGGAGGGGCTGCTCGAACTGTTCCTCCACCGCCTGTTCCCCGGTTTCGTCACGCTCGGCATGTGCGCCTTCCGCGTGCTGCGCGACAGCGACCTCGAGGTGGAGGAAGAGGCCGAGGACCTCGTCCGCGAATTCGAGACCGCGTTGAAGCGCCGCCGCCGGGGCGAGGTGATCCGCCTCAAGCTGACCGCGAATGCCCCCGAAGGGCTGCGCCGCACCATCGTCGAGGAACTCGGCGTCGAGCAGGAGGAGGTGATCGAGGTTCCCGGCATCATCGGCATGGGCAGCCTCGCCGAGCTCTGCAAGGCGCCGCGCCCCGACCTTCTCTGGACGCCCTTCACCCCGCGCATGCCCGAGCGGGTGCAGGACTTCGACGGCGACATCCTCGCCGCGATCCGGCAGAAGGACATGCTCCTGCACCACCCCTACGAGACCTTCGACATCGTGGTGCGCTTCCTCCAGCAGGCGGCGCGCGATCCGAACGTGCTCGCGATCAAGCAGACGCTCTACCGCACCAGCCGCGACAGCCCGATCGTCGCCGCGCTCTGCGAGGCGGCCGAGGACGGCAAGTCGGTCACTGCGCTCGTGGAACTGAAGGCCCGGTTCGACGAGGCGGCGAACATCCGCCTTTCGCGCCAGCTGGAACGTGCGGGGGCGCAGGTCGTCTACGGCTTCATGGACTGGAAGACCCATGCCAAGATGTCGGTGGTGGTCCGCCGAGAAGGCGCCGAACTGGTCACCTACAGCCATTTCGGCACCGGCAACTATCACCCGGGAACCGCGAACATCTACACCGACCTCTCGCTCTTCACCTGCGACCGGGCGCTCGGCCGCGACGCGAACAAGGTCTTCAACTATCTCACCGGCTACGTGACGCCCGAGAGCCTCGAGAACCTCGCCATCTCGCCGATCACGCTCAAGCCGCGCATTCTCGCGGGCCTCGAATCCGAGATCGAGCATGCACGGGCCGGCCGTCCGGCCCATGTCTGGGTCAAGCTGAACTCGATCACCGAGCCGGAGGTCATCGACGCGCTCTACGCCGCCAGCCAGGCGGGGGTGAAGATCGATCTCGTCGTGCGCGGAATCTGCTCGCTCCGCGCCGGGGTGAAGGGCCTAAGCGACAACATCCGGGTGAAGTCGATCATCGGCCGCTTCCTCGAGCACAGCCGGATCGTCTGCTTCGGCAACGGCCACGGCCTGCCGTCCAAGGAGGCGCGCGTCTACATCAGCTCCGCCGACTGGATGGAGCGCAACCTCACCCGCCGGGTCGAGACCCTGGTCGAGATCACCAACCCCACCGTCCATGCGCAGATCATCGACCAGATCATGGCGGCGAACATGGCCGACCAGGCGCAGAGCTCGGTCGCCCAGCCCGACGGCAGCTACCTCCGGCATCGTGGCGCCGAGGACGAGCGGCTGTTTTCCTGCCATCGCTTCTTCATGGAGAACCCGTCCCTCTCCGGGCGGGGACGCGCGGGGGCACGCGACGTGCTGCAACTGGTGCATTCGCACGATTGACCTCGGGCGGCTGCGATGCAACACCTGCCAGGATAGCCACGGCAACACGAGACGCCCCGCGGTGGAAGATCGCCTTGCCACGGACGGCGGCCCGGACAGGCCGCAGCCCAGCGTGACGGATGCGCTCGCGAAATCGCGGCTCAGCCGGATCGGCGTGATCGACGTCGGCTCCAACTCCGTCCGCCTCGTCGTCTTCGACGGCATGGCGCGCAGCCCGGCCTATTTCTACAATGAAAAGGTGATGGCGGGTCTCGGCGCCGGGCTTTCCGAGACGGGGCGGCTCAGCAAGGACGGCGTGCGCCGCGCCATGGCGGCGCTGCACCGGTTCGTCGCTCTCGCGGAGCGTATGCGCCCGACCGGCCTGATCGCGGTCGCCACGGCCGCCGTACGCGAGGCCGAGGACGGCCCGGCCTTCTGCCAACGTGTCGAGCGCGAGACGGGCCTCCAGCTCCACGTCGCCACCGGCAAGGAAGAGGCCCGCCTCTCGGCCAAGGGCGTCCTGCTCGGCTGGCCCGAGGCGGACGGCCTCGTCTGCGACATGGGCGGCTCGTCGATGGAACTCGCCCGGGTCGCCGGCGGCGAGATCTCCGACTGCGCGAGCGCCTCGCTCGGCCCCCTGAAGCTTCAGGACATCGCCAAGCCCGATGCGATGGACAAGTACATCCGCAAGAGCGTGAAGGCGCTGCACAAGCAGGTGCCCGGGCCCGTGCGGCGGCTGTTCCTCGTCGGGGGCAGCTGGCGGGCGCTGGCGCGGCTCGACATGGAGCGCGTGGGCTATCCGCTCAAGGTGCTTCACGAATACGAACCCCCGGTCGAACAGCTGCTCGAGACCGCGCGCTGGATCACGACCCGCCCGGTCGACGAGCTGAGCCGCATGTCCGGCACCAGCGAGGCCCGGCTCTCGCTCCTCCCCCTCGCCAGCCTCGTGCTGACCGAACTGATCCGCAGGACCGAACCCGACCGCGTGGCGGTTTCCGCCTACGGCCTGCGCGAGGGGCTGCTCTACCGCCAGATGCCCGAGGAGATGCGCCGGCTCGATCCCCTGATCGAGGCCTGCCGCCACATGGAGTCGGCGGCCGCGCGCAACCCGGGCTTCGGCGACGCGCTCTACGACTGGCTCCTGCCGCTCTACGAGGGCGCGCCGCCCGAGGACCTCCGCCTCGTCCAGGCCGCCTGCCTGATGCACGACGTGAACTGGCGCGCGCATCCGGATTACCGGGCCGAGCTCTGCTTCGAATCCGTCACCCGCGCCAACATCTCGGGCATCGACCACCCTGGCCGGGTCTTTCTCGGCATGGCCCTGATGAACCGCTACAAGTCAGCCGGCTCCGACGGCGACGGTAACCGCTACGCGGCCCTGATCACGCCGGCGCGACTCGCCCAGGCGCAGATTCTCGGCAAGGCGATGCGTCTTGGCGCAATGCTGTCGGGCGCCTCCGTCGGCGTGCTCGAGCACGCGGAGCTTCGATGCGGCGACCGCCTGACGCTGACCCTGCGCGGAGCCGCCCGGGAGTACACCGGCGAGGCCGTCGAACGGCGGTTCCAGGCGCTTGCGTCAAAACTCGAAATTCCGGGCGAGATGGTCCTGGAATAACCGGGCCAGGTCCGGCAGGCGTCCCGCGCCGCCCCGGAATCGAAAGAGCGGCCTGCCCGTGGCAGACCGCCCTATTTCTCCCCCCGAGACTTGGGCCTGATGCCCTTGCGACAGCGGTCGGTTGCCTCTCGTTTCCGCCTGTTCACCGGTCGGACTTTCCGGAGGCGCATACCCGCTAGTCGCCTGGCGCATGTAAACCAGTTTCGGACCTTCGATGCAACGGCAAATTCATGGCGCTGTACTTGCTGCACTGCACCATGACACTTGCGGGCGGCCGGGATTGCACCGCACGCGGGCTTGGCCTAAATCGGCGGGGTCCTCGAACCGCCCCGGAGCGATGCCCTCATGCGCCTGACCCGCTACTTCCTGCCCGTGCTGAAGGAGAACCCGGCCGAGGCGCAGATCGCGAGCCACCGGCTGATGCTTCGGGCCGGCATGATACGGCAGGCGAGCGCCGGCATCTATTCCTGGCTGCCCCTCGGCTACCGTGTGCTCCGCCGGATCGAGGCCATCGTGCACGAGGAGCAGCAGCGCGCGGGACACATCCCGCTCCTGATGCCGACGCTCCAGTCCGCCGATCTCTGGCGCGAGAGCGGCCGCTACGACGACTACGGGCAGGAAATGCTCCGCATCAAGGACCGGCACGAGCGGGACCTGCTCTACGGGCCGACGAACGAGGAACTGATCACCGACATCTTCCGTGCCTCGGTGTCGAGCTACCGCGAACTGCCGCTGACCCTCTATCACATCCAGTGGAAGTTCCGCGACGAGATCCGCCCGCGCTTCGGCGTCATGCGCGGCCGCGAGTTCCTGATGAAGGACGGCTACAACTTCGACCTGACCGAGGCCGACGCCATCCACGCCTACAACCGCCACATGGTCAGCTACCTGCGCACCTACGAGCGCATGGGCCTGAAGGCGATCCCGATGCGCGCGGCGGGCGGCCCGATCGGCGGCAACTACACGCACGAGTTCCTCGTGCTCGCCGACACCGGCGAGAGCGGCGTGTTCTACGACAGCGCCGTGACCGACCTGACGCTCGGCGACCGGACGATCGACTACACCGATCGTGAGGCGGTGGCGGCGATCTGCGCGGAATTCACCGCGCCCTATGCGCGGACCGACGACACGCACGACGCCGCGCTCTTCGCCGAGGTGCCCGAATCCCGCCGGCGCGAGGCGCGGGGCATCGAGGTCGGCCAGATCTTCTACTTCGGCACCAAGTACTCCGACCCGATGAACGCCGTGGTCGTGACCGAGACCGGCGAGCGCGTGCCGGTGCACATGGGCTCGCACGGCATCGGCGTCAGCCGGCTCGCCGGAGCGATCATCGAGGCGAGCCACGACGAACAGGGCATCATCTGGCCCGAGGGCGTCACCCCCTACCGCGTCGGCCTCGTCAACCTCCGCCAGGGCGACGCCGCGGCCGACGGCGCCTGCGACAGCCTCTATGCCGAACTGACCCGCGCCGGCCTCGACCCGCTCTACGACGATCGCGACGAACGCGCCGGCGCCAAGTTCGCCACCATGGACCTGATCGGCCTGCCGTGGCGCATCACCGTCGGCCCGCGCGGCCTCGCCCGCGGCGTGGTCGAACTGACCAGCCGCCGCACCGGCGAGAGCGAGGAGATGAGCGCCACGGCCGCGGTCGAGCGCCTGACCGAAATCTACCGCGGCCACTGAAGCCGGCCAACCCGGCCGGCCCGCCGCGAAAACGGAGAGCGTCTTGCCCGAGACCCCCGCGCGAACCGCGCCCTTCGCGGGCTTCGAATGGGCGATCGCCTGGCGCTACCTGCGCGCCCGGCGGCAGGAGGGCGGCATCTCGGTGATCGCCTGGTACGCGCTGATCGGGGTGATGCTCGGCGTGGCGACGCTGATCGTCGTGCAGGCGGTGATGGTCGGCTTCCGCGAGGAATTCACCGACCGCATCCTCGGCGCGAACGCCCATGTCACGATCTACTCGACCACGTACGAGGACGAGGCCGGCGTGCCGAGCCGGCTGATCCGCGACTACGACGCGCTGGCCGAACGCGCCGCCGCCGTTCCGGACGTGACCCGCGCCGCGCCGCTGGTGAAGGGTCAGGTCATGGCCTCCGCCCCGGGCCGCAACACCGGCGTCGAGGTCTACGGCACCAGGGCCGAGGATCTCGCCGCCCTGCCGCTGATCGTGAACGAGGAGACCGCCACCGGCGACTTTGCCCGCTTCGATCAGGGCGTCGCGATCGGCGCGGGCGTCGCGCGCGAACTCGGGCTCTGGGTCGGCGACTACATCACCCTGATCTCGCCCGACGGCATGGACACGCCCTTCGGCACCCAGCCCCGGATCAGCGACTACGAGGTGGTCTACATCTTCTCCGTCGGTCGCTTCGACATCGACCGCACCCGCGTCTACATGCCCTTCGCCGAGGCGCAGAGCTACTTCAACCGCGAGGGCGCCGCCGACGAGCTCGAGCTCTTCGTCGCACGCCCGCAGGAGGTCGACGCCCTGCGCCTGCCGCTCACCGAGGCGACCGCACCGAACGGCCTCGTCTGGACCTGGCGCGACGCCTCCGGCGCCTTCCTCTCCGCGCTCGACGTGGAACGGCGGGTGATGTTCATCATCCTCAGCCTCGTGGTCCTGATCGCCGCGCTCAACATCATCTCGGGCCTCGTGATGCTGGTGAAGAACAAGGGCCGCGACATCGGCATCCTCCGCACGATGGGCCTCACGCAGGGCTCGATCATGCGGATCTTCTTCATCTGCGGCTCGCTGATCGGCGTAGTCGGCACCGGGCTCGGCGTGATCCTCGGCTGCCTCTTCGCCTATTTCATCCAGGACATCCAGGCGCTCGTCGAATGGGTCTTCGGCGGTTCGGTCTGGAACCCCGAGATCCGCTACCTGACCGAGATCCCGGCCCGGCTGCGGCTCCAGGACATCCTCGCCGTGGTCACGATGGCGCTCGGCCTTTCCTTCCTGATCACGCTCCTGCCCGCCCGCAACGCCGCAAGGCTCAATCCCGTCGAGGCGCTGCGCTATGAGTGAGGTGCTGCGGCTCGAAGCCGTGCGCAAGGTCTACCATCCCGGCACGCCGCACGCCGTGACCGTGCTCGACGGCGCGGACCTCGAACTCGCCGCCGGCACATCCGCCGCCCTCGTCGCTCCCTCGGGCGCGGGCAAGTCGACGCTCCTGCACATCGCCGGGCTCCTCGACACGCCGACCGCCGGCCGGGTGGTCGTCGCCGGCGCCGACGCGGGCGACCTCTCCGACACGCGCCGCACGCTCCTGCGCCGCGACTCCATCGGCTTCGTCTACCAGTTCCACCACCTCCTGCCCGAATTCTCCGCGCTCGAGAACGTGGTCCTGCCGCAACTCGCCGCGGCGCGCCCCCGGGCCGCGGCGGAGGCCCGCGCGCGCGCGCTTCTCGAACAGGTCGGGCTCCGCCACCGCCTCGACCACCGCCCGGCCGCGCTTTCAGGCGGCGAGCAGCAGCGCGTCGCCTTCGCTCGGGCGCTCGCCAATTCCCCACGGCTCCTCCTCGCGGACGAGCCGACCGGCAACCTCGATCCCGAAACCTCCGAGCGGGTCTTCGACGTGCTGATGGAACTCGTCCGCGGCGCCGGGCTCGCCGCCCTGATCGCGACCCACAATCCCGAACTCGCGGCCCGCATGGACCGCATCCTGCGCATCGAACACGGCAAGGTGGTGATCCGGCAATGAACCTCATGGCAATGCTGGCCGCGCGTGCGGCCGAAGGGCGCCCCGTCCGCGCCGGGCTGATCGGCGCCGGCAAGTTCGGCACGATGTTCCTCGCCCAGGTCCCGACCACACCCGGCCTCGAGGTCGCGGCCATCGCCGATCTCGACCCCGACCGCGCCCGCGCCGCCAGCGCTTCCGCCGGATGGGACACGGCCCGTATCGCCGCCACCCGCTTCCTCGACAGCGGCACCGCGCTCTGCGCGCTCGACCTCGACGTGGTGATCGAGGCGACCGGCAGTCCCGCCGCCGGCGCCGTCCACGCCGTCGCGGCGATCGAGGCCGGGCGCCACGTGGTCATGGTCAACGTCGAGGCGGACGTGCTCTGCGGTGCCGCGCTCGCCGAACGCGCCCGGCAGGCGGGCGTCGTCTATTCCATGGCCTACGGCGACCAGCCGGCGCTCGTCTCCGAACTGGTCGACTGGGCCCGCGCCGCCGGCTTCCGGGTCCAGGCAGCGGGCAAGGGCACGAAGTATCTGCCCGCCTACCACCATGTCACCCCCGACTACGTCTGGAGCCACTACGGCCTGACGCCCGAGGCCGCGCGCGCCGCGGGGATGAACCCGCAGATGTTCAACTCATTCCTCGACGGCACGAAATCCGCCATTGAGATGGCCGCGATCGCCAATGCCTGCGGCCTCGCCGCGCCCGCGGACGGCCTCGGCTTCCCGCCCTGCGGCGTCGACGACCTCGCCCATGTGCTGCGCCCGCGCGCGGTCGGCGGCCAGGTCGATGGCACGGGCATGGTCGAGGTGGTCTCCAGCCTCGAACGCGACGGCCGGCCGGTGTTCCGCGACCTGCGCTGGGGCGTCTACGTGGTGATCGAGGCGCCGAACGACTATTCCGCCGCCTGCTTCCGGCAGTACGGCCTGCCGACCGATTCCACCGGCCGCTATGCTGCGATGTACAAGCCCTTCCACCTCATCGGCATGGAACTCGGCATCTCGGTCCTGAACGCCGCCCTGCGCGGCGAGCCCACGGGCCAGACCCGCACCTTTGCCGCCGACGCGGTCGCGGTCGCGAAGCGCGACCTCGTCCCCGGCGACAGCCTCGACGGCGAGGGCGGCTGGACCGTCTGGGGCAAGTGCATCCCCGCCACGCGCTCCGTCGCGCTCGGCGCGCTGCCGATCGGCCTCGCGCATGGCGTGAAGGTGATCCGCCCGGTGCCCCGCGGTCAGGTCCTCACCCGCGCGGATGTGGAACCGCTGCCCGACACCCTCGCCCTGCGCCTCCGGGCCGAAACCGAGGCGATGGCCGGCTGAACCCGGTCAGCGCCCCGAGCAGATCGCCTTCAGGTCGTCCCATTCCCGCTCGGTCAGAAGCGGCGCCCAGGACCCCTGCGGCGGCTCCGCCGGTCCGCCCGCGGTCGCCCCGGCGGGCAGCCCTTCGCGCAGGAGCGCCTCCTGCAGCGGCGCGAAGGGCAGGCCGATGGCGACCAGCCGCTCCCGCGCCAACTCCACCTCGGCCACCGTCGGCACCGCACGCACCGCCCCTTCGGCCGCGCGGGCGATCGCGGTCTCGCTCAGCCGTCCGGTCAGGATGTAGCGCAGGTCGGCGGCCAGCCCGGCATCGGCCATCATCGCCTCGGTCGCCGGGCGCAGCTCGCCCCGCGCCTGACCCAGCGCGATCCAGCCGGCGATCTCCTCCGGCCGTTCGGCGAGCGCGACCAGACGCGAATCGAGCAGCACGTAGCCCGACGGCAGCACGGCGATCGGCACGCTGGCTAGGTCCAGCACCCGCACCCGCGGCCGATCCGGCCGGGCCAGCGGCTCGGCCAGCCGGCGCAGCGCCTGCTGGCCCGCCGGCACCGCGCAGGGCGCGCCATGGGTGCCCATCACCTGCAGCAGCATCTCGTCGCCGAAGCGTTCCACCCATTCCGGCGGCAGCATCCGCGCGGCCTGCCAGCGGATTGCCTGCGGCCCGACCCAGGCGAGTCCGATCACCACCAGCACCATGAACGCGACCGCGATCCATCGCCCATAGCGCCGCGGCATCGGCTTCGGCGCGAACCTTTCCGCGGCGCTGACCGCCGCGATGGCGCGGATCATCTCGGGATCGCGAATGGCCAGCGTCTCGTATCCGTCGAGCGTCGTGGAATAGACCGTGGCCCCGTCGGGATCGACCCGCAGCGGCCGCGTGCCCACCAGCGCCCAATGGGCCAGAGGCCGGTCCGCGGTGTCGGAAAGCACCAGCGAGGCATTGCCGAAGGACACCACCACCTCGCGCTCGGGCGTATCGGGGGTCTCCTGCCAGAGGCCGATGGCCTCCAGGCGAATGTATTGTTCGAGCGCCGTCATCCGGTCGGGGTCACCAGGGAAATCGTCCGGGCCCGCGGCCCGCGCATCCTCTTATCCCGCGCGCCGCACCTTGTCATGGCGCTTCGTGGCCCTGCGCCCGGTCACGATTTCGCATGGGCAATGGCCGCACCGCGTGGCAAGAGGATCGCAAGACCGCGCCAGACGCCCGAGGAAACGCATGCCCGCCTTAGCCAATCCCGCCGCCCTCGGTGCCGTGCTGATCGTCTGCGGGATGGCGATCATCGGCCTGGTCGACAACTTCGTCCGCTTCATCGCCGAGGATGCGGGCCTCTGGCAGTTCCACCTGGTCCGCTCCGCGATCGCTCTGCCGGCGCTCGTGCTGCTCGCCTTCCTCCTCGGCCAGTCGGTCCTGCCCCGCAGCTATCCGCGGGTCGCCGCGCGCTGCGGCGTGCAGGCGCTCTCGATGCTGCTCTACTTCGGCTCGATCCCGATGATGCCGATGAAACAGGTCGCCGCCGCGCTCTTCACCGCGCCGATCTGGGTGCTGATCTTCTCCGCGCTCCTCTTCGGTCATCGCATCGGTCCGCGGCGCCTCGTGGCGGTCGCGCTCGGCTTTGCCGGCGTGCTGGTGATCCTCCGCCCCGATCCGGCCAATCTCTCCTTCGTGACGCTGATGCCGCTCCTCGCCGGCGCGCTCTACGGACTCTCGAACCTCCTCACCCGCGAATGGTGCGCGACGGAACCGGTCGGCGCCATGCTCGGCGGCTTCTTCATCGCCATGGGCATCGCCGGCGCGGCCGCGCTCGTCCTGATCGACGTCTTTCCGCCCGGGCCCGCCGCCGTCGCCGCGGCCCCCTTCCTGACCGCCGGCTGGCAACCGGTCACCGGGTCCCTGCTGTTCTGGTGCGCCGTGCAGGCCATCGGCTCGCTCGTGGCGGTGGGGATGCTCGTCCGCGGCTACCAGTCGGGCGAGACCAGCTATCTCGCGATCTTCGAATACAGCTTCCTGATCACCGCGAGCTTCTGGGCCTGGATGATCTGGGGCGAAACCCTCGATGCGCTCGCCTTCGTGGGAATGGCCCTGATCGTCGCCTCCGGGGTCGTGATCGCCCGGGTGAACGCCGTGCCCTCCGCGCCGGGCACCGCGGCGGAATGACGCCGATCGCGATCCCGTGATCCCCCGCGGTTCGTCCCGGGGCCCTTCGGCGCTATCCTCTGACGGCACCGGAAACAAGCAAGGGGAGATCGCCATGATCCGCATCCTCGGGAGCACCGCGCTGGCGCTGGCGCTGGCCGGCGCCGCCGCCGCGCAGGATATCGAGTACCAGGTCGGGGACGAGGCCTTCGAAGGCTACTTCGCCAAGGCCGAGAACGCCCGCGGGCTCGTGGTGATCGTCCACGACTGGGACGGCCTCGACGACTACGAGCGCCGCCGCGCCGACATGCTGGCCGAACTCGGCTACGACGCCTTCGCCCTCGACGTCTATGGCGCCGGAAACCGCCCCGACACCAACGAGGCCCGCGTCGCCGCCACCCAGGCCGCCTTCGCCGATCCAGAGCGCCTCGCCGCGATGATCCGCGGCAGCATCGAGACCGCCCGCGGGCTCAGCGATGCCGAGAACGTGGTGCTCATGGGCTACTGCTTCGGCGGCACCGTGACCCTCGCCGCCGCCCGCAACGGCATGGCCGAGGGCATCGTCGGCTACGCGAGCTTCCACGGCAACTTCCCCGAAGGCCCGGCCTGGCCCGCCGACACCGCCCCAATCCTGATTCTCCACGGCGGCGCGGACAGCAACCCGGACATGGCCAGGGTCTCCGCCTTCGCCGCCGAGGCCGAGGAAGCCGGCCTGACCTACGACATCGAGGTCTATTCCGGCGCCCCGCACGCCTTCACCGTCTTCGGCTCCGAGCGTTACCGCGAGCGGGCGGACACGAAGTCCTGGGCGGCGTTCCAGACCTTCCTCAACGAGACGCTCGACGGCCCGGCGAGCTGACGGCACGGCAGGACCGGTGCGCCCGCGGGCGCCCGGTCCCTTCACCGCCGATGCACCCACCGCCCGTCAGGCAGCCGCGCCGGCGGCGGATCCTTCGTAAAAGCCTTCCCCCTTCGCGGCCATCTCGCGCAGCATCGCGGGCGGCGCGAACCGTGCTCCGTGCGCTGCGGCCAGCGCGTCGCAGATTTCCACCGCCCGCCCGGCGCCGAGGATGTCGAGCCAGCCGAACGGCCCGCCCGACCACGGCATGAAACCCCACCCGAGGATCGCGCCCACGTCGCCCTCGCGGATATCGGTCAGCACCCCCTCCTCCAGCGCCCGGACCGCTTCCAGCGTCTGGATCATCGCCAGCCGGTGCTGCACCTCGACCAGCCCCGGCTGCTCCTCCGCCACCGGCCAGTGGGTCCGCAGCCCGGGCCAGAGCCCCTCGCGCTTGCCCTTCGCGTCATAGGCATAGAACCCGGCCTTCGCCTTGCGCCCGAGCCGCCCCGCATCCGCGAGCGCAAACAGCACGTCGTCCGCCGGGCTCTCGGGATAGGCCTCGCCCATCGCCGCCTTCGTCGCCTTCGCGATCCGCACCCCGAGGTCGATCGAGGTCTCGTCGACGAGCTGCAGCGGCCCGAGCGGAAAGCCGAGCTGCTTCGCCGCGTTCTCGATCAGCGCCGGCTCGACGCCCTCCGCCACCATCCGCACGCCCTCGTTGACATAGGGCAGGATGCAGCGGTTGGCGTAGAAGAACCGCGCGTCGTTCACCACGATCGGCGTCTTGCGGATCGCCCGCACGAAGTCGAGCGCCTTGGCCACCGCCCGGTCGCCCGTCTCCTTGCCCCGGATGATCTCGACCAGCATCATCCTGTGGACCGGGCTGAAGAAATGGATGCCGATGAACCCCGCCGGATCGCGGCTGGCCTTGGCGAGTTCGCTGATCGGCAGGGTCGAGGTATTGGTGGCGAAGATCGCATCGGGGGCCAGATGCGCCTCGGCCTTCCGCGTGGTCTCGGCCTTCACGCCCGGATCCTCGAACACCGCCTCCACCACCAGGTCACACCCCTCCAGCCGCGCATAATCCGCCGTCGCCGCGATCCGGCCGAGCACCGCCGCGGCGTCCTCCTCGCCCATCTTTCGCCGCTTGACCGCCTCGGCAAGCAGGCCCTCGGACATCGCCTTGCCCTTGTCGGCGGCCGCCTGATCCCGGTCGATCAGCACCACCTCGATCCCCGCCTGCGCCGCGACATGGGCGATGCCCGCGCCCATCATCCCCGCGCCGATCACGCCGAGCTTTCGCACCGACTGGTCGGGCAGGGCAGGGCGCACGGCCCCCTTCTCCAGCGCCTGCTTGTTGATGAAGAGGCTGCGCATCATCGCCCCCGAGGACGGGTTCCTCAGCACATGGGTGAACCACCGCGCCTCGATCCGGAGCGCGGTGTCGAAGGGCACCAGCGCGCCCTCGTAGATCGCCGACAGCATCGCCTTCGCCGCCGGATAGACGCCCTGCGTCTTGCCGTGGACCATCGCGCTCGCGCCGACGAAGGTCATGAACCCCGTCGGGTGATAGGGCGCGCCGCCCGGGAACTTGTAGCCCTTCGCGTCCCATGGCTTGCCGATCTCCGCATCGCCCGCCGCCAGCACCCAGGCCTTCGCCTTCGCCAGCAGCTCCTCCGGGGCCACCACCTCGTCGATCAGCCCCGCCGCCTTCGCCGCCTTCGGTTCCAGCATCTTGCCCTCGAGCAGGATCGGCGCCGCGCCCATCACGCCCAGCATCCGGGCGACCCGCGTGGTCCCGCCCGCGCCGGGAAAGATGCCCACGAGGATCTCCGGCAGCCCGATCCGCGCCTTCGGGTTGTCCGCGACGAACCGCCGGTGGCAGGCGAGCCCGATCTCGGTCCCGATCCCCGCCGACAGGCCCGGGCTCGCCCAGGCCACCGGCTTGCCGCCCTTGAGCGTCTTCGGATCCATCCCCGCCCGCTCGATCCTGCGCAGGAGGCCGTGCAGCGCCATCACCCCCTCGAAGATGCCCTTCGCCGGGTCGTCGCCCGCCGCCTCGCGCATCCGGGCGATCACGTTCAGGTCCATGCCGCCGGCGAAGTCCGCCTTGCCGCTGGTGATGACGACGCCCTTCACGTCCGCGTCCCCCAGCGCCCGCTCGACACAGGCGTCGAGCTCGCGGATGCCCTCCTCGTCCAGCACGTTCATCGACCGGCCCGGCAGGTCCCAGGTAATCACCGCCACCCCGTCCGCATCCACCGCATAGTGGAAGATCGCCATCTCAGCTCTCCTTGATCAGCGTCCCGTCGGCCCGCGCATGGCGTCGCCGCGCACCCTCGCGGCGCGTCACCAGGTCGTGCTCGGGATAATGGATCACGTCCGCGACGGCCCGGGTGCCCACCACCAGATAGACCGCCTCCTCCGTTCCCCGGTTCTCCAGGCAATGCCCCACCGGGTCGCCCGCCCGCCACGCCGCCGCCTCGCCGGGGCGAAGCGGCGTCTTCGCATCCTCGACCAGCACGACTTCTCCGGACAGGACATAGACCATCTCGTCCTCCCGCTCATGCCAGTGCCGCAGGCTCGACCGCGATCCCGGCGGCAGCCGCTCCAGATGCGCCCCGAACTGCGTCAGCCCGGCCGCGTCCCCGATCAGCCGATAGGCATAGGGACCGCCGGTCGGGATGCCGAGCGCGGGATGCACCGGATCCTCCGCCACCCAGTCGGGGATCGCCACCTTCGGCATCAGACCCGCTCGATCACGGTCGCGGCCCCCATCCCGCTCGCCACGCAGAGCGTCGCGAGCCCAGTGCCCTTGCCCGTCCGCTCCAGCTCGTCGAGCAGCGTGCCGAGGATCATCGCCCCGGTCGCGCCCAGCGGATGGCCCATGGCGATCGCGCCACCGTTCACGTTGACCACCGCGGGGTCGACGTCGAAGGCCTGCTGGAAACGCAGCACTACCGCCGAGAACGCCTCGTTCACCTCGAAGAGGTCGATATCCTCCACGCCCATTCCCGCCGCGCGCAGCGCCCGCTCGGTCGCCGGCACCGGCCCGGTCAGCATGATCGTCGGGTCCGAGCCGACCTTGGCGGTCGCCCGGATGCGCGCCCGCGGCTTCAGCCCGTGGGTCTCGCCGAAGTCGCGCGATCCGACCAGCACCGCCGCCGCCCCGTCGACGATCCCGCTGGAATTGCCGGCATGGTGGACATGGTTCACCCGTTCGAGGAACGGATACTTCAGGATCGCCACCGCATCGAAGCCCGGCATGGTCTCGCCGATGTCCCTGAAGGCGGGGGCCAGCGCGCCCAGCGACTGCATGTCGGTCTGCGGCCGCATGTGCTCGTCCCGGGTCAGGATCTCCAGCCCGTTCACGTCGCGCACCGGCACCACCGACCGCGCGAACCGCCCCTCGGCCCAGGCCGCCGCCGCGCGCCGCTGGCTCTCGACCGCCAGCGCGTCGCAATCGTCCCGGCTGAACCCGTATCGCGTCGCGATCACGTCGGCCGCGATCCCTTGCGGCACGAAATACGCCTTCATGGCGAGGCTCGGGTCCACCGCGATCGCCGCGCCGTCCGAACCCATCGGCACCCGGCTCATCATCTCGACCCCGCCGGCGACATAGGCCTCGCCCGCACCCGCCCTGATCTGGTTTGCAGCGAGGTTCACCGCCTCGAGCCCGCTCGCGCAGAACCGGTTGACCGACAGGCCGGGGATCCGCTCGCCCAGCCCCGAGGCCAGCACCGCCGACCGGGCGAGGCATCCGCCCTGCTCGCCGATCTGGGTCACGTTGCCCCAGATCACGTCCTCGACCGCGTTCTCGGGCAGCTCGCTGCGCTCGCGGATCGCGTCCAGCACCTGCGCCGACAGCCGCAGCGCCGTCACCTCGTGCAGCCCGCCGTCCGGCCGCCCCCGGCCGCGCGGCGTGCGGATCACGTCGTAGATATAGGCCTCGGTCATCCTGTGATTTTCCAGCTCTTCTTGATCGAAAGTTCAAAAGTGACGACAGTCCTATTTCATCAACAGAATGAATTCACCGCTCTTGTCCATGAAGTGACAAGTTCGTCCCAGTCGTGTTCTCTTCGTGAACGGTTTCCAGCCGGCCTTTGCGCGCTTCTCGACCTTTCCAACACTTGCCCAATAGAAGAGTTTCCCCGCCGCCAGAGCGGAGCGATATGATGGATCGCTCTCGATTGCGCTTGTGGGATCGACCGTGATCACCTCGGGTGTGGTCCAAAGCCTGACCAGATTTCGGAGCGGTTCGTAGATCGGAATCGGACTCATCGTTCCTCGCTTCAATACGGATGAGGCTCCGAAGCAACCTAGAACGCTTCCGCCGGAAGCGCCATCACCGGCGCCGCCCCGGTGCGGATGCGTGCCAGATGCAGCGCCGTCGCCGGCAGGCAGCGCGCCATGTAATAGCGCCCCGTCGCCAGCTTCGCCGCATGGAACGGACCCTCGCCCGCCCGTGCCGCCACCGCCATGCGCGCCCACATCAGCCCCAGCGCCACATGCCCGAAGAGATGCAGGAAATCGCTCGACCCCGCCAGCGCGTCGTCCGGCGCATTCATGCCCCGCTCCATGAAGAACATCGCCGCCGCCTGCAGGTCCTTCGACGCCGCCTTCAGCGGATCGAGAAACTCCGCCTTCAAGGCTGGGTCGTCCTCATGCGCCCTGACGAAACCCTTCACCTCCTCGAAGAAGGCCATGATCGGCCGCCCGCCGTCCGCGGCCAGCTTGCGCCCCACCAGATCCAGCGCCTGCACCCCGTTCGCGCCCTCGTAGATCATCGCGATCCGGGCGTCGCGCACGAACTGCGACACGCCCGATTGCTCGATGTAGCCGTGCCCGCCGAACACCTGCTGCGCCAGTACCGCGCTCTCGAAGCCCTTGTCGGTCAGGAAACCCTTGATGACCGGCGTGAGCAGCGAGATCGTCCCCTCCGCCGCGGCATCGCCCATGCGCCGGGAACGGTCGATCAGCGTCGCCCCCCACAGGATCAGCGCCCGCGCCCCCTCGATGAAGGCCCGCTGGTCCATCAGCATCCGCCGCACGTCCGGGTGCACGATCAGCGGATCGGCCGGCCCCTCCGTGTTCACGGGCCCCGTCACCGCGCGCCCCTGCAACCGCTCGCGCGCATAGCCGCTCGCGACCTGATACGCCGCCGCCGCCTGGGCGAGGCCCTGCACCCCGACGGCCAGCCGCGCCTCGTTCATCATGGTGAACATCGCGCGCAGACCCTTGTGCGGCTCGCCCACCAGCCAGCCGGTCGCCCCGTCGTAGTTCATCACACAGGTGGCGTTGCCGTGGATTCCCATCTTCTCCTCGACCTTGCCGCAGGACACGGCATTCCGCGCGCCGAGCCCGCCGTCCGCATCCACCAGCACCTTCGGCACGATGAAGAGGCTGATCCCCTTCACCCCGTCCGGCGCGCCCGCGATCCGCGCCAGCACCAGATGAACGATATTCTCCGTCAGGTCGTGCTCGCCGGCGGAGATGAAGATCTTCTGCCCGGTGATGCGATAGCTGCCGTCCGCCTGCGGCTCGGCCTTCGTGCGCAGCATGCCGAGGTCGGTGCCGCAATGCGGCTCGGTCAGGTTCATCGTCGCCGACCACTCGCCCGAGACCAGCTTCGGCAGCCACGTCGCCTTCTGCTCCTCCGAGCCGTGCGCGTGGATCGCGTTGTAGGCGCCGTGCGTCAGGCCCCAGTACATGTTCAGCGCCATGTTCGCCGCCGCATGGATCTCGCCGATCGCGGTGTTCAGGAGATGCGGCATCCCCTGCCCGCCATAGGCCGGGTCGAGGTCGAGCCCGATCCAGCCGCCCTCGGCGACCTTGCGATAGGCCTCGGCGAAGCCGTCGGGCGTGCGCACCACCCCGTTCTCCAGCCGGCAGCCTTGGCGGTCGCCGACCGCGTTCAGCGGCGCCAGCACGTCGCGGGCCAGCTTGCCGGCTTCCTCCAGGACCGCCGCCGTGGTCTCGCGATCCATCTCGTCATAGCCGGGAATGTCGCTCTCGTGGACGCGCAACACGTCGTGCAGCACGAAGGCGATGTCGTCGAGCGGCGGGGTGTATCCGGTCATGTCAGCTCCCGTACGGTGGCCGGCGCGGCGATGCCGCGTCGCTCGGCCAGCAGGCGCTCGCCCTCGGCGAGCCGTTCCTTCAGTTCCGCGATTGCGGCGGTCAGCTCGTCGCGCTGAACCTCCATCGCCCGCAGCCGCTCCCGCGCAAGTTCGCAGGTCCGGGTCATCTGGGTCACCTGCTGGTCGTCGATGTCGTAGAGGTCGAGCAGCTGGCGGATCTCCTCCAGCGAGAACCCGAAACGCCGCCCCTGCAGGATCAACTTGAGCCGCGCCCGGCATCGCCGGGTATAGAGCCGGCGCTGCCCCTCGCGGACCGGCGCGATCAGTTCCTTGGCCTCGTAGAACCGCAGCGTGCGCGGCGTCACGCCGAATTCGGCGCACATCGCACCGATCGGGATCAGGCTTTCCGGCACCGGCGCCTCCAGTGGCAAGAACGCATGTCCTGCAATCTGAGGTTGATCAATCCGCGATGCAAGGTCCAAACCTGACGCGCACGTCAAGTTGACGCGACGTCATCCGCGGGCGAGCCGCCGACTGGCCGCCGTTCCGGCCCGGGGCATGCCCGAAGGGGTCCGCCGAGCCTTGATGTCCCGCCCGGATTGTGGCGATGTGGCCGAAACTCCGGGGACCGTGATGACCGACGAGGATCACGCCGCGCAGAAGGCGCGGATCGCGCGACAGTTCATCCAGGCGATCCCGCATTCCCGGGCGCTCGGCATGGAGATGGTGGAGATCGGCGAAGGCTGGGCGCTGATGGCGCTCGACTACGACCCCCGCTTCGTCGGCGACCCCGAGACCGGCGTTCTGCACGGCGGCGTGGTCACCGCACTCCTCGACACCTGCGGGGGGGCGAGCGTCATGGCGCATCCCTCCGCGCCCGGCGGCACCGCGACGATCGACCTGCGCATCGACTACATGCGCGCCGCGGCCCCCGGCGCCCGGCTCTTCGCCCGCGCCGAATGCTACCGCATCACCCGCTCCGTCGCCTTTGTCCGCGGCCTCGCCTGGACCACCTCCCCCGACGAACCCGTCGCCGCGGCGAACGGCGCCTTCACCGTCGAGCGGGGCATGGCATGACCCGCCGGCGCCCCGAACCCGTGCAGGTCCTGAAACAGCGCCGCGACGCCGCGCTCCACCGCCTCGTCGCGGGCATTCCCTATGTCGGCTTCCTCGGCGTCACCTTCGACCGCCGCGGCGACGAGCTGACCGCCCAGCTTCCCTATGACGAGGCGCTGATCGGCAACCCGATCCTGCCGGCGCTCCACGGCGGCGCCATCGGCGCCTTCCTCGAGATCACCGCGATCGTGGAACTCGCCTGGACCGTGGTCTGGGAACGCATGGAGGGCGGCGGCCCCGGGGCCGAGGCGATCGAGACCGGGCATTTCCCGCCCATGCCCAAGACCATCGACTTCACCGTCGACTACCTGCGCTCCGGTCTGCCGCGCGACGCCTACGCCCGTGCCCGGGTCAACCGCGTCGGCCGCCGCTACGCCAGCGTGCATGTCGAGGCCTGGCAGGACAACCGCGCCCGGCTCTTCGCCCAGGCGACGGGGCATTTCCTGATGCCGCAGAATGACGGCTGACGTCGGGCAGGAGGGGATCACCCACCGCCGCATCCTCAACATTGCCCTGCCGATCACGCTGTCGAACGCCACGATCCCGATCCTCGGCGCCGTCGATACCGCCGTCGTCGGCCAGCTCGGCGAGGCCGCGCCCATCGGCGCGGTCGGGCTCGGCGCGATCATCCTGACCACGATCTACTGGGTCTTCGGCTTCCTGCGCATGGGCACCACCGGCCTCGTCGCCCAGGCGCGCGG
Source organism: uncultured Rhodobacterales bacterium (assembly GCA_964575795.1). Taxonomy (GTDB): domain Bacteria; phylum Pseudomonadota; class Alphaproteobacteria; order Rhodobacterales; family Rhodobacteraceae; genus Amaricoccus. The sequence goes on from CAZNSP010000001.1 coordinate 146,389, forward strand.
GGCAGGGGACGCGGCCGAGACCGGCGCGCTCCTGATGCGCGGGGTGATGATCGCGGGCGCAGCCGGCCTCTTCTTCATCCTCGCCCAGGCCGCGGTCTTCTGGGCCGCCTTCCGCCTCGCACCCGCCTCCGACGCGGTCGAAAGCCTCGCCCGCGACTACCTCGCCATCCGGATCTGGGGCGCCCCCGCCGCCATCGCGATCTATGCGCTCACCGGCTGGCTGATCGCCATGGAGCGCACCCGCGGCGTGCTCGCGCTCCAGTTCCTGATGAACGGCGTCAACGTCGTGCTCGACCTGTGGTTCGTGCTCGGCCTCGGCTGGGGGGTGGAGGGCGTCGCCCTCGCCACCCTGATCGCCGAATACAGCGGCCTCGCCCTCGGCCTCTGGCTCTGCCGCGCCGCCTTCGCGGGCGACCAGTGGCGCGACTGGCCGCGGGTCTTCGACCGGGCGAAGCTGCGCCGCATGGCGGTGGTCAACACCGACATCCTGATCCGCTCGGTGATCCTGCAGGCGAGCTTCACCTCCTTCCTGTTCCTCGGGGCGGGCCTCGGCGACGTGACGCTCGCCGCGAACCAGATCCTGCTCCAGTTCCTCTACATCACCGCCTACGCGCTCGACGGCTTCGCCTTCGCCGCCGAGGCGCTCGTCGGTCAGGCGATGGGCGCCCGCCGGCCCGCCATGCTCCGCCGCGGGGCGGTCCTCTTGAGCCAGTGGGCCTACGCGGGCTCCGCCCTGATGGCCCTCGCCTTCCTGCTCGCCGGCGGGGCCCTCGTCGGCCTGATGACCACCGCGCCCGAGGTGCGGGAGGAGGCGATGCGCTACATGCCGTGGATGGTCGCGGGACCGCTCCTCGGCATCGGCTCCTTCATGCTCGACGGCATCTTCATCGGCGCGACCCGCACGCGCGACCTGCGGAACGCCATGGCGATCTCCTTCGCGATCTACCTCGCCGCGCTCGCCGTCCTCCTGCCCACCTTCGGCAATCACGGCCTCTGGGCGGCGATGATGGTGATGTTCCTCGCGCGCACCGCGACGCTGGCCGTCCGCTATCCCGCGCTGGAGGCCGCCGCCGCGCCGCGGGGTGCCTGAATGCGCGTTCCGTGCTAGGATCGCGCGGGTCCAGCCATGAGGCGCCGATGCGCGACGATTCCGCCCGTTCATGCCTGCTCCTGCGCGCGGGCGAGACCTATTCCGGCATGCAGGGCTTCGACTATCTCGCCGGCATCTCCGCCGAGACCGCCGGCGCGCGCGGGCTCTGCATGCATCTCCTGACGGTTCCGCTTGGCGGGCGGGCCAGGGCGCACATGCACGAATCCCACAAGACCGCGATGTACGTGCTCGAGGGCGAGGGCGAGATGTGGTACGGCCCGCGGCTCGAGCATCACATGGCGGCGCGGCCGGCGACATGATCTACATCCCCGCCGGCGTGCCGCACCTGCCGCTGAACCGCTCTGCCGCGCCGATGACCGCGGTGATCGCCCGGACCGACCCGAACGAGCAGGAAAGCGTCGTCCTCCTGCCCGATCTCGATCCCCTCGTGCCCTGACTCAGCCCTTGCCCGGGCCGATCTTCCGCGACGGCTCGCTCCCCGCCTTCAGCCGCGATCCGCGCAGCAGCCCGCGCGCCTCCAGGATCGGATAGGCCACCGTCGTCAGATGCGCGTTGATCCGCTTCAGGTCGCGCAGCACGTCCAGATGCAGCGCCGAGGTCTCGATCGATTCCGGCGTGCCGTCGCGCAGCCGCTCGAAATGCCGCTCGGTCGCCTGCTGCTCCAGCGCGCGCAGCCGGTCCTTCTCGGCGACGAGGTCGCGCGCCATGGCGAGGTCGCGCGACACGAACACCGTCAGCGCCAGCCGCATCTGCTCGGCGATCCGCGCGTGGAAAGCCTGGATGTCCGCCCAGCCCTGGTCCGAGAACCGCAGGTCCAGCCGCTGCTTCTTCTGCGCCATCGCCAGGAGCCCGCGGTCGATGATGTCGCCCACATGCTCGAGGTTGGTGGTGAACAGGATCAGCTCCACCACCCGGTCGCCCTGCCGCTCGTCGAGCCCCGCCTGCATCAGTCGCGACAGGTAGAGCTTGATCTCCTCCTGCTGGATGTCGACCTCGCTCTCCAGCGCCCGCACCTCGGCGATGCGCCGGTCGTCGCGCTCCTCGAAGGTCAGGATCGCGAGCCGCAGCATCAGCTCGACCTTGTCGGCGAGCCGCATCAGCTCGCGCGTCGCCGCGTTCAGCGCCAGCGCCGGCCGGTCCAGCAGTTCGGGGTCGAGATGGTTCAGCCCGCCCTCCTGCGCCTCGGCCGGCGGATCGGGCCAGACCCGCATCAGAAGCCCCGCCACCGCCCCCGTGAAGGGCAGGAACACGACCAGAAGCCCGAGGTTGAACAGGCTGTGCGCATGGGCCACCTGCCGCGCCGGCGCGCCGGACAGATCGGCGAGCAGCGGCGCCGCCAGCCCCGCCAGCGGCAGCGCGATCATCACCCCGATCAGCCGCGCGCCAAGATTGCCGTAGAGCGCCCGCCGCGCCGCCAGCGGGCTCTGCAGGGCGAGCCCGATCGGGATCAGCCCCGAGCCGATGTTCGCCCCCAGCACCAGCATCAGCGCGAGCGGCATCGACACCACCTCGGTCGCGGCCAGCGATGCCACGAACAGCACGAAGGCCACCGAGGAATGGAACGCCCAGGTCAGCAGCGCGGCGAACAGCACCGCGAGGATCGGGTCCGCCGCCAGCCGGTTCAGCACCAGCCCCATCACCATGCTCTCGCGCAGGGGGTCCGAGGCCGCGACGATCAGGTCGAGCGCGAGGATCATCAGCGCGAAGCCGATGACGATCCGCCCGATCTCGCGCGTGCGGTCCGACGACGCGCTCAGCGCCGTCGCCACGCCGATCAGCAGGAGCACCGGGATCAGCACCGAAAGGTCGAAGGTCAGCGCCTGCACCACCAGCGAGGTGCCGAAATCGGCCCCGAGCAGCACCGCTACCGCTGCCGGCAGCGCGATCAGCCCGCGCCCGACGAACCCCGAGAGCAGCATCGCCGTCGCGGTGGAACTCTGCAGCACCGCCGCCGCCCCGATCCCCGCCCCGGCGGCCCGCACCCGCCCGTCGGTGGCCTTGGCCAGCGCCCGCCGCAGCTCCGGCCCGAAGCTGCCGAGGACGCCGGTCTTGACCATGTTGGTGCCCCAGACCAGCAGGGCGATCCCGCCGAGCAGGTTGATCAGGATCATGTGTCCGATCATGTCCGCCGATCTTCCTCGTCACGCCGCCGGCGCCCCGGTCGGTCCCGCGCGGGCGGGCACCCCGATCGGCCCCCTCGGCCCGTAACGCGCGCCGGGCCCGGACGTTCCGTTATGTGACGGATTTGTGACGCACCGCAAGCGCACATGCCGGCCCGACCACTGCATAGGCGCGCCCCGCGGACTCCGCCGGTTCAGAGCCAGGCGTCGCGGTCCGCCGCCACCGCCTCGGCCACATGCGTAAAGCCGTCCCGCGCCAGCAGTGCCTCGAGCCCACGCAGGATCTCGGCCACGAGGCCGAGGCCCCGGTAGCCGAGCGCGGTGTAGAGCTGCACGGCGCTCGCGCCCGCAAGGATCTTCGCATAGGCCTGTTCCGCCGATCCGACCCCGCCCACCCCGATCAGCGGCAGCCGCCCGCCGGTCAGCTGGTGCAGCCGCGCCAGCACCCGCGTCGACCGCTCGAAGAGCGGCTGGCCCGAAAGCCCGCCCGCCTGGTCGTGGTCCTCCGATTTCAGGTTCTGCCGGGCGAGCGTGGTGTTCGTCGCGATCAGCCCCGCGATCCCGCTCGTCAGCGCCACGTCGGCGAGGTCCTCCAGCTCCTCCGGCTTCAGGTCCGGCGAGATCTTCACGAAGACCGGCACCGGCCGCACCAGTGCTGCATTCGCCGCCATCACCCCCTTCAGCAGTTCGCTCAGCGCCGCCCGGCCCTGCAGGTCGCGCAGCTTCTCGGTGTTGGGCGAACTCACGTTCACGGTGACGAAATCCACCAGCGCCCCGGCCCGTGCGAGGCCTTCGGCGAAATCCGCCGCCCGGTCGGCGCTCGTCCTGTTGGCGCCGAGGTTCAGCCCCACGATCCCCGGCGGCCGCGGTCGGGCCAGCCGCCGCGTCACCGCTTCCAGCCCGTCGTTGTTGAAGCCGAAGCGGTTGATCACCGCCTCGTCTTCGACCAGCCGGAACATGCGCGGCGGCGGGTTGCCCTCCTGCGGCTTGGGCGTGACCGCGCCCAGTTCGACGAAGCCGAACCCGGCCTTCAGGAGCGGTGAGACCGCCCTCGCATTCTTGTCGAACCCCGCGGCCAGCCCCAGCGGATTGGGCAGCTCCATCCCCGCCAGCACCGTCTTGAGCCGGGGCGAGGTGATCGGCCCGGGCGCCGGCGCCAGCCCTGCGCGCAGCATCCGGATGGCGACCCCGTGCGCCGTCTCGGGATCGATCAGCCGCAGGAACGGCAGGCCGAGACGTTCCAGCGCGCTCACGTCAGGCCCTCGGGGAATTCGTGCCCCTCGTCGCCCAGCGGCAACGGCCGGGCCCAGAGCACGTCGCGCCGCCGCAGCGTCCGGTAGAGATGCGGGAACTTCGCCCCGCCGCGCGACACCTCCCAGCGCAGCTCCGCCCCCATCGCCGCGGGATCGCAGGCGACCAGCCACAGCCCGTCCTCGCCCGCGAAATGCCGTGCCGCCGTCCCCGCCACCTGGTCGGCGGCGGAGAGATGGATGAACCCGTCCGCCAGATCCACCGGCGCGCCCGCGCTCTCGTCGGCGGCAGCGAAGGCCGCCATCTCGTCCGCCCGGAAGATCTTGTAGACCGGCATCGCGCGCCCCCCCCGTCAGCCCTGCGGCGTCATCACCTTGCGGGCCTTCGCCCTCTCGATCCCCAGCTGCCGTTCCCGCCAGATGATGAAGAGCCCCGCGGCGACGATGAGCGCGGCGCCGACCAGCATCGTCGCCGTGGGATACTCGTCGAACAGGAGATACCCCATGACCAGCGCCAGCAGCATCGAGACGTATTCGAAGGGCGCGATCACGCTCGTCTCGGCATGGCGATAGCTCTCGGTCAGCAGGATCTGCGCGATCCCGCCGAGGATACCGGCCCCGACCAGCAGCGCCGCCTGCCGCAGGTCCGGCACCACCCAGCCGAAGGGCAGGGTGGCGAGCGACAGGACCGCCGCGGTCAGCGAGAAATAGAACACGATCGCCGCCGTCGCCTCGGTCTGCACCAGCTTGCGCACGAAGACCTGCGCCAGCGCGGCGAAGATCGCGCCGAGCAGCGCCGCCATCGCCCCCACCGCGGCGAGCGGCGTCGCCCCGTCCGCATCCAGCACCGTCAGCCGCGGCGCGAGCACGATCACCACCCCGATCAGCCCGACCCCCACCGCCGTCAGCCGGAACACCCGCACCTGCTCGCCGAGGAACATCGCCGCGAAGATCACGGTCAGGAGCGGCGCGGCATAGCCCAGCGCCGTCACCTCCGGCAGCGGCAACAGCCCCAGCGCCGTGAAGCCGAGCCCCATCGCCGTCGTGCCCACCAGCCCTCGCCACAGATGCCCCATCGGGTTCGTGGTATCGAGCCCGTGCCGCAAATTGTGCGCCCAGGCGAGCCAGGCGAGGATCACCGGGATCGCGAAGAACGACCGGAAGAACACCGCCTGCCCCGGCGGCACCTCGGGCGCGGCCGCCTTGATGCAGATCGCCATCGCCGTGAACACGACGACCGACAGGATCTTCAGCGCGATACCGCGGAGCGGGTTCATCGCGACGCCAACACCGGACCCCGGAACGCCCGCGCGTTCCGGCCGGACGCGGGGGCTCGATGCCCCCGTGGACGGCGCTTCCCCAGGGTTCTCAGGCCAGATGCCCCTCGGCCCGCGCCCAGTCGAGCGTGGCGTCCAGCGCCGCCTCGCAGGGCGCGAACATCTCGTCGAGATCGGCGTCCGTGATGACCATCGGCGGGCAGAAGGCGATCGCATCCCCGATCGCCCGCACGATCACGCCGCGCTTCAGCAGCTCCGCCGCCATCTTCGGCGCGACCTTGCCGGGCTTGGCGAAACCCTTGGGCGACTTCTCCGGCGCCAGTTCCAGCGCCCCCATCAGCCCGAGGTAGCGCGCCTCGCCCACCAGCGGATGCGCCGCCAGCCGGTCGAGATGCGCCGCGAACTTCGGGGCGAGCGACCGCACCCGCGCGGTGATGTTCATCCGCTCGTAGATCTCCAGCGTCCGGATCCCGACCGCGCAGCCCACCGGATGCCCGCCATAGGTGAAGCCGTGGCCGAAGGTGCCGATCTTGCCGGAATTCGCCTCGATCACCTCGGCCATGTCCCGGTCGATCGCCACCGCCGACAGCGGCAGGAACCCGCCGGTCAGCTGCTTGGCCATCGAGATCGAGTTGGGCTGGTAGTTCAGCGTCTGCGCCCCGAACCACTGCCCGGTCCGCCCGAAGCCGCAGATCACCTCGTCCGATATCATCAGCACGTCGTGCCGGCGGCAGACCTCGCCGATCGCCTCGAAATAGCCCTTCGGCGGCACGATCACCCCGCCCGCGCCCATCACCGGCTCGGCGATGAAGGCCGCGACCGTCTCCGGCCCCTCCGCCTCGATCAGCGCCTCGAGCTCGGCGGCCAGCCGCCGCGAATAGGCCTCCTCGGTCTCGCCCGGCTCCGCACCCTTCCAGTAGTGCGGCGTCGAGGTATGCTTGATCCGGTCGACCGGCAGGTCGAAATCCATGTGGTTGTACGGGAGCCCCGTCATCGAGGCCGAGACGATCGTCACCCCGTGATAGCCCTTGACGCGGGCGATGATCTTCTTCTTCTCCGGCCGGCCGCGGGCGTTGTTGTAGTACCAGACCATCTTGACCTGGGTCTCGTTCGCTTCCGACCCGCTCGACTGGTAGAACACCCGCGCCATCGGCCCCGGCGCGAGGGCCTTGATCTTCTCGGCCAGTTCCACCGCCGGCTCGTGGCTTTTGCCCGAGAACAGGTGATAATAGGGCAGCTTCTCCATCTGCTGCCGCGCCGCCTCGACCAGTTCGGCATTGCCGAAGCCGAGCCCCGCGCACCACAGCCCCGCCATCGCCTCGATGAACGGCCGGCCGCTCTCGTCATAGACCCGCACGCCCTCGCCGCGCTCGATGATCTGGACGCCCGTCTCGCGCAGCGCCACGGCGTTCGCATAGGGATGCAGCAGCGCCTCGGCGTCGCGGACCTGGGAATTGGAAAGCGGCTGGTTCATGGTGCTGCCTCTGGGCTCTGGGCGATATGCCGCCAGCATTGTCACATGCGCCCCGGGCGGTCAATCGAACGCCCCGGCGCGCTCGCCGTCCCCTTGCCGACCCTTGCCCCGGCCGTCGCGCGGCTGTCATAGTGCCGCGATAGATGCCGCACGACTGTCCCGACAGGAGCCCCCGATGACCCTGACCCGACTGCTTCTGGCCTCCACGGCCCTCGGCCTCTCCGCGCAGACCGCCGCGGCCGAATTCACCCTGCACATCCTGCACATCAACGATTTCCACAGCCGCATCGAGTCGGTCGGCGCCACGGATTCCACCTGCGCCATCGAAGCCGAGACCGACGGCGAATGCTTCGGCGGCGTCGCCCGACTCAAGACCGCAATCGACGCCAAGCGCGCCGAGCTCGACGGCCAGAACCTGCTCGTGCTCGACGCCGGCGACCAGTTCGCGGGCTCGCTCTACTTCACCACCTATTCCGGCCAGGCCGAGATCGAGTTCATGAACCTGATCGGCTTCGACGCCATGGTCTTCGGCAACCACGAATTCGACCTGGGCCCCGAGCCGCTCGCCGACTTCGTCGAGAAGGCGGGCTTCCCCGTCATCTACGGCAACGTGGACGCGAGCGGCGACAACCGGCTCGCCGCCTTCAACCGCGACCCGGTCGTGCTCGAGGTCGGCGGCGAGCGGGTCGCCATCGTCGGCGCGGTGGCCGCCGACACGCCCGAGATCTCCTCGCCCGGCCCGACGATCGCCTTCACCGACCCCGTCGCCTACCTGACCGAGACGGTGGCCGCGCTCGAGGCCGACGGCATCCGCCACATCGTGGCGCTCACCCATGTCGGCACGCCCGAGGACCTGCGCATCGCCGCCGAGGTGCCCGGCATCGACGTGATCGTCGGCGGCCATTCCCACACGCTCTTCTCCAACACGGTGGAGGGCGCGCCCTATGCCTATCCGCACATGGCCGAGGGGCAGGACGGCCGTCAGGTGCCGATCGTGCAGGCCGGCGCCTATTCGAAATATCTCGGCCATCTGACGCTCACCTTCGACGACGCGGGCAACGTGACCGCGGCCGCGGGCGACACCATGGTGCTCGATGCCTCGGTCACGCCGGACGAGGCGGTGCTGGCCCGGGTGCAGGAACTCGCCGGCCCGATCGAGGAGCTGAAGGCCCGCGTCGTGGCCGAGGTCTCCGCCGACATCGACGGCAGCCGGGAAAGCTGCCGGGCCGGGGAATGCGCGATGGGCAACCTCGTCGCCGACGCGATCCTCGACCGCACCCGGGACCAGGGCATCACCATCGCGCTGCAGAACGGCGGCGGCCTGCGCGCCTCGATCGCCGGCGGCACGGTGACCAAGGGCGACGTGCTCACCGTCCTGCCGTTCCAGAACACGCTCTCGACCTTCACCATCGCGGGCTCGGGCATCGTCGCCGCGCTCGAGAACGGCTTCTCCCAGGTCGAGGAGGGCGCGGGCCGCTTCCCGCAGGTCGCCGGCCTGCGCGTGACCTGGGACCCGAAGGCCGAGCCGGGCGCCCGCGTGCGCGAGGTGCTGGTCGAGGAAGGCGGCGAATGGGTGCCGATCGACCCGGATAAGGTCTACGGCGTCGCGACCAACAACTTCATGCGCAACGGCGGCGACGGCTACGCCGTGCTGCGCGACGAAGGCCAGAACGCCTACGACTTCGGCCCGGGTCTCGAGGACGTGCTCGCCGACTATCTCGCGGCCCAGAACAACTACACGCCCTATCTCGACGGCCGCATCACCGCGGTCGAGTGATCCTGCACCTGCGCCGCCCGGCTCACTGGCAGCGCAGGTGACCCAGGTTGTCGCGCCGGCAGACCGGCCGCGGCCCCGTGCCCGGCAGGTCGCCGGGCAGCGGGAATGTCTGGCCGAGGTTGTTCGTGCGCTGCGACGGGATCAGCGCGGGGCCGGTCGTCCCGCCCGCCCCCTCCGCAGGCCCGGGCAGGCGCGGCGCTTGCGCGCTGCCCGGCGGGCGCGGCGGCGGCGGGGCCACGGTGCACGACGTCCGGCCGAGTTCATCCTCCCGGCAGATCGGCTGTCCCGCGGCCGGACCGAGACCCGCCACGAGCGCCAATGCCAGAAAGAGGACCAACAGGTTCCGTGTCATCGTCGGCATATAGGCACGCACCCGCCCGCCCGCCATTGCGCCCGCCGCCCCATCCGCTAGGCTCGGCTCCCATGTGCGGACGCTACATGATCACCTCGCCCTTCGAGGCGATGCGCGCGCTCTTCGATGCGCTGCCCGCGAACGACCTCGGCCCGGACACGGCGCGCCCGAATGTCAGCCCGACCCAGTCCGTTCCGGTGGTCGTGGCGCAGGACGGCGCGCGGCGGATCGTGCCGATGCGCTGGGGCTTCCTGCCGCACTGGTACAAGGCGCCGAACGACGGCCCGCTCCTGATCAACGCCCGCTCCGACACGATCGCCGAAAAACCGGCCTTCCGCGCCGCCGTGCGCGAGCGGCGCTGCCTGATCCCCGCGGACGGCTTCTACGAATGGCAGGGCGAGAAGGGGGCGAAGACCCCCTTCGTCATCCGCCCGCCCGGCGGCGGCCTCATCGCGCTCGCCGGCGTCTGGCAGGCCTGGCAGGGCACGCCGACCTGCGCCATCGTCACCACCGACGCCAACGCGACCCTCGCGCCGATCCATCACCGAATGCCGCTCGTGATCACCCCCGCCGACTTCGCGCTCTGGCTCGGCGAGAGCGGCCCCGGCGCCGCCCGCCTCATGGTTCCCGCGCCCGAGGATGCGCTCGTGGCCGAACCCGCCGACCCCGAGACCCGCGCCATCCTCGCCCGCCGCCCGTCCTAGAACGCGTGACAGGTGGCGAGCGCGCCGCGGATCGCCCGGCTCGACCCCGCCAGCGACAGCTGCCCCTGCGCCGCGCCCGCGACGCTGACCGCGGCCCGGCTGTCCCGCCCCGCCAGGAGCCCCGCCAGCGGCTGGTCGGCGAGCCCGATCACATAGGCCCCGCCCGCGCTCTCCTCGCGCCGCGCCGGCCCGCCGATCGTCCCCGCCGAGAACCCGAAGTCGATGCGCAGCTCCTCCGGGCCGGGCGGCTCGTGGAACAGCACCGCCAGCCACGGCTGGCCCGACAGGCAGAAGGCCGCTAGGCTGCGGATCGTCCCGGTCCCGCCCGCCACCGCCACCGGCGTCGAGTTCGGCACCTCGCGCAGCGTCCAGCCCGGCGCCGGCGGCGGCCCGGACGGTGAAGGCGCGGGCGCCGGCGCCACGGCCTGCGGCGCGGGGTCCGGCGCAGGCGCAGGCGCGGGCGCTGCGGTGAAGGTCAGCCGCTCCTCGCAGCCGTCCGCCCCGGTGCGCGGCGGGTTGCACAGCTGGCCGTGCAGGAACACCTTCACCGCCGATCCCTCCACCTCCACCGCCTGCGCATGGCTGCCCCAGACGTTCTCATGTCCGCCCGGCCCCGACAGCCAGACCGACACCGGACACCCCGCCGAGCCGCAGAAATACGTCCAGGCCCCGACGCAGTTCAGCGCGTCGAAATTGATCACCCAGTCCGCCACCCCGTCGCCGTTCAGCTCCGCCGCGGTCGCGTAATAATCGGCGAGCATCGGGTCCCCGCCCGCGCCACGGCAATCGGCCATGGCCTCTTCGGTGAAGGCCGCGATCTCGGGCGGAAGATCCTGCGCCACGGCGGGCAGCGGCAGGGCGAGGAGCACGGTCAGGAGGGCAGGGCGCATGGAATCTCCTCCGAAGGGGACCACCAGCCTAGCCGCCGCCCCGGCCCCCGCCAAGCCCCTACTGGCTGACCTGCAGCATTGCCAGCGCGACCGCGGCGAGGAACATCAGCCCGACCATCAGCCCGATCTTGACCCAGGAGTACGGCCGCTCGCCCGAAACCTGCCCGGTCCGCCCGTTGATCACGAAACGATAGCTCTTGCCGCCATAACGATAGGCCGCCATCCACACCGGCAAGAGCACGTGCTTGAACGTCAGCCGCCCGACCTTCGTGTCCAGCCGCCCGATCCGCTGCCCGTCGCCGCCGATGTCGCGCCGCACGTCCGCCGCGATCGCCTCGTTCATCACCTCGCGCGCCCGGGCATAACCCTCCTCGACCGGAACGGTATAGCCCTCGGCCCGGAACCCGGCCAGATAGCGCGGCTCGTAGGCCGAGAGCGCGGTCAGGTCCCACGGTGCGATCGCATCGGTGAACCGCCGCGGCAGGCTGGTCGCGCCCAGCACCAGCACGTCGTCGAAGTTCCGCGCCACCCGGCCGCGCACGCCCGTCCAGCGCATCTTCGCCACCTGCTGCTTCGACATCTGCCGCTTGCCGTTCACCATCACGGCGACATTCTCGACCTCGTAGTAGACCGTGCCGCGCTGGCCGGTGTACTCGGTCTCGGTCTCGGCATCGTAGGTCCAGTAGGGCACGTAGATCCCCTGCAACCGCCGGCCCGCCCGCGCGAACTTCACGAGATCCGAGGGCGCGAACCACAGCCGCCCCAGCCACTTGTTCATCGCCGCCCGCGCTTCCTCCTCGGTCACCAGGAACGGCAGCTGCGCCTGTGGCTTGATGTGGCGGTGGAGCCCCGTGTCGGTCACGATCGGCGAGGCGCAGAACGGGCATTCCTTGGAATGCACGTCCGCGTCGAACTCGATCTCCGCCCCGCAGCTCTCGCACCGGGCGACGCGTGTCTCCTCCATCGCCGCCGGGGGAAGCCGTGCGGCCTCGCGCAGGTCGTGCTCGACCAGCCCGCCGCGGACCTCCGGGATCGCCTCCTCGTGGCCGCAATGCTGGCACTTCAGCGCCGTGGTCCCCGGCTGGAACCGCAGGTCGGCGCCGCAGGCCGGACAGGGAAACCGATGGTCCGAAGACGCCACCGCGCCACCGGCCGCGGGCGTCAGCCCGAAATCCGCCATGAATGCCGCCTCAGTCCGCGGGCGGCGGGGGCGGCGGCTGCACGGTGAAGAGCTGCGCCAGCTCGTCGATCTCGCCCGCGCGCAGCCAGCCCGGCGCGCCCGGCGTCCAGACATGGGTCTCGCGGGTCAGCTGCCCCGCCGCCGCCATCCGGCCGAGGTCGGCCCGGCTGTAAGGACCCTCGCTCTGCCCGGCCTTCGCGACGTGCCAGACCCGGTCCGCCGGCGGCGGGGGCGGCGGCACCTGCCCGGCCGCGGGCGCCGATCCCCAGGGTCCGGTCTGCGGTCCGCCCTGCGCCATCCGGTTCGCCATCGCCATGCCGATGCCCATGCCCAGCCCCGCGCCGACCCCGCCGTCGCCGCCGGGATTGGCCGCGGCCTTGGTCATCGCCTCGGCCATGCTGAACTCGGTGTACTTGCTCAGGTCGCCCGCGATCCCTGCCGAGGTCCGCTTGTCCATCGCGGCCTCCACCTCCGCGGGCAGCGAGATGTTCTCGATGTAGAGCGCGGGCAGCTCCAGCCCGTATTCCGCGATCTTGGGCGCGATCCGCTCGCCGACGATCTTCGCCAGATCGACGGTGTTCGCCGCCATGTCCAGCACCGGAATGCCGCTCGACGCCACGATCTGGCTGAAGTTCGTCACGATGTGGTTGCGGATCTGGAACTCGATCTCGTCGGTGGTGAACTCGCCGTCCGTACCGACGATCTCGGTCATGAACCGCGCCGGGTCCGCCACCCGCACCGTATAGGTCCCGAAGGCGCGCAGCCGCACCATGCCGAATTCGGGATCGCGGCACATGATCGGGTTGCGCGTGCCCCACTTCATGTCGGTGAACCGGCGGGTGTTGACGAAGTAGATCTCGCTGACGAAGGGGCTCTTGAAGCCGTGGTCCCAGTGCTGAAGCGTGGTCAGCACCGGCATGTTGTTGGTCTCGAGCATGTAGAGGCCCGGGCCGAACACGTCCGCCAGCTGCCCCTCGTGCACGAAGACCGCCGCCTGCCCCTCGCGCACGGTCAGCTTGGCGCCGTACTTGATCGCATGGCCATGCCGGTCGAAGCGCCAGACCATGGTGTCGCGCGTGTCGTCCACCCAGTGGATGACGTCAATGAACTCGCCGCGCAGGAAGTCGAGAAAGGACATCGCCAGGCTCTCCCCTTCAGTTCGTCAGTTGTCGCATGTGCGCCGCCATCGCGTCCTGCGCGATCGAGGGCAAAAGCGGCCGGGCTTCCGCCGCCGACATGCCCGGCCGCAGCCGCGGATCGTAGAGCATGCGCAGCAGGATCTCGTCGTGCTCGGTCAGGAGCGCGAATTCCAGGCTGTCGTTGAACAGCGACGGCCGCGCCTCCCGACTGTCGTTCGGCAGGCCCATGGCCTGGGCCATCTCCTCCTGCACGCAGGAGAGCCGCGTCAGCTCCGGATGCTCGGCCTTGATCAGGATCATCACCGCCGCATAGAGCGACGGGTCCTCGGGCGCCGAGAACGCGAAGGCGGTGCAGAACGTGTCCACCGGCGTGTTGCGGAAGGCATCGATCACGGCGGGATCGAACTGGGCGAAGCGTGCCGCGGTTCCGTCGGCGAAGGCTGCCTGCTCGTCCTGGGTCAGGAACAGCACGAGAAAGTTCATGTCCCCGCCGTTCGCCATCGCCATGTCGAGCCCGGTCAGCCGTGCCAGCCGCCCGGTGAAGTCCTCGACATTCGCCCGGTCGCGGGCTGCGACCTCGGCCGGAACTGCGTTCGAGGTGACCACACCCACGCGCACCGGCCGGTCCCAGCGCCGCAGGAGGGCAGGGGTCTCGCGCCGCAGGAACCGCCCGCCGAGATCGACGTATTCGTCATAGAGCGCGATCCGCTCGAAGTTGCGCACGAGCTCCTCGGTCCCGAACGGCGCGTCGGCCGGCCGCGTGTCCCGCCGCATCTTGCCCGCCATCACGAGCCCGTTCTCGATGTCGGCATAGAAGGCGTTCAGCTCACTCTCTGGCGCCTCCTGCGGCGACCGGGGCAGCGGCGGCTCGACACGCATCACCGGCGGCGGCGGTTCGGCGACCGAGGGACCCTCGGTCGACGTCTCGCGCAGCGCGCAGCCCGACAGCACGATCAGCGCCGCAAGTGCCGTGACCCGTCGCACCCGGTCGTTTCCAGCCCGATCAGGCAACCGCGCCGCCGACGCTCTCGCCGAGACCGGTCTGCTTGGCCTTCGCCGCCGCCAGCGCGGATTTCAGCTCCTCTTCCATGCGCTTGAGGCTCTGCTCCGCCTGGGCGCGCTTGGCCTTGCCGGCATCGGCGATCTGCAGGCTCTCCTCGATCGTGGCGATCAGGTCGGCATTGGCCTTCTCGATCGCCTTGATGTCGAAGACGCCGCGTTCCATCTCGGTGCGGATTTCCTTGTTCGCCTGTCGCAGGTTCTCGGCATTTTTGGTCAGGAGATCGTTGGTCAGGTCGTTCGCCTCGCGCACCACCTGCGCCGCCTCGCGCGAGCGGTGGATGGTCACCGACTGCGCCAGCTGCGTCTCCCAGAGCGGCACGGTGTTGACGAGCGTGGAGTTGATCTTGGTGACGAGGCTCTTGTCGTTCTCCTGCACCAGCCGGATCGACGGCAGCGACTGCATGGTGACCTGCCGGGTCAGCTTCAGGTCGTGCACCCGCCGCTCCAGGTCGTCGCGCGCCCCGCGCAGGTCGCGCAGCTCCTGCGCCTTGATCACCGCCTGGTCCTCGGGCGCGGCCTGTACCTCGGCCTCCTTGGCCGGGATGTCGACCGTGTCGAGATCGGCGAGCTTCGCCTCACCCGCCGCGATGTAGAGCGCCAGCTCGTCGTAGAAATCCAGCGTCTTCTCGTAGAGCTTGTCGAGGCTCCTGATGTCCTTGAGCAGCGTGTGCTCGTGGGTCAGCAGATCGCCGGTAATCTTGTCGATCTGGCCCTGCACCGTCTCGTAGCGCGCCATGAACTCGGCCATCGGATTGGCCTTGCCCATCAGCCGCTCCCACCAGCTCAGCTTCCGGTTGGGGTCGAGCTCGCGCACAGAGAACCCGCGCAGCGAGGTCACGATCTGCCGCAGGCTGTCCCCCGCAGGCCCCACGTCCTTGTTCCGCACCCCCGTCAGCATGTCCTGGCTGATCACCTGCAGCTCGGCCTGCGCCTGCGAGCCGAAGCGGATGATCGACTGCGTGTTCGTCACGTCGATCTCGGCCTTGCGCCGCTCGATCTCGGCCCGCAGCGCCGGATCGGCCGCGTCGATCACGATCAGCTCGCCCTTCGGCTCTGGCAACAGGTTCGCCGTCACCGCTTCCACTTCCTGCAGCACGACCTCGGCCTGGGCGCGGACATTCTCGGTCATTCAATGCTCCTCGTTCTGAAAATCACCGGGCCACCAGCCCGTCCTGTTGCAGCCGCTCGCGCAGCACCTCGATCTCGATGTCGAGATCGCTGCGGTTGTCTGCCAGAAGATCGGCCCGGTGCGAAGTGAAGCTCGCCTCCAGATCGCCCAGCAGCGCCTCGTACTTCTCCCGCACCTGCGGGTCGCGGTTCCGCCCGTAGAGATCGGCGAACTTCGCCGTCGCGTCGCGCAGCCCCACCAGATAGACGTTCAGGAACTGCCGCGCGCGCGTCAGGTCCCGCGGATCCTGCTCGATCGTGCGGAACACCTCCCGCGCCTGGTCGCACAGCCGCTCGATCCGGCCCTCCAGCCGCCGGTCCCCGATCCGGGCGGCGGCTGCGGTGATCTGCCGCACCAGCTCCTCCGCCCGCTCGATCGCCTTCGCGACCCGCTCGGTGGCGAAGGCGTCGACCCCCTCCATCCCCTTCTTCTTCATCGGGTCGAGCCCGAAGGCCGCCAGATGCGCCGCCGCCGCGACCAGCCCGAAGACCACGCCGCCGACCAGCCCCTGACCGAGGCTGACCGCCCCGACCGCGGCGACCGACACCCCGGTCAGCACCGCGGCGAAGAGCTTGCGCGGAATCGCGGGCGGCCGTGCCACCGTGCGCGCGGCGTATTCCTGCTCGGCCCGCAGCCCCTCGTTCGCGAGCCAGGCCGACAGCATCAGCCCCGCGAACCCGCCGAGTTCCACCGCCGTCTCCACGGGCGACCCGCGCCCCGCCGCGCCCAGCCCCGCGAAGAGCAGCGGCAGCGGTGCCAGGAACAGCATCCGCGCCCGGAAATCCACCTGCCGCGCGCGCCGGCCGCGGAACGGATGCGGCACCGGCGGCACGGGCTTCCCGCCGCGGTTCTCACCGCGATTCTCACTGGGGGGCCCGGGCGAGAATCGGCCGCCATAGGGCTGGCCGGCCATCAGCCCGCCCCCATCGCGCCGAATCCCGTGGCCGCGACGACCGTGACCAGTACCAGGAAGGCGATCCATCTCACGAACGGTCCTCCCATGTGCCCCCCTTCCTCGAAGCCTGAGGGAGAATAGGTCACGCGGCCCCCCATTGCTAGGGCCGCGCCCTTTGCGCCGGGCACCCCCGTCCGGGACAAGGCGCTTTTGTCGCGGGCTGATTCGCAGTAGGATCGCATCACGAAATATCGTTTCGCCTCAGCCGGGCGGGCTCAGCCCGCGCGGTCGAGGTGGCGAGGTCTCGCAGAAGCCGGAGCGCAGTGCTTCGGTCACCACGACTTGAGGACTTGTCTCGCATGGCAAAAGGCACCGTGAAGTGGTTCAACGCCGAAAAGGGCTACGGATTCATCCAGCCCGCCGACGGCGGCAAGGACATATTCGTTCATGTCACTGCGGTTCAGGCGGCGGGTCTGACGACGCTTCAGGACAATCAGCCGATCGAATACGAACTCATCGACGGCCGCGACGGCCGCAAGAGCGCAGGCAACCTCAAGGTCTGAATTTCAGGTCCCGGGTTTCCCGGCGCCCGCGCCGGGACGGCCCGATCGCCGCGGCGGTCGGGCCGGTCCTTCGGTGCGCGGTCCCGCCACCGCCTCCACCTTCAGCCCCAGCTGGTCGCGCAGCACCTTGGGCCGGATCTCCTCAACCGCGCCGGGCGCCAGATCGCCCAGCTGGAACGGGCCATAGCTCACCCGGATCAGCCGGTTGACCGTCAGCCCCACCGCCTCCAGCGCGCGCCGCACCTCGCGGTTCCGGCCCTCGCGGATGCCCACGGTCAGCCAGACGTTCGCGCCCTGCTGGCGGTCGATCGCCACGCTCATCGGCTGGAAACGCTCGCCCCCGACCGTGATCCCCCGGCGCAGCGGCTCCAGCGCCGCGTCGTCCGGCGTGCCCTTTGCCCGCACCCGGTACTTGCGCACCCAGCCGGTCGAGGGCAGCTCCAGCCGCCGCTTCAGCGCCCCGTCGTTGGTCAGCAGCAGCAGCCCCTCGGAATTGAGGTCGAGCCGCCCGATCGACATCACCCGCGGCATCTCCTCGGGCAGCCGGTCGAAGACCGTGGGCCGGCCCTTCTCGTCGGCGGCCGAGGTCACCAGCCCCGCCGGCTTGTGATACCGCCAGAGCCGCACCGGCTCCGCCTCGGGCAGCGGCGCGCCGTCCACCGTGATCCGGTCCGCCGCGGTGACGTTCAGCGCCGGGCTCTCGATCACCTGCCCGTTCACCGCCACCCGGCCGGCGAGGATCATCGCCTCCGCCGCCCGGCGCGAGGCCACGCCCGCCCGCGCCAGCCGTTTGGCGATCCGCTCGCCGCCCCGCTCCGCAACCGACTTGCCGTCCTTCGCCATGCGCCGCTCCTACACCGGGCCGGGCCAGCGGGAAAGCGAAACCCGCCGCCGCGATCGTCCCACCGCCGCCGCCCCCCCGCGCCCCTGACCGTTTCATACTGGCAGATACCCTATCGGGCAGTCGCGGGGCCCCGCCAACAGGCGGGGAGAAACGTCTTGCGGCCAACAGGCCGCTCCGCCGTCTCCCACCGGCCCCGGCGGGGAGACCCGCTTGCAGGCCCGCCGCGCCCGCGCGACAAGGGCGCATGACCCGTTTCGCCCCGCACATGGACCATGCCCTCGCCGAGGCGCGCGCCGCCGCGCTGCGCGGCGAGACGCCGGTCGGCGCGGTGATCGTCGATCCCGCCGCCCACCGCGTCGTCGCCTGCGCCGGCAACCGCACACGCGAACTCGCCGATCCCACCGCCCATGCCGAGATGCTGGCGATCCGCGCCGCCTGCGCCGCGCTCGGGTCCGAGCGGCTGACCGGGCTCGACCTCTACGTCACGCTCGAGCCCTGCCCGATGTGCGCCGGCGCCATCGCCGCGGCCCGCATCGCCCGGCTTCTCTACGGCGCGCACGACCCGAAATCCGGCGGGGTGGAGCAGGGGCCGCGCGTCTTCACCCATCCCCAGTCCCACCACCGCCCCGAGGTCTACGGCGGCATCATGGAGGCCGACTGCGCCGCCCTCCTCCGCGCCTTCTTCGCCGAGCGCCGCTGAGGGCGGCGCCGAAATCAGAGCTCGATCGGCACCAGCACCTCGGGCTCGACCACGTTCACCCCCGGCAGCGCCTCCTTCAGCTTCGCCGCCGACTGCTCGAGGATCGGGAAGGTCCGGTAGTGGCAGGGGATGACCGTCTCGAAGCTGAAGAACTTCTTCGCCGCATAGGTCGCCCGGGCCATGTCCATGGTGAAATGCCCGCCGGCCGACAGGATGCCGATCTCCGGCCGGTGCAGGTCCTGGAACACGGCCATGTCGGCCATCACGTCGGTATCGCCCGAGAAATAGATCGTCCTGCCCTCGCCCGCGATCATGAAGCCCGATTCGGTCCCGGCATAGACCGGCCCCTCCTTGCCGCCGAAGGACGAGGAATGGCTCGCCGCGACCATGGTCACCGCCACGTCGCCCAGCTGCACCGTGCCGCCCTTGTTGAAGCCGATCACGTCGATGCCGTGATGGCTCTCAAAATGGCTCATCAGGTCGTAGATGCCGACCGCGGGAATCCCGAGCTCCTTCGCGATCTCCGGCGCCGAGGCGATGTGGTCGAAATGCCCGTGGCTGACCAGCACATGCGTCGCGCCGCGGATCGCCTCCGCCCGCCGGTTCTCGGGGAACATCGGATTGCCCTTCAGCCAGGGGTCGACCAGCAGCACCTGGTCGCCGATCTCGATGCGGAACCCCGAATGTCCGAGCCACGTGATCTTCATGCGAATTGATCCTCCCGCAATGCGCCTTACCTGCCCCCCGAGGGGCAGACCCGGGCAGGAGTTTCGATGGACTGGTTTCGCGAGGTCAACAGCTATTGCGAACGGCTCGACAATTCCTACTGGGCCGAGCCGCTCAATGCCGTCACCAACGCCGCCTTCCTGATCGCGGCCTTCCTCTGCCTGCGGATGCTCGAGGGCACGCGCGATCTCGGTTCGCGCGTTCTGGTGTTGTTGCTCTTCGCCATCGGCATCGGCTCGTACCTCTTCCATACCCATGCCCAGGTCTGGGCGGCGCTCGCCGACGTCATCCCGATCCAGCTCTTCATCCTCGCCTATGTCTATCTCGCCACCTTGCGCTTCTTCGCCCTGCCGTGGTGGGCGGGCGCGCTCGCCGTGGTGCTGTTCTTCCCCTACGCCTTCGTGGTCGGCTCGGGCATCCGTGCCGCCTTCGGGCCGCTCAACGGCTCGGTCTCCTACATGCCGGTGCCGATCCTGATCCTCGGCTATGCCGCGGCGCTCCGGACCCGCGCGCCGGATACCGCCCGCGGCCTCGCACTCGGAGCGGCGATCCTCTGCGTCTCGCTCTTCTTCCGGACCATCGACCAGGCGGTCTGCGACGCCGTGCCCTTCGGCACCCACTTCCTGTGGCATCTCCTGAACGGCACGATGCTCGGCTGGATGATCGTGGTGATGCACCGCCACGGCCGCGCCGGCGGCGAAATTCGTGGGACCGAAATAACACCCAAATAGCAACCGAATGACACCATGGGGATTCCCGTCCCCGCGGCTCTTGCGCCGGCGCCGACCGGGCGCTAAACGCAGGCTCCGACCCCCTGTCCGGCAAGGAAGAACCATGGCGATCGACCGTGATACCGCCCGCCGCGTCGCCCATCTCGCCCGGATCGAGGTGCCCGAATCCGACCTCGACTCCCTCGCCCAGGAACTCTCCGGCATCCTCGGCTTCATGGACCAGCTCAACGAAGTCGACGTCACCGGCGTCGAGCCGATGACCTCCGTGACGCCCATGTCCTTGAAATGGCGGGAAGATGTCGTGAACGACGGCGGCTACCCGGATCGTATTTTCGCCAACGCCCCCGACGCGCGCGAGGGCTTCTTCGCCGTCCCGAAGGTCGTTGAATAGATGACAGCCCTCAACAGCCTGACCATCGCCGAGGCCCGGAGGGGTCTCCGCGCCGGGGATTTCACCGCCGTCGAACTGACCGAGGCCTGCCTCGCCGCCATCGACGCCGCCGGCGCACTCAACGCCTTCTCCACGACGACCCCCGACCGCGCCCGCGACCAGGCCCGCGCCGCCGACGCCCGCCTCGCCATCGGCGACGCGCCCGATCTCTGTGGCATCCCTCTGGGAATCAAGGATCTTTTCTGCACCGAAGGCGTCCCCTCGCAGGCCGCATCTGCCATCCTCGAGGGCTTCCGCCCGCCCTATGAGAGCACCGTCACCCGCCAGCTCTGGGACCAGGGCGCGGTGATGCTCGGCAAGCTGAACATGGACGAATTCGCCATGGGCAGCTCCAACGAAACCTCCTGCTACGGCCCCGTGGTCAGCCCCTGGCGCCGCACCGACGATCCCACGCCCCTGACCCCCGGCGGCTCCTCCGGCGGCTCCGCGGCGGCCGTCGCCGCGCATCTCTGCCTCGGCGCGACCGGCACCGACACCGGCGGGTCCATCCGCCAGCCCGCTGCCTTCACTGGCATCGTGGGCGTAAAGCCCACCTACGGCCGCTGCTCGCGCTGGGGCATCGTCGCCTTTGCCTCCTCGCTCGATCAGGCCGGGCCGATGGCTCGCAGCGTCGCCGACGCGGCGATCATGCTCCGCGCGATGGCCGGTCACGATCCGAAGGATTCCACCTCGGCCGACCTTCCGGTGCCGGACTTCGAGGCGGCCCTGACCGGCGACGTGCGGGGCAAGCGCATTGGAATCCCGAAGGAATATCGTCTGGACGGCATGCCTGCCGAGATCGAACGGCTCTGGTCCCAGGGGGCAGACATGCTCCGCGACGCCGGGGCGGAGATCGTCGAGGTCAGCCTGCCTCATACGCGCTACGCGCTACCCACCTATTACGTCATCGCGCAGGCCGAAGCCTCTTCCAACCTCGCCCGCTACGACGGTGTCCGCTACGGCCACCGCGCGCGCATCGGCGATCAGGAGGGCATCGTCCAGATGTACGAGCGCACCCGGGCCGAAGGCTTCGGCCGGGAGGTGCGCCGCCGTATCATGATCGGGACCTACGTGCTGTCGGCGGGCTACTATGACGCCTACTACCTCCGCGCCCAGAAGGTGCGGACCCTGATCAAGCGGGACTTCGACCAGGTCTTCGAGTCCGGTGTCGACGCGATCCTCACGCCCGCAACGCCTTCGGCCGCCTTCGGAATCGGCGAACTGGTGAATGCGGATCCGGTGGAGATGTACCTCAACGACGTATTCACGGTCACGGTGAACCTCGCCGGATTGCCCGGTGTCTCGGTACCCGCCGGCCTCGACGCGCGCGGACTGCCGCTCGGCCTGCAGCTGATCGGAAGACCCTGGGGCGAGAGCGAGATTCTGAACATCGCCTCTTCGCTCGAAAGTGCGATCGGATTTGCTGCATCCGCGCGAAAATGGTGGTAATGAAGTCGCCTAGAGACTTTGGTTCCTGAAAGGCAGGTCGAAATTGCGCGCCTATCTGTTGCTGGCTTGCGGCTTCCTCGCCGCCTGTACCTCCGGCCCTGTCGTTCCCGAGGGCGATGTACTCGTGGAGGTCCCGCGGGCAGGGATGGCATCCTCGTCGCAAGGCCAGGGCAACATGGATTTCACGAGAACCATCGAGGGCGCACTGGCCGACGATGGTTCGGTGGTTCCGCCGGGGGCGCAGGCGACGCCACTCGACGCCGATACGCTCAACCTGACACTCTTCACCATCGAGCAGCAGAAGATCGATGCGGCGATCGCGCAGCGCGAACTCGATGCCGCCCGGGCGCAACTCGTCATCGTCGAGCCCGGTGCGGTTCCCCAGGCGACAGAGGGTGTGAACATCGCGCTCTTTGCCCAGCAGACGACCAATGCAGTGGGCGAGAGGCGCTATAGCCGGCCGGTCACCGCACGGGTCAGCGGGACGGGCAACTGCCGCCGGTTCTCGACGCCCGAGCAGGCTCAGCGTGTGTTCCTGTCGAGCGGTGGCCCCCAGCGCGACACCTACGGTCTCGACCCGGACGGCGACGGCTTCGCCTGCAATTTCGATCCGGCCCCGTACCGGCGGTTGCGGCTGTAAAGGAATACGGGCGCTGAGGTGGTTGTCATTGACCACCCGAGTCCAAACTTCGGACCCCGCAGGGATGGCGCCCGGGTTGAACTCGTCGTGCTTCATTACACGGCGATGGAGGGGCACGAAGCCGCGTTGGACCGGCTGTGTGATCCCGCGGCCGAAGTCTCGGCGCATTATCTCATCGGGCTCGATGGGCATATCTGGCGTCTCGTGAGAGAAAGCCTCCGCGCCTGGCATGCCGGTGTCGGCGAGTGGGGGGGCAAGGGCGACGTCAATTCCCGTTCCATCGGCATAGAGCTCGTCAACGGCGCCGCGCTGGATGCCTATCCTCCCTTTCCCGAGCCCCAGATGGCTGCGCTCGAGGGCCTGCTTCGAGACATCCTCAACCGCTGGCAGCTTCTTCCGGAGGCCGTGATCGCCCATTCCGATCTCGCGCCCGATCGCAAGGTCGACCCCGGCCCGAAGTTCGACTGGCAGAGGCTGGCGATCAACGGGCTCGGAGTTGCAGCAACCCCCTTCACCCAGGAGGACCCGGAATGGTCCACGTTCCTCGAGGGCGCGCAACTCTTCGGCTACCCGGCGCGGGAACCGAACGAACTTCTGCAGGCGTTCAGGCTTCGATTTCGACCGACCGCACTGGGGCGCCCACTCGAACCGCAGGACGTCGCGCTCATCTCGGCGTTATGCAAGGGACGCCTGGCCATTGACGGGCCGCCGCGTCCCCCTTACCTCAGCGGGGCGGATGGCTGGATGGTCGCGGAAGCCGGCAACGGCTTTCGAGGAAAGTCCGGACTCCAGGGAGAAGTGACGGCGGGTAACGCCCGCCCGGGGAGACCCGAGGGAAAGCGCCACAGAGAATAGTCTGCCGCGTGAGCCACGCGGCAAAGGTGAAACGATGGGGTAAGAGCCCATCGCACCTTCGGCAACGAAGGTGGCACGGCAAGCCCCGTCAGGAGCAAGGCCAAATAGGGATCGTGACGGGCCTCGGCCCGGGGTTCTCCCGCCCATGCGATCCGGGTTGGCTGCACGAGCGCCGTGGCAACGCGGCGCCCAGATGAATGACCGTCGGCGGCAGAGACCTTCGGGTCACCAGCCGCAACAGAATCCGGCTTACAGGCCATCCGCACCCAGCCTGCTCCCGATTCGCGCCCTCCGGGCTGCCGCCGCTGCGCTTGTGCGGGCTCATCGAGCCTTTTCTGACCTGCTGCTGTGCACGGCCCGAATAACGGAACAATTCTAGCGAACTTCCTGGTGTGGCCGTTCCATCCAAAGGCAGCCCTACATCATGGGTCACAAGCTTCATCACGCACGAAATGCAGCTGTAGCTTGTTAACACCTGTTAACAATTGTGTTCGGCGTTGCATTTTCCGTGCGATCTGACCGCATACGAGCCGTAAGGTGGTAGAGTTCCCTATTGTTTCCCATGATATCCCATGCTATACCACTCCTCGGAAGGCAGCGGATGTGCTGACTGGGCGCTAGACCCAAGCAACGAAATTGGCAGGTTTCATACAGGCCCGCCGCTTTCCGGAAACGAGAAGAGACCCGACGCGGACGAAGACGAGCAGTCACGCGAAAGCCGGCGCAGTCGGGCCGATGGCCCAGAAGGGACCAGAAGGCGGGTCGCGCAGTCAGGCAGCGCGGCCCGCCTTTTCCGTTCTGGAGTGAGTGCGGGACAGGAGGCATGCCGTTGGCGCGGCGCTTCAGAGGCGAATCTGTCCACAAGGTGGACCAGAAGGGTCGCGTGTCGGTACCGGCCCAGTTTCGCCGTGTCCTCGAGGAGGGCGATCCCGACTGGGCGCCGGGCCTCAACCCCAGCCTGATCCTCATCTATGGCCGGAGAAGCAAACGCTGCCTCGAAGGATATTCGATCGCCGCGATCGAAGAGGTGGAGAACGAAATCGGCGCCCTGCCAAGGTTCAGTCGCGAAAGGGAGATCCTCGAACGGATGCTTTCGACCAAGTCGATTCAGGCGCAACTGGACGAGAATGGCAGGATCGTCCTGCCGACGAAGCTTCGGGAACTGGCTGGCATCGGGGACGAGGCGGTCTTTGCCGGAATGATGGACAAGTTTCGCATCTGGTCGCCTGATGAATACGCGGCGGATGAGCAGAGTGACGAAAGCTGGATGGACGAACAAGGGATAGAGGATGCCTATTCCCTGCTCGACCGCCTCAAGTCGTCTGCGCCGAGATGACGGAGAGCATCACGCATATACCGGTCCTCCTTGATGAAATTCTCGAGCGTGTCGGGCCAGTTCGCGGCGTCTGGGTCGACGGCACGTTCGGCGCCGGAGGCTACACCCGGGCCTTGCTCGACTCGGGGGCAGAAACCGTCGTCGCGATCGATCGTGATCCCACGGCGATCGCATCCGCCGAAGGCTGGGCTGACCAATACGGGGGGAGGCTTCGCCTGCGCCTCGGGCGATACGGCGAACTCGCCGCGATCACGGAAATGGAGGGCTTCGGTCAGGTGAACGGTGTCGTGCTGGACATCGGCGTGTCGTCGATGCAGATCGATTCGGCGGAGCGCGGCTTTTCGTTCCAGAAGGACGGTCCGCTCGACATGCGTATGGGCCCGACCGGTCCGACGGCAGCGGAACTGGTCAACACGCTGCCCGAGACGGTACTGGCGGAGATCATCAGTGAATACGGCGAAGAGCGCGCAGCCCGTCGAATCGCCCATGCGATCGTCCTTCGACGATTGAAGGAGCCGTTCGCCACGACGCTAGATCTCGCCCGGCTGGTTGAACAGCAGCTGCCACGGCCCAAGCCGGGACAGCCCCATCCCGCCACCCGTACCTTCCAGGCGATCCGTCTGGCGGTGAACAATGAACTGGAAGAACTCGTGAACGGTCTGGCAGGCGCCGAGCAGGTGCTTGGACCTGGCGGATGGCTTGCCGTGGTGACATTCCATTCGCTCGAGGATCGGATCGTGAAGCGGTTCTTCCAGCAGCGTTCCGAGGGGCAATCGCGGCAGAGCCGGCATCTGCCTGAAGGACCGCCCGCCTGTATCACCTTCGAGTTGCCATCCCGACGGACAATCTCGCCATCAGCGCAGGAACTCGACCGAAACCCTCGCGCGCGATCGGCCAAGTTGCGCATCGGGCGACGATTGTCCGGTGCTCCCATTCCGGTCAAGCCTGCCGAGCTGGGGCTTCCGGTCCTGAACAACTGGCGGAGCGGCACATGAGAACCCTGCTGGTGGTTTCCGGCGCATGTCTGGTCGTCCTGTTCGCGACATGGACCTACCGGGTGAACTACACGACACAGGAGGCGGCCAACAGGCTCGCCGACCTGCGGTCGACCCTGGCGCGAGAGCGCGAAGCCATGAGCGTCCTGCGCGCGGAATGGGCATTCCTGAACCGGCCGGACCGGCTTTCCGGACTCGTTGCGAACCGCGGCGCGGATCTCGGGCTGGTGCCGATGTCGCCGCAGCAGTTCGGCGAGGTCGCCAACGTCCCCTATCCGCCCGAATCCGACGACACGGACGGCATACTTCCCGTCAATTCCGGTGAGCCATGATCAGACGTCCGCTTCGACCGCTAGCGCGTATTCTGTCGGCCCGGATCCAGGGAAGGGATCCGGACCAGATCGAGGCCGAAGAACGGGCGGCCAGGCTTCGCGCTCTTCAGATGGCGGAACGCCAGAGATCGGAACTGCGGTTACTGCTGGTGGCGGTCGCATTCATACTGGCATTCTCCGTCGTCGGTGGACGGATGACCCTGATGTCGGCGGCAATGCCGGTGGAGCCGCGGGACGGGTCTGGTGGCGAGCCCATACGGACCCAGCGCGCGGAGATTGTCGATCGGCACGGTACCGTGCTGGCAACGAACATCGTGACCGCGTCGCTCTATGCCCATCCGCAGGAAATGATCGACCCGGCCTCCGCCGCGGCGGGACTCGCGCGGATCTTTCCCGATCTCGATGAGGCGCAGCTCCGCGACCGTTTCGAAGACGGTCGCCGTTTCGTCTGGATCAAGCGAACGGTTTCCCCCGAGCAGCGGCAGAGGGTGCACGATCTGGGCGAGCCGGGCCTCCTATTCGGACCCCGCGAGTCACGGCTTTACCCGAACGGCCCGGTCGCTGCGCATCTCCTGGGAGGTGCGGGTTTCGGCCGGGAAGGCGTGCACGGCGCGGAAGTCGTGGGTGTCGCGGGTGTCGAGCGGGTGTTCGACGAGAGATTGCGGAACCTCGACCAGGCGGAGCCATTGCGCTTGTCGATCGATCTCGGCGTTCAGGCTGCGCTGGAGGACGTTCTCGCGGCCGGCATGACGAGAATGAACGCCAAGGGTGCGGTCGGAATCCTGATGGAAGCGGCCACAGGCCAGGTCATCGCCATGGCGAGCCTGCCCGATTTCGATCCGAACCTCCGTCCGCCGCTGCCGTCGAGTGGCGATCCCGCAGACAGTCCGCTGTTCAACCGGGCAGCTCAGGGCCGATATGAACTCGGATCGACGATGAAGCTGTTTCCGGTCGCAATGGCCCTCGACACGGGCTACGTCTCGCCACAGACGATGGTGGACACGTCCGGTCCGATGCGGTGGGGACGATTCACGATTCGTGACTTCCGGAACTACGGACCGCGTCTGTCTGTCACCGACGTGGTCGTGAAGTCCTCGAACATCGGAACAGCGCGACTCGCGATCGAGCAGGGCAGTCGGGCCCAGCAGGAGTTCCTGCGAAAGCTCGGCTTCTTCGATCCGGTCCCCGTGGAGCTGAGTGAGGCGGCCCGAACGTCTCCTCTGCTGCCGAGCAGGTGGTCCGACCTGTCGACCATGACGATCGCCTATGGACACGGCATCGCGTTGACGCCGCTCCATCTCGCGACGGCATATGCCACGATCGTGAACGGCGGCCTGAAGGTCAGCCCCAGTATCGTCTATTCGGAAGCGCGGCCTACCGAGGAGGATAGGGTCGTCTCGGCAAGGACCTCGGCGCAGATACGGGAAATGCTGCGCGAGACGGTCGTACGCGGGACCGCGACCTTCGCGAACATTCCGGGCTACGAAATCGGCGGCAAGACAGGCACGGCGGACAAGCCCTTGCCCAACGGCGGTTATGCGCGGGACAAGGTGATCGCCACGTTCGCTGCGGTGTTTCCGGCATCCGAACCGGACTATGTCCTCGTGATCGCACTGGATGAGCCGGAGAACCGCGAGCACAGCCAACCCTTGCGAACGGCGGGCTGGACGGCCGTTCCCGTCGCTGCAGACGTCATCAATCGTCTGCTGCCGTTGCTCGGCCTCCGACCGCGGGACCTGACCGACGCGCCGGAGCGTGCCCTTTACACCGCCGCCAATAGTGAATAGCCGATGGCTTCAACCCACGGGGGCGATCGCAAAGGCATGGAACGCATTCGGAAGCTCATGGGTTTCGAGGCGCTCGGGCTCCTGAGCGGCAGCAGGCGCGCCGGCGACTGGTCGGATCCCTTGCCGGAACTGACGGGCGTCTCCGCAGACAGCCGAGACACGCTGCCCGGGCATCTCTTCGTCGCACTGCCGGGAACGGAACGCCACGGTGCCGAATTCGTCGGTGAGGCCCTGCGTCGCGGGGCCGCTGCGGTGCTTACCGATAGCGCAGGGCTCGTCGTCGCCGAGGCCGAGCTAGGCACGCTCCCAGTTCCGATCGTGGTCCATGACGATCCCCGTCTGGCTCTCGCAGGCATCGCGGCGCGGTGGTACCGCGACCAGCCGGACATCCTGGTCGCCGTGACGGGAACCAACGGCAAGACTTCAGTGGCGAGTTTCACGCGGCAACTTTGGGAGATGACCGGAGAGACCGCCGTAAACATAGGCACGGTCGGGGTGCAGGGAGCGGTCTCGGCGCCGCTGAGGCACACGACGCCGGACACCCTGAGCCTGCATCGGCTGCTTGCCGATCTGGTCGATCGGGGCGTGACCCATGCTGCGCTGGAAGCATCCAGTCACGGGCTCGAGCAGCGGCGCATCGACGGAACACATCTCGCGGCTGCGGCCTTCACCAACATCTCGCGCGACCACCTCGATTACCATCCAGATTTCGAAGCCTACTTCGAGGCGAAGCTCGGACTGTTCGATCGTGTGCTCGGCCGTGGCAGGACGGCGGTCATCAATTGCGATGACGAACGTGCCGGAGATGTGCGCTCCGTCGCGGAAGCCCGCGGGCACAGGATCATCGGTGTCGGACGCGGTGCCGGATGCGACCTGCAGATCCTGGGCCAGCATTTCGGTCCTTCCGGTCAGGATCTTCACTTCAAGTGGCGCGGCGAGTCCATCAGGACCCGGCTCGATCTCGTCGGCGGTTTTCAGGCATCCAACGCACTCGTTGCCGTCGGACTGGCCATCGGCAGCGGCAGCAATCCCGAAGCGATCTTCGAGGCATTGCCGGGGCTCGCCTCCGTGCGGGGCAGGATGGAACGGGCGGCAATGCGGGCGAACGGTGGCGCCGTCTATGTCGACTACGCGCATACGCCGGACGCGCTGCAGACGGCGCTGCGCGCACTGCGGCTGCATACGCGAGGTCGTCTGTCGGTGGTGTTCGGCGCAGGAGGAAACCGCGATCGCGGCAAGCGGCCGATGATGGGTCAGGTTGCCGGGCAATTCGCCGATCGCGTCTATGTCACCGACGACAATCCTCGCAACGAGGACCCAAGCCAGATCCGGGCCGAAGTGATGGCGGGCTGCCCCCGGGCCATCGAGATCGCGGATCGTGCCGAGGCCATACTCGTCGCGGTCGACGCCCTGGAACCGGACGATGTCCTGCTGATTGCGGGCAAGGGCCACGAGACCGGCCAGATCGTCGGCGACTCGGTCCTGCCCTTCGATGATGCCGAACAGGCGAGCGTCGCGGTTGCAGCTCTCGACGGATTGAGCGCGTGAGCGTGCTGTGGACGAGTGCGGAGGCAGCCGCCGCCACCGGCGGTGCCGCCTTCGGGGACTGGGCCGCCACGGGGATCTCCATCGACACCCGCTCCCTCGTGCCGGGAGATCTGTTTGTCGCGCTGTCCGACAGGCGTGACGGGCATGAGTTCGTGCGGGAAGCAATGGTCAAGGGTGCGGTGGCGGCGCTCGTGTCGAGACGGCCCTCGGACGTGGCCCCCGATACACCGTTGCTTCTGGTCGACGATACCCTGAAGGGACTTGAGAACCTGGCTCGCGCGGCACGCCGCCGCTTCAAGGGTCGCGTCGTTGCGGTGACGGGTTCGGCAGGCAAGACCGGAACCAAGGAAATGCTGCGCACTGTCCTGCAGGCAGGGGGAGCCCGGGTTCACGCCGCGGAAAAGAGCTACAACAACCATTGGGGCGTTCCGCTGACGCTCGCCCGCCTTCCCGCCGGACACGACTTCGCGGTGGTAGAGATCGGGATGAACGCCCCCGGAGAGATCGAACCCCTCGCCCGGATGGCGCGCCCGCATGTTGCTATCGTGACGACCGTCGCCCCGGTCCATCTGGCCGCATTCGAGAATCTGGAGGGAATTGCCGAGGAGAAGGGGTCGATCTTCAATGGACTGGAACCGGGGGGATGGGCGGTCTTCAACGGCGATCTCAGCACCAGCGAGATACTGTTGCATACGGCAAACTCGGTCGGAGCCCGGGTGGTCCGTTTCGGTGCCAGTGACGGGGTGGACATCCGACTGGTGGATTGCAGGACGGTCGGCTCGAGGACGCTGGTCGAGGCGATGGTCCTCGGCCGTCCGACGCGTTTCGAGCTCGGATCGCCGGGCCGGCATCTGGCCATGAATGCGCTCGGC
The DNA here is from genome assembly GCA_964575795.1 of uncultured Rhodobacterales bacterium. Lineage (GTDB taxonomy): Bacteria > Pseudomonadota > Alphaproteobacteria > Rhodobacterales > Rhodobacteraceae > Amaricoccus. The sequence continues at coordinate 176,596 of CAZNSP010000001.1, forward strand.
GTGCTGGGGTGCGCCGCCGTTCTGAGCGCAGACATGCAGTGCGCGGCCGAAGCCCTGTCGACGTGGCTCAATGTGGAAGGTCGCGGCCAGCGATCCAGCATATCGATTCGAAGCGGCGGCCGGTCCGGGCCGATCACCCTGATCGACGAAAGCTACAATGCCAATCCGGCTTCGGTGGCAATCGCCCTCGATGTGCTGGCGAGCGCGCTTCTGGCCGGACCCTCCAGCGGACGGCGTGTTGCCTTTCTCGGGGATATGCTCGAGCTGGGGCGCGACGAGGTCGGCTATCACAGAAAGCTGGCGGAGCTGGAGGCCATCTCGCGACTGGACGCCATCCACTGCGTTGGTCCACTCATGCAGTTCCTCCATGAAGCGCTACCCGCCGTCAGGCGGGGCATCTGGACGGAGAACGCGGAGGGCATGGCGCGGCAGGTTGCAGAACTGATCGAGCCCGGTGATGTGGTCATGGTCAAGGGCTCGAACGGGTTGAAGATGCAAAGAGTGGTCGACGCCATCAGGGCGCTGGAAATCCGGAATTAAAAGACGGAAAAGCGGTTCATGCTATATTACCTTTCCAGCTATGCGGGTACCTTTCCCGGGCTGAACCTGTTCAACTACATCACGTTTCGTGCTGGCGGCGCCTTCTTCACCGCATTGGTTTTCGGCTTTGTCTTCGGGCGTCCCCTGATCGAAATGCTGCGTATCAGGCAGGGCAGGGGTCAGCCCATTCGTACCGACGGCCCGGAGAGCCACATCCTCAGCAAGGCCGGCACGCCTACGATGGGGGGACTGCTCATCCTGTCAGCAATCGTTGTCGCCACGATCCTGTGGGCGCGGTGGGACAACGGCTTCATCTGGCTGACGCTTTTCGTGACGATCGGTTTCGGGATCATCGGCTTTGCGGATGACTATGCGAAGGTGACGAAGCAGACCCATGCCGGCGTTTCCGGCCGCATCCGACTGGCCGCCGGCTTCGTGATCGCACTCATTGCTGGTGCCTGGGCGATGTATCTGCATCCGAGCGGGCTGGACGGCCGCCTCGCGTTTCCGGTTTTCAAGACATTGCTCATGGACTTGGGCTGGCTGTTCCTGCCTTTCGCGATGCTCGTCATCGTGGGGGCGGCGAACGCGGTGAACCTGACCGACGGGCTGGACGGTCTCGCGATCATGCCCGTGATGATCGCGGCGGGTTCGCTCGGCATCATCGCCTATGCCGTGGGGCGGGTCGATTTCACGAATTACCTCGACGTCCACTATGTCCCGGGAACGGGCGAGCTTGCCGTATTCGTGGCCGGCTTGCTGGGCGGCGGACTGGGTTTCCTGTGGTACAACGCGCCCCCGGCGGCGGTTTTCATGGGTGATACGGGAAGCCTTGCTCTCGGCGGGGCGCTGGGTGCGATCGCCGTCTCCACAAAGCACGAGATCGTGCTCGCGATCATCGGAGGGCTGTTCGTCGTCGAGGCGCTGAGCGTAATTATCCAGGTTCTTTATTACAAAAGAACGAAGAAGCGTGTTTTCCTGATGGCGCCGATCCACCATCACTTCGAAAAGAAGGGATGGGCGGAGCCTCAGATCGTCATACGCTTCTGGATCGTGTCGCTGATCCTGGCGCTGATCGGTCTGGCTACACTCAAGCTTCGTTGACTCGCCGGGGGCCGTACAGGGCCCCTGTCAGCGGCAATGAATGCCTATCGAAGCCCGGCCTTCACCAGTTTTTCGAAGGCATCGCCCCGTGCCTCGAAATCCGCGAACTGGTCGAAACTGGCGCAGGCCGGGGCCAGCAGGATCGTGTCGCCCGGCTGAGCCTCCGACATCGCATTCTGCACCGCGGTTTCCATCGTCCCGCTCATCTCGTGCGGCACCGAGCCGAGCGTTGCGGCGAATTCCGATGCGGCTTCCCCGATCAGGTAGGCCTTGGCGATGCGATCGAACAGGGGCCTCATCGGCTCGATCCCACCTTCCTTCGGTCGTCCGCCGGCAATCCAGCGGACGCGGTCGAAGCTCCCCAGCGAGCGCGCTGCGGCATCCGCATTGGTGGCCTTGCTGTCGTTCACGATGCGGACGCCGTTCCATTCGGCGATGGTCTGGCTCCTGTGCCGCAGCCCCGGATAGGTCGCGAAGCCCCGTTCGATCTGTTTCGGCCCGAAACCGAGACTTCGGCCAACGGCATAAGCGGCGCAGGCATTCTGATGGTTGTGGGACCCGGGAAGCGATCCGATCTTGCGCAGGTCGATCGAGGCGATCTGCTTGCCGTTGCGCCACTCGGCCAGAAATCCGCGCCTGGCCGAGATGGTCCAGCCGTCGTGCCTCGGTTTTTCCATCGTCGAGATCGAGATGAGACCGGACTCGTCCGAGTCGCCATCGCGCAGGGTGTTGGCGAGAAACCGGCCCTCGGCCTCGTCGACACCGACAACGCAGCGTTGCGGAACACCCGCGGTGAACAGCCTTCGCTTCGCGGCGAAGTACCCGCCCATTCCACCGTGCCGGTCCAGATGGTCGGCGGAGAGGTTCAGAAAGACGCCGATATCCGGGCGCAGCGAGCGCGCGAGTTCGAGTTGATAGGAGGAGAGCTCCAGGACGATCACCATGCGATCTTCGAAGGGCTGCAGATCGAGTACCCCGCGCCCGAAGTTCCCGCCCAGCTGCACCGGCCGTCCCGCGTCCTCCAGGATGTGGGCGATCAGGGCGCAGGTGGTCGACTTTCCGTTCGAGCCCGTGACGCAGACGACCTGTGGCGCCTGATCGAAGTCGTCACGGATCATCGATTCGAACGCCAGAAAGAACAGCCCGACGTCGTTGTCGAGCTTGATCCCCAGCCGCATGGCCTGATCCACCGCGGGATGTGGCCGGGGATAGAGATGAGGGATGCCGGGGGAAACGACCATGCAGTCCACCCCCGCCAGGCTCTCCGCCCTCGACAGGTCGACCAGCCGGATACCTTGGGCCGCGGCGCGATCCCGGGACGTCGGGTTGTCGTCCCAGGCGATCACATCGGCGCCTCCGGCCTCGAGTGCCAGGACCGCAGGTGTTCCCGACCGGCCCAGACCGAGGACCGCGACCTTGCGTCCTGCATAAGCGCGAACCGGAATCATCGACATCTCCAAAGCATTGCGCGGGCTTGAACCTGTGGCAGCCACCGGCGCGGGCATGTGCAGGCAATGGCCTCGGGTGTCCCCGATTTCCCGGAGAGTGGAGACTTTACCTGCATGCTCCGGCCGGTCTCAGCGCTTCGCGGCGATCCGGACACTCGATTGCCTCTTATCCGGTTGAAGTCAATCTCCTCGATCCGGGCCAATGCATAGAGGCCGTAACCACGTCGATGCATTCACGTTTCGACAACGCAGGGCCAGCTACAAGTTCATCAGCGCTGGCGTCGTGGAGGGTCGGGATGTCGACAGGAGAAGGTTCTGCTGCCGATCTAGGTCGCGTGGCTTCTAAGTGTTGCCTCGGACGGGTCGTCGCGGTCGAGGGCTCCGAGGTGCTTGTCGGGCTGGCGCTTCCGCTCCCGCAGGGCGCGCGGCGGGCGACGGTCGGCAAGTTCGTTGCCATCGGGGGCTTGAATACCAAACTCGTCGGCATGATCTCCGAGGTTCGCGCGCGCTCCGAAGATCCGAGCAGTACCGGGGCGATCGCGCGCATCGACCTCCTCGGCGAAATCGAACAATCGGCAACCGGACGGCGTCGCTTTCGCCGCGGCGTGCGGGAATACGCCGCCATCGGCGATCCGGTCGAGTTGATCGGCCATGACGAACTCAACCTGATCTACGCCGCCAGCGGCGAGCGGGCGATCACGGTCGGCCACCTGAGCCAGGATCCCACGATCCCGGCCTATGTCGATACCGACCACATGCTGGCAAAGCACTTCGCCGTGGTCGGCTCGACCGGCGTCGGCAAGTCGAGCGCGGTTGCCGCGATCCTGTCGCGGATGATCGACGTGCGGCCGGAGCTGCGCGTCTTGCTTCTCGATGTGCACAACGAATACCGCTCGGCCTTCGGCAGTCGGGCCAATGCCGTCGGGGCGGAAAACCTCCGCCTGCCGTTCTGGATGTTCAGTTTCGAGGAGATCCTGAACGTGCTCTACGCCGGGAAACCTGCAGCCCAGGAGGAGGTGGAGATCCTCGCCGAGCTGATCCCGGTGGCACGGGCCAAATACCAGGCCGGAACCGAGCGCGTGGCCGTCGAGCGGCGGCAGATGCCTCGGCACAGCGGGTTCACTGCCGACACGCCCTCGCCCTATCACCTGCAGGACCTGCTCGCGCTGATCAGCGAGCGCATGGGCAAGCTGGAGAACCGTTCCTCCGGCATGAGCCACCACCGGCTGATGACACGCATCGATGCGATCAAGACCGATCCGCGCTACGAGTTCATGTTCAGGAGCGCGCATCTCGGTGGGGACACCATGGTGGCGGTGCTAAGCCAGGTCTTCAGCCTCGAATCCGAAGACCGGCCGCTCACGATCCTGAAGCTCGCGAGCCTCCCCGACGAGGTCGTCGATGCGGTGGTCTGCGTGCTGGCCCGGCTCGCGTTCGACTTTTCGCTCTGGAGCGACGGCGCGATCCCGATCCTGCTCGTCTGCGAGGAGGCCCATCGGTATGCGTCCGCGGACCGGCATGCCGGCTTTGCCCCGGCGCGGCGTGCGCTGAAGCGCATTGCGCGCGAGGGGCGGAAGTATGGCGTCCACCTCGGGCTCGTGACCCAGCGCCCGGCCGAACTGGACCCGACGATCATCTCGCAGTGCAGCACGTTCTTCGTCATGCGGATGACCAACGACGCCGACCAGGCGCTGCTGCGCTCGGCCGTCTCGGATGCCGCGGCGAACCTGCTCGGCTTCGTGCCGTCGCTGGGCGTGCAGGAGGCGATCGGGATCGGCGAGGGCCTGCCGCTCGTCGCGCGCATCACCTTCGACACGCTTCCGGGGGATTCGATTCCGAGGAGCGAGTCGGGTGCGCGGGGCGAGACGGAACGGCCGGCGTCCCGTAGCGAAGTCGTCCGATCGGCGATCGAGCGCTGGCGGCGCGCCACCACGAATTCGAGCCTCCGCGGGGAACAGGAGCCCACGCCGGTGGCCGATCCGGCACGGAGTGCGCCGGTCGGACAGGGCGCGCCGTCGCTCAGGCTGGCCCGGGTCTCGCCCGAAGGTCAGAGCCTCGCCGGACAGGTGTCGCTCGACCCGAGACAGAACGCGCCGTCACTGCGGCGCTGACGAGGGTGGCGCTGCCGGATGCCATTGGACTGCAAAGCAAAACCCGCTGTTCCGGGCCGGGAACTGGCGGGTTGCTGAAGACGTCCCGGGCAGAGTTTGCCCCGGCGGTCAGGCGGCCTCGGACCGCTGCGCCTGGCGCTCGCTCTCCTCGCGGCTGAGCGCGACGGAGGTGCGGACGCCGCGGCGGACGAACTCCATCATGCCCTTGACCGTGCGCTCGTTGGGGTCGATCCCGGCGCACATCAGCACTTCGCGGCCGTCGCGGGAGCGTGCCCAGCGGGCGATCACCTCGGGGCCGTTGCCGAATTTCTTGTCGTCTGCGATCGCGTCATCGAGCGCCGCCAGAACCACGGCAGCGAAGAGCTTCCGCGCCCGCGAGCCCTGATCGTTGGTGTAAGCCGCCTGATCAACGTAATCGAACATTACGCTTCGTCCTTCTTCATTCTCTCGGTCCTGTGGCACCGCACTATGACAGAACGGTGACGCGAGTGGCTTGCCAATTCGCCATGGCTGCCATGCGTCGGCCGTATGCCTTGCTGGTGAAGGGATATAGGGCGCGTGTCGCCGCATTGCAACAGTTCCGTGACCGGCGCCTGCGCCTGCGGGGGCGATTCGGAGCCCTGCGCAAGGGTGTCATTCCGGTGCTATTTGGGTGCTATTTGGTTTGATGAATGTGTCAACCCGGCCTTAACCGTCCCGGGCTAGAGTGGGCCCTTTCCCAGACGAGGTTGCAATGACGGGCAGGCGGAGCCGTGCCCCGCGCCAGCGGACCCTTGCCGAGCTGGTGGCGGAGCTCAACGAGCACGAGAAGTGGAACGAGGATCGCAAGCTCAAGGAGCGGATGATCCCCGACGCCTGGCACGCGATGGACGAGCTCGCGCCGGTGACGCCGCCGCGGGCCCGGACCACCATCCCCATCGACGCCGACGTCTCGGCATGGTTCCGGGCACTCGGCCCCGAGCGCACGCCCCGCATCTCGGCCGTGCTGCGGGCCTACATGCTGGCCGTGCGCTGCAAGGAGATCGAGGGCCGCTTCGACCGCGACTGGAAGGGCGACCCGATCTGAGGGTGGGTCGCCCGGGTCGCCCCTCTCCGACCAGGCGACCGAAGCCTCAGCCGCCCCGCCGCCGCGCCGCCAGGCCGAGCGCGCCGAGCGCCCCGAGAAGCATCGGCAAGGCGGCTGGGAGGGGGATCGGTGCGTAGGTGTAGGTGATGGAGGCGTTGCCGGTGAGGTGCAACGCGGGTTGGAGGCTCCCCCAATAGTCGGTGGCCGTTACCTCGAAAATGTAGTGTCCGGGGCCAGCGAGCGCGGACAGGCTCTCCAGGTCGACTGGTCCATGCGTGTAGGACTGTTCGGTATCGACACCGTAATCCCAGTAGCTTCGGACGCATTCGCCCAGATCGAATGGCGGGCTGTCCGCGTTCTCCTGTGACTCCAAGTATGGATAGTAGCATGAGTATAGCGGGCCTTCGGCAAACATATAATACTGATCGTAAAACATATACAAATAGTATTCCTCGTATTTCGGAGCCAATCCGCTTATGTCGACGTAAATATCGATGCTGCTCATGATGTCTTCAAAGCCACTGAAGAAGCAGTATCCATCGAATTCAAACTGGTATTCGTCTTCGCTCCCTGAGGGGCATTGTGGAAAAAAGTCGTCGTATCCCATCGACAGGTAGGCGGTCGTTCTAGACGACATCGAAAACTGAGCGGAAACGAGTTTCCGACCAGGGTTGGCTTTTGGCAACGTGAAGGTTGCCGGCTCCCAGTAGTTGAAGAGTGCGTCATTTGTGAAACTGAAGGAGGTCGTGTGCGTGACCGAGCTGCCGCCGATGGTGATGGCATGGGCGAGCGTCGGGCACACGAGGACAAAGGCCGCCGTGCAGGCGGCTGTCAAAGTCGGTTTCATTGAACTAGTACTCCCCTCGTCCGGTATCGTTGTTCAATTCGGTTGCTCCCGACTGTGACGCTCGTACAGTTCCAGACGATTCTCAACAGAGAACAGATGGTTACTTGGGAGCGTCTTGAGGGGGTGCGCTGGATCGACCGGGACTGGAAGGGCGATCCGATCCGGGCGGGGCGGTGTCCGCGACCCTGCCGCGGGATTGCTTTTGCGCATGGCCGGTATGGCGCCGGGAATGGTCGCCGCAAGATGCGGCCGCAGCCGGCCGGCGAAGAACTGGACAAAGGGTCACCTGGCCGAGTGGACGGGGAGGGAGCCCACTTCTGTGGCCCAGATCGGAGAATCCCGGGCGATCCATTCGAGAATGTGGTGCAGATCGGAAAGCGCGCGCGGCGACCAGACTATCCGGCGCGCCATTTCGCCATTTCTGCCCTGGCGTCCGCATGGTCGATGCCGTGGCCGGCTTCGATTTCAGCATCGCCTGCCCGGATCTTCTCCAGCACGTAGAGCCGGTACTGGATGTCCTCGAGCGTCGCATCCTCGGGGAGGGCTTCGATCAGGTCGGCGGCGTCCTGTTTCGGTGTCGGCATCGGTGGCTCCGGTTCGGCGCCAGCGTACCGGCCGAGGACTCGGGAGGGAAGTCCGAGCGCCTGCGGCTGCACGGGTGGGGTGCAGGACGCGAGGGTACGGGGGAGCGGAGGGTCGCGCCGGGCGCGCGGCCGTCGTCCTCCTTGCGACTCCGTCACGCTTGATCGGTTGCGCGATGTGCGCCTAGTCTCGGTGGTCGACCTGGGGGAGGGCGGGGGACCGCGCCGGGGACCGGCAGGAGCGATGACAGGGCGCCGGGCAACGGCTGCCGGCAGCAACAGAGGGGTCAAGACGCATGAAGATCGGGAGACTGCTTTCCACCGCCGCCGCCGCGCTGGCGTTGTCGGCCACCGGCGCGCTGGCGGTGGACGAGATCACCGTGGCCTATTTCCTCGAATGGCCGACGCCGAACCAGTACGCCCAGGCGACCGGGCTCTACGACGAGGAACTGGGCGTGAAGGTGAACTGGCGCGCCTTCGACACCGGCGTGGCGATGTCCGCCGCCATGGCCTCGGGCGACGTGCAGATCGCCTACAGCCAGGGCGTGCCGCCCTTCGTGGTGGCGACCTCGGCGGGGCTGGAGATCGAACTCGTCGACGTGGCGCTGACCTATGACGACAACGACAACTGCGTCGTGCATGCGGGCCAGAACATCACCAAGGACAACGCCAAGGAGCTGGAGGGCAAGAGGGTCGCGGTGCCGGTCGGCACGGCGGCGCATTACGGCATGCTGCGCCAGATGGAGCATTTCGGCGTCGATCTCGCGACGCTCAGCATCGTCGACATGGCGCCGGCGGACGGGGCGGCGGCGCTCGCCCGCGGCGATCTCGCCATGGCCTGCGGCTGGGGCGGCGCGCTGATGCGGATGAAGGAGCATGGCAACGTGCTCTTGACCGGGGCGGAGAAGAACGAGCTCGGCATCCGCATCTTCGACGTGACCTCGGTCGACAAGGCCTTCGCCGCGGCGAACCCGGAGCTGGTAGCGAAGTTCCTGAAGGTGACCGCGGACATGAACGCGCGGTTCAAGGAGGATCCCGAGCCGATGCTCGAGGAGATCTCCAAGGCCGCGGGCATGGACATGGAGGCGACGGTCGCGACGCTGGAGGGCTTCGGATTCCCCGACATCGAGACCCAGCTGAGCGAGGACTGGCTGGGCGGGGGCCTGCAGGCCTTCCTGAAGGACGTGGCGGATTTCTTCCACGCGCAGGGCACGCTCGACCGGGCGCTCGACAGCTACGAGGGCGTGGTGAACGCGACCTACCTGCAAATGGCGTCCGAGATGTGAGACGCGCGGGGCCGCCCATGCGGCGGCCCCGTCCTCCGGAACCGGGCACCGCATGGCCGATCTGAGCATCGAGGACGTCTCCATGGTCTTCGCCCTGCCGCAGGGGCAGGGCATCCAGGCGCTGAAGAATGTCACCCTGCGCATAGCAAAGGGCGAGATCGTCTCGGTTCTGGGCCCGTCGGGCTGTGGCAAGACGACGCTTCTCAACATCCTCGCGGGGTTCCTCGCGCCGACCTCCGGGCGGGTGATGCTGGGCGATCACGCGGTGAAGGGCCCGGACCGCGAGCGCGGCATGGTGTTCCAGCAGGGCGCGCTCTTCGAATGGATGTCGGTGGCCGAGAACGTGGGCTTCGGCCCGCGCATGGCGGGGCGGCCGCGGGCGGAGATCGCGGGCGTGGTCGAGCACCTGCTGGAGAGCGTGGGCCTCAAGGGCTTCGGCGACAAGGCGATCTACGAGCTTTCGGGGGGCATGCAGCAGCGGGTGGCGCTGGCGCGCTGTCTCGCCAACGACCCCGACGTGATCCTGATGGACGAGCCGCTCGGCGCGCTCGACGCGCTGACGCGGGAGAAGATGCAGGGGCTGGTGCTGAAGCTCTGGCGCGAGACGGGCAAGACCATCGTGCTGATCACCCATTCGGTCGAGGAGGCGCTGCTGCTCGGCCAGCGGCTGGTGGTGATGGCGCCGCGGCCGGGACGCATCCACCGCATCTACGACCTGCCCTTCGCCGAGGCCGGTGCCGGGCGCGACCTGCGCGAGATCAAGAAGCGGCCCGACTTCGCCGCCCGCCGCACCGAGATCCTGGAGATGATCTGGGAGATGGAGGAGGAGATCATGGGCCGGCTGGAGGTCGCCGGGTGACGATCCTCGCCATCTATGTCGCGATCCTCGCCGCTGCCTGGATGCTGGTGCATGCGGTGGACGGGCGATGGACCCGGCCGAAGGGGATCGACCAGCGCAAGACCATCACCTTCGGCGACGCGACCGCGGTGCGGTCGAGCCGGGCGGCCTCGATCCTGTCGGTGATCGCGATCTTCCTGATCTGGGGGGCGTTCACCGGCTCGGCCTGGGTGCCGGTGCATGCGCCGGTCGACTGGCAGATGCGGCCGATCTGGCTGCCGCCGCCGGAGAACGTCTGGAACCGGCTGATCGAGATCGCGGGGGCGGGGTACCGCAACTCCACGCTGTGGCAGCATCTCGGCTGGTCGATCTACCGGGTGCTGGCGGGGTTCTTCTTCGGGGCGCTGATCGGGATCCCGCTCGGCATGGCGATGGGGCTGAACGGGTTCCTGCGCGGCTGGTTCGACCCGATCGTCGAGTTCATGCGCCCGGTGCCGCCGCTCGCGCTGATCCCGCTGATCATCATCTGGTACGGGATCGGCGAGCAGGCGAAGATCATCCTCCTGTTCCTCGCCGCGCTCTGGGTGATGGCGATCGCGGCGCGGTCCGGCGTCTCGGGGGTGAACCTCGCCAAGGTGCACGCGGCCTATTCGCTGGGGGCTACGAAGGCGCAGGTGCTGCGCCACGTGATCGTGCCGAACGCGCTGCCGGACCTCTTCACCGGGGCGCGGGTGGCGATGGGGGTGTGCTGGGGGACGGTGGTGGCGGCGGAACTGGTCGCGGCCGAGCGCGGCACCGGCATGATGATCATGGTCGCCTCGCGCTTCATGTCGACCGACATCGTGATCATGGGGATCATCCTGATCGGGATCATCGGCTACGTGATCGACCTGATCATGCGCAAGGCCGAGGCGTGGCTGGTGCCGTGGAAGGGGCGGGGGTAGTGGGTCAGCCCCGCCCGAGGCTCATCATCGCGAGCGCGGTGCGGCCGGTGACGCCGTAGGGGTTGCCGAGGGATTCCCAGGTGTCCTGGTGGAAGTGGCCGAAGGCCATGACGAGCTCGACGGGCTTGCCGGCGGCCCCCAGCGCCTCGGCGAAGGCGCGGGCCTGGCGCTGGAACTCCGGGGTCTCGTTGGTGCCGAAGACGACGTGGACCGGCGCCACGATGCGGTCGAGGTGGCGCTGCGGGCTGAGGTCGTGCTCCATCGCGTCGGTGAAGGCGATGTAGCTGCGCCGCCAGGACAGACGCACGGGTTCGAGATCGTACATGCCGCTGATGCAGAGCCCGCCCTTGACCACGTCGGGCGGCAGGTCGAAGGCTCCCGCCCAGTCGGTGGTCAGCGCGACCGCGGCGAGGTGGCCGCCCGAGGAATGCCCGCCGATCCAGATCCGGTCCGGGTCGGCGCCGATGGTCGCGGCGTTCCGCGCCACCCAGGCGATGCCGCGGCGGACCTGGTCGGCGAGCACGCCGAGGTCGCCGCCGACCCGGCGCACGTCGGCGAAGTCGAGTGCGACGAAATGCGCGCCGGCGTCGAGGAACATCTCGCCGGCGAAGGCGCTCATCGCCGCGTCGAGTTGGCGCCAGGTGCCGCCGTGGATGAAGACGAAGACGGCGGCGTCCGGGCGGTCGGTGCGGTAAAGGTCGAGGCCCTCGACCGGGTCCTCGCCATAGGCGATGCGCTCGGGATTGCCGCGGCGGAAGCGGAAGTCGCCGCTGAGCGCGTTGAGGCGGCCGTTCACCTGGGCGCCATGCGGCTGGTAGACCTCCTGCCGGTAGGCGGCGTCGAGCTCGACCTGATCGTAGTCGAGAAAGACGTGGGGCCCCCTCTCGCGGTCGGGCGGAAGGCCGATGCCGCAATTCAGGTCCTGGCCGAGCGCGGGTGCCGCGGCGAGGGCGGCGCCGGCGGCGAGGAGGCTGCGGCGGCTGAGCCTCGCGGATGGTCGGGCTGAAGGTTGTATGCGTGCCATGAGTGATCCCCCGGACGACGCTGCGAGAGCATAGCATGGGGGAGGGGCGGCTGTCACCGGCGGGGTGCGGCGCCCGGGCGCGGCGGTCCGGGCTTAACCTCGGCGCAAGGGCGGCCTAAGGTGGTACCGTCCGGCCACGAGAGCCGGCGGCGACGGGGAGACGGGACCATGCGGATGACGACCGAGGAAGCCTTCGTGAAGGTCCTGCAGCGGCACGGGATCGAGCATGTCTTCGGCATCATCGGCTCGGCCTTCATGCCGATCTCGGACCTCTTCCCGAAGGCGGGCATCACCTTCTGGGACGTGGCGCACGAATGCAACGGCGGCTACATGGCCGACGGCTACGGGCGGGCGACGGGGCGGATGGCGATGGTCATCGCCCAGAACGGGCCGGGGATCACAAATCTCGTCACCGCGGTGAAGACCGCCTACTGGAACCACACGCCGATGCTGCTGGTCACGCCGCAGGCGGCGAACCGCACCATCGGGCAGGGCGGGTTCCAGGAGGTGGAGCAGATGGCGCTCTTCCGCGACATGGTCGGCTATCAGGAGGAGGTGCGCGACCCCGCGCGCATCGCCGAGGTGCTCGACCGGGTGATCGGCAAGGCGCGGCGGCTGTCCGCACCGGCGCAGATCAACGTGCCGCGGGACTACTGGACGCAGGTGATCGACGTGGACCTGCCGGAACCCGTGGCCTTCGAGAGGACGGCGGGGGGCGCTGGTGCGGTGGCCGAGGCGGCGCGGCTCCTGACGGCGGCGCGGTTCCCGGTGATCCTGAACGGTGCGGGCGTGGTGCTCGGCGGCGCGATCGACGCCGCGCGCCGGCTCGCCGAGCGGCTGGATGCGCCGGTCGCCTGCAACTACCAGCACAACGACGCCTTTCCGGGCTCCCACCCGCTGTCCGTCGGGCCGCTCGGCTACAACGGCTCGAAGGCGGCGATGCAGCTGATCGCGCAGGCCGACGTGGTGCTGGCGCTGGGGACGCGGCTCAACCCGTTCTCGACCCTGCCGGGCTACGGGCTCGACTACTGGCCGAAGGCGGCGAAGCTGATCCAGGTCGACCTCAACCCCGACCGGATCGGGCTGACCAAGCGGGTCACGGTGGGGATCGCGGGCGACGCGCGGCAGGTCGCGGAGGCGATCCTCGCCGGGCTCGGGCCCGAGGCGGGCGACGAGGGCCGGGCCGAGCGGCGGGCACTGATCGCGCAGACGAAATCCGCCTGGGCGCAGGAACTGACCTCGATGGACCACGAGGCGGACGATCCCGGCACCGACTGGAACGCGCGCGCGCGCGCCGCGCATCCCGAACGCATGTCCGCGCGCATGGCCTGGCGGGCGATCACCGCGGTCCTGCCGAAGGAGGCGATCATCTCGTCGGACATCGGCAACAACTGCGCGATCGGCAACGCCTATCCGAGCTTCGAGGCGGGGCGGAAGTACCTGGCGCCGGGGCTGTTCGGGCCCTGCGGCTATGGCCTGCCGGCGATCGTGGGGGCGAAGATCGGCTGCCCCGACGTGCCGGTGGTGGGCTTCGCGGGCGACGGGGCCTTCGGCATCGCGGTGAACGAGCTGACCGCGATCGGCCGCCCGGAATGGCCGGCGGTCACCATGGTCGTGTTCCGCAACTACCAGTGGGGCGCGGAGAAGCGGAACACCACGCTCTGGTATGCCGACAATTTCGTGGGCACCGAGCTCGACCCGCAGGTGTCCTATGCCGCGATCGCCGGGGCCTGCGGGCTGAAGGGCGTGGTGGCAGGCTCCATGGATGAGCTGAAGGCGGTGCTGAACGAGGCGATCCGGGCGCAGATGCGCGACGGCGTGACCACGCTGGTCGAGGTGATCCTGAACCAGGAACTCGGTGAGCCGTTCCGGCGCGACGCGATGAAGAAGCCGGTGACGGTGGCGGGGATCGACCCCGCGGACATGCGGCCGCAGCCCGTGGCCTGAGCGCAGCGGGACGGTCCGCGGACCGGGCCGCAACGGGTTTCGCCGCCGGCGGCACCGGCGGGTGCCGTTCATGGCGCAACAAAATTACAAAAACGGCGACTGTAAATTACAGAAGTTACAGCCTGACACGATTCCTCCGTGCCTTTTGTCGCAGGCCCGTTATCTCGTCCTCCCACAAAGAAACCGATCCCGCCCTCCACGCGGCGATTTCGAACTAGGGAGACAAGACCATGGTCACGGAGTTCAAGCGGCGCACCATCCTCGGACTTGCCTCGGCGCTGGCGTTGTCCTGCGCCGTCCCGGCCGCGGCGAACGACTGGAAGCCGAACCGACCGGTCGAAATGGTCATCATGGCCGGCCAGGGCGGCGGCGCAGACCGGCTTGCCCGTCTGTTCCAGACCATCATCCAGAAGGAACAGCTCGCGCAGATGCCGTTCCTGCCGACGAACAAGGGGGGCGGCTCGGGCGCCGAGGCCCTGCGTTACCTGCTGGACAACTCCGGCAACGACTTCATCATCATGGCGACGCTGAACAGCTACTTCACCACGCCGTTGCAGACCAACATCGGCGTGGACATCGCCGAGTTCACCCCCCTCGCGCGGATGGCGGTCGACACCTTCGCGCTCTGGGTCAATGCCGACAGCGGCATCGAGACGCTCGAGGACTACATCGCCGCCGTGCGCGAGGCCGGGGGCTCCTTCAAGATGGGCGGCACCGGCACCGGGCAGGAGGACAGCCTCGTGACGGCCATGCTCGAGAACGCCTTCGACATCCAGCACACCTACGTTCCCATGGACGGCGGCGGCGACGTCGCGACCGCGCTCGTCGGCGGCCACGTGAACGCGACCGTGAACAACCCCTCCGAGGCCATGAGCTTCTGGAAGGCCGGGCGCGTGCGCCCCATCGCGGTCCTGACGGCCGAGCGGCTGCCGATCATGCCCGACGTCCCGACCATGGGCGAACTCGGCCATGACCTGACCTACCTGATGCAGCGCAGCTTCGTCGCGCCGCCGGGCATGTCGGCCGAGGCGCAGGCCTACTACATCGACCTCCTGCAGCGGCTGCACGAATCCGAGGAATGGCAGACCTATGCCACGGACCAGGCGCTCATCACCGACTTCATCACCGGCGACGAGCTCCAGGCCTACCTCCTCGAGGAGCGCACGAAGCACGCCGAACTGCTCGAGAGCATGGCCGATCCTTCCTGATCGCAGGCAGCGACGGCTGCGCCACGTCCCCGTGGCGCGGCCGGCACGACCCCTGACACGAACCGGGAGCGACCGATGCTGAGAGCCTTCCTGAAAGCGGAGACCCTGATAGCTGCCGGCGTGATGGCCACCGCGCTCTACTTCATGAGCCACGCGATCATGCTCCCCATCGGCTGGGACGGGCGCAGCGGCCCCGGCGGCGGTGCCTTCCCGTTCTGGCTCTCGGCGATCATGTTCGTCGCGGCCGGCGGCATCCTCCTGAGGTCCTTGCGGGAAGGCACGAAGGGCCGGACACGGCGCTTCTTCGACCCCGACATGATGGGTTCGGTGGTCGGGGTGACCATCGCCTTCGTGGTGACGATCGCGGCCCTGCCGATCCTGGGGGCCTACGTGGCCATCCCGCTCTTCATGGTCTGGTACCTCCGCTTCTTCGGCCAGAACAGCTGGACCCTGACGCTGATCCTGTCGCTCGCGACCCCGGTCGTCATCTTCTTCTTCTTCGAGGTCTCCCTGAAGATCCTCATGCCGAAGGGCGTAACCGAGCCACTTTTCTTCCCGCTCTACGCGATGTTCTTCTGAGGGCGCATCATGGAAGTCTTATCCCTCCTCGCGGACGGCTTCGCGACGTCGCTCCTGCCGGTGAACATCGCGATCGTCTTCATCGGGGTCACGGCCGGACTGTTCATCGGGGCGATGCCGGGGCTCGGCTCGGTCAACGGTGTGGCCATCGTCCTGCCGCTGACGTTCATCGTGCCGCCGACCTCGGCGATGATCCTGCTCGCCGCGATCTACTACGGCGCGATGTACGGCGGGGCGATCAGCTCGATCCTGCTCGGCATTCCCGGCGCATCGACTTCCGTTGCGACGACCTTCGACGGGCGGCCGATGGCCCAGCAGGGCAAGGCCGGCCTCGCGCTCATCGCGGCGGCGGTCGCCTCGTTCGTCGGCGGCACGATCTCGGTCATCCTGTTCACGCTCTTCGCCGTCCCGCTCGCCGAGATCGCGCTAAAATTCGGCCCGGCCGAGAACTTCGCACTGGTGCTGCTCGCCTTCACCACCTTCGTGGGCCTCGGCGGCGACGACATCCTGAAGACCATCGTGATGATCTGCCTCGGGCTCGTGCTCGCCACGGTCGGCCTCGACCTGATCTCCGGCCAGCCGCGGCTGATCTTCGGCGACCTGCCGGGGTTCTATGCCGGCATCAGCTTCCTCGTGCTGGCGATCGGCGTCTACGGCGTGGGCGAGATCCTCTGGACGATCGAGCAGTCCAAGACCGCTCCGACCGTGACGACCGCGAAGGTCAACTGGGCCGAGCTGCGGGCCTCCTTCGGCATCCTGAACCGAGCCTGGAAGACGATGAGCTTCGGCTCCTTCCTCGGCTTCTTCGTCGGCATGCTTCCGGCCGCCGGGGCGACCCCCGCCTCGCTCATGGCCTACGGCATGGCGAAGGCCGGCTCGCGCCAGCCCGAGACTTTCGGCAAGGGCAATGTCGAGGGCGTGATCGCGCCCGAGACCGCGAACAACGCAGCCTCCACCGGCGCGATGCTGCCCATGCTGACCCTTGGCATCCCCGGATCCCCGACCACCGCGCTCCTGCTCGGCGGCATGGTCATGTGGGGCCTGATGCCCGGACCGATGCTGTTCATCGAGCAGCCGGACTTCGTCTGGGGGCTGATCTCGTCGATGTACACGGCGAATGTCGCGGCGGTGATCGTCAACCTCGCGCTCATTCCGCTCTTCGTCTATGCGCTGCGCATGCCGTTCACGGTGCTCTGTGCGCTCGTGCTGGTGCTCTGCATCGTCGGCGGCTACGCGCCGGGGCAGCGGATGCACGACGTCTGGCTGATTGCCGGCTTCGGGATGCTCGGTTACATCCTGCGCAAGGCGGACTATCCGCTTGCGCCGCTCGTGCTGGCGCTTGTACTCGGGCCGCTGATGGAGAGGAGTTTCCGGCAGGCCCTGATCGCCGAGCAGGGCAACGTGTTCGTGTTCATCGAAAGGCCGCTTTCGGCGACCTTCATGATCCTGGCCGCGCTTCTGTTCCTGCTGCCGGTGATCAAGCGATTGCGTGCCCGGCGGCGCGAACGGGTGTCACCCGCGGAATAGGCGCGCGCCGCGCCGCCCAGAACCACCTCGGTCAGAATGAGAGAGACGACCAGACCATGCTCGAGACCCTGTCAGACTTGATCCTGAACGCCGATCCTGCTTCCCCGGCGCTGGGGGCGCCGGAGCAGCCCTGGTTGAACTATGGTGGGCTGGCGGATCAGGCGGCGCGGGTGCGCGCGGCCCTGCACGGCGCGGGGATCGGGCGGGGGGACCGGGTGGCGATCGTGCTGCCGAACGGGCCGGAGATGGCGTCCGCCTTCGTGACGGTCGCGCAATCGGCGGTGACGGCGCCGCTCAACCCCGCCTATCGCGAGGACGAGTTCGACTTCTACCTGAGCGACCTCGGGGCGAAGGCGATCGTGCTGGCGGAGGGCGCGGACGGCCCGGCGCTGAGTGCGGCGCGGCGGCACGGGCTGGTGGTGCTGCGGCTTTCGTTCGATCCGGCGGCGCCGGCGGGAACCTTCGCGCTGAGCGCCGAGGGCGGGACCGGGGGCGCGCCCGACACCGCGGCGCCGGGGTCGGACGACATCGCGCTGATCCTGCACACCTCGGGCACCACGTCGCGGCCGAAGATCGTGCCGCTCCTGCAGCGGAACGTCGCGGCCTCCGCCCGGCACATCGGCGCGGCGCTGGCGCTGACGCCCGCCGACCGCTGCCTCAACGTGATGCCGCTCTTCCACATCCACGGGCTGGTGGCGGCGGTCTCGTCGAGCCTCGCCGCGGGGGCCTCGGTCTGGTGCGCGCCGGGCTTCGACGCGCTGCGCTTCTTCGGCTGGCTCGAGGCGGCGGCACCCACGTGGTACACCGCGGTTCCGACCATGCACCAGGCGATCCTCGCCCGCGCGCCGCGCAACCGCGAGATCGTCGAGCGCGCGAAGCTGCGGCTGATCCGGTCGTCCTCGGCCTCGCTGCCGCCGCAGGTGATGGTGGCGCTGGGCGAGACCTTCGGCGCGCCGGTGATCGAGAGCTACGGCATGACCGAGGCGGCGCACCAGATGACGTCCAACCCCCTGCCGCCGCGGGCGCAGAAGCCGGGCTCGGTCGGGGTCGCGGCGGGGCCCGAGGTGCGCGTGGCCCACGAGGTCGAGGACAGGCTGCTGGCCATGGACGCCACCGGCGAGGTGGTGATCTCGGGGCCGAACGTGACCCCGGGCTACGAGGCGAACCCGGAGGCGAACGCGAAGAGCTTCTTTCAGGCCGAGGGGAAACGCTGGTTCCGCACCGGCGACCAGGGGGCGTTCGACGCGGAGGGCTACCTGAACCTGACCGGGCGGCTCAAGGAGATCATCAACCGCGGCGGCGAGAAGGTGAGCCCGCTGGAGGTGGACGCGGTGATCATGGACCATCCCGCCGTCGCGCAAGTCGTCACATTCGCCCTGCCGCATCCGAAGCTCGGCGAGGAGGTCGCCGCCGCGGTGGTGCTGCGCGAGGGCGAAAGCGCCACCGACCAGGAGATCCGCGCCTTCGCGCAAGGCCGCCTCGCCGACTTCAAGGTGCCGCGCAAGGTGGTGATCCTGCCCGAGATCCCGAAGGGCGCGACCGGCAAGCTCCAGCGCATCGGGCTCGCCGAGAAGCTCGGCCTCGTCGCGGAAGGCTGAGGCCATGAGGATCTGCATCTTCGGCGCCGGGGCGATCGGCGGCTACATGGGCGCGAAGCTCGCGAAGGCTGGGGCGGAGGTGAGCCTCGTCGCCCGCGGCCCGCATCTCGCGGCGATGCGCGACAAGGGTCTGACCCTGATCGAGGAGGAGGGGACCTTCACCGTGCCGGTGACGGCCTCCGACGATCCCGCGGAACTCGGCCCGCAGGACTACGTGGTGATCACGCTCAAGGCGCATTCGGTGCCGCCGGTGGTGGCGAAGATGGCGCCGCTCCTCGGGCCGGAGACCACGGTGGTCATGGGGGTGAACGGTGTGCCCTGGTGGTATTTCCACGGGGTGGAGGGGCCGCTCGCCGGCACGCGGCTCGAGAGCGTCGATCCGGGCGGGGTCCAGTGGGCGGGCATTGGGCCGGAGCGGGTGCTCGGCTGCGTGGTCTATCCCGCGGCGGAGGTTTCGGAGCCGGGGACGGTCCGGCACATCGAGGGGAACCGGTTCTCTCTCGGGGAACCCACGGGCGAGAAGTCCGAGCGCGCCACCCGGCTCTCGGAGGCGCTCGGTGCCGCGGGGCTGAAGGCGCCGGTGCGGCCGCGGATCCGCGACGAGATCTGGGTGAAGCTCTGGGGGAACCTGTCGTTCAACCCGATCTCGGCGCTGACGCACGCGACGCTCGACGTGCTCTGCACCGATGCGGGCACGCGGGGGGTGGCGCGGGGCATGATGGTCGAGGCGCAGACGATCGCCGAGAAGCTGGGCGTGAAGTTCCCGATCGACGTGGAGCGGCGGATCGACGGCGGGGCCGCGGTCGGCGCGCACCGCACCTCAATGCTGCAGGACCTCGACGCCGGGCGCCCCATGGAGATCGACGCGCTGGTGACCGCGGTGCAGGAGCTCGGCCGGCTGACCGAGACGCCGACGCCGACGATCGACACGGTGCTGGCGCTGGTGCGGCTGCGGGCGCGGGTGGCGGGGCTCTACCCGGCCTGAGAGGGGAGCTGGAGGCGACGACCGGAATCGAACCGGTGTACACGGATTTGCAATCCGCTGCGTAACCACTCCGCCACGTCGCCTCTGCGGATAGCCAGATAACGGTCTGCGCGGGGCGAGGCAAGGTGGATTTCCCGGCCGCGGGGCGGGCGGAGCGAGTTGCCGGGGGCGGGGAATTGTGCCATCACCGGCACCGCCGCAGCCGAGCAGCCGTAGGGGACCGAGAGATGATCGATTTCGCCGCCGCCCGCGAAGCCATGGTCGACTGTCAGGTCCGGCCCGCGGATGTCACGCGCTATCCGATCATCGCAGCCATGCTGCATGTCCCGCGCGAGACCTTCGTGCCGGAGAGCCTGCGTCCCGTCGCCTATCTGGGCGAGCATGTGCCGCTGGCACCGGGGCGGGTTCTGCTGGACCCGCGGGTCTTCGCCAAGACGCTCGACTCGCTCGACATCGGGCCGAAGGACCTCGTGCTCGACGTGGGCTGCGGGCTGGGATACTCGGCCGCGGTCATCGGGCGCATGGCCGAGGCGGTGATCGCACTGGAAGAGGATGCCGAGATGGCGCGTGAGGCCGAGGCCCTGCTTTCCCAGCAGAGCGTCGACAACGCGGTAGTGCAGGCCGGGCCGCTGGCCGCGGGCGCGCCGGAGCACGGGCCCTATGACGCGATCATGGTCGAGGGCGGGGTCGAGCACATTCCTCAGGCGCTGCTCGACCAGCTGAAGCCGGGCGGGCGGATCGCGGCGGTGTTCCTGCGCGGCAACGGTTTCGGCCAGGCCCGGCTGGGCCTGAAGGGGCCGGGCGGGATCAGCTGGCGCTGGGTATTCGATGCCGCGGCGCCGCTCCTGCCGGGCTTCGCGGCGGCGAAAGCGTTTGAGTTCTGAGGCGTTCCGCGAGATAGTGCGGCAAGATCCGGCGCAAGAGGCCATGAAGCCCGCCGGGATATCGGAGCAGCTTTCGGGGTATACGATGCGGAATGCGATGGCTCGGCTCTTGCGTGCGGCGGCGCTGGCCGCCGTCGTCGCGGGGGCTCCGCTGGTGGGGACCGCGACGGCGGAATCGCTGACCGACGCGCTGATTCGGGCCTATCAGACCTCGCCGCTCCTGCAGGAGAGCCGGGCGGCGCTGCGCGGGCTCGACGAAGGGGTGCCGCAGGCGCGGTCGCGGATGCGGCCCCAGGTCGGGTTCGGGGCGGGCGCGTCGCGCTCGGGTTCCATCGAGACGAGCGGCGTGACCGACACCTATCGCGCGGGGCTCGACGCGAGCCTTCTGCTCTACGATTACGGCCAGACCGCCGCGGCGGTCGAGGCGGCGCGCATGATCATCGCGGCGGGGCGGGCGAACCTGCTCGACGTGGAGCAGATCGTGCTCTTCCGGGCGGTCGAGGCCTATGTGGACGTGCTGCGCGACATCGAGTTCGTGCGGCTGGCGCGGGCGGACGTGGACCGGCTGGCCGAGCAGTTCGCCGCGGCGCGGAGCCGGTTCGAGGTGGGCGAGTTCACCCGGGCCGACGTCAGCCAGACGGAGGCGCGGCTGTCGGCCTCGGAGTCGCAGCTGATTGTGGCACAGGGCGCCCTCGAGGTCTCGCGCCAGCGCTACGTGCAGGCCGTCGGCTCGCCGCCGGGCAATCTGGAGCCGCTGCCGCCGATTCCCGAACTGCCCGGCACAATGGCCGACGCGCAGTCGATCGCCAATGTCCAGAGCCCGGCGATCATCGCGGCGCAGTTCAACGAGCGGGCGGCGGTCTATGATTTCGACCGGGCACGCGCCGCCTCGGGGCTGCAGCTGAACGCGACGGCGAACGTCGGCTACCTGAACGTGCCGCGCGGCGACGACACCAGCGCCGAGGTCGGCCTCAGCGCGTCGATCCCGCTCTATACCGGCGGGCGGAACTCGAGCCTCGTGCGGCAGGCGCAGAGCATCATCGAGCGTCGCCAGGCAGAACTGCAGAGCGCGGGCCGCGACGTGCAGCTCGGCGTGTCGAGCGCCTGGATCGAGCTGGAGACGGCGCGGGCGGCGATCGTGGCGGTGCGCCAGCAGATCGAGGCGGCGCAGATCGCCTACGACAGCATCGCGGAAGAGGCGAACCTCGGCCTGCGCACCAACCTCGACGTGCTGGACGCGAACCAGGAACTGCTGGATTCTCAGGTGGCGCTGGTCAGTGCGCGGCGCAACGAGTACCTCGCCGCCTACAACGTGCTCCGGTCCATGGGGCTCCTGACGGTGGCGCATCTGAACCTCGGGATCGAGAGCTACAATCCGGACGTGAACTTCACGCGGGTGCGGCCGGGGCCGGTCGGTGGCTACGACACCAGCGTGGTCGACCGCATCCGGAGCCGCTGGGAGAACTGATCGTGAGCGGGACGGGACAGGGGCCGCAGGGACCGGGTCCGCAGGGGGCGGGCCTCGGCGAGCATGATGCCGAGACCATGCGCGACGTGCTGGCCTCGATCCGGGAGCTGGTCTCGGCCGAGGCGACGGCGCGCATGGCCGGGGCCGGCGCGGACGAGGTGCTGATGCTGACCCCGGACATGCGGATCGACCCCGAGAGCACCGGCGCGATCATGTCCGAGGGGCTGGAGAGCATGCGGCGCGCCTATCCGCGGTCGCAGCCGGCGCCGATCCTCGACGAGGAGGCGCTGCGCGGGATGATCAACACCATCGTGCGCGAGGAGCTGCAGGGCGAGCTGGGCGAGCGGATCGCGCGGAACCTGCGCAAGCTGGTGCGCCGCGAGCTGGTGCAGGTGCTGGAGGACGAGCGCCGGGCGGCGCTGGAGGCCCCCCGGACCGAGGAAGAGCAAGCTGCGCCGGAGCGTTCCCGCGACTGAACGGCCCGGGTCGCTGTCGCGCCCGCCGAGGCCGGCGCGCGCCGATCATCCAGCGCGGCGCTTGTCCCCCTTGCCCTTCGCAGGCCTGCTGCGGGCGACCGGGCGGGTGGTGGTTCTGTTCGGCGCTGCCTACCGCTCGCCCACGATCAGGCTCAGTTCCGCCCAAGTCTGCGGGCCGGCGGCCAGCACCCTGTCGCCGCGGGTGATCTCGCCGTCGGGGCAGAACGGGGCGGCGCGCCCGCCCGCCTCCTCGACGATCAGGAGGCCGCCGAGGCAGTCCCAGGCGTGCATGTGCGGCTCGTAATAGCCGATCAGCCGGCCCGCGGCGACATAGGCGAGCATGCCGGCGCCGGTGCCGTTGCGGAAGAACATGCCGCCGCGCTGCAGGAGGCCGGTGATCACGGTGGCCACGGTCTCGGGCGGGGTGCGGTGGCTCGCGCCGACGCCGACCATGCCGTCCTGCAGGCCGAGCCCGTGCGGCGTGACGAGCGGCGCGCCGTTGAGCGTGGCGCCGCGGCCGGCCTGCGCGGCGAAGACCTCCTCGGTGACCGGCATGGCGATCACGCCCGAGACGGTGCGCCCGCCGTGGCGGATGGCGAGCGCCACGCACCAGTTCGGCTGGCCGGCGAGGAAGGGTGCGGTGCCGTCGATCGGGTCGATGACCCAGGTGTAGCCGGAGCCGCCCTCGGTCAGGCCGTATTCCTCGCCGAGGAAGCCGTCCTCGGGGCATTCGGCGGCGACGGCCTCGCGGATCGCGCGTTCCACCCCGCGGTCGGCCTCCGACACCATGTCCTGCCGGTTGGTCTTGACCTCGACGGCGAGCGTGTCGCGGCGGCGCCAGTGGTCGAGGGCGAGGCGGCCCGCCGCGGTGGCGATGCGGATCGCGAGGGCGTGGCGGCGGTCGGTTTCGGTCGCGATCTCGGTCACTTCGGGCTCCGTTCGGGTTGCAGGGCAAAGGCGGGCAACCGCTCGTAGGCCGGACGCGCGGCATCTGCAAGGGCAAGCGGGGCCTGTGCAGGCCGGGGTTTCGGGGTCACCGTGCGGTCGGGTGGGGGCCGTCGGCGATGTCGTAGTAGTCGCCCTTGTCGGCGGTGAAGACGTGCTGGTCGAGCCGCGTGCCGGTGGGCAGGTCGAAGGCGCCCATGGCGATGGCGATGCGCTTCTGGCCGATCGGTTCCCAGAACAGCGACGCGCCGCAGACCTTGCAGAAGCCGCGCCGCGCCGGCTCGCAGGCCTGGAACCACGTGAGGTGGTCGTCGCCGGCGATGGTGACCCGGCTGCGGGGCAGCTCGGTCCAGGCCCAGTAATGTCCCGACTGCTTGCGGCAGCGCGTGCAGTGGCAGGCGACCGGGGCGGGCAGCGCGCCCTCGACCGCGATCGTGACCGCACCACAGAGGCAGGAGCCCTTGTGCATCGTCCGTTCCCTCGTTCCTACAGGGGTAACCTTGGACGGGCGCCGGGCGCTGTCAAGCGGGGCGGCTGCGGCGCAGGTAGACGTAGAACGCCCCGCCGCCGCCGTGGCGCTGGTGGGCGGGGGCGGTCTGCAGGATCTTGCCGGCGAGCGGGGGCGCGTTCAGCCAGTGCGACAGGCTGTGGCGCAGGATGCCGTGGCGTTCGGGGATCACCGTGCCGGGGTCGCCCGGGCGGCCCTTGCCGGTGATGACGAGCAGGAGCCGCAGGCCGCGCGCATGGGCGTCGAGCACGAAGCCGATCAGCGCCGAATGCGCGCGCTCGGTGGTCATGCCGTGCAGGTCGAGCCGCGCGTCGGGCGTGAGCTTGCCCCGGCGCAGCCGCTCGAAGTTGCGGCGGTCCATGTGCGGATGGGGGCGGGCCGGGGCGGAAGGGTCGGGGGCGAGGTCGAAGGTGACGCGCGGCGCCTCGGGCGCGAAGGGGCGCAGGATGCGCGCGGGCGGGGCGGGTTGCGGGGCGGGCGCGGGCACGGCCGGAGGCGCGGCCAGCGGCGGGGCCTCGGGCGGGGCTTCGGGCGATTGCGGGCGCAGCGGCGTCGCGGTGCGCGCCACCGCGCTCCAGAGCTGCTGCTCGGCGGGGGTCAGGGTGCGGCGGCCGCGCGCCATGGCTGGGCCGGTGCCCGCGCGCCGGGGGTCAGCCCGCGGTGCCGGTCAGGAGCCAGTTCGGGTTGTCCGAGGACAGGTCGCGGGTGAAGGTCCAGACGTCCCGCTGCTGCTTGATCTCCTTGGGATCGCCCTCGACGATGTTGCCCTGGGCGTCGCGGACCACCGAGGTCAGCTCGCCCACGAGGCGCATGGTGATGTCGCCCTCGCTGGTCGCCTTGTCGAAATGCGCGTCGACGAGGGTGACCTCGCGGATGCCGACGAAGGTGGCCTCGACCTTGTAGCCCTTTTCGTTGCGCGCCGCGATCGCGTCGGCGAAGGGCTCGAACACCTCGGGCGAGAGGAAGTCGCGCAGCGTGTCGAGATCGCCGTTCTCGTAGGCCATGACGATCATCTCGTAGGCCTGGCGCGCGCCGTGGGTGAACTCCGCGACGCTGAATTCGGGATCGATCTTCTTCATCGCGGCGAGCGCCTTGCCCGCCGGGCTTTCGGCGTCGATGAAGTCGGCGATGTCGGGATCGGGCCCGCCCCCCTCGATCACCTCGAAGGAATGGTCGCGGCGGCGGTTCTGCGCGGGGGCGGAGGTGATCTCCGGCGGCTTCTCGAATCCCTCGCGCGTGCCGAGGACGCTGCGCAGGCGCAGGATCAGGAACAGCGCGATGCCGGCAAGAATGATGATCTGGATCATTTGCGAGCCCATCGGCCGTCCTTTCCGTCAGCTCAGTTTGCAGGCGATGGCGCCCGAGCAGCTTTGGACCTATGTAAGGGCTCGGGGACGTCAAGTCCATCTGTGCAGGTCAAAAGGGTGTTCGCCCGATGTGGTTGTTCCTGGTCTTCATCGCGGTGCCGATCATCGAGATCGCGCTGTTCATCCAGGTCGGCGACTGGATCGGCGTCGGCCCGACGCTGGGGCTCGTGGTGCTGAGCGCGGTGGCGGGCGTGATGCTGATGCGGGTGCAGGGCCTGCAGACGCTGGCGCGGCTGCAGGCGAACATGGCCGAGGGGGGCGATCCGGTGAACCCGCTCGCCCATGGCGCGCTGCTGCTGCTGGCGGGGATGCTGCTCTTGGTGCCGGGGTTCTTCACCGATGCGGTGGCGCTCCCGCTCCTGATCCCGGCGGTGCGGAGCCGGCTGATCCGCTGGGGCGCCGCGCGGGTCACCGTGCAGGCGGCGGGCTTCGCCACGGCGCAGGGCCGGGGCGGGCCGGGGGCGCAGCGCGACGTGGAGATCATCGAGGCGGAGTACGAGGTCATCGAGGAGACCGACGAGGGACGTCCGCGGCTCGGCGGCTCGGGCTGGACCCGGCCGGAGGGGTAGATCGCCCCTTGACGTCGGTACGACCAGGTCATACCGTCCCCGCCTCGGAGGTTCCGTCTCATGACCGTCAAGTCCTCGATCTCGCTGACCGACGAACAGGACGCCTTCGTGCGCGCGCTGGTCGCAGCCGGCCGCTACCCGAGCGCCAGTGCGGTCCTGCAGCAGGGCGTCGAGCTCTTGCGCCGGCAGACCGAGGCCGAAGAGGCCGATACCGCCGCGCTGCGGGCGATCCTGCAGGAGCGGCTGGCCGGAAGGTTCCTCCCTGCCGAGGTGATGCGCGACCGGGTCGAGGCGATGATCGCCGCCAAGCGCCGCGATGCCGCGGGTTGAGTTCGCCGAGGATGCCCTCCGCGATCTGGCACTGATCTACGACCATCTCGCCGCGACCTACCAGGCGTTCGGCGAGACGCCGGCCGAGGCCGCCGGGCATGCCGCCGAGCGTCTGCGCGGCATACTCGCGACGGCGGATCGTCTGGCGCTCGCCCCGCACCGCGGGCCGCTGCACGCCGACATCGCGCCGGGCCTGCGCCATGTGACGCTCGACCGCGCGGTCTACTACTTCCAGCTCGTCGCGCCGGACCGCGTTCGCGTGCTGACCGTGTTCCTCGGCGGGCAGGACCACGAGCGACGCATGCGGCTGCGGATCCTGCGCCGCGACTGACCGTTCACCGCGAGGGGCCGCCCGCGTTGTGGCCCGCGGCGTGGCGTGCTAGACCGCCGCGGAACCGGAGAACCGCACGAGGACGAAGACCCATGGCCGATCAGGACAACGGCGCCGCCCAGCCCGCCGCCCAGCCGAACCCGCAGCCTGCCGCACAGCCGCGGCTGCAGATCCTGTCGCAGTTCATCCGCGACCTCAGCTTCGAGAACATCGCCGCGCAGAAGGCCAGCCAGACCGACGGGAAGCCGGAGATCAAGGTGCAGGTCAATCTCGACGCGCAGAAGCGCGCCGAGGACCAGTACGACGTCGCGCTGAAGATGAAGATCGACTCCAAGGTCGGCGAGGTGCCGATCTTCCTGCTCGAGCTCGACTATGCCGGGCGGTTCCTGATCCAGAACGTGCCGGCCGAGCAGCTGCATCCGCTCCTGATGATCGAATGTCCGCGGCTGATCTTTCCCTTCGTGCGCCGGATCGTCGCCGACGTGACCCGCGACGGTGGCTTCCCGCCGATCAATCTCGACGTGATCGACTTCCTCGCGCTCTACCGCAGCGAACTCGCCCGGCGGCAGGCGGCGCAGCCGGCGGTCGCTCAGGCCTGAGGCGGACGGCCGGTCGCCTGCACGAGGCTTGGTGCGGGCGTCACGGCCGCGGCCTGCGGGATGACCGGGGAGAGGTCCGGGATCCCGCCCGTCTCCTCGGTCTCCATCCATTCGGCCAGCGGGCGGTAGCCAGGCACCAGCCGCATCCGGTGGACGACCGATGGGTGCACGTCCTCGGAAGAGCATCCGCCGATCTCGCGCGGTTCGCGGTTCCAGAAGAGCCGCCCCTGACCGGTGCGGTTGCCCCGCGCGGGCGCGCCGGGGTCGGTGGGGAAGCGGGCCTGCCAGTCCTCGGGCACGATCAGGCCGCAGTGCACCGCGCGGTCGATCATCCAGCGCAGCGGGATGTTCGACAACAGGCGCGCGGCGGGCGCCTTCCAGACATGGCCGCCGATGTCGGAATGGGCGCCGGCGAACCACACCTGTTCCACCCGGCCCTTCCAGTCCGGCGAGACCCGCCAGGGCATCGGCGCATAGGCGACGCGGTCCTCGTCGAGCGCCAGCGCCTGGAAGGCGTTGCGCACGTTCGGGCCGAGCGCGTCGTCGTGGAACTCGGTCGCCATGGGCGCGAGCCGCGAGATCAGCGGATAGGGCAGGCCGAGCGCCTTGATCGTGTCCCAGACCCCGATCACCTCGATCGGCACGCGGGCGTGGCAGTAGTGCCGGCGGAAGAGGCGACCCGCGCGGCTGAGCCGGTCGGTCTCGTAGAAGCGGAAGGCCTGCTGGATCATCCGCTCGGTGGCGACGTCACGGCGCACGAGGCCGACGCGTTCGATGAAGCCTGCGAGGCTCCGCACCGCATAGGCGCCGCGCGAGAAGCCGAAGAGCATGATGCGGTCGCCCGGGCGGTAGCGGCTGGCGAGGGTCGCATAGCCCTCGACGATCGAGATGTTGATGCCCGCGCCCGCGGCCACGGCGACCCATTTGCGCAGGCCCGTGCCCTGGATGCCGGGGTTGTAGCCGACCGTCTGGTCGAGCCGCGGGCCCATGCCCTCGATCAGCTTGTAGAGGAGGCCTGCGTTGGTTTCCTCGCCCGGGGCGAGCCGGCTCAGCGTTCCATCGATGATGAACACATGCGTACGCGGTACAGACAGGCGAGACATACCGGACATATGGGCATGATGCTGCCTGCCCGGAAGCAGGGCAAGCAAGGTTTCGTGAACTGGTGAAACCTGTCCTGACGCGCCGCTGGACACGAGGCCCGGCGTGGCGGACAGATGCGGCGGAACGGGACTGCCGTTCGCCAGGGGATTGCCCCGACATGACCGGACCCGCCCCCGCCCGACCGGCCCGCGCGCTGGTGCTGTCGAACCCGAAGGCGCGGCGCGGCGATGCCGAGATCGCGCCGGTCGTCGCCCGGCTGGAGGCGGGCGGGATCGCGGTTCGGCGCGACGCCTTCTCGGGCCCGGAGGAGGTGGAGGCGGACATCCTGCGCGGGGCGGACTGGGCCGATTGCGTGGTGGTCTGCGGCGGCGACGGCACCCTGAACGCGGCGATCCCGGCGATCCTGAAGACCGGGCTGCCGCTCGGCATCCTGCCGATGGGCACGGCGAACGACCTCGCCCGGACGCTGCGCATCCCCGACAACCTGAACGCGGCGGCCGACGTGATCCTCGCCGGCCACCGGCGGGTAATCGACATCGGCTGGGTGAACGAGCATCCGTTCTTCAACGTGGCCTCGATCGGGCTGTCGGTCGACCTGACGCGCGAGCTGTCGTCGGGGCTGAAGAAGCGCTGGGGGCGGCTCGGCTATGCGCTGGCCGGGTGGCGGGCGCTGCGCCGGGCGCGGCGCTTCTCGGCCTGGATCACCGAGGGCGAGGTGACGACGCGGGTGAAGACCGTGCAGATCGCGGTCGGCAACGGCCGGCACTACGGCGGCGGCAACGTGGTCGAGGAGACCGCCGAGATCGACGACGGGCATCTCGACCTCTACAGCCTGGAACTCAGCAACGTCTGGCAGCTGGCGCTGGGGCTGCGCACCTTCCGCTCGGGCGCGCATGGCGCCTGGGACGAAGTGCGGACGGCGCGGGGGACGGAGTTCGAGATCCGCACGCGCGAGCCGCGCGAGGTCAATGCCGACGGCGAGATCGTCACCGAGACGCCGGCGGTCTTTCGCATCCAGCCGAAGGCGCTGACGGTGCTCGCCCCCCGGCCGCTGGCGCGGGACGGCGGCTGAGGGCCTATTTCATCCGGTCAGAGCCAACTGCCGCACCGGATGTTGAAGCAACCGAATCAGGTGCTCTCAAGATCGATGGCATGCCTCATAGTTGAATCCTGCCGATACCTGCGTGGCCCGGCATGTCTGACCTTGCCGGCGCCATAGTAGGAATGTATTCTGAACAAGGTACTTGCCTTTATTGGAGGTCGTCATGGAGACCGACGACCACGGACCGGCCAACTTGCTGCGAGGGCTCGTGTGGCTCACGACCTTGATCGGTCTCGGGCTTCGAGCCACCGGCGCGGGGTTGCTGCTGATCGGCTACTGGTACGTCTACCTGATCCTCGCAGGTCTTCATCTGGCGGCAAATCTCCGGGCGATCAGAACGGCGGGTGCGAATGTCGCGCAGGTAAGGCCTTACGTGATCGCCTCTCAGATACTGTTCGTCGCAGGGATGCTGCTGCAATTCGATGTCGGCGACGGGCCGGTTTTCATGGTGGGCGCAGAGCTCCTTGGGTTCAATGCGGGTTTCGGCCAATGGACTGAAATGTATGACATTTCTCCGGTGAACGTCCTCGTTTTCCTACCGTGTGTTCTTTCCTGGCTTCTGGCATTGCGCGCCGGCACCCGAACGAACGCGTGAGATTGTCACGTTCGCGGCGGTTGCCTGGCCTGCGCCCGGGTGGACAGGCACGGCATCTCACACGAGAAGACGAAAGTTCGACGGCTCCGCACCGCTCATGCGGCGGGTCGTTCCCCGCCGCGTCGCTGCAGCCCTACTCCGCCGCCTTGCGCACCGCCTGCAGCCAGCCCCAGACGCGAAGGGGCGTGAGCGGCATGTCGACGTGGCGCACGCCCGCCTCCCAGACCGCGTCGAGGGCGGCGTTGGTGACGGCGGCGAGCGCGCCGACCGTGCCGGCCTCGCCGCAGCCCTTCATGCCGATCTCGTTCGCGGTCGAGGGCACGAGCTCGGTCTCGAAGGCCATGAAGGGCACGTCGTCGGCGCGCGGCATGGCGTAGTCCATGAAGCTGCCGGTCAGGAGCTGGCCCTCGGGGCTGTAGACCACGTGCTCGGTGATCGCCTGGCCGATGCCCTGGGCGATGCCGCCGTGGACCTGTCCCTCGGCGAGCATCGGGTTCACGAGGAAGCCGAAGTCGTCGACCACGGTGTATTTCACCACCTGCACGACGCCGGTCTCGGGGTCGACCTCCACCTCGGCGAAATGCGCGCCGTTCGGATAGGACCGGCCGGGCAGCTTGTAGGTCGAATCGGTGACGAGCAGCTCGGTCTTGCCCCGGGTCCGCGCGATGCCGGCGAGCTCGATCAGGCCGATGGCGCGGTCGGTGCCGGCGACGCGGAAGGCGCCATCCTCCCAGACGAGATCGGCGCTCGCCACCTCGAGCTCCTCCTCGGCGAGGGGGCGGAACTTCGCGATCACCTCGTCGGCGGCCTTGTTGATCGAATTGCCCTGCATGGTGACGGACCGCGAGCCGCCGGTGCCGCCGCCGCGCGCGATCCGGTCGCTGTCGCCCTGGACGAAGCGGACGCGCTCGAAGGGGATGCCCGCGCGCTGGTGCAGGAACTGGGCGTAGACCGTCTCGTGGCCCTGGCCGTTCGACTGGGTGCCGACGAGGAGGTCGACGAAGCCGTCCTCGGCGAATTCGATCTTCGTCGATTCGCGCGTGTCGCCGAGGATCGACTCGATGTAGTAGCTGAGGCCGAGCCCGCGCAGCTTGCCCGCCTTGGCGCTGGCCGCGCGCCGGGCGGGGAAGCCCGCCACGTCGGCCTCGATGATCGCGCGGTGGAGCACGCGGTCGAAGTCGCCCACGTCGTAGAGCTCGCCCGAGACGGTCCGGTAGGGGAACTTCGCGGGCGGGATGAAGTTCCTGCGCCGCAGCTCGACCGGGTCGAGGCCGAGCTGGCGGGCGGACCAGTCCATCAGCCGCTCGATCACGTAGATCGCCTCGGGACGGCCGGCGCCGCGATAGGCGTCGATCGGGGTGGTGTTGGTATAGACGCCGCGGACGGTGAAGCGCGCGGTCTGAACGTCATAGACGCCGGGCAGCACCTTCAGCGCGAGGTCCGAGGCGATGTACTGGCCATAGGGCGAGTTGTAGGCGCCGAGGTTCGAGACGCAGTCGACGCGGATTGCGGTCAGCCGGTGGTCGGCGTCGAAGGCGGCCTCGGCGACGGTGACATGGTCGCGTCCGCCGTTGTCGGTCAGCATCGCCTCGCCGCGGCCGCTCATCCAGTGGACGGCGCGGCCGAGTTCGCGCGCGGCGAAGGCGACGGCAAAGTATTCGGGATAGTTGAAGCCCTTGATGCCGAAGCCGCCGCCGACGTCGGGCGTCGTCACGCGGATCTGGCCGGGTTCGAGGCCGAGCTTGTCGGCGAGTTCCGCCTTCAGGTCCCACACGCCCTGGCCGGAGAAACAGACGTGGAGGCGCGCGCCGTCCCATTCGGCGAAGCAGCCGCGGGGTTCCATGGAATTGGCGATCACCCGGTTGTCGATCAGCTCGAGCCGCGTGGTATGGGCGGCGGCGCGGAAGGCCGCTTCGGTGGCGGCGGCGTCGCCGAAGGCCCAGTCGTAGGCGAGGTTCTGCGGCGCCTCGGGATGGATCTCGGGTCCGCCGACGGCGGTCGCCAGATGCACTGGCAGGTCCTCGGTATCGAGGACGATCGCCTCGGCCGCGTCGAGCGCGGCGGCGCGGGTCTCGGCCACGACCATGGCGACCGCCTCGCCGGCGTAGCGCACGGTGTCTTCGGCGAGGACGGGACGGAGGGGGGCGGCGCCCTCGCTGCCGTCCTGGTTCTTGACCACGTCGAAATCGACGGTGTTGACGAGCTTGCCCGCGAAATCCGCCGCGGTATAGACCGCGATCACCCCGGGCACGTCATGGGCGGCCGAGGTGTCGAGGCCGGTGATCCGGGCATGGGCGACGGGGCTGCGCAGGAACGCCACATGCGCTGCGTCCCGGGGCGCCACGTCGTCGAGATAGCGGCCGGCGCCGGTCAGGAGGCGGAGGTCTTCCTTGCGCGGGACCGACTGGCTGACACCGAACTTCATCGCGACTTCCTCCCTTGCGGCAACGGGGTCGGACCTTAGGCGAAAATCGCGGCGCGTCCATAGGGGGCGGCGGAAAGCCGGGGCTTTCCCTTCGCGGGGGCAGGGGATAAGACTGCCGCCGGTTTCAGATCACATCGCAATCCGGATCGCGCCCATGACGATGGAAAAGACTTTCGACGCGCGGGCCGCCGAGCCCGCCATCTCGGCGCGGTGGGAGGCGGCGGACGCCTTCCGGGCCGGCGCGAACGCGGCCCCGGGGGCGGAGCCCTTCACGATCCTGCTGCCGCCGCCGAACGTCACCGGCTCGCTGCACATGGGGCACGCGTTCAACCACACGCTGATGGACATCCTGACGCGCTGGCACCGGATGCGCGGCGCGGACGTGCTGTGGCAGCCGGGGCTCGACCATGCGGGCATCGCCACGCAGATGGTGGTGGAGCGGGAGCTGGCGAAGGCCGGCGCGCCCGGGCGGCGCGAGATGGGGCGCGAGGCCTTCGTCGCCAAGGTCTGGGAATGGAAGGGCCAGTCGGGCGGCACGATCCTCGAACAGTGCCGGCGGCTGGGCGACAGCTTCGACCTGTCGCGCAACGCCTTCACCATGTCGGGTGCGCCCGGGGCGCCGGCGGGCGAGGAGGGTAACTTCCACGACGCGGTGCTGCGCACCTTCGTGGAGTTCTACGAGCGCGGGCTGATCTTCCGCGGCAAGCGGCTGGTCAACTGGGATCCGCATTTCGAGACCGCGATCAGCGATCTGGAGGTCGAGCAGGTCGAGACCAAGGGCAACCTCTGGCGGCTGCGCTATCCGCTGGAGGACGGCGCCACCTACGAGCATCCCGTCGAATGGGACGAGGAGGGGCGGCCGACCCGGTTCGAGACGCGGGGCTATCTGGTCGTCGCCACCACCCGGCCCGAGACCATGCTGGGCGACACCGGCGTCGCGGTGCATCCCGAGGACCCGCGCTACGCGCATCTGGTCGGCAGGACCGTGCGCCTGCCGCTGGTGGGCAGGTCGATCCCGATCGTCGCGGACGAATACGCCGACCCCGAAAAGGGGACCGGCGCGGTGAAGATCACGCCCGCCCACGACTTCAACGACTGGGAGGTCGGCCAGCGCCGGGGCCTGCGCGCGATCAACGTGATGGGCCGCCGCGGCGAGATCGTGTTGAAGGACAATGCCGACTTCTGGGAGGGGACCGACCCGGGCGAGGAGCTGGCCGATCTCGACGGGCTCGACCGCTACGAGGCGCGCGAGCTGATCGTCACGCTCGCCGGCGAGCAGGGCTGGCTCGACGGGATCGACGCCGAGACGCACATGGTCCCGCATGGCGACCGCTCGAAGGTGGCGATCGAGCCGTACCTGACCGACCAGTGGTTCGTGGATGCGGCAAAGCTCGCGGTGCCCGCCCTCGCCGCGGTGCGGGAGGGGCGGACGCGGATCCTGCCCGAGCAGTACGAGAAGGTCTATTTCCACTGGCTGGAGAACATCGAGCCCTGGTGCATCTCGCGCCAGCTGTGGTGGGGGCACCAGATCCCGGTCTGGTACGACGCGGACGGCAACCACTACTGCGCGATGACCGAGGCCGAAGCGCGCGAGAAGGCCGGTGGCAAGCCGCTCACCCGCGACCCCGACGTGCTGGACACCTGGTTCTCCTCCGGCATCTGGCCGATCGGGACGATGGGCTGGCCGGAGGCGACGCCGGAGATGGCGCGCTACTATCCGTCGAGCGTGCTCGTCACCGGGTTCGACATCCTGTTCTTCTGGGTCGCGCGCATGATGATGATGCAGCTCGCACTGGTGGGCGAGGTGCCGTTCCGCGACGTCTATATCCATGCCCTCGTCCGCGACGAGAAGGGCAAGAAGATGTCGAAGTCGCTCGGCAACGTGCTCGACCCGATCGAGCTGATCGACGAATACGGCGCGGATGCGGTGCGCTTCACGCTCGCCTCGATGGCGGCGATGGGGCGGGACCTGAAGCTGTCGAAGGACCGGATCGCGGGCTATCGCAACTTCGGGACGAAGCTCTGGAACGCCGCGCGGTTCGCCGAGATGAACGACTGCCGGCCCGACCCGGGGTTCGATCCGACGAAGGTGACACTGACCGCCAACAAGTGGATCGTCGGCGAGACGGGCAAGCTGCGCGAGGTGCTGGACGCGGCGCTCAACGCCTACCGGTTCAACGACGCGGCCGGCGCGCTCTATGCCCATGTCTGGGGCAAGGTCTGCGACTGGTACGTGGAACTGGCGAAGCCGCTCTTCCAGGACCCCGAGGCGGTGGCCGAGACCCGGGCGACCATGGCCTGGGTGCTCGACCAGTGCCTGGTGATGCTGCACCCGTTCATGCCCTTCATCACCGAGACGCTCTGGGGCCAGATCGCCGAGCGGGCGAAGCTGCTCGTCCATGGCGACTGGCCGGCCTACGGAGCGGAGCTGGTCGATCCGGCGGCGGATGCGGAGATGAACTGGGTGATCGGGCTGATCGAGGAGATCCGCTCGGTCCGCGCCCAGATGCACGTGCCGGCCGGGGCGAAGGTGACGCTGGTGGCGCTCGACCTCGCGGGGCCGCAGGCCGAGGCGCTGGAGCGGAACCGGCCGATGGTCGCGCGGCTCGCCCGGATCGAGCGGTTCGAGGTGGCGGAGACGGCGCCGAAGGGCGCGGTCACGCTGACCGTGGGGGGCGCGACCTTCTGCCTGCCGCTCGCCGAGGTGATCGACATCGCGGAGGAGCGGGCGCGGCTGGAGAAGGCGCTGGCGAAGCTCGAGAAGGAGGCCGCGGGGCTGCGCGCGAAGCTCTCGAACGAGGCTTTTGTGGCGCGGGCGCCCGAGGAGGTCGTCGACGAGCAGCGCGCGCGGCTGGAAGCGGCCGAGGAGGAGATCGCGATCCTGCGGGCCGCGCAGGCGCGGCTCTCGGAACTGGGGTGACGGCGGGGGCTCAGCCCTCGCGCAGGTAGCGGCCGTTGACCCAGCCGGTGACGGTGACGCCGCCGGTCGTGCGGATCTGGCACCAGCGCGCGGAACCGCTCTGCCGGCAGCCGAGGTTCTGCACCCGCGCGCCGGGCTGCAGCGCCGCGATCACCTGCCCCTGTGTCGAGGGTTCGGTCCGCACGTTCAGCGTGTCGCCGGCGGGCAGGCCGCTGACGACCCAGGTGTCGGGGCCGCTTGCGCCCGATCCGGCGCCGCCCGGGGGTGGACCGGCGGATTCGCGCAGGTAGCGGCCGGCGACCCAGCCGGTGACGTCCATGCCGGTCGTCGACTGGATCCGGCACCAGCGCGCCGCGCCGTTCATCCGGCAGCCGAGGTTGCGCACGACCTCGCCCTCGCTGAGCGTGGCGAGCGCGGGCGACGATGCCGAGGGATCGCGCCGCACGTTCAGCCGGTCGCCCGGCGGCAGGCCGCGCACCGCCCAGAAGTCCGGTCCGCCGTCGAGCCCGTCGCCCCCGCCTGCCGGCGGTGCGGCGCCCTGCACGAGGAAGCCCGCGCTCACATAGCCCGAATAGCGGCCGTCCGCCGTGTCCACCTGGCAGAAGCGGGCCGAGCCCCCGCCGACGCAGGCCCCGACGCGCACGCGGGTGCCGTAGCCGAGCGTGGCGACGGGAGGGAACACCACCGCGGGGCCGCTGCGCAGGTTCACCCGCGCGTTCGGGGCGATGTTGCCGATGGTGACGACATCCGGGCCGGTGACCGGCTCGGCCCGGGTCTGCGCCTGCGCGAGGGCGGTGGTGGCGAGGGCGAGTGACGCCAGCGCCGCGAGCAGGAACCGCCCGGGCCAGCCGATTGCACGCCAAGTCATTCGCATCGCTACATCCTCTCTCAGGCGCCGCCGCGAGCCGACGATAGCACGCCCGCACGGAGATTCGCGACGGCCTTGTCGCGACAGATCGCCTCGGGCATAGAGGCCGCATGACCGGACCGCGCCTCACCGACCTCGTGGAATCGCTGCCCGCCACCGTGCCCTTCGTCGGACCGGAGGCGCAGGAACGGGCGCGGGGGGCGGCGTTCGTGGCCCGGCTCGGCGCGAACGAGAGCGTGTTCGGCCCGTCGCCCCGGGCGGTCGAGGCGATGCGGCTGGCCGCGGCCGAGGTCTGGCGCTACGGCGATCCCGAGGCGCACGACCTGCGCCATGCCATCGCCGCGCACCACGGGGTCGAACCGGCCAACGTGATGATCGGCGAGGGGATCGACGGGCTGCTCGGCAACCTCGTGCGGCTCCTCGTGGCCCCGGGCACGCCGGTGGTGACCTCGCTCGGCGCCTATCCGACCTTCAACTACCACGTGACCGGCTACGGCGGGGTGCTGCACACCGTGCCCTACCGCGACGATGCCGAGGACCCCGAGGCGCTGCTCGCGATGGTGCGGGAGACCGGCGCGCCGCTGGTCTATCTCGCCAATCCCGACAATCCGATGGGCAGCTGGCTCGACGCCGGGCGGGTGTCGGGGCTGATCCGTGCCCTGCCGCACGGCACCGTGCTCTGCCTCGACGAGGCCTATGCCGATTTCGCGCCCGAGGACGCGATCCCGCCGCTCGACACGGACGAGCCGCGGGTGATCCGGATGCGGACCTTCTCCAAGGCCTGGGGCATGGCGGGGGCGCGTGTGGGCTATGCGCTGGGCCATGCCGGGCTGATCGCCGCCTTCGACCGGGTGCGCAACCATTTCGGGGTCGGACGGATCGCGCAGGCCGGCGCGCTGGCCGCGCTGGGCGACCGAGAATGGATCGGCGTCGTGCGGACACAGGTCGAGGCGGCCCGGGATCGGATCGGCGCGATCGCGGCGGAACAGGGGCTCACGGCGCTGCCCTCGGCGACGAATTTCGTCACGATCGACTGCGGCC
This sequence comes from uncultured Rhodobacterales bacterium, assembly GCA_964575795.1. GTDB lineage: Bacteria > Pseudomonadota > Alphaproteobacteria > Rhodobacterales > Rhodobacteraceae > Amaricoccus. Next base: position 213,761 of record CAZNSP010000001.1, read on the forward strand.
GGGACGGCGCCTTCGCCCGGCGGGTGCTGGCGGGGCTGGTCGCGCGCGGCATCTTCGTGCGGATGCCCTTCGTCGCCCCGCAGGACCGCTGCATCCGCGTGACGGCCGGGCGGCCGGCGGACCTCGACGCCTTCGCCGCGGCCCTGCCGGACGCCCTGGCCGAAGCCGCGGCGGGCTGACGCGCCGTCAGCCGGCGGCGGCGGTCCCGGCGAGGGCTGCGCGCAGCCGGTCCTCGCGCTCGTGGTCGAGCGAGGTCTGCAGGATCCGGCCGCCGACGCCCTGAAGCCCGGCGAGCACCTTGTCGCCGGTCACCTTCTTGACCAGAACGAAGAGCACCGCCTCGCCGGGCTGGACCGCGTCGCCGGCGAGGCCCTTCATGAACTTGTCGTTCACGCCCACGTCGGTCAGCGCGCCCGCGATCGCACCCGAGGCCGCGCCGGCGGCGACGCCAATGAGCGGGTTGAGGAACAGGACGCCGACGAGCAGGCCCCAGAAGCTGCCCCCCGCCGCGCCCGCCGCGGTGGTGCTGAAGAGCTGGTTCAGCTTCACCTGGCCCTTGTCGTTCTTGGTGGCGATCACGGCATCGCCGATGTCGATCAGGTAGTCCTTCTGCATCCCGAGGATCTTCTGACGGACCTCCTCGGCCTTCTCTTCGGACGGAAACACGACTGCAATCAGATCGGCCATTCTCGGACTCCCTCACGCGGATTGCGCAACTGCGCCGGGTCGATCCCGGCGTCTTCGCCTAGACCACGGCCACGCGGGGCGTCAACGATTCCGCGCTTGTGCCTGCGGCGGCGCCGTGGCCGGCGATGACCGCCGCCGCGGCGTCGAGCGCGCCGGGGCCATGGGCGATGCCGAGCGCCTTCAGCCCCGCCTCGACGGTGCCGAGCACGCCGAGCAGCATCGGCGGGTCGAAATGGCCCATGTGCCCGATCCGGAACAGGCTTTCCCCGTCCTCGTCCGGTCCGGTCAGGCCGAGGCCGAGGGTCAGGCCGGCGTGTTCCTCGCACCAGCGGCGCAGCGCCGTGGCCGCGCCGGGCGCGGTGCGGATGGTGGTGACGGCACGGCTACGCGCCGCCGGGTCGGCCATGTTGAGCGACAATGCGCCGCGGGCGCCCCAGGCCTCGACCGCCGCCCAGACCGCGCGGGCGAGCGTGTCGTGCCGGGCCCAGACCGCCTCGATCCCCTCGGCATGGATCATGTCGAGCGCGGCGCGCAGCCCATAGAGGTGATGGGTCGGGGCCGTGCCGCAGAAATGCTGGTAGTAGCCCTGCGGGCGGATGCGCGGCCGCCAGTCCCAGTACGGGCTGCGGCGCGGCACCTCGGCGAGGAGCGCCTTCGGCCCGGCGAAGACGAAGCCGAGGCCCGGCGGGGTCATCAGCCCCTTCTGGCAGGCGGCGACCATCACGTCGACGCCCCAGGCGTCCATCTCGAACCGGTCGCAGGCGAGCGAGGCGATGCAGTCGACGGCGAGAAGCGCGGGGTGGCCGGTCGCGTCCATCGCCGCCCGCAGTGCGGCGATGTCGTTCAGGGCCGAGGAGGCGGTGTCGGCCTGCACCGTCAGGACCGCGCGGATCGCGTGGCCCTTGTCCGCGGCGAGGCGTTCGGCCACAAGGGCCGGGTCGAGCGGCGCGCGGAAGCCGAAGTCCATCACCTCCGGCACGATGCCCATGGCCCGGGCCATCTCGGCCCAGCCGAGGCCGAAGCGGCCGGTGGCGATCACCAGCGCACGGTCGCCGGGGTTGAGGACGTTGGCGAGCGCCGCCTCCCAGGCGGCATGGCCGTTGCCGATGTAGGTCGCCACCTCGCCGGTGGTCCGCGCGACGCGGCGCAGGTCGGGCCAGAGGCTGGCCGTCATCTCGATCAGCTCGCCCTCGTAGATGTTCGGCGCGGCCCGGTGCATGGCGTTCAGAACCGCGTCCGGCACGATCGAGGGACCGGGAATGGCGCGCAACGCGCGACCGCGGGCGAGGCTCATGGGTGCTCTCCGGACTGTGGGACTGGCGGCACACTAGCGGCTTTTTCGGCAGGGGGAAGGCCGCGCGTCGCGCATTTCGCGGTTTCTCGCCTACCTTAGGGCGTGATAACCCGCCACTGATCCGCCACGGGGCCGTCCGGCCCGGAAAGCCGCATGACCAAGCCCAGGATGTCCGTCGCCGACTCGCTCGGCATCAACGCCTACCGGCGCCTCTACCGCGACTACGTCTCGCGCTACCGCGGGCTGATCCTCTTGTCGTTCGGGGCGATGCTGATCGTCTCGGGCGCCTCGGCGGCCTATGCCAAGCTGATGCAGGCGGTGATCGGGGCCTTCGAGCGGGGCGACACCTCGGTGATCTGGTGGGGTCCGGTCGTGGTCATCGCGCTGACCGTCGTCACCGGCCTGAGCGACTATTTCAAGCAGACGACGCTGAACCGGGCGATCACCCAGACCGAGGGTGACATGCAGAAGGCGATGTTCGACACCCTGGTCACGGCCGATCTGGCGCGGCTTCAGACCGAGGCGCCGGCGGGCCTCGCCGCGCGGTTCTCCTACGATATCGGGAACATCTCGCGCGCGGTGAAGTCGATCCTCGGCACGCTGTCATCGGTGCTGACGATCATCGTGACCTTCGCGGTGATGCTGACGATCGACTGGCCGCTGACACTCGGCATGATCGTGATCTTCGCGCTGGCGCTCGCGCCGGTGAACGTGATCGGGCGCAAGCTGAAGAACCTGTCCAAGCGGACCCAGCGCGAGGTCTCGGCCATGTCGGCCGAGGTGGTCGAAGGCCTGTCGGGCATCCGCATGGCGCGGACCTACCAGCTAGAGGGGCCGCTCTCGGCGCAGGCGGGCGAGATCTTCGACCGGCTGGTCGGGCTGAAGCAGCGGCAGAACCGCTGGACGGCGCGGGTCTCGCCGCTGATGGAGATCCTGACCGGGCTCGCCGTCGCGGTGCTGCTCCTCGTGGTGGGCATCCGGATGTCGGCGGGCACGATCACGCTGGCCGAGTTCACCGGCCTCCTGACCGGGCTCGGCGTCGCCACGGGTCCCGCGCGCCGGCTCGGCGGCATGTTCGGCACGACCCAGATGGGCGCGGCGGCGCTGGAGCGGGTGTTCCTGATGCTCGACACACGGAACACGATCACCGACGGGCCGGAGACGCTCGGCCGGGTGGAGGGCCATATCCGCTTCGAGACCGTCGGCTTCGCCTATGCCAACGGTCATGTGGCGCTGCGCGACTTCGACCTCGGGATCCAGGCCGGCACCCGGACCGCCTTCGTGGGCCGTTCGGGCGCCGGCAAGTCGACGGTCTTCAACCTCCTGCCCCGGCTCTACGATCCGGTCTCGGGGCGCATCCTGATCGACGGGCAGGACATCCGCTCGGTGACGCTTGCGAGCCTGCGGGCGAATATCGCGGTCGTGAGCCAGGATTCGGTGCTGCTGACCGGCACGGTCGCGGAGAACATCGGCTTCGGCCGGCCGGGCGCGAGCCGGGCGGAGATCGAGACGGCGGCCCGCGACGCCGCCGCCGACGAGTTCATCCTGGCGCTGCCGCGCGGCTACGACACGCAGGTCGTCCCCACCGCCGGCCAGTTCTCGGGCGGCGAGCGGCAGCGGCTGTCGATCGCGCGGGCGATCCTGCGGGACGCGCCGATCCTCCTGCTCGACGAGCCGACCTCGGCGCTCGACGCCCATTCCGAGGCGCAGATCCGCACGGCGCTCGACCGGCTGTCGCACGGGCGCACGACGCTGATCATCGCGCACCGGCTGGCGACGATCCTCGATGCGGACACGATCGTGGTGATGGACCAGGGCCGGATCGTCGAGAAGGGCAGCCATGCGGAGCTGCTCGCGCTCGGCGGGCTCTATGCCGACCTCTTCCACCTGCAGTTCGCCGGGCAGAACCAGGACTGAGGGGTTTGCGCCGGTCCGGCCGGGACCTATCTTTTGGCCGGACGTGCGTGCAGCGGGAGGCGAAGGTGGCGAGAGGCTTCGAGGCGAAGGACCGGACGGTGCTGCGGGTCGGCGGCCCGGAGGCCCGGGAATTCCTGCAGGGCCTCGTCAGCAACGACATCCGCGGGATCGACCGGGGGGCGGTCTATGCGGCGATGCTGACGCCGCAGGGCAAGTATCTCTTCGATTTCATCTGTGTGGCCGACGGGGACGATGTGCTTCTCGACGTGGCGGAGGCGCGTGCCGCGGCGCTTGCGCAGCGCCTTTCGATGTACCGGCTGCGGGCGAAGGTGACGATCGCGGAGACCGGGCTTCGCGTCGCCGTGCTGGTGGACGGGCCCGCGCCCGAGGGGATGCGCGCGGCGGCCGATCCGCGCGACGCGCGGCTGGGCATGCGGGTCTATGCCGCCGATCCGGCGACGGCACTCGCCGGGGCCGCGCCGATGGACCCCGCCGAGTGGCACGCGCTGCGCGTGGCGCTGGCGGTGCCGGAGACCGGGGTCGAGCTGATACCGGACGAGACATACATCCTCGAGGCCGGCTTCGAGCGGCTCCACGGCGTCGATTTCCGCAAGGGCTGCTACGTCGGGCAGGAGGTCACGGCGCGGATGAAGCACAAGACCGAGCTGCGCAAGGGGCTGGTGCAGGTCCGCGTCGAGGGCGAGGCTCCGCCGCCGGGCACCGAGATCACCGCGGAGGGCCGCAGCGCCGGCACGCTCTATTCCACCGCCGGCGGGATCGGCCTCGCCCATCTGCGCTTCGACCGGGCGCAGGGGGCGCTGACGGCCGGGGCGGCGCGGATCAGCCTTCCCGAAGCAGCTTCGTGAAGGCCTCGAACACCTCGGCATTCGCCGCGACGATGTCGCCGTCCACCATCAGGTCCTGCCCCTCGTAAAGCGGGCCGGTCATGCCGCCCGCCTCGCGCACCAGAAGCACGCCCGCGGCGATGTCCCAGGCGTTCAGCCGGCGTTCCCAGAACCCGTCGAGCCGCCCCGCCGCCACATAGGCGAGGTCGAGCGCGGCCGAGCCCATGCGCCGCACCCCGGCGCAGCGCGGCATCAGCTTCGTCAGGTCCTTCAGCGTCGCCGGCAGGGTGTCGCGGCCGCCGAAGGGAATGCCGGTGCCGAACAGCATCTCGATCATGTCGCGCCGGCCCGAGACCCGCAGCCGGCGGTCGTTGAGATAGGCGCCCGAGCCCTTCTCGGCGACGAACATCTCGTCCTTGGCCGGGTCGTAGATCACCGCCGCGACGATCTCGCCCTTGTGCTCGAGCGCGATCGAGACCGCCCAGTGCGGCACGCCGTGCAGGAAGTTCGTGGTGCCGTCGAGCGGGTCGACGATCCAGCGGCGGGTCGGGTCGGTGCCCTTGACCTCGGCGCTTTCCTCGCCGAGCCAGCCGTAGTTCGGCCGGGCCTCGCTCAGCTCGGCCCGGATCAGCTGCTCGGCCTTGATGTCGGCCTTGCTGACGAAGTCGCCGGGGCCCTTGGAGGAGACCTGCAGGTTCTCCACCTCGCCGAAGTCGCGCACGAGGCTTCGCCCGGCCTTGCGGGCGGCCTTGATCATCACGTTCACGTTCGCCGAGGCCTGCGTCATCGTCCTGTCCCTGATTGCCAGCCGCGAGGCTATACCGGCGGCTCGCGGCAGGGCCAAGGGGCAATCCGGCGGGCTCAGTTGCCCATCAGCTCGTAGATCGTGGAAAGCGAGGGAAATTCGGAGCGGTCGATCACGCCGTCGCGGTTGCGGTCGGCGCGCCTGAAATGCGGGTGGGTCAGTCCGAAGAAGGCCACACGCGCCTCGTCCCAGGTCACGATCCCGTCCCGGTTGCGGTCGGCCTGGCTCCAGGGAACCGCATGCGCGGCCCCGGCGACCGAGACGAGCGCGGCACCGAGGGCGAGGCTGAAGATGGTCCGGGCGACGCGGTTCATCGGCGCATCATCTCCCAGATGCCCTGCAGACCGGGGAACTCGCCCTGGTCGATCACGCCGTCGCCGTTGACATCGGCGGCGTTGAAATGCGGCCGCGCGAGCCCCTGCAAGGCAACCCGCGCCTCGTCCCAGCTGACGACGCCGTCGTTGTTCCGGTCGGCCAGGTTGAACGAGACGGCACCGGCCTCGGGTGTCGCGGCGAGGTAGAGGACGGCGCCTCCCAGGGCGGCCGGAAGGAGGGAGAACGGTTTCATGACCGCCTTGGCCGGCGCAGGATCGCGCGGCCCCTTTCGCGGAGTTGCGGCACCACGCTCCCGTTGCGGCCGTGCTGCCGCGCCATCGGTTCTTCCGGTTCGGCGGCGGCGGCCTTCGTGCCGTCGAGCCGCACCTTCGCCTTGATCGGCAGATGGTCCGAGGCCTGCCGGGCGAGCGGCGTGTCGTGGCGTTCCACGCGATCGAGGATGTGATGCGGACGCGCGAGGATCCGGTCGAGGGCGAGCACCGGGAAATAGGAGGGAAAGCTCGGGACACCGCGGTTCACCGGCCCGAAGCCCGGCGCGAAGAGGCCGAGGGCCGAGCGTCCCTGAACGCGCCATTCGTTCATGTCGCCCATCAGGATCGTCGGCCGGTCCGCCGCCTGGCCGGCGTGGAGCAGCAGCGCCTCGACCTGGAGCAGGCGCGACTGCCGCAGGAGCCCCAGATGCGCCCCCACGACCCGCACGGGCTGGCCGTTCATTTCCAGATCCGCCACTACCGCCCCGCGCGGCTCGAGACCCGGGAGCCGGATCTGGTGGACGTGGCTCGCGAGCGCGCTGCGCACCAGCACCACGTTGCCGTGCCAGCCGTGGCCGTTCCGCCGCGTCGCCATCGGCACCGGTTCGAGTCCGGTGTCGCGGGCGATCGCCTTCATGTCGAGCAGCCCTTCCCGGTCGCCGAAGCGCCTGTCGGCCTCCTGCAGCGCGATCACGTCGGCGTCGATCTCGGCGATCACCTCGGCCACGCGCTCGCGATCGAATCGGCCGTCGGTGCCGACGCACTTGTGGATGTTGTAGGAGGCAAAGGTCAGCGGTTCCGCAGCGCCGGCGGTCGAAGACTTTCCTTCTGGCTCCCCTTCGGTCATCGACCGCGACGACTCCCTCTCCGGCCGGGGACCGCCCCGCCCGCCTACCTGAGGAGGTAGTGCCAAGGCGGGCGGTTGTGAAGGGCGGGCCCGGCACACACATTGATTTGCGTCAAAACCCGGGCCCGCAGGTTCTGCTACCACGGGCCAACCAGCGCAGGGGAGCACGATGCCGCAACGCAAGACCCGAGCCGCCGCGCGTTCCGGAGCCGGGCCCGAGGCGCCCCCGACCGGGGAGGGGGCGCGCGCCCTGACGGTTCCGCCCGTCGCGCCGCGGCCGGAAGTGCCGCCCGATCCCTATCAGGCCGAGCGCGACCCGTTCGAGGCCCGGGCGAGCTACGAGATGATCGACCGCATGTTCAATGCGGCGATGGGCCGGGTGACCAGCGGGCTATCGCCCCGGGCGGTCGCGGCCACCACGCTCGACTGGTGGCTGCATCTCGCCACGGCACCCGGCAAGCAGATCGAGCTTGCGGACAAGGCGCGGCGCAAGTGGCTGCGCCTGCTCGACCATGCGGCGCGCGGCGGACTTCTCGACCCCGAGGCCGAGGACTGCATCGAGCCTCTGCCGCAGGATCGGCGGTTCTCGGATCCCGGCTGGGCGAAGGCGCCCTTCAACTTCTACAAGCAGGCGTTCCTGTTGCAGCAGCAGTGGTGGCACAACGCGACCACCGGGGTGCCGGGCGTGGCGCGGCCGCGCGAGCGGTCGATCGAGTTCATCAGCCGCCAGATCCTCGACATCTACGCGCCCTCGAACTTCCTCTGGACCAATCCCGAGGCGCTGAAGAAGACCTGGGACGAGGGCGGCCAGAACCTGTTGCGCGGCTTCGCCCATTTCATCGAGGACCTCGACCGGACGGTACAGCGCAAGCCCGCGCCCGCCGACGGGGATTTCGAGGTCGGACGGAACATGGCGGTCACGCCGGGTGCGGTCGTCCACCGGAACGCGCTGATGGAACTGATCCAGTACGCCCCGACCACGGCCGAGGTCCGGCCCGAGCCGGTGGTGATCGTGCCGGCCTGGATCATGAAGTACTACATCCTCGACCTCACGCCAGAAAGCTCGCTGATCCGGCACCTGACCGGGCAGGGCTACACGGTCTTCGTGATATCGTGGAAGAACCCCGATCCCTCCGACCGCGACCGGGGGATGGAGGACTACCGCCGGCTGGGGCCGCTCGCCGCCTTCGACGCGGTGCAGGCGATCACCGGGGCGGAGCGGATGCATGCGGTCGGCTACTGCCTCGGCGGCACGCTCCTCCTGATCGCCGCCTCGGCCATGGCGCGGGACGGCGACATGCGGCTCGCCTCGGTCAGCCTCTTCGCGGCGCAGGGCGACTTCTCGGAGGCGGGCGAACTGTCGCTCTTCATCTCCGAGAGCGAGGTCCGCTTCCTCGAGGACATCATGTGGGAGCAGGGCTTCCTCGACTCGCGTCAGATGGCCGGTGCCTTCCAGCTGCTGCGCTCGAACGACCTGATCTGGTCGAAGGCGGTGCGCACCTACCTGATGGGCGAGCGCGCGGCGGGGAACGCGATGACCGCGTGGAACGCCGACGCGACCCGCATGCCCTACCGGATGCATGCCGAGTACCTGCGGCACCTCTTTCTGGAAAACCGGCTCGCCAATGCGAAATTCGAGGTCGGCGAGCGGCCGGTCTCGATCAAGGACATCGAGGCGCCGTTCTTCGCCCTCGGGACCGAGACCGACCACATCGCGCCCTGGCGTTCGGTCTACAAGCTCCACCTGCTCGCCGATACCGACGTGACCTTCGTGCTGACGAACGGCGGGCACAACGTGGGCGTGGTGGCGGCGCCGGGGCCGGCGTGGCGGCACTACCGCATCCACCACGCCAACTCGGTCGACCGCTACCTCCCGCCCGAGGTCTGGGCGGAGCGGGCGGAACTGGTGCAGGGCTCGTGGTGGCCGGCCTGGACGGACTGGCTGGACAAGCGGTCGGGCGCGCCCTGTCCGCCGCCGCCGCTCGGCGCGCCGGAGCGCGGCTATCCGCCGCTCGGGCCGGCGCCGGGCAGCTACGTGCTGATGAAATAGGCGGGGCGCGCGCCGGTGATCGTCGAGGATCAGGCCGAGATCCGGGCGTTCCTGACCGATCCGGCGAATCTCGGACGGCCGGGCCCGGTCGAGGTGATCGGGACCCATATCTCGCTGATCCACATGGCCGGCGACCGGGCCTGGAAGCTGAAGCGCGCGGTGCGGCTGCCCTATGCGGATTTCTCGACGCCGGCGCTGCGGCTCGCCTGCTGCGAACGGGAGCTTGAGCGGAACCGGCTGACCGCGCCCGACCACTATCTCGCGGTCCGCCGGATCACCCGGACGCCCGAAGGCCGCCTCGAATTCGACGGGGACGGGTCGCTCGTCGATGCGGTGGTCGAGATGCTGCGCTTCGACCAGTCGGCGCTTCTCGATGCGGTGGCCGCGCGCGGCGGGCTCGACCGCGATCTCATGACCGGCCTCGCCGCCGCGGTCGCGGCCTTCCACGCCAGGGCGCCGGTCGTCTCCGATCCGCCCGGATCGGCGCATGTGGCCGCGGTCCTCGACGTGAACGAGGCGGCGCTGGCCGAGACGCGCGTCTTTCCGGCGGCCGCGGTCCGGTCGTTCAATGCGGCGTTCCGCGAGGGGCTCGAACAGCACCGCGCGCTCCTCGACGCTCGCGGAAGGGCGGGCCGGGTGCGGCTCTGCCACGGCGATCTGCACCTGCGGAACATCTTCCTCGACCGGGGGCGGCCGGTCGTCTTCGACTGCATCGAGTTCAACGATGCGATCGCCACGGTCGACGTGCTCTACGATCTCGCGTTCCTGCTGATGGACCTGCGCCACCGCGGCCTCGACGGCTTCGCGAACCTAGTGATGAACCGCTATCTCGACGCGACGGGGGACGAGGACGGCCTGCCGCTGATCCCGTTCTTCATGGCGCTGCGCGCGGCGGTCCGGGCGCACGTGACCGCGACCCGCATCGACACGGGCGGCGATCCCGATGGAGGGCTGACCGCCGAGGCGCAGGCCTATTTCGCCATGGCGCGCGACCTGCTCGCGCCGGTGCCGCCGGTGGTGGTGGCGATCGGCGGGCTCAGCGGCTCGGGCAAGTCGACGGTGGCCGAGACGCTCGCCCCCCGGATCGGCGGCGGGTCGGGGGCGCGCATCCTCTCCAGCGACCGTCTGCGCAAGGCGCTCTTCGGCGTGGCGCCCGAGACCCGTCTGCCGCCGGAGGCCTATGCGCCGGACGTGTCGCTGAAGGTCTATCTCGCCATTACCGACAGAACCGGCGCGCTGGCAGGCGCGGGCGGGACCGTGATCGCCGATGCGGTCTTCGCCCGCCCCGAGGAGCGGCAGGCGGTGGAGGCCGCGGCCCAGTCCGCGGGCGTGCCGTTCCGTGGCGTCTGGCTGGAGCTTCCGCCCGAGGCGCTGCGGGCCCGGGTCGCGGCCCGCCGCGGCGGGCCGTCGGATGCGGATCTGGCGGTGCTGGAGCGCCAGCTCGGCTACGACCTCGGCCCGCTCGGATGGAACCGGGTCGACGCGGCCGGCAGCCCCGAGGCGGTCGCCGGCGCGATCCTGCGGCTGATGCCGCAGCCGTTTCGCCGCCGCCGGGCCTGAGCCGGGCGGCGGCGTCTCATCAGTTCAGATAGACCGCCTTCAGCGGCGGGAAGCCGTTGAAGCCCACCGAGGAATAGCTGGTGGTATAGGCCCCGGTGCAGAGGATGCGCACCTTGTCGCCGTCCTGCAGCGCGACCGGCAGCTGGATCGGCCGCTTCTCGTAGAGCACGTCGGCCGAGTCGCAGGAGGGTCCCGCCAGCACGCAGGGACCGGTGTCGCCCTCGTGCCGCGTCTCGATCTGGTAGCGGATCGCCTCCTCCATCGTCTCGGCGAGGCCCGAGAACTTGCCGATGTCGAGATAGACCCAGCGCACCAGGTCCGAGGCGTCCTTCTTCGCCACGAGCAGCACCTCGGCGAGGATCAGCCCCGCCTCGGCCACCAGCCCGCGCCCCGGCTCGGCCATCACCTCGACCGCGTCACCGAAGCGGGCGCGCACCTGACGCATCACCTCGGCGGCGTAGTCGGTGGTGTCCGGCAGCGGGTGGCCGTAGAAGGCCGGGAAGCCGCCGCCGATGTTCAGGACGCGCAGGGCATGGCCGCGGGCCTTGGCCGCGGTGAAGAGCATCTGCACCGCGTCGAGCGTGCCGGTCCACATCGCCGGATCGCGGGTCTGCGAGCCGACGTGGAACGAGACGCCCGCGGGGTCGAGCCCGAGGAACCGCGCGAGGTCCATCAGCCGCAGCGCCTCGGCCGGGCCGCAGCCGAACTTCCGCGTCAGCGGCCAGTCCGCGCCCGAGGCCTCGACCAGCAGGCGGATGATCACCCGCGCGCCCGGCGCATGCCGCGCGATCTTGCGCACCTCCGCCTCGGCATCGGCCGCGAACTGCCGCACGCCGAGCGCATGGGCATGGGCGATGTCCTCGGCCCGCTTGATCGTGTTGCCGAAGGCGACATGCTCGGCCGGCACGCCGAGCCCGACGCAGAGGTCGATCTCGCCGCGCGAGGCGGCGTCGAACCGGCTGCCCATCGCGGCGAGCGTCGAGATCACCTCGGGCGCGGGATTGGCCTTGACCGCGTAGTGGATCACGGCGTCGCCGAGCCCCGCCGAGAGCGCGGCATACTTCGCCCGGAGAAGCTCCAGGTCGAAGATCATCACCGGCTCGCGATAGTCGTGCGCGCGGATGAAGTCCTCCTGCCGGGCGGTCGCTGCGGATCGGGCCGGGTGGGCGTCGGAGAAAAGGGGGGCGGGGCCCGAAAGGGCAGCGGCGTTCAACATCAGCATCTCCATCAGTCCCGGGGGAACGCCCCGGCGTGCCTAAACAGAGACGTTACCGTCGCTACTTGAGTCCTACAGGGAGGCCGAGCAGAGGTGCGTGCGTTGGCGTCAGGGCCGCGCATATGGGGCCATCCGTCCCCGATGACAAGCAGTTTTCGCGCCCGCCCGAAACTATCTTGGGGACGCTGTGGCGGGCGCGTCACCGGGGCGGTGCCAAGCGCCCGCAATCATGGGGCTTTGCGGCAGAAAAGATGGAAATTCATCGCGTGGTAACGGTTTTTTAATCCTGCTCCGCGTGGCCGCGGCGGGGCGCCGGCCAGGCGGGCGATCGCCCGGCCCGCGCTTTCCGCAGGAGCGCCGCCGATCCCCGCCCGGGGCCGCTCAACCCCGGATTGTTCCGGTTTTCTGTGGAACCATGCGGGGAGCGCCGAATTGTCCGGTACCCGCCCGGCTCTCATGCGGACCCGGAGAGGGACCGAGGCCGCCACGGGAAGGCGGCGCCTCCGGGCAGTCAACGGAAGGAATCGGCATGTGTCCGCAGGTGACCTGCACCAGACTCGGCGACGACGTTCCCCTGACGACGAACAAGGCTTCGACGACGGGCCGGGAACCCCGCGACGCACCGCCGCCTGCGCCGCGCCTGAGCGACGAGATCGTCGGGTTCATCCCCGCGCTGCGCGTCTACGGCGGTCCCTGTGCAAGAGCCCGGTGGAGGCCGACGATCTCGTGCAGGAGACGCTGATCCGGGCGATCGAGAACGCGCATCTGTTCCAGAGGGGAACGAACCTGCGCGCCCGGCTCTTCACGATCATGCGCAACCGGTTCCATTCGGACTGGGTGAAGCGGTCGCGCGAGCGGCCCGGGGATCAGGACTGCGCGTCCGCGCTGCCGCAATCGACCGAGGACACGCAGCTGTGGAACATCCAGCTGCGCGAGACGGAGGCGGCGATCCACGCGCTGCCCATGCATTTCCGCGAGGCGATCGTCCTGGTGGCGGTCCTGGGGGAAAGCTACGCGGATGCGGCCGCGACGCTCGACTGCGACATCGGCACGATCAAGAGCCGGATCAACCGCGGACGCGCCGCCCTGCGCAAGCGGCTGCGCGGAATTTAGGCGCGGGTCGGTCCGGGGGCGCCGGGCCTCCCGGACCGATGGTCATTCCGCCGCGATGGCGGCGGCGTTGACCTCGCCCTCGGCGATCGCCGACAGGGGTGGCATCCGTTGCCTCTTCCTCGGCGAGCGTTGGGCGTTGAGGGACTCGACGAAGCCCGACGAACGCCCCGCGCTGCGAGGACGACGACCGGCGCGGATCGCGGTCCTCGCGCGACGGCGACGACGCGTGCGGCTGGTACGGAGATTGCCGTGGCCATGCCGAGGTGGCACGGCAGGAGAGGATCAGTCGATCAGTGTCATTCGACCGGACTCGCCACCGAGCGAGCCGGACTGTCCCGTTCCGGGCGGGCCGCCCGAGCGGAATCCGATGCCCGACCCGCCGCCGATCCCGCCGCAGGACCCGCATGAGCCACCGCCGGGCAAGATCACGCCGCCGGTAAAGGGGTGGCGGTCTCACGGGAACAATCCTGCATGGCCCGTGGTTCCTCCAACGCCGGGGGCCGGATCGGCCGCCGTGGAAACAAGGCGAAAGGACCAGAACATGAAACATGCACTTCTTGCCGCGCCCTTGCTGGCGCTCCTGTCCGCGCCTGCCGTCGCGCAGGGTGATGCGGCGGACGACGGCAGGTTCGGCACGGGTTGGCCGCTCTCCTTCGGAACGGTGTTCTTCGATGACGCCGAGTCCGAGAACCTGCGCACCGACACGGACATGCTGAGCAGCTGGGATGCGCTTTCGGAACCCGATCAGGAGATGATCCGCTCGGATTGCGAGGCGTTCTCTACAGCCCACGGCGACAGCGCCGAAAGCGGCTCGGCGGCGGCCCCCGTCCCGTCGGCCCAGACCGGCGCGGCCGGCGGCGAGGATGCGGCCGGTGCCGCGGAACAGCACGTGGCCGGCCAGCCGGGTCAGGCTGGCACCCAGCAGGGCGCGGCACCGTCGGCCACGGGTTATTCGCTCGCCCAGATGCAGACCATCTGCGAGGAGGTGCAAGACCTCTGAGGCCTCGCGCCACGGGCGCTGCAAGGATGGGAAAGGCCGCAGGCAGGCAATGTCTGCGGCCTTCGTCGTGACGGGCAGAGGGTCCTGACCGCCGCACGGGGAACCGGACGGGGTCCGGTCCGCGTTCACGGCCGGGAGAGCGTCATGGAAGACATCATCCCCTTCGAGCCCACCCGACTGTTCTGGGGTGACGCCCCGGCCCTATTCTATCTCGAGATCGTCTTTCGGGCGAGCCGTCGGTCTTTCCCTACGCGAGGCCGCGCCGGGGTCTCTCGGTCATGTCGCCGGTCCAGATGCTGGAGGCGCATTCGTCGGGTCCGGCGGTGGACCGATGCTGCATCACCTGCGGCGTGATCCGGGCCGTCCGGGAACCCGCCTGCCCGCAATGCGGCCAGACCCGCTTCGTCGAGGCGGAGATCCCCGCCTCCTGCCCGGAGCAGGGTGGGTGAGCGCGGCCCGGCCGGGCCGCGCTCCGCCGGGTTCAGTTGCCCTGCGCCGGTCCGTGGCCGCCGTGGGTGCCCGCGGGGGGCATCGGCATCTCGGCCGTCACCGGCACGGCGATCGCGATCTCGCCCGAATTCTCGAAGACGAGGACCACCTCGACGGGCGCATCGGGGCTCCACGACCCGGTCAGGCCCATGAACATCACGTGGAACCCGCCGCGTTCGAGCAGCACGGTCTCGCCCGCGGGCAGCGGAATGCCCTCGGTCACCTCGACCATGCGCGCCACGCCGTTGTCGACGATGTGGGTGTGCAGTTCCACGCGCTGGGCGGCGTCGCTGCGCGCGGCGACGAGGCGGTCGTCCTCGGCATTGCTGTTGGTGATTCGCATGTAGGCCGCGCCCGAGCGGGCCATGGCGCCCGCGGCGAAGGCGAGGCCGTCCTCGACGAGGATGCCGTTCGCTTCGCCGAGCACCTGGTGCCCCTCCTCGGCCAGAAGCGACGCGGGCGACAGGATCAGGATGGCGGCGAGCGCCGCGGATTTGAGACGGGTCATCGGGTTCTCCGGTGTATCGACTGCAAGGGAAGGCGGTTCAGGCGCGCCCTTGCGCCGGTGGCCCCCGGATCGACGTCACGAGCGGCGGTCCCATCACCACCGTGGCCCGGGGTTCCTGCCAGGCCATTGCGCGGGGACGCGCATCCGGTCCCCGCAGCGAGGCGGGCGGCGCCGCGGCCAGCGATTGCGGCAGGCAGTCGGGGCAATGCACCCGGGCCGTGTCGCCGCCGGGCAGCGGGATGTCGACCGGCCCCGCCGCCGCGCAGATCACCATCGAATCCGGCCCGCGCGCCGCATGGACGCCCTGCGCCAGTCCGGTCAGCATCAGGACCAGAACCAGCAGGCAGGCGAGGAAGTCTTGCGCGATCCGGCTCATGCCGAAGACTCTAGGCACCCGGTCCCCCCCGGACAAGGGAAACCGCAGGCGCGGCATGGGCCGGCCTGCGGTCTCGATCCTTGCGGAAAGCGGTTGCGCGGCTCAGGCCGCGCTGGCGGCCTTCGCGATGTCGCGCTTGACCTTCAGCGCCTTCGGCGAAAGCTCGTCGTCCTTCGCGCGGGCGAGGAAGGCATCGAGCCCGCCGCGGTGGTCGACGCTGCGCAGGGTCGCGGCCGCGATGCGGAAGCGGAAGCTCTGGCCGAGCGCCTCGCTCGCCAGCGTCACCTCGGTCAGGTTCGGCAGGAAGCGGCGCTTGGTCTTGTTGTTGGCGTGGCTCACGTTGTGGCCGGTTTGCACGCCCTTCCCGGTCAGTTCGCAGCGGCGAGACATGGTTCTGTCCTCGAAGTATCGACAAAGGTCGCAGGGCACGCGACCGCGCCCGGAAATCGAAGCCCGGCGTTTACGCAAGCCCGGCGCGCCCGTCAACCCCGATCGTCACCCGGCTCCGGCGCGCGCAGCGGCGCGAAGCCCTGGAGGAGCGCGTCGGCCGCCGCATCGGGGGCGAGCTCGCCCGCCGCCACCGCCTGCGCCAGCGCCTCCTGCCGGCGCGCGGCCTGCGGGTCGGAGCGGAGCCGCGCGATCAGCCCGCGCTCCACCGCCTCGGCGAACCAGCTCAGCGCCTGTTCCCGCCGCCGCGCATCGCGCACCCCCGACGCGCGCCGCGCGGCGTCGAGCGCCGCGATCTCGGACCACGCCGCCTCGAGCCCGGCGCCGGTATGCGCCGAGACGCACAACGCCTTCGGGAAGCCCGGCGGGTCCTGCGGCCGGTGCCGCATCAGCCGGAGCGCACCGGCATAGTCGGCCCGGGTCCGCTCGGCCGCGGCCTTCAGCTCGCCATCGGCCTTGTTCACGAGGATCAGGTCGGCGATCTCCATGATCCCGCGCTTCACCCCCTGCAACTCGTCGCCGCCCGCCGGGGCGAGCAGCAGGCAGAAGACGTCGGTCATCTCGGCGACCATGGTCTCGGACTGTCCGACGCCCACGGTCTCGACCAGCACCACGTCATGGCCCGCCGCCTCGACCAGCCGGATCGCCTCGCGCGTGCGCCGGCCCACGCCGCCGAGCCCGCCTTGGCTGGGCGAGGGGCGGATGAAGGCGTTCGGTTCCCGGGCGAGCCGCTCCATCCGGGTCTTGTCGCCGAGGATCGAGCCGCCGGTCCGCTGCGAGGAGGGATCGACCGCGAGCACGGCGAGCTTCACGCCCCGGCCGGTCAGCATCATGCCCAGCGCCTCGATGAAGCTCGACTTGCCGACGCCCGGCGTGCCGGAAAGCCCGACGCGCAGCGCCTCGCGCCCGCGCCCGGCCAGCCGGCCGAGGAGGTCGCGCGCCTGTGCCCGGTGGTCGTCGCGCGTCGATTCCACCAGCGTGATCGCCCGGGCGAGCGCGCGCCGGTCACCCGCCGCTACCGCCTCGGCAAGGGATGCCGTGCCGTCCTTCACGCCCGCCTCACGCAGCTTTCACTTCGGCCCTGCGGTTGCGCCCTTCCGGGCGGGGGCTCAATGACATATCTTCGCACAGTTGTCCCGAGACAATTGCAGGGCCAAAGCCATGGCGCATCGCTTCCGATCCCTCGCCCTCGCCGCTGCGCTCTTCGGGGCGATGGCGCAGGTTCCCGCAGCCGCCGCCGACGGCGTCTTCAATCTCTATGTCTCCGGCATCCGCGCGGGCGAACTGACGCTCGCCACCGCGCTCGACGGCGACCGCTACCGGACCACCAGCCGGATCAGCACTACCGGGCTGATCGGCGCCGTCGCGCGCTTCGGGTTCTCGGGCGAATCCACGGGCCGGGTCGCCGGAAACGGCGCGGTCCAGCCGTCCCGCTTCGTCGCGCATTCCCGCTCCAGCCAGGGCGAGCGGCAGACCGACGTGGCCTTCGGCGACGGCGGCCCGACCCGCGTCACGATCACCCCGCCGCGGCGCAGCCTGCCGGAGCTCGACCGTCAGGTGGGCACGATCGACCCGCTCTCGGCGAGCTTCCTGCTCCTGCGCGACGACGAGGCAGGCGAGATCTGCGACAAGCGGCTCGACCTCTTCGACGGCTCGCGGCGTTCGCTGATCCTCCTCGACAAGCCGGTCCCGGCCGAGCAGGGCTTCACCTGTACCGGCACCTATGCGCGGGTCGAGGGCGAGGCGCATTCGCTGTCCTCGCAGCGCGAATACCCGTTCAAGCTGGTCTTCCTGCCGAACGGCGACGGGACCCTGCGCATCGAGCGCATCGAGACCCGCACCCGCTTCGGCCTCGCGGTGGTCGAGCGCCGGGGCTGATCCCGGCCATGACGCTGCCGATCGAGCCGGTTCTGCCGGAACTCTTCGCCGCGCTCCGGGACCAGGGGCGCGCGGTGCTCCAGGCCCCGCCCGGCGCCGGCAAGACCACGCGCGTGCCGCTCTACCTCCTCGAACGCGACCTCTGCCCCGGCCGCATCCTGATGCTGGAGCCCCGCCGTGTCGCTGCCCGCGCCGCCGCCGAGCGGCTGGCGGCCGAGATCGGCGAGGCGCCGGGCGGGCGCGTCGGCTACCGCATCCGCGGCGAATCCGTGCCCGGCACCCGGATCGAGGTGGTCACCGAGGGCATCCTCACCCGGATGATCCAGTCCGAGCCCGACCTGCCCGGCATCGGTTGTGTGATCTTCGACGAGTTCCACGAACGCGCGCTGCAGGCGGATCTGGGCCTCGCGCTCACCATCGAGGCGCGCGGAGCGCTCCGGCCCGACCTGAACCTCCTCGTGATGTCGGCCACGCTCGACGCGGCGCCGGTCGCGGAGCTGATGGGCGGCGCGCCGGTGATCACGGCCGAGGGACGGGCCTATCCGGTCGAGACGATCTGGCTCGACCGACCCTGGGGCCGGACCGCCGACGGCCCCGCCGCCTTCGCCTCGGCCGTCGCCGAGCTGACCCTGAAGGCGCTGGCCGAGACCGGGGGCGGCGTGCTCGTCTTCCTGCCCGGGGCGCCCGAGATCGGCCGGGTCGAGCGCCTGCTCGCGCCCCGTCTCGGCCCGGAGGTTGCGCTCCAGCCGCTGCACGGCGGGCTGCCATTCGCCCGCCAGCGCGCGGCGCTGGAGCCGCTCGCGGACCGCCGCAAGCTCGTGCTCGCCACCGCGATCGCCGAGACCTCGCTGACCATCCCCGACGTGCGCGTGGTGGTCGACGCCGGACGGTCGCGCCGCGCCCGCTACGATCCCGGCAGCGGCATGACCCGGCTCGTCACCGAGCGCGTCACCCGCGCCGAGGCCGAGCAGCGCCGCGGCCGGGCGGGGCGGGTGGCGCCGGGCCGGTGCTACCGCCTCTGGACCCGGGGCGAGGAGGGGGCACTCGCCGCCTTCCCGCCGCCCGAGATCGCCAGCGCCGATCTCGCCGGCCTCGCGCTCGAACTCGCGCTCTGGGGCGCGGGCGACGCGGCGGGGATGGCCTTCCTCACCCCGCCGCCCGAGGCGGCGCTGGCCGAGGCGCGCGCGCTGCTCGCCGATCTCGGCGCGCTCGACGGCCAGGGGCGGATCACCGACCACGGCCGGACGCTCGCCCGGCTTCCGGTGCATCCCCGGCTCGGCCACATGCTGGTCGAGGGCGCGCGGCACGGCGCCGGGGCGCTGGCCGCCGATCTGGCCGCGCTGGCCGAGGCGCGCGATCCGCTGCGGGGGCAGGGGGGACGCCCGCCCGCCGATCTCGCGCTCCGCCTCGCCGCACTGCGCGACCCCAGTCGGTCCGCGGACCGCGGCGCGGTCGAGGCGATCCGGGCGGAGGCCGCGCGCCTGCGCCGCCTCGCCCCGCGCGGCTCCGGTGCCGGTCTCTCCGCGGGTGCGCTGCTCTCGCTCGCCTATCCCGACCGCATCGGCCTGCGCCGCCCCGGCGACCGCCCGCGCTACCTGCTCTCGGGCGGCAAGGGCGCGCATCTGCCCGACGACGACCCGCTCGCCACGGCAACCATGCTGGTCGCCGCCGATCTCGACGGCGACCCGCGCGAGGCGCTGATCCGGCGCGCGCTGCCGGTCACCGAATCGGAGATCCGCGACCTGCACGCCGGGCGGGTGGCGCGGGTCCGGTCCTGCGACTGGTCCCGGCGCGACCGCGCCGTCCGCGCCCGCGAGCGGCTGATGCTCGGCGCGCTGGCGCTCGAGGATCGGCCCTGGCGGGACGCGCCCGCCGAAGCGTTGGCCGCCGCCCTGATCGAGGGCATTCGCGACCTCGGGCCCGACTGCCTGCCCTGGAGCCGTCCTGCCCAGCTCTTCGCTGCGCGCGTCGAATGGCTGCGCGCACAGGGCGAGGACCTGCCCGACTGTTCCGAGGCCGGGCTGATGGCATCACTGGAGACCTGGCTCGCCCCCCATCTCGCGGGGATGACGCGGGCCGACGACCTCGGCCGGCTCGACCTCCTCGCCGCGCTGCGCGCCCGGCTCGACTGGCCCGCGCTCCAGCGCCTCGACCGCCTCGCGCCCGAGGCGATCACCGCGCCCACGGGCACCCGGCTGCCCATCGACTATTCCGGCGCACAGCCTTCCATCGCCGTGCGCCTGCAGGAAATGTTCGGCCTGACCGAGCATCCCGCCATCGGCCCCGCGCGCGTGCCGCTGGTCCTCGAACTGCTCTCCCCCGCCCAGCGGCCGGTGCAGACCACCGCCGACCTGCCGGGCTTCTGGGCCAGTTCCTATGTCGACGTGCGCCGCGACCTGCGCGGCCGCTATCCCCGCCACCCGTGGCCCGAGGACCCCACCGCGGCCGAACCCACCCGCCGGGCAAAGCCGCGCGGGACCTGACCCGGCCCGGCTTTGCTTGCGCCGGGCCGCGGGGGGGTGGTTAGATGGGACTTGCCCGATTCCGGCCAACGAAAGCCTTGGGGAGAAACGCCATGAACGCACCGCTGCGCGAGCCGAGCTTCCGCGAATCCGTCGATCTGATGTTCAATCGGGCCGTGCGGCTGATGGACCTGAGCCCCGGCCTCGAGGAGAAGATCCGCGTCTGCAACTCCACCTACACGGTGCGCTTCGGCGTCCGCCTCCGCGGCGCCATCCACACCTTCACCGGCTACCGCTCGGTGCATTCGGAGCACATGGAGCCGGTCAAGGGCGGGATCCGCTACGCGATGAGCGTCAACCAGGACGAGGTCGAGGCGCTGGCCGCGCTGATGACCTACAAATGCGCGCTGGTGGAGACACCCTTCGGCGGCTCCAAGGGCGGCCTGCGCATCGACCCGCGGGAATGGAACGAGCATGAGCTGGAACTGATCACCCGCCGCTTCGCCTACGAGCTCGCCAAGCGCGACCTGATCAACCCCAGCCAGAACGTGCCCGCCCCCGACATGGGCACCGGCGAGCGCGAGATGGCCTGGATCGTCGACCAGTACCGGCGGATGAACACCACCGACATCAACGCCGCCGCCTGCGTCACCGGCAAGCCGCTCAACGCCGGCGGCATCCAGGGCCGCGTCGAGGCCACCGGCCGCGGCGTGCAGTACGCGCTCCGCGAATTCTTCCGCCATCCCGAGGACGTGAAGGCCGCCCGCCTCGACGGCTCGCTCGACGGCAAGCGCATCATCGTGCAGGGCCTCGGCAACGTCGGCTTCCACGCCGCCAAGTTCCTCTCCGAGGAGGACGGCGCCAAGATCGTCGCGGTGATCGAGCGCGACGGCGCGGTGCTGAACCCCGACGGCCTGCCCATCGAGTTCCTGCGCGCCCATATCGGGGCGAGCGGCGGGGTGAAGGGCTTCCCGCAGGGCACCTATGTCGAGGACGGCGCGGCCGTGCTCGAGGAGGAATGCGACATCCTGATCCCCGCGGCGATGGAATCGGTGATCCATCTCGGCAATGCCGACCGGATCAGGGCGCCCCTGATCATCGAGGCGGCGAACGGCCCGATCACCGCCGGCGCCGACGAGATCCTGCGCCGCAAGGGCACCGTGATCATCCCCGACCTCTACGCCAATGCCGGCGGCGTCACCGTCTCCTATTTCGAATGGGTGAAGAACCTCAGCCACATCCGCTTCGGCCGGATGCAGCGCCGGCAGGAGGAGGCGCAGCACGCGCTCCTCGTCAACGAGCTCGAACGCGTCGCGCGCACCGCCGGGCTGAAGCAGGGCCTGTCGGAGGAGTTCAAGAACCAGTTCGTGCGCGGCGCGGGCGAGCTGGAGCTGGTCCGCTCCGGCCTCGACGACACGATGCGCACCGCCTACCAGTCGATGCGCGAGGTGTGGCACGGCCGCAAGGACGTCGACGACCTGCGCGTCGCGGCCTATCTCGTGTCGATTTCCCGGGTCGCGGCCAGCTACCGCTCCAAGGGTCTCTGACCGCCCTTGCGGATCAGATAGGCGTATTCCGGGTGGCCCCGCTCGTCGCGGGCCACCAGCTCGTGGCCCTGCTCGGCGCAGAAATGCGGCATGTCGACCAGCGCCGCCGGATCGTCGGCCAGCACGCGCAGCACCTGCCCGGGCGCGAGCGCGCCGAGGCGCTTGCGCGTCTTCAGCACCGGCAGCGGGCAGAGCAGCCCGCGCGCGTCGAGTTCGGCATCGGCTTCCATGGCCCGACGGCTATCGGCGGCTGAAACATTTGTCCACGCCAATGTGACGCGTACCGCGATGACTGCAGGGGAAAATCCCGCTAGCGTCACCGCTTCGGGAGCAACGGGCCACGACGCATGTTCGGAATCGATCTCTGGGACGCTTCGCTCGCGCCGGCGATGCTGGTGGCGCTCGTCGCCGGGGTCCTCAGCTTCCTGTCGCCCTGCGTCCTGCCGATCGTTCCGCCCTATCTCGCCTTCATGGCCGGCGCATCGATCGACGACATCAGCGCCGGCAAGGCCGACGACCGGCGGATCCTGCGCTCGGCACTCTTCTTCGTGCTCGGCCTCTCGACGGTGTTCCTGTTCCTCGGCCTCGCCGCCTCGGCCTTCGGCCAGGTCTTCCTCCAGTACCAGCGCGAGATGTCGATCGTCGCGGGCGTCGTGATCGTGCTCTTCGGCCTGCATTTCCTCGGCATCCTGCGCATCCCGATCCTGTATCGCGAGGCCCGGTTCGAGGCCCGCAGCGAGACGGGCAGCATGATCGGCGCCTATGTGCTCGGCCTCGCCTTCGCCTTCGGCTGGACGCCCTGCATCGGCCCGGTGCTCGGCGCGATCCTCTCGCTCGCCGCGCAGGAGGGTTCGGTCGGGCGCGGCATGACGCTGATGGGCGCCTATGCGGTTGGGCTCGGTGTGCCCTTCCTGCTCGCCGCGATGTTCCTGCGCCACTTCCTCGGGGTGATGCGCGGCCTGCGCAAGCACATGGCAACGATCGAGCGGGCGATGGGCGTGCTGCTGGTGGGCGTCGGCATCCTGCTCCTGACCGGGTCCTTCTCGGAACTCTCCTTCTGGCTGCTCGAGACCTTCCCGGCGCTCTCTCAGATCGGCTGACGCGCCCGGTACCAGGCCAGCACATGCAGCCGGATCGCCGAGGCGAGCCCCGTTGCCGGGTCTCGGGCGGCGTCGATCTCGGCGGCGAGCGCATTCAGCGGCTTGCCCTCGACCGCGGCGATCTCGCGGAAGGCCTGCCAGAACGGCTCCTCGAGGCTGACGCTCGTCCGGTGCCCGCGCAGCGTTAGCGACCGTTTGACCGGCCGGCGGGGGTCACGCGCCGCCATCCCCCTCGGACCCTTCCCGCCGGTGGCCGTCGAGATGCGCCTCGGCCCGCGCCTTGTCCGCCGCCTCCCGCGCCTTCTGGCCCTTGGTGCGGCCGTGGCGCGCGGCGTTCGCATCCGCCTCGCGCTTCGCCGCGTCGCGGGCGCGGGCCTTGCGCGCCTGCCGCAGGTTGACGACCCCACTCACAGCCGGTCCGTCGAGAAGGTGTCGCAGGCCTGCGGGTCGCCGGTCGAGAAGCCGCGGTGGAACCAGCGCTGGCGCTGTTCCGACGATCCGTGGGTGAAGCTGTCGGGCACCACCACGCCTTGCGACCGGCGCTGCAGCGCGTCGTCGCCGATGCGCGCAGCGGTGTTCAGCGCCTCCTCGATGTCGCCGTCGTCGAGGATGCCGAAGCGTTCCTCGGCATAGCGCGCCCAGAGACCGGCGTAGCAGTCCGCCTGCAGCTCGGTCCGCACCGAAAGCGCGTTGTTCTCGGACTGGCTCACCTGCCTGCGCATGCTCTGCACCTGGCCGAGCAGGCCCAGCTCGTTCTGCACGTGATGGCCGATCTCGTGGGCAATCACATAGGCCGCGGCGAAGTCGCCCTGCGCGCCGAGCTGCTGTTCCATCACCCGGAAGAAGTCGGTGTCGAGGAACACCCGCCGGTCGTTCGGACAGTAGAACGGCCCCATCGCGGCATCCGCCCCACCGCAGGCCGAACTCGTCACGCCGGAATAAAGCACCAGTACCGGCTCGCGATAGGTCAGCCCCGAGGCGGCGAAGATCTCGTTCCAGATCTCCTCGGTATCGGCCAGCACCACGCCGACGAACTGCTCGACCTCGTCGTCGATCTTGTTCTCGCCCGTCGCGACCTCGGTCTGGCTGGGGATGAGCGCACCGCCCTGCGGCCCGAGCAGCGGCGTCAGGTCGACCCCGAAGATCATGCCGATCAGCAGCACGATCACCAGCCCGATGCCGCCCACGCCCGCGCCGCGCACCATGCCGCCGCCGCCGCGCCGGTCCTCGATGTTGCCGCTCGTCCGCCGTCCCCGCCACTTCATGCGCGCTCCTCCCGGGCCGCAAGCGGCCGCGTGCCAGACTCCCACCGTCGAAGGTAGCGGCTAACGCGCATCGGGCAAAGCGGTTCCCGACCGCGCGGGTCTCAGTCCTTCGGGCCGAGCATGTCCTTCGGCTGCACGACGCGGTCGAAGGTCTCGGCATCGACGAAGCCGAGCCGGATCGCCTCTTCCTTCAGGGTCGTCCGGTTCTTGTGGGCGGCCTTCGCCACCTTGGTGGCGTTGTCGTAGCCGATCTCGGGGGCGAGTGCCGTGACCAGCATCAGGCTCTCCCACATCAGCTTCGAGATGCGCTCCTCGTCGGCCTCGATCCCGACCACGCAGTTGTCGGTGAAGGCCGAGGCCGCGTCGCCGAGCAGCTGCAGCGCCTGCAGCACGTTGTAGACGATGACCGGCTTGTAGACGTTCAGTTCGAAATGCCCCTGGCTGCCGGCGAAGCCCACGGCCGCGTCGTTGCCCATCACCTGGGCGCAGACCATGGTCAGCGCCTCGGCCTGGGTCGGGTTGACCTTGCCCGGCATGATCGAGGATCCCGGCTCGTTCTCGGGCAGGATCAGCTCGCCGAGGCCGCAGCGCGGACCGGAGCCGAGCAGGCGAATGTCGTTGGCAATCTTGAAGAGGCTCACCGCCACCGTCTTCAGCGCGCCCGACATCTCGACCATCGCGTCGTTCGCCGCCAGCGCCTCGAACTTGTTCGGCGCGGTGACGAACGGGAGCCCGGTCAGCTCGGCGAGGCGCTTGGCGATCTTCTCGGCGAAACCCTTGCGGGTGTTGAGGCCGGTGCCCACCGCGGTGCCGCCCTGCGCCAGCGGATAGACGTTGTGCAGCGCGTGGGTGACCCGCTTGATCGACTGCTCCACCTGGAAGGCATAGCCGCCGAATTCCTGGCCCAGCGTCAGCGGCGTCGCGTCCTGGGTATGGGTCCGGCCGATCTTGATGATGTCCGCGAACGCCGCCGCCTTGTCGGCGAGCGCCCCGTGCAGCTTGCGCAGCCCCGGCAGCGTCACCTCGTGCGCGAGCATCGCGGTCGCCACATGCATCGCGGTGGGATAGGTGTCGTTCGACGACTGGCCCATGTTCACGTGGTCGTTCGGGTGCACCGGCTTCTTCGAGCCCATCTCGCCCCCGAGGATCTCGATCGCGCGGTTCGAGATCACCTCGTTCGCGTTCATGTTCGTCTGGGTGCCCGAACCGGTCTGCCAGACCACCAGCGGGAAATGGTCGTCGTGCTTGCCCGCCGCGACCTCCGCCGCCGCCGCGACGATCGCCTTGCCGATCGTCGGGTCGAGATCGCCGAGCTCCATGTTCACCTCGGCGGCGGCCTGCTTGATCAGGCCCAGCGCCCGGCGCATCGCCACCGGCTGCTGCTCCCATCCGATCGGAAAGTTCCGGATCGACCGCTGGGTCTGGGCACCCCAGTAGCGGTCGGTCGGAACCTCGAGCGCGCCGAAGCTGTCGGTTTCCGTGCGCGTCGCGGCCATGTCTCATCCCCCGTCTGGCTGTTTGTCGCCCGCGGTATACCGACCGCGGCCACCGAGTCCAATCCGATTGTCCAAGAGCCGATCCCGCCCGCCGCGTCCTTGACCGAAGTCAACGCGTGCCTCCGTCGGTTTCGTGCTAGGATCGCATGGAATCTTCCGAGGACGCCCCATGGACGAACTGTCGATCCACCCCGAGTTCCTGCAGAGCCTGATCCTCAAGACCCGCGCCCTGATGGCGCAGGAGGAGATGGTCTCGCCCGATTCCGGCTCCAACCCCACCGACGACGAAGGGCCGGCGGTGCTGCAGGAAAGCCCCGACAACCCGCTGCGCGCCGAACTGATCGGCGAGATCGAGGATCTGGAGCCCGACCAGCAGGCCGAACTGGTGGCGCTCATGTGGATCGGCCGCGGCGACATGGAGCCCGAGGAATGGGACGAGGCCGTGGCCTTGGCCGTCGAACGGCACGAGAGCTCGACCGGGGAATACCTCCTGTCCCATCCGCACGTGGCCGACCACTGGGACGAGGGGCTCGACCGGCTCTTCGACGGCAGCGACCTGGTGGAGACCGGCGAATACTGATGCCATGGAAGCCGAGATCGACCTCTCCCCTGCGCGCCTGATCCGCTGGCTCCGGGACGAGCTCGGGCGGGACGTGCCGCGCGTCGCCGCCCGGTGCACGCGCGAGTTCGTGTCCGAGCCGACCGACGGCCCGGTGGCCGCCGGCGACGAATACGGCGATCTGTCCGCGACCCTCACCATCGGCGTGATCGAACTCGCGCCCGCGGGCGGTCAGGTCGGCTGGCGGCTCACCCTGCGCCTCGAGGACCCGCTCGGCGCGCATCTGCCCGAGGACGGCCCCGTTCCGGACGGCCCCGAGCCGGTCTCCCTCACCGATTTCGCGGCGGCCTTCGCCGCGGCCGACGACATGGCCGCCACGGTCATGCTTGAGGCCGACAGCCCCGAGGCACGGCGCAAGGCCGAGCGCATCATCGCCCACATCCTCGCGGACGGCGAATCGGCCTGAGGTTCAGTGCTTGCGGAACTTGTCGAGGCTCACGACCTCGCCCTCGCCGGCGGGACGGGGCTTCGCGGGTTTTGCGGGTTTCGCCTCGGGCGCGGGCGCGTCCGGGGCCACGGCCTCGCCCTCCTCATGCGCATCGAACTTCAGGCCGAATTCCACGCTGGGGTCGACGAAGGTCTTGATCGCGTCGAACGGCACCACGATCGGCTCGGGCACGTTGCCGAAGTTCAGCGTCACCGAGAACCGGTCCTTCATCACAGCGAGGTCCTGGAACCATTCCTGCAGGACGATCGTCATCTCCTCCGGATAGCGGTGGCGCAGCGAATCGGCCATGTCGACGCCCGGGTGGGTCGTGTCGAAGGTGATGAAGAAGTGGTGCTTGCCGGGAAGTCCCTCACGCGCGACCTGCGTCAGCACGTCCGACAGGAACCGGCGGAGCGCCTTCTGCATCAGCTGCCCGTAGTTGATTCCTTTGGCCATTCCGCCCCGGCTCCCTGCCTGCGGTCCAGACCTTAACCGATTCTCTCGCAGAGGAAAGATCGTTCTGCGGCGAATCTTTCCGGCCCGCCCCGATCCGCCGCCGAGGGCGGCCCGGGTCCGCAGCGCGCGCCCGCGGCCATCCACGCGGAACGGTCGAAACGAAAGGGGAGGGGGGTAGGTGCAGGCTTCTGTTGCCAGGTGCCTGCGGACCCCGCCAAGACCTGCTACAGCCTTGGACTTAGGTTTCGGTTTGGCTACCGCTTACGCGGCAACGGCCACCGGAGCACGGTTGTCGTTGGCAACTGTACTTTTCGGACCGATAACGGTGGTACCTCACCGAGCAGCAAAACGACCTTTTAACGCACGTCGATCCTGTTTCGCCCCCATACGTCGCCCAACGCGCGATCTTTGGTGGAGGCGCGGGAGTACTGCCCTCCCGGTCCGAAACGTCTATTCCGTCGTCCGTCTACCGCCATAGTCGTCGGAACCGAAGCCCTGCCGACAGGCTGAAGATAGGCCCTCGCCCGCGGCCCTTCAAGTGTCTTCCGGACGCCCGCGCCGGCCGAGGAGCGCGGCCGCCAGCACCGCCGCCGCCACCTCGCGGCGCGCCCGCGATTCGCGGTCGAGCGCCACGGGACAGACCTCGCCCGCCAGCACCCGCCCGCCGAGTTCCAGCGCGAGGATGAGGTCGAGGTCGTCGGCCGGTCCCGCCCATCCCTCGCCGAGCACCCGGTCGAGCAGGATGCGCTCGAAGTCCGCCGGTTCGCGCACCGGCCATCCCGCCCGCGCCGCGGCCGCGGGCAGGTCCTGCCCGATCATCCGCGCCCAGGCCGCGTGCAAGCTGTCTGCAAATCTGTCCCGCTGGTCCATCGCTGCCGATCCGTCCCGCGTATGCCCGTATCTAGCGCGCGATGCGCCTTCGGCCATGCCGCGACCTGTCGGGTGCGACACCGGGACTGCCTGCTCCGGAAAAAGACTGCGGTCTGGGTCGCGGAGCGATGCGTCCCGCAATCCAGACCGGCCCCTGGTGGGGTCTTAGACGTGGATCGGTCTCCCGAGAGCCACTCACGACCCTCAGATGGGCCCGTCGAGGTGCCGTGTCAACCGGTGCAGCCCCAGCCCCGCCAGCACGCAGCCGCGCACCTCCGTCATCACCGCGTCGTCGAGCGGCTCCAGCAGGTAGTGCTGCTTGCCCTCGGTATCCTTGCCAAGTCGGAACAGGTCCAGCCGGTGGAACCCCACGGTGTTGATCATGTCGCCCTTCACCCAGATGTCGTCGCTGGCCCAGGGCAGGGGCAGGGCAGGGCGCAGGTCGATCCGCGCGTGATAGCTCATGATCGGATCGGGGGTTGTCAGGCTCAGTGCCACCACCGTGCAGACCGGCGCGCGCGCGCGGATGCGCGGGCTGAGCACGATCACCGGACGCCGCTTGACCATCTCGGGCTCGCGGAACCCGCCCGAGAAGTCGCAGAGCACGACCGTGCCCGGGCGGGGATGTTCCTGGATCGGCATGCACGGCCTCCGGTCAGAGCGGGGCCGATGCTAGACCCCGCCCGCCGATCTGGCCAGAGTGTCCGGCACTTGCGCCGGTCAGCGGCCGCAGGTGTTGATGCCGAGCAGCGTATAGGCCGGGCAGAAGTTGAGCGCGGCGGTCACGATCGGGATGATCCCGATCCATCCCCAGGCACCGATCGTGCCGGTCAGCGCCAGCACGATCAGGAGCGCGCCCACGGCGAAACGGGCGATACGGTCGGCGGTTCCCATGTTCTTCGTGAATTGCATCATGTCCTCCTAGGGGTCGGGTTGGTGCGCTCGCGCAGCAGGGTCTGCCGTGCCAGGTCGGGGTTGATGCTCGCGATGGCATCGTATTGCGCCAGATGGATCTCGCCGGTCAGTTCCTCAAGGAAGTGCGACCTTCTGAGCCGGTCCATCACCGGGCCCTTCACCTCCGAGAGGTGAAAGGTGATCCCGCCGTCCTTGAGCCGGTGGTTGATCGCCTCGAGGCTTTCCAGCGCGGAGGCATCGATGAAGTTCACCGCCGGACAGACGAGGATCACATGGCGGACGGACGGATTCTCCGCCACCGCGTCGTTGATCCGGTCCTCGAGGAAACGCGCGTTCGGAAAGTAGAGGCTCTCGTCAACGCGCAGCGAGAAGATCGCCGGGTCGGTCACCACGCTGTGCCGCTCGACGTTGCGGAAATGCTCGGTCCCCGGCACCTGTCCCACGACCGCGGCATGGGGCCGCGAGGTGCGCCACAGGTGCAGCAGGATCGACAGCGCGACACCTGCGACCAGCCCCGCCTCGACGCCCTGCACCAGCGTCAGCAGGATCGTCGCCGCCATGGCCGCGAAATCCGCCCGCGAATAGGCCCAGGTCCGCTTCAGCGCGCCGAGGTCCACCAGCGACAGCACGGCGACGATGATCGTCGCGGCCAGCGTCGCGTTCGGCAGGAAATGGAGATACGGCGTCAGGAAGATCGTCGCCAGCGCGATTCCGACCGCGGTGAAGGCGCCCGCCGCCGGCGTCTGGGCGCCCGCGTCGAAATTCACCACCGACCGCGCGAAGCCGCCCGTCACCGGAAACCCGCCCGAGACCGCCGCCCCCACGTTCGAGGCGCCGAGCGCGATCAGTTCCTGGTCCGGGTCGATCCGCTGCCGCCGCTTCGCCGCCAGCGTCTGCGCGACCGAGATCGTCTCGACATAGCCGACGATCGAGATGAGGAGCGCAGGGACCAGGATCGCAGTCCAGAGGCCGGGATCGAACGGCGGGACGACCGGCGTCGGCAGCCCCCGAGGGATCGCGCCGACGATGCTCACCCCCATCCCGTCGAGCGCCAGTGCCCAGACCGCCCAGGTCGTCGCGGCGATCGCCACCACCGGCCCGATCCGCGTCAGGAAATCCGCGAGCCCCGGCCCCATTCCCAGCCCGCGCAGCGCCGGCTTCAGCCGGGTGCGCACGGCGAAGAGGAATCCGAGCGTGCCGAGGCCGATGACCGCCGTCACCCAGTTCACCTGCCCGAGGTTGCCCACGATCGCCAGCACGATCTCGTAGAGGTTGTGCCCCCCCGCCGGCACGCCGAAGATGTGCTTCAGCTGCCCCGCCGCGATCAGGATGCCCGAGGCGGTGATGAAGCCCGAGATGACCGGATGGCTGAGGAAGTTCGCGAGGAACCCCAGCCGCAGGAACCCCATCCCGAGCAGCATCAGCCCCGACAGGAACGCGAGCGCGCTCGCCGCCCCGAGATATTCCGGCGTGCCCTGCGCGGCGAGGTTGCCGACGCTCGCCGCCGTCATCAGCGACACCACCGCCACCGGCCCCACGGCCAGCGTGCGCGATGTGCCGAAGATCGCGTAGAGCACCAGCGGCGCGATGGAGGCATAGAGGCCCACCTGCGCCGGCAGCCCGGCGAGCAGCGCATAGGCCAGCGACTGCGGGATCAGCATGATCGTGACGATCACCGCCGCGGTCAGGTCGGCGGTCAGCGTCCGCCCGTCGTACCGGGCACCCCAGTCGAGGATCGGAAAGTACCGTCTCACGATTCCCCCTCGGGGCGCCCAGGCCCCCGGTCTTCAGCGCGCCAGCGACCAGAGGTTCTGGCAGCGCGCGCCGGACCGGCAGTAGGCCAGCACCGGCTTCGGCAGTTCCGCCATCGCGGCCTTGAACGCCGCGACATCCTCCTCGAAGATGCTGCCCGAGATAACCGGCACATAGGCGACCTTCATCCCGCGGGCCTCGGCCTCGGCCGCGATCACGGCGAATTCCGTCTGGTCCGGGCCCTCGCCGTCGGGGCGGTTGCACATGATCGACCGGAAGCCCCGCGCCGCGATCTCGGCCACGTCCTCGACACCGATCTGGGGCGCCACGCTGTAATCGGGGGTGATCTGGGTCAGGTTCATGGTCGCGATCGTCCTTTGCGCGTTGGAAGGCGGTCCCGCCCGACTAGCACAGTCCTTCGGGGCCCGACAGTTGCCCGGATATGGCGAGGGCACCAACACATGTCAATAGTTGAATGTGAATCGGTCAGACCGGCAGCGCCGTCGTGCTCTTGATCTCCTCCATCGACAGGGTGGAGGTGACGTTGAAGATGCTGACCTCCTTGATCAGCGCCTGGTAGAACGTGTCATAGGCCCGCGCGTTCGGCACCCGTACCTTCAGGATGTAGTCGATCTCGCCCGCCAGCCGGTGCGCCTCGACCACCTCGGGGCGGGCCTGCACCGCCTTCAGGAACCGCGCCAGCCACTCGGCGTCGTGCTGCGAGGTGCGGATCAGCACGAAGAAGCAGGCCTCGAGCCCCAGCTTCTCCGGATCGACGATCGCGACCTCGGCCTTGATCAGTCCCGAGGCCTTCATCTTGCGGATGCGATTCCACACCGGCGTCTTCGAGGCCCCCACCCGCCGGGCGATTTCCTCGAGCGGCATGCTCGCGTCCTTCTGCAGCAGCGCAAGGATGTTCCGGTCCAGGGCGTCCAGCTGCTCCGTCATTCCCGCTTTCTCCTCCGATCGCGGACGACCGTCCGCAGCGCGCCATCAGATCGGAACATTTTCCTTATTTCAAGCCACCGATTGAGAGTATCAAGGAAAATATCCTATCCTTGCCGGGAATTTCCGCAAGGGTGACGCATGCGCCATTTCCCCGTCTTCCTCGACCTTCGCGGCCGCCGCGTCGTGGTGTCCGGCGCCGGCGAGACCGCGGTTGCGAAGCTGCGCCTGCTGCTCAAGACCGAGGCCCGCATCGCCGTCTACGGCACCGGCCCCGACCCACAGGTGATCCGCTGGGCCGCCGAGCGTCGCCTGACGCTCATCGAACGCCCCGTCGACCACGGCGACGCGCTCTGCGCCGCGCTTCTCTACGGCGCGAACGCCGATCCCGCCGAAGACGCCCGCGCCGCCGCCATCGGCCGGACCGCCGGTGCCCTCGTCAACATCGTCGACGACCTCGCCTCGGACTTCATCACCCCCGCGATCGTCGACCGCGACCCGGTCACGGTGGCCATCGGCACCGAGGGCGCGGCCCCGGTCCTCGCCCGCAAGATCAAGGCCGAGATCGAGGAGATGCTGCCCGCCCGCCTCGGCCTCCTCACCCGCATCGGCCAGGCCTTCCGCACCCGGGTCGAGCATCTCGACTCGAAGGCCCGCCGCGGCTTCTGGACCCGCTTCTACTTCGAGCGCGGCCCCCGCGCGCTCGAATCGGGCGAGGACGCCGCCCGCGCCGAACTCGAAGCCCTCCTCGCCGAGGGCGCGGCCCCGCGCACGGGCTTCGTGCATCTCGTCGGCGCCGGCCCCGGCGATCCCGAACTGCTGACGCTCAAGGCCCGCCGCCTCCTGCACGAGGCCGACGTCGTCATCCACGACCGCCTCGTGCCGCAGGCGATCCTCGAGCTCGTCCGCCGCGAGGCGACGATCCTCGAGGTCGGCAAGATCCCCTACGGCAAGTCCTGGAAACAGGCCGACATCAACGCGCTGATCGTCGAGCACGCCGCCGCCGGCGCCACCGTCGTCCGGCTGAAGGGCGGCGATCCCGTGGTCTTCGGCCGCCTCGACGAGGAGATCGCCGCACTCGACGCCGCCGGCATCGGCTGGTCGATCGTGCCCGGCATCACCTCGGCCAGCGCGTCGGCCGCCGCCATCGGCCAGTCGCTGACCAAGCGGGGGCGCAACTCCTCCTTTCGCATCCTGACCGGCCACGACGTCGACGGCTTCGCCGAGCAGGACTGGCGCGACCTCGCGAAACCCGGCGCCACCGCCGCGCTCTACATGGGCGTGAAGGCCGCGACCTTCGTGCGCGGCCGGCTGCTGATGCACGGCGCCCGGGCGGACATGGCCGTCACCGCGGTCGAGAACGCGTCCCGCCCCGGCCAGCGCATCATTCCGACGACACTCATGCATCTGCCCGCCGCGCTGGCCGAGGCCGCGCCCGCGGGCCCGGTTATGATCCTCCTCGGCCTCGCGCCGCGCGCCGCCCTCGCCGCGCTGCCCGAGCTCGAACCCGCAACCGCATTGCGCGAGGCGCTCTGATGGCCCGCAAGTTCCAGCCCCGGATGGCGACCGGCAACGACCTCCTCGAAGGTGACGTGGTCTATTTCACCAGCGTGGGCGACTGGTCGCGCGACATCGCCGACGCCGCGCTCGCGGTGAACGCGGAGGCCGCGGACGACCTGCTCGCCCGGGCCAGCGCCTTCCCGAACCGCGTCGTCGGCGTCTACCTCGTCGAGGCGGACCTCGACGACCGCGGCCGCGCCGCCCCGGCCCATTTCCGCGAGGTGTTCCGCACCCGCGGCCCCTCGAACTACCCCCAGCACGGCCGGCAGGCGGAGCTTTCCGATGTATGACTATTCCGATTTCGACCGCGACTACGTCCGCACCCGCGTCGCCGAGTTCCGCGGCCAGGTCGAGCGCCGCCTCGACGGCAGCCTCACCGAGGAGGAGTTCCGCCCGCTCCGCCTGATGAACGGGCTCTACCTCCAGCTCCACGCCTACATGCTGCGCGTCGCCATCCCCTACGGCACGCTGAACGCCCGCAAGCTGCGCCAGCTCGCCTACATCGCCGAGCGCTGGGACAAGGGCTACGGCCATTTCACCACGCGCCAGAACGTGCAGTTCAACTGGCCGAAGCTGCGCGACGTGCCGGACATCCTCGACGCGCTCGCCGATGTCGAGATGCACGCGATCCAGACGAGCGGAAACTGCATCCGCAACGTGACCGCCGACCATTTCGCCGGCGCCGCCGCCGACGAGATCGAGGACCCGCGCCCGACCGCCGAGCTGATCCGCCAGTGGTCGACCGACCACCCGGAATTCACCTGGCTGCCGCGCAAGTTCAAGGTGGCGATCACCGGCGCGCCGCACGACCGCGCGGTGACGAAGGCGCACGACATCGGCCTGCGCATGGTCCGCAACGAGGCGGGCGAGCCGGGCTACGAGGTGATCGTCGGCGGCGGCCTCGGCCGCACGCCCATGCTCGGCAAGACCGTGCGGGACTTCCTGCCGAAGGCCGACCTCTTGCCCTATCTCGAGGCGATCCTGCAGGTCTACAACCTCGGCGGACGCCGCGATAACAAGTACAAGGCCCGCATCAAGATCCTCGTGCACGAGACCGGGCTCGACGAGATCAAGTCCCGGATCGAGGCCGCCTTCGAGGCGAACCGGCGCAGCCACGCGCCGGTCGATCCCGCGCTCGTCGCCGCGATCGAGGCCGCCTTCGCCCCGCCGGCCTTCGAACCGGTCTCCGACCTCGCCCCGCCGCTCACCCCCGCGCTGCGCGCGTGGATCGATAGCAACGTCACGCCGCACCGGCTGGCGCACTACGCCATCGTCACCGTCTCGCTGAAACCGATCCGCGGCACGCCCGGGGACGCGACCGCCGCGCAGATGCGCGTGCTCGCGGATCTCGCCGAGGAATACGGCCATGACGAGCTGCGCGTCAGCCACGAGCAGAACATCATCCTGCCCCACGTGCCGCGCCGCCACCTCGCCGCGGTCTACGCCCGGCTGCGCGACGCCGGCCTCGCCACCGCGAACGTCGGGCTGATCTCGGACATCATCGCCTGCCCGGGCATGGACTACTGCGCCCTCGCCACCGCGCGCTCGATCCCGATCGCTCAAGCGATCTCCGAGGTCTTCGCCGATCTCGACCGCCAGCGCGACATCGGCCCGCTGAAGATCAAGATCTCCGGCTGCATCAATGCCTGCGGCCATCACCACGTCGGCCACATCGGCATCCTCGGGCTCGACCGGGCGGGGGTGGAGAACTACCAGATCACCCTCGGCGGCGACGGCACCGAGACCGCGGCCATCGGCGAGCGGGCCGGCCCCGGCTTCGCCTATGACGAGATCGTGCCCGCGGTCGAGCGCCTGATCGAGGCCTATCTCGACCTGCGGCTGGAACCGGGCGAGACCTTCCTCGCCGCCTATCGCCGCCTCGGCGCCGAACCCTTCCGCGCCGCGCTCTACCCCGCCGAGGCGCGGTCCGATGCGGCCTGAAGCCGAAACTCTACGGGGCACGCCGCCCGACCGGCCGCGCGCCCCGCACCACCCCCGTCGCGCCGGCGACCGGGTCGACTGCGTCCTCCTCCCCGGCCCGGGCGGCCTCGTCCGCCGCGCCTCCTGACGAAAGGAAACGCCATGCCCGTCGTGGTCACCGAAAAGGGCTTCACCCCCGACGACTGGGCCGAGGGGCGCGTGCTGCCCTTCGACTTCTTCTGGTCCGGCCAGGAGCTCCCCGAGGAGGATCTCGCCGTCGAGTTCCCCAACGACCGCGACCCCGCCGACCTCGTGCCCTGGCTCGACCGGCTGGCGCTGATCCGCGTCGCCTTCCCCGCGATGGGCGACGGCCGCGGCTTCTCGATCGCCCGCCGCCTGCGCGCGCTGGGCTTCCGCGGCCGGCTGCGCGCGGCGGGACCGCTGATCGCCGACCAGTTCCGCGCCGCCCGCAGCGTCGGGTTCGACGAGATCGAGCTGCCCGAATCGGTGGCCGAGCGTCAGCCGGAACGGCACTGGGACCCGGTACCGCGCCCCTCCTACCAGGACCGCCTGCGCCGCCGCGCCTGACCCCTCGGGAACCGGGTGTCAAACCGCCCGGTCCGTGCTAGATCACCTGCCAGAGGAAACCTGCGAGCGGGTGGCGCCGACTTGTCCTGCCGAACATTCTCCGTCCGACGGCCACTCGCCGCCGCCCTTGCCGTCCTGTGCCTCGCCGCACCGGCCGCCGCGCAGGACGCGCCCGAGCGACCGGTCCGCACCACCGGGCCCGCGCCCTCCGGCAGCTTCTGGGACCGCCTGACCGCCCCCTGCAACGGCGACTGCGCCTTCGCCGTCTATACCGGCAGCTATGTCGAGAGCAGCATGGGCGACGTGCTCGTCACCGATCCCGCGCTGCCGTGGACCTGGGAGTACGACCGCGAGGACAAGATCGCCGCCTTCGCCGCCTCCCGTCGCGTGGTCTCGGGCTTCTGGAACCACTGGGACGTCGAGGCCGAGTCCGGTTTCGCCAAGCGTTTCGGCGAACAGGACGAATGGGAGGTCTGGGGCGCCTTCTTCTTCCGCTACAACGGCTTTCCCTGGGACGACCACCTCGTCACCACGCTCGCCTTCTCGACCGGCCTCAACTGGGCGACCGACATCTCCGACCGCGAGGTCGACCGCGCCCGCGACGACGAGGGCAGCGAGCTCATGCACTTCTTCTCGCCCGAGGTCACCTTCGCGCTGCCCTCGAACCCCGGCACCCAGCTCCTCTTCCGGTTCCACCACCGCTCGGGCGTCTTCGGCCTCGTCAGCGACGCCTGGGGCGGGGCGCAATACGGCACGGTCGGCCTGCGCATCTGGTTCTGACCGCCTTGCCCCCCACCGCCTTGCCCCCCACCGCCTTGCCCCCGGCCGCCGGCCGCGCCAGAGTGCCGCGGCCATGACCGACGCCACCTTCGCGCCCGCACACCGTCCGATCGCCGGCATGGCCTGGATGCTGGCCACCGGCCTCTGCTTCGTCGCGGTCACCGCCATCGTGAAGCACGTGGGCGAGGGGGTGCCGCCGGCCCAGGCGGCCTTCCTGCGCTACCTGCTCGGCTTCGTCTTCCTGCTGCCGGCGCTGCCCGGGCTCCTCCGGCTGCGCCTCGCGCCGCGCAGCTGGGGCCTCTTCGGGCTGCGGGGCGCGGCCCATACAGGTGCTGTGATCGCCTGGTTCTACGCCATGACGCAGCTTCCGGTGGTCGAGGTCACCGCCATGAACTACCTCTCGCCGATCTACGTCACGATCGGCGCCGCGATCTTCCTCGGCGAAAGGCTCCAGCTCCGCCGCATCGCCGCCATCCTCGCGGCGCTCGTCGGTGCGCTCGTCATCCTGCGCCCCGGCATCCGCGAGGTCTCGCCCGGCCATGTGGCGATGCTCTTCACCGCGCTCGGCTTCGCCGGCTCCTACCTGATCGCCAAGCGCATGTCGGACGACCTGCCCGCCTCGATGGTCGTCGCCATCCTGTCGGTCACCGTCACCATCGGCCTTGCGCCCTT
Organism: uncultured Rhodobacterales bacterium; assembly: GCA_964575795.1. GTDB lineage: Bacteria > Pseudomonadota > Alphaproteobacteria > Rhodobacterales > Rhodobacteraceae > Amaricoccus. The sequence continues at coordinate 250,754 of CAZNSP010000001.1, forward strand.
CGCGCTCGCCGTCTGGGTCCCGCCGAGCCTCGACCAGCTGCTCTGGCTCTTCCTCGTCGCCTTCTTCGCCACTGCCGGGCACTACACCATGACCCGCGCCTTCGCCGTGGCCCCGGTCAGCGTCACCCAGCCCGTCACCTTCGTCCAGCTGGTCTGGGCCGCGCTCCTCGGCACGCTGGTCTTCGCCGAGCCGCTCGACGGCTTCGTCATCCTCGGCGGCGCGATCATCATGGGCGCGGTCAGCTTCATCACCTGGCGCGAGGCGGTCCTGCGCCGCCGCCCCGTCACCCCGCCCGCCGAGGCGACGAAGCTCTGACGCCGCCCGCCGGCCGCCGCTCCGGTCAGTTCCGCCGCACCACGCAGGCCCCGCCCGCCGCCTTCAGCCGCCGGCAGAGCGCCTCCGCCTCCTCCCGCGTCTGCCGTCCGACCTGCGCGACATGCAGCGGCCGCGGCATCCCGGCCCAGCGCGACCGGGCATAGTCCACCGCCTCGCCGCGCAGCACCGCGCCATGCCGGTTCACCAGCCGCGCCACCTGCCGCTCGGCGCCCTCGCGGTCCCGGTTCGAGGCGATGACCACGCCCCAGGGCTTCAGTGGCGGCCCCGCGGCGAAGGCCCGCGCGCCGCGACGTTCGCCGAGCGCCACGCAGGCCGGCTGGAATTCCCCCTCGCGGGCGAGCGCGAGGTCCACCGCCGCGGGCGGCGCGTCGCGCCAGATCTCCGCCGGATGCCCGGTGATCGCCTGCACATAGGCGCGGGTCTCCGGCGGCAGGCCACCCGCCCGCGCCACGAAGCGCCCGGCCCGCGCCTCGCCGCCGTTGTAGGCGACCGCGGCCAGCCCGATGTTGCCGAAGGTGTCGCTCAGATCTGCGAGGTACTCCGCCGAGGCCATCAGCGCCTCGGCCGGGTTGAACGGATCGTCGAGCCCGCGCAGCGCCGCGGTGCCCGGCATGAACTGCGCGATGCCCTGCGCCCCGGCCGGGCTGACCGCGGCGGCGTCGAACAGGCTCTCCTTCCAGACCAGCCGTGCGAAGAAATGCGGGTCGAGCCCGTGGCGCAGCGCCGCCGTCTCGATGGTGCGGCAGACATCGGCCAGATAGCTCGCCCGCGCGATGCAGACCGGCCCCTGCGGGGCGCAGTGCAGCCCCTCGCCATCCGCCACCGGACCGCCCCGGGGGCGTGGACGCGTCCCGTCGACCGGTGCCGCCGCCGGCCCGGGCGCCAGCGCCACCAGCACCAGCGGCGCACCCGCATCCCCGGCCGCGCCGGCGGGCGGGCCGAGGCCGATCAGGACCGCAGAAAGAACCGCACCGAGGATCCGCACAATGCCGTTCAGACTAGCGCGATCCGGCCTCGCGATCCATCCGCCGCGCCACCGATCTTCACCCTTCGTTAACGTCCCGCCCCCTTCCGCAGGTTTCATCAGGCAGATACCCTATCGGGCAGTCGCGGGGCCCCGCCAACAGGCGGGGAGAAACGTCTTGCGGCCAACGGGCCGCTCCGCTGTCTTCCTCCTTGCCGCCGTGCCGCATCGCGCCTATAGCGCCCCCCATGAGCCTCCCCGCACCCCTCCGCCCCGGCCAGGGGCTGGTCCTCGGCATCCTCGCGATGGCGGTGGTGGTGCTCGCCTCGAACATCCTCGTGCAGTTCCTCTTCGGCCAGTGGCTGACCTGGGGCGCCTTCACCTATCCGGTCGCCTTCCTCGTCACCGACCTCACCAACCGGTTCTACGGCCCGGCCCAGGCCCGGGTGGTGGTGCTCGCGGGCTTTGCCGTCGGGCTCTTCTGCAGCCTCGTCGGCACCCAGATCGAGGGGGAGTTCGGCCCGCTCGTCACCACCCGCATCGCCATCGGATCGGGCGTGGCGTTCCTCACGGCCCAGCTCCTCGACATCGCGATCTTCGACCGGCTGCGCGCGGGCCGCTGGTGGCGCGCGCCGCTCGTCTCGAGCCTCGTCGCCGGCGCGGTCGACACCGCGCTCTTCTTCGCCATCGCCTTCTCCGCGACGCTGGCCTTCCTCGCGCCCTCGGTCGATGTCGCCTGGGCGGGCGAGGTGCTGCCGCTTCTCGGCCACGGCCCCGCCGTCCCGCTCTGGGTCAGCCTCGCGGTCGCCGACTACGGCGTGAAGACCGCGATCGCGCTCCTCGCCCTCGTCCCTTTCCGCCTGGTGATCGGCGCGCTGCGCGCCCGGGCGGGCTGAGCCGGCCGGCCCGGCGCCCGCCCTCCGGGTGACACCGAAATAGCACCCGAATAGCACCCGAATGACACCTGCCCTCCGGCACCGATTCCCGCCCCCGCCGGCCGGCCACTTTTCCCTTGCGTTTTGCTCCGGCGCTGGCACTCTTGAGGTCAGGTGCAACAATCGAAAGGAGGTGATCCAATGTCTTTTGGGACCTTGGAGCCGCTGGTCGGGTTGTCGCGCGAGGGGGAGATCTGAGGGGCAGTCCCCTCTGACCGAACGCTCGCGCCGGGCTCGGCCCGTCTGGCCAGCCTCCAGGCTCACGACTATAAGGAGGGGCCGCAACCCTGCGGCCCCTCTGGTTTTTCCCGGATGACCATGCTGCGCGTGAACGACGACATCACCCTCCAGGACTGGGAACTGACCGAGACCTTCATTCGCTCGTCCGGACCCGGCGGGCAGAACGTGAACAAGGTCGCGACCGCCGTCGCCCTGCGCTTCGAGGCTGAACGCTCGCCGCATCTGACGCCCGAGGTGAAGGCGCGGCTGAAGCGTCTGGTCGGCTGGCGCTGGACCGGCGAAGGCGCGCTGATCGTCACCTCCGACCGCCATCGGACCCAGGCGCTGAACCGCGCCGAGGTCCGAGAAAAACTGCGTGATCTCATACTCCTGGCGCTCGAAGTTCCCAAGCGTCGCGTGCCGACCCGCCCCACCGCCGGCTCCGTCCGGCGCCGCCTGAACTCCAAGGCCCACCGCGCCGCGCAGAAGGCCGCCCGTGCCCCGGTTTCCCCCGATGCCTGACCTCAGACCCCTCCTCCCGGCCCTCTTCCTGCTCCTCGGGGCCTGTGCCGGCACCGGACCGCTCGTCGATCCCGGTGCACTCGCCGGCCGCACCGTCTCCGTCGCCATCGAACCGCCGCGCCCGCTCGACCGTCGCTTTGCCGAGGTGACCGACCCCTCGATGGTCACCGGCCAGACCATCGGCACCCTCGTCGCCGGCATCGCCGCAGCCAACGAGGAACAGCGCAGCCGCATCGGCAGCGTGATCGCCCCGAGCACCGATCCCGCCCGCTCGGTCGAGACGATCATCGTCGAGCACCTCGTGCGCGAACGCGGCGCGGTTCAGGGCCGCACCCCCGTGAACGTCGGCGATGTCGGCTATGCGGACCCCCAGCAGCGCGCCCCCGAGATCACCCGGCGCGCCCGCGTCCGGGGCATCGACGGCGTGGTCGTCGACGTGCACGCCACCGACATGGCCGCTGTCAGCACCGGCGTCGGCCTCGGCCTGCGCCGCGAGGAATTCTACCTCCGCTTCGCCGCGAACCTGACGGTCGTCGATGTGGAGAACGGCCGCATCCTCGCCCAGGGCACCTGTACCCGTGCGGCCGAGGATCGCCTGTTCTCATTCCCCGAGATGCAGGCGGGCGGCCAGCCGCTGATCGATCGCGCCTTCGAGACGCTCGCCCAGCAATGCGCGGCACAACTGATTTCCGGTCTCCGGCTCTGACGGGGACTCCCCTTTCCATAAAAGACGATAACGGAGGAACCTGAGATGAAGACCATATCGGAATCCGCAGCCTTTGGCGGTGTGCAGGGCGTCTTTTCGCACTCGAGCGAGGTCTGCGGCTGCGACATGACCTTCGCGGTCTACCTCCCGCCGCAGGCGAGCGCCGGCCCGGTCCCCGTGCTCTGGTACCTGTCCGGGCTGACCTGCACCCACGAGAACGCCATGGTCAAGGCCGGCGCCCAGGGCTGGGCCGCCCGCCACGGCATCGCGCTGGTCTTCCCCGACACCTCGCCGCGCGGCGCCGACGTGGCCGACGACGCCGCCTTCGATCTGGGGCAGGGCGCGGGCTTCTACGTCGACGCCACCCAGTCCCCCTGGGCGCCGCATTTCCGCATGTGGTCCTACATCACCGAGGAACTGCCGACGCTCGTCTTCCGCAACTTCGACCTCGAGGAGGGCGCGCAGGGCATCACCGGCCATTCCATGGGTGGCCACGGCGCGCTGACCATCGCGCTCACCCATCCCGAGCGCTTCCGCTCGGTCTCGGCCTTTGCCCCCATTGCCAACCCCACGGCCAGCGACTGGGGCCGCAAGCAGTTCGCCGCCTATCTCGGCGCCGAGAGCGATGCCTGGCGCGCCCATGACGCCAGCATCCTGCTCGAGGAGCGTGGCTGGCACGGCCATCTCCTGATCGACCAGGGAGCCAAGGACCAGTTCCTCGACCTGCTGAAGCCCGAGGCGCTCGCCGGCGCGATCGCGCGGCGCCGCCAGCCCGCGACCTTCCGCATGCAGCCCGGCTACGATCACAGCTACTTCTTCGTGGCGAGCTTCATGGAGGACCATGTCGCCTTCCACGCCGAGGCGCTCTTCGGGTGATCTATGTCGACGCCGACGCCTGCCCGGTGCGCGACGAGACCGTCCGCGTCGCCGAGCGGCACGCCCAGCACGTCGTGATGGTCTCGAACGGCGGCATCCGGCCGAGCCCGCATCCGCTGGTGCGGATCGAGATCGTGGCCGAGGGCCCCGATGCCGCCGATCGCTGGATCGCCGAGCGGATCGGCCCCGGCGATCTCTGCGTCACCGGGGATATCCCGCTCGCCGCGCGCTGCCTCGAGGCCGGCGGACGCGCGCTGCGCCCGAACGGTGAGGCCTTCACCCGGGCGAACATCGGCCAGGCGCTCGCCATGCGCGACCTGATGGCCGACCTGCGCGCGGCGGACCCGTTCCACAAGGGCAGCGGCCGGGCGTTCGGCCGCGCCGACCGATCGCGCTTTCTCGACGCGCTCGACCGCGAACTGCGCGCCGCGCTGCGCGATCAGGGAAACCGCGCGTAGGCCGCCTGTTCCGCCGCGAGCAGGCGCATCGCCCGCTCGCTCCGGGCGATGTCGTCGCGATAGGCCGCGATCAGCCGCCGGGTCGCCCGGTCGATGTCGTCCCGATCCAGCAGCTCGTCGATCCGGTCGTTCAGGTCGTCCACCTCGGTCTCCAGCCGGTCGATCTCCACGCCGAGGTCGTAGTAACGCCGGCCCCGCTCATATGCCGCCGCGAGGGCGTCGAGATCATGGCCCTGACAGACCGCGTTGAAGGTGCGGCCGTCCCGGCCGATCTGGTAGGCCCGTTCCGGCCGGCAGTAGAGGCGCAGTCCCTCGGCCCGCCCCTCGCGCCAGCGGGCGACGTCCGGCGTGATACCGAGCCCGGCGCAGGCCTCCGCATGGCGCTGGACATGGGTCTCGAGCCGCCCCTCGGTCCCGTCCACATAGCCGATTCCCCGCCAGTCGCCCTGCCGGCAGGCCTCCTCGGAAAGGGTCGCGCAGGAGGCCAGCAGGCCGAGGCCGGCGAGCGCCGCCGCCACCACCAGCCAGCGCCTCACAGCAGCCGCTCCATGAACCAGCGGTCGCCCTCGACGGCGAGAATCCCCGCCGCCGTGTCGATCGGCGCCCAGAACGCCCGGTGTCCCGGCTCGCGGGGCTCGCCCATGCGCACCGCGGGACGGCAGAGGTAGATGTGGCAGATCTTGTGGGCCCAGAGGTCGTATTCCGGCATGTAGGTGAACCGCTGGAACGCGCCGAGCCGCCGTTCCACCCGGATCCGCCAGCCCGTCTCCTCCAGGCATTCCCGGTGCAGCGCCTGCACCGGCCCCTCGCCGGGATCGATGCCGCCGCCCGGCAGCTGGAACTCGCGCCGCGGTTCCGCCTGCTCGGTGATCAGCACGTCGCGTCCCTCGCGCACGATCCCGTAGGCGCCGTGCCGCGTCCGGTAGCTCTGGCCGGGAATCACCGGTTCGCCGAAACGTCTCATCGCCCCAGCTTTAGCCGAGCCGCCGGGCATCGCCAGCCCCGGTTTGCATCCCCGCGCCCGAGTCCCTATCTGAACCCCCTGACATTCACGGGATTGAACCATGAGCCTCGCAGCCCGGATCGCCTGGGACGACAGCATACTGCCCTTCCAGCTGGACCGCGCCGACATCCGTGGCCGCGTCGCACGGCTCGACTCTGTGCTGGAACAGATCCTCGGCCAGCACGACTACCCCGCACCGGTGGCCGCGCTGGTGGCCGAGGCGACGATGCTGACGGCCCTGATCGGGCAGACCATCAAGCTGCGCTGGAAACTCTCCCTCCAGATCCGCGGAAACGGCCCGATCCGGCTGATCGCCACGGACTATTTCGGACCGCTGGCCGAGGGGCAGCCCGCGCGCATGCGGGCCTATGCCGGTTACGATGCCGAGCGTGTGGCCGAGACGGACGGCATGCCCTTCGACCTGCTCGGCGACGGGCTCTTCGCGATCCTGATCGACCAGGGCGAGGGCACGACGCCCTATCAGGGGATCACGCCGATCGCCGGCCGCTCGCTCGCCGATTGCGCCGAGACCTATTTCGCGCAGTCCGAACAGCTCTCGACCCGCTTCGCGCTGGCCATGGGCGAGGCGGTGGAGCCGGGCGGCGCCGCGCACTGGCGCGCGGGCGGCGTCATGCTCCAGCACATGCCCAAGGCGTCGCCCGAGGCGAAGCGCGACGCGAGCGGTCCCGACGGTCTGCTCGCGCCCGAGGACATGCTGGACGGCGCCGATGCCGAGAACTGGCGCCGCGCGACGCTGCTGCTGACCACCGTCGAGGCGACCGAGCTGATCGGCCCGCATGTGGGGGCCGAGCAGCTGCTGCTGCGCCTCTTTCACGAAGAGACGCCGCGCGTCTTCAACCCGCAGCCGGTGCGCTTCGGATGCACCTGCTCGCGCGACAAGGTGGTGCAGTCGCTTTCGATCTACTCCGCCAAGGACATCGGCACGATGACGACGCCGGAGGGAAGGGTGACCGCGGACTGCCAGTTCTGCGGCGCGCATTACGAGTTCGACCCCGACCAGCTCGGCTTCGAGGCGACCCGTCCGGCGAACTGACCGGACCTGTCGCTGCCCGACCGACGCCGCCCTCGCGCGCAGTCGCTTGATTTGAAAACTGTGTAGTATATAGTTTATCACATCGCTGCCGGTCATCCCCGACGGGCGCTCGCGGTGGGGGCAGCCGGTGCTCGCATGACCAGGTCCGGAACAGATCAGCCGATGGAAGCGGGCGAATCCCCCGTCGCCCAGCCGCTCTACCGGCAGGTGAAGCGCCTCCTGCTGCAACGGATCGAATCCGGCGAATGGCCGCCCGGGACCTATCTGCCGAGCGAAATCACCCTCGCCGAGGGCTATCGCGTCAGCGTGGGCACCCTGCGCAAGGCGCTCGACGAACTGGTGGCCGAGAACGTCATCGTGCGCCGGCGCGGCAAGGGCACGGCCGTCACCACCTACGACGCCGACACCGCGCTCTTCCGGTTCTTCAACATCGCGCGCACCGACGGCGAGAGCGTGCTGCCGTCCTCGACGGTCCTCCTCCGCCGCAAGCGCACCGCCACGCGCGCGGAGTGTCGCGACCTCGGCCTGCCCGCGGGTGCCTCGGTCATCCACATCCAGCGGGTGCGCGATCTCGACGGCAAGCCGGTGATCTTCGAGGACATCACCCTCGATGCCGGCCGTTTCGGACCGATCCAGTCGGAGCCGAAGGTGCTGCCCAACACGCTCTACGACCTCTACCAGCGCGCCTACAACGCCAAGGTCACCGGCGCCGAGGACCGGATAACGGCCGTCGGCCTCACCGCGAAGGTCGCCCGCCACCTCGATCTCGCTGCCGGAACCCCCGCACTCAGGATCGTCCGCGTCGCCCGGGACTACGGCGGCGAGCCGATCGAGCGGCGCGAATCGATCGTCGCCACCGACAGCCATGCCTATGTGAGCCGCCTATGACCGACCGGACCGGACCGACCATGCCGCAGGAACCGGGTTTCACGCTCGTCGCCGATCTCGCGACCCAGCTCGGGGAATGCCCGCTCTGGTCGGTCGCCGAGCAGGCGCTCTACCTCGTGGACATCAAAGCCTGCCGCATCCTGCGCTTCGACCCCGCGACGGGCGCGACCGCCACGATCCAGCTCGGGGAAGAGGTCGGCTGCATCGGCCTGGCGAAGGGCGGGGGGTTCGTCGCGGCGCTGCGCTCCGGGATCTGTCTGCTGGACGATGCCGGCAAAGTCGTCCGCAGGCTGGCCGCCAATCCGGAGGACCAGGCGACCAGCCGCTTCAACGACGGCATGGTGGATCCTGCCGGCCGCTTCATCGCCGGCACGATTGACGAGACCCGGTCGCGCGGCGACGCCCGGCTCTACCGCTACGACCGACGCGGCCTCGTGCCGCTCTTCGACGGGCTGATGACCGCCAACGGCACCGCCTTCTCGCCGGACGGCCGGCGCCTCTACCATTCCGACACGCCCCGCTTCACCATCTTCGTTTCCGATTACGACCCGGACAGCGGCGCAGCCTCGAACACCCGCATCTTCGCCCGGCTGGAGCCTTCGGGAGACGACCGGGGCCGGCCGGACGGCGCGGCCGTCGACGTCGAGGGCTGCTACTGGACCGCGCTCTACGAGGGTGGCCGTGTTCAGCGCTACGCCCCCGACGGCCGCCTGCTCGCCGAATTCCCGGTGCCTTTGCGCTGCCCCACCATGGTGACCTTCGGCGGCCCCCGGATGACGACGCTCTATCTCACCTCGGCGCGCGCCGGGCGGGACGAGGCCGAGCTGGCGCAATTCCCGCAGTCCGGCGGACTCTTCGCCCTCGATGCCGGGGTCGCCGGCCTGCCGAAACCGCTCTTCGATCCCGACGCCTGACCGGCGGGGCCGCCTCTTCGCGGATCTCCCGAGGCGCCGCGGTTCACCTGCCGCGTTCGGCCTCGGCGACGTTGGCCTTCACCGCGAGGAAGCTGTCGGGCGTCACCGAGATCGAGTCGATCCCGGCCTCGACCAGGATCTTCGCGAAGGCAGGGTCGTTGCTCGGGGCCTGCCCGCAGAGGCCGACCTTCGCGCCCGCCTTGTGGGCCTTCGCGATCACCGTCTCGATCATCCAGCGCACCGCCGGGTCGCGCTCGTCGAAGAGCGCGGCGAGCTCGCCCGAATCCCGGTCGACCCCGAGCGTCAGCTGGGTCAGGTCGTTCGATCCGATCGAGAACCCGTCGAACCGCCTCGCGAACTCCTCGGCGAGGATCACGTTGGAGGGGATCTCGCACATGACATAGACCTGCAACCCGTTCCGGCCGCGCTCGAGTCCCGCCTCGGCCATGACCTCCAGCACCCGGTCCGCCTCGGCCAGCGTGCGGCAGAACGGGATCATCGCGATGACATTGGTGAAGCCCATCTCCTCGCGCAGCTTGTGGATCGCCCGGCATTCCAGCGCGAAGCCGTCGCGATAGGCCGGCGAATAGTAGCGCGAGGCACCGCGGAAGCCGATCATCGGATTCTCCTCGTCCGGCTCGAACTGCCGCCCGCCGAGCAGGTTCGCATATTCGTTGGACTTGAAGTCGCTCATCCGCACGATGACGGGCCTGGGAAAGCAGAAGGCCGCGATCCGCGAAAGCCCGCGCGCCAGCGCGTCGACGAAATAGTCCCCCTTCTCGGCATAGCCCCGGGTGAGCGCCGCGATCTCCTCGCGCGCGGCCGCGTCCTGCAGCTCGTCGAACCGCGTCAGGGCGAGCGGGTGCACCCTGATCGCGTTGGAGACGACGAACTCCATGCGCGCGAGCCCCACGCCATCCGCCGGCAGGCGCCACCAGCGGTACGCCGCGGCGGGATTGGCGAGGTTGAGCATGATCCGGGTCCGCGTCTCGGGCACGTTGCTCAGCTGCAGATCCTCGACGGAATAGTCGGCGGTTCCGGCATAGACGAAGCCCTCGTCGCCCTCGGCGCAGGACACCGTCACCTCCTGTTCGTCGTGCAGCAGATGCGTGGCGTCGCCGGTTCCGACGATCGCCGGCAGGCCCAGTTCGCGGCTGACGATCGCGGCGTGACTGGTGCGGCCGCCATGGTCCGTCACGATCGCGGCCGCCCGCTTCATGATCGGCACCCAGTCGGGGTCGGTGGTGGAGGTGACGAGGATCGAGCCGTCGACGAAGCGTCCGATATCCCTCGCACTCTCGATCAGGCAGACCGATCCCGCGACCACGGCCTCGCCGACGCTCAGCCCCTTCACCAGTGTCGGACCATGCGCCTCGACCCTGTAGGACCTCAGCGCCCCGGCCTCGGCCCGGGACTGCACGGTTTCCGGCCGCGCCTGCACGATGTAGAGCAGGCCGGTCTCGCCGTCCTTGGCCCATTCCATGTCCATCGGCTGTCCGTAGTGGCGCTCGATGGCGCGGGCGTGCCGCGCCAGTTCGAGGATCTCGGCGTCTTCCAGCACGAAGCGCGCGCGCTCGGCCTTCGAGGTCGGAACGTTGCGCGTCTCGCCGCCGGAGGCGCCGGCGTAGACCATCTTGCGCTCCTTGGCGCCGAGCTTCTTCTCGAGGATCGGGCTCAGCTCCGGTCGGTCGAGCAGCGGCTTGAAGACCTGGTACTCGTCCGGGTTCACCGCGCCCTGGACCACGTTCTCGCCGAGACCCCAGGCGGCGTTGATCAGCACCACCTTGTCGAAACCGGACTCGGTGTCGATCGAGAACATCACGCCCGCGCCGCCGAGGTCCGAGCGCACCATCATCTGCACCCCCACCGAAAGCGCCACCTTCGCATGGTCGAAGCCCTTCAGCCGCCGGTAGGTGATCGCCCGGTCGGTGAAGAGCGAGGCATAGCAGCGCCGGCAGGCGTCGAGCAGAGCGGCCTCGCCCCGGACGTTGAGAAAGGTTTCCTGCTGACCGGCGAAGCTCGCGTCCGGCAGGTCCTCGGCGGTGGCGCTCGACCGGACCGCGACCGCCGGATCGGATGATCCCGTCCGCTCGCCGAGCATGCGATAGGCGGCGAGGATCGCCTCCCGCGTGTCCGCCGGCCAGTCTCCGGCCACGATCGCCCTGCGGATCGACTGGCCCGCCTCCTGCAGCGTCATCTTCCCGGCATCGAGCGCGGCCAGCGTCCCGGCGATCGAGGCGTCGAGGTCGTTCGCGGCAAGATAGCCGCGGAAGGCCTCGGCGGTGGTGGCGAAGCCGGGCGGGATCCGGATTCCCTCCGCCGCCATGCCCTGCACCATCTCGCCCAGTGAAGCGTTCTTGCCGCCCACGAGCGCGACATCGCCCCGGCGCAGCTCCTCGAACCACAGGACGCTTCGGTTCCTGCCCGCCATCGCTCTTCCTCCCGCGTATCGCCGCATCCAGCAGCGGGGTCCAGTTGACCTGCCGTGTGCTGCGGCGCCTTGACCTCCGTCAAGTCGGCGGCATAGCGTCGCGATACTTTGCGGCGGTCGGGCTGGAGGGAGACGGGCGAATGAACCACGACGATCTGGCAGGACTCGCCGAGGGGATCGAAGGCGCCTCCGCCGGCGACCCGGATACCGTGCGCGCGATGCTCGCGGGGCTCAAGGCCGCCTTCCCGGATCACGCGGCCGCCGGCTCGATCGATGCCGCGGTACTCGTCTCGAGCGATGCCGCACTCGCGCTGATCAGGGAGGTGTTGCCGGGCTGGACGGTAAGCGTGAAGGGCAAGGCACATCTTCCGGACGGGCACTGGACCTGCACCCTGCGTGAATCGTCGGCCCGGGACGATGACGAACTGCTCGGGGTTGGCAAGGGCCGCACCCTGCCCCTGGCGATGACCGCCGCACTCCTGCGCGTCGCGTCACGCCGCGCCAAGGGTTACAGCTGACGCACGAGGCTCCCGCGGCACAAGGCCCTTGCGGGCGACGGCGCGAACCCCTCTGATATGACGCTACGAGCGAGTGCGTGACCGACCGATGCCGTACAGCCGACCCCCGAGACTGCATTCGCGGCGGGTTCTCCAGATTCTCCGCTGGGGCAGCCTCGTCGTGCCGGCTCTCGTCGCGCTCGTCGTCGGTACCGCGATGTGGCAGCGCGCGATCGAGGAGGCCGAAAGGACCGCCCAGGAAAACGCCAATCTGGTGCGCGAATATGTGCTCCGGCTGATCGAGACCCAGAACCTGCTGCTCGGCTCGGCCGACACGGCCATGCTGAGGCTACAGCCCTCGCGCGAGGACGACATGCCGACGCACCGCTTTCTCGCCGACATCGTCGAGGAGATGGACATGAGTCTCGGCGTCGATCTGGTCGGCGCGAACGGCGACGTCCTGATCTCGAGCCGGATCCATCCGGCTGGGGGCAACGTCGGCGAGCCCGACTATCTGCGCGCGGGCCGGGACGGTGTCGAACTCTACGTCGACCGGTTGTTTCGGCAGACCGAGGGCGAGAATGCGCTCATCGTCTCGCGCCGCCGCGCCGGCGACGCCTTCACCGGCGTATGGATATCGGCGACTCAGATCGAGGCGGTAGCCGACTTCCTCCGCGGGATCGCGACGCGGCCGGACGATGCCGCCTCGGTGCTGCGCGCAGACGGAAAACTGCTGGTGCGCAACGTCCCTCTCGCGGAACCGTTGTTCCTGCCCCCCGAAGTTCCCGCGATGCGGGCGATCCAGAACGCAGACCAGGGCGTCTACGAGGCCACGGCCGTCTCGGATGGCATTACGCGCATCTACGGCTACGCCCGCGTCGGCGACCTGCCGATCTACGCGAACTACGGCGTCTCGAAGGAGGCGATCTACTCGGAATGGATCGGCCGCTTCGGCCTCGTCGCGGTCCTGCTCGCCACCATCGCGGTCGTCGCCTCCTATCTCACCTACTACGCCGCGCGCAGCTTTGCCGCCGAAAGCGCCCGGACCGCGCTCGAATTCGACCGCAGGCTCCTCGCCGAAGCCAAGAAGACCGCCGCCGCGCGCGAGACGATGCTCAAGGAGCTGAACCACCGGGTCAAGAACAGCCTCCAGATGATCCGCTCGCTGGTCCGCCTGCAGAAGCACCGCGACGGCGGTCCGGACCTCGACGAGATCAACGCGCGGGTCCTCGCGATCGCCACGATCCACGACCTGCTGTACCGCTCGGCGGACTCCTTCCAGATCGACCTCGCGACCCTCCTGACGTCGCTCTGCGCCAGCGAGGCGCTCGTGCCGCCGGAAAGCAACGTCGAGCTGACCTGCGACACCTCGCCCCTGACGGTCGAGGCCGATATTGCCACGCCCCTCGCCCTCTGTGCGGTGGAACTCGTCACGAATGCCATGAAGCACGCCTTCGGGCCGGAAGGCGGGACGATCCGCGTGGTGCTCGACCGAAACGACGGGGAAGGGGTCCTCATCATCGCTGACAACGGCAAGGGCATGCCCGAGCTGCCCGGCCGGAACTCCGGCCTCAGGGTGGTCGACGCCCTCGTCGCCCAGATGCGCGGCACGCTCAGCATCGAGCGGAACCGGGGCACGCGCTTCAAGATCGTGTTCCCGACGACAACGGTCGAGGCGTCAGAGTCCGAGGAGGCCGACGAGGACATGAAGGGCAGCGGCGTCGCCTGAGGCCGGGTGAAAAAGCATCGAACCGCCGGACCTGCCGGCGGCTCGAAATTCCCGGGCGCGAGGCCTCAGGCGATCAGGGCGATGATCAGCACGACGATCAGTGGCGCGCCGAGCAGCCAGGCGATGATGGCCGGCATTGGCTCCTCCTCCTCTCTCGGTTTCGGGGCAGCACTCAGCGGCCGAAGCGGCTGAACGCGAGGTTCCGGTCGCGGTGGTTCCCGCCGGCCACGGCCGCGAAATAGGCCACCGCCGCGCTGATGATCATCGTGGCCGCCAGCACGAAGGCACCGATCACGCCCGCGATCCGGGCGGCTTCCGCCGCGTCGATCGCCTCCTCACGTGCCGCCTCGGCTTCGGCCAGCGCGGCATCGACCTGCGCCCGGGCCTCCGCCGGGTCGGTCCCGGTCGCGTTCGCCGCCAGTTGCGCAAGGTAGTCGCGGTCCGCGGCCGCGATCTCGCCGCGGGCAAGGCCCCGGCCGAGGATCGCGGCCACCTCCGCGCGTGCCGCCGGCGCCGCGCCCTCCGGGCTCCCGCGCAGGATCATCCCGCTGTAGTAGTCGGTTTCCCGCTCGACCACCTCGGCCAGTGGACCGCCGAGCGCGCCGACGGTCGACGCCGCGCCGCCCAGCAGGCCACCGACACCGGACGCGGCGAGCACCGCCGCGACCACCGCGCCGGTCGCCCAGACCAGCACGCCATGCGCGCCGTCACGGGTATCGCTCTCGTCTTCCGTCGCATCGGCGATTCGCCGGCGCATCCGGCCCGCGAGGTATCCGCCCGCGGCGAAACTCGAGACCGCGACCCAGACGAACCAGAGGCCGCCCGCGATGGTCATCCAGCGCAGCGAGACGCCCTCGCCGGGCTCGGGCGAGACCATCGACAGTCCGAGCGCCGAGCCGAAGGTCAGGAGGACGAAGGAAAGCGCCGAGGCGAGGATCGCGCCGGCGATGATCGCCGGCCAGTCGACATGGGACGCGGCCGGGACGGCCAGACCCCCGACCGGGGCGACGGCTTGGGTCGGGGCTACAGTTGGGGCTGACGGTGCCATGACGTGTCTCCTTTCCGAGGGTCCGGTTCAGGCCAGGCCGACGAAGGACAGGATGGCCAACACGACGACGATGAGTCCGACGAGATAGATGATGCTGTGCATGACGACGTTCCCTTGTTCACTTGCTTTGCCCCCTGCCATGCCGGGTCGGCGCAGGCGGGCTTCGAGGATTGCGCGGGCGGGCCTCGGGCCCCGGTCCGCGGCGCCGGCTGTCGGCGTCCGCTGCCTCAACGCGAGGGGGTTCGAAAGGTTCCGGTCACGCCCCGTCGGGCCGCCGAGCCTGCGACCGGGCGGGTTTCCGCTGCCGGCGGTGTGGTCGGGGACGACGCCGCCCTGGACAGGGAACCGGCAGCCTCCCACCGCGTTGGCAAGGCGGTCGGATGGCCGACGCCGGGCGGGACACGCTCTCGCCGGCGCGGCGGTCGGAACCTGCCGCCCCTGCCGGTCCGGCCACGGGGCGCCACCGAAACGCACAAAGGAAACGTCAGATGAGCCTCAAGACCCTCGAAGACCTCTTCAAGCACTTCGTCCGCGACATGTACTATGCCGAGAAGCAGGTGCTGCGGACCCTGCCCAAGATGGCGCGCAAGGCCGATTCGCCAAAGCTGCGCGAGGCGTTCGAGCATCACCGCGACGAGACCGAGACCCAGATCCAGAACCTCGAGCGCGTGTTCGAACTCCTCGACCTGAAGCCGCGCGGCATCACCTGCCAGGCCATCGACGGCATCCTGGAGGAGGGCAAGGAGATCATGGAGGACGCGACGGACGCGGACGCCCGCGACGCCGGCATGATCGCGGCCGCCCAGGCGGTGGAGCACTACGAGATCACCCGCTACGGCACGATGGTCGCCTGGGCGCGGCGTCTCGGCATGTCCGAGGCGGCCGACCTCCTGCAGGCCAACCTCGACCAGGAATACGCCGCCGACCGGAAGCTTTCCAAGCTGGCCGAGAGCGGGCTGAACCGCCAGGCCGCTTGACCGGGCGCCGAAGCACAGCCCATGAGTGACAGAAGGGCGCGGCCGATCCCCGGCCGCGCCCTTCCCGCGCGCATCCCCGGCTCGAAAGGACAGGACGGCATGAAGGTCTACACCTGCGATGCCTGCGGCCAGCTCGTCTTCTTCGAGAACAGCCGGTGCGAGCGGTGCGGCCACGCGCTCGGCTTCCACGACGCCGACCTGCGGCTCGTCACCCTGCGGCCCCACGCCGACGATCCCGACATCCTCGATACGCTCGCCACCCCGCCGTGCGCCCTCCGCCGCTGCGCCAATGCCGAACGCGCGGGCTGCAACTGGCTGGTGCCGGCCGAAGCCCCGGGCCTCTGCACCGCCTGCGCCCTCACCCGGCGCATCCCCGATCTCTCGGTGCCCGACAACGTGAAGCCGTGGCAGGAGGCCGAGACCGCGAAGCGCCGGCTGGTCTATGCCGTCCTGCGCCTCGACCTTCCCCTCGCCCGCGCGGACGGCACCGCGCTCACCTTCGACATCCTC
Source organism: uncultured Rhodobacterales bacterium (assembly GCA_964575795.1). Classification (GTDB taxonomy): domain Bacteria; phylum Pseudomonadota; class Alphaproteobacteria; order Rhodobacterales; family Rhodobacteraceae; genus Amaricoccus. The sequence continues at coordinate 266,822 of CAZNSP010000001.1, forward strand.
TCCGACGCGGCGGAGGAGGAGCCGGTGCTGACCGGTCATCGGGACGGCCTGATCACGATCAACCTCGCCGAGGCCGACCCGGCCGAACGCGAACGGCGTCGCCTCGAACTCGGCGAGGCCTACCGCACGATCCTCGGCCACTTCCGCCACGAGGTCGGCCACTTCTACTGGGACGCGCTCGTGGCCGACGGCGGCCATATCGCCTCCTGCCGCGCGGTCTTCGGCGACGAAACCGAAGACTACGCTGCAGCCGTCGACCGGTACTACCGCGACGGCCCACCGCCGGGCTGGCAGGCGTCGTTCGTGTCGGCCTATGCGACCATGCACCCGTGGGAGGACTTCGCCGAGACCTGGGCGCATTACCTGCACATCGTGGACACGCTCGACACCGCCGCCGCCTTCGGCATCGCGGTCGCACCGCGCGCAACCCGCGATCCTGAGCTGCGCGCCAGCATCGGCTTCGATCCCTACCGCGCGCCGGACGCCGCGGCGCTGGTCTCGGCCTGGCTCCCGCTCAGCTATGCGCTCAACAGCCTGAACCGCAGCATGGGCCAGCCCGACCTCTATCCCTTCGTGCTCGCGCCCTCCGCGATCGACAAGCTCGGCTACGTGCATCGGCTCATCCGGGGCGAGCTGACGGCGTGATCTCGCCGATGCCGCAAGGGCGCTTCGGAACCGGAACCATCGATCGGATGACGCGTTGAAGTTGCATGCAGCACGCGACGTGCCGCGTAGCAACGACTGAAGGAGTTATCGATGAACTGGGACCAGATCGAAGGCAAGTGGAAGGAAATGACCGGCAAGATCCAGCAGCGCTGGGGCAAGCTGACCGACGACGACCTCGACGTGGTCAGGGGCAACCGTCGCGAGCTTGCCGGCAAGATCCAGCACGCCTACGGCGTGACCAAGGACGAAGCCGAGAAGCAGATCGACGACTGGATGGCCAGCACCCGCTGACCCCGGAAGTACCTTCATGTGAAGGCGCCCCCAAGCGGCAGGCTGTGTGGAAACGTGATCGAGGCTCCGGCTATCCGGGGCCTCTTCTT
>CAZNSP010000002.1:0-196310 GCA_964575795.1 uncultured Rhodobacterales bacterium
CTGACTGAAAAGAGGTCTCCATTTCCTTGCACAGCGCATGACGCTTTTTGGGCGTCGGAAAATACTTTGGATCGACAACGTGGCGCGCCGTGACAAGGTAATATTGTTCATTCTCATAAACGAAGAACGCTGTTCCTGAGCCCTTCTTGCCATCATCAAACAGAATCTTTAGCCTTGCAACGGTGAGGTACCAAAACTGGTCTGGAGGCAAATAGAACAAGAGACGACCTCATTTAGAAAGTTCTTTGTGTCAGATTTAGCTCTAAATCATCAAAGGTTCAATCGTCATGCTCTGTACATCGAGTGGCAGCGTCGATTGATCATGAACCGCCATCACCCATGCACGTTCCTGCCCTCCAATTGCGGTGTCAGGAGGTTCTCGGTTTGCCTTCGTCCTCGTCTTTGCGCCTCCCTACCCCTCCGGCCACAACCCCCTTACGTCCTCCGGCAGCGCACCGCGCACGTCCCGGATCTCGCCCGCCGAAATGCGGTGCTCCAAGAGGCGGAACACGGCGATCAGGTCCTCGGGGCCGCGGAACTCCAGGTCCTCGGCGAGCTGGGCGGTGATGCGGGCGAGGAAGGCGTCGCGGTGACGCGCGCCGACCGGGGTGGTCGCGGGCCGCCAGCCCTCCCAGAACATGCCGCGCAGGAGGATCGGCAGCTGCGCGGCGAGGTCGGCGGCCTCCTCCGGCGGCAGCCAGTCGCGCAGCGCGGTCAGCGTCGCACGCAGCAGGTGCAGCACCTGCTTCCGGTCCCCCCAGCCGAGCCGGGCGGCGAGCTCGTTGATCCACTCATGGGTGACCTGCACCGTCCGGTCGATCACCTCCAGCCCCTGGGCGCTCACAGCTTCACCCGGTCGGCGAAGTGGTCCCCGAGATCGCCGAGCGGGATCTTCACGAGGTCCTTCGGCAGGTCGGCCTCCAGCCGCTCGGTCACCGCCGCGTCGAGCAGCCCGCGCAGCTCGCCCAGCATCGGCGCCGCCGCGGTCAGGATCAGCCGGTCGAAGCGGTCGGCGCGCACGGCCCCGGCCAGCCAGTCGGCCAGCTCGCGCGCGAACCGCTCCCGCACGATCTCGCGCGTGGTCGTGCGCGGCTCCTTGCCGTGACGGCCCCGGCCGGTGCTGTCGAAGGTGCGGCCGGCCTGGTCGGCCCAGTCGAGTTGGTCGGGGTCGAAGCCCGGCTCGATATGCGCGATCTGCACCAGCCCCGTGCCGTGGCCCTCGTTCATCAGCACCCGGGCCTCGCGTTCGCTGGCGAGCAGGATCAAGGTGCGCGGCTGTTTCATCTTCGTTCCCCCAGTGTGCTGAGTCTTGTCCGGACCCCAGTCTGACCGCTACCACGGTGCAGCACCTTGACACAGGACAAGCGGGAGCATGGACGCGGCACTGGCAGGGCTCGATCTCGTGACGCTGGGCTTCCTCGGCAGCCTCGCGGCCGGGCTCCTCACCGCCGTGGGCGCCCTGCCGGTGCTGGCGGGACAGACCATGGGCGCGCGGACGCGCAACACGCTGCTCGGCTTCGCCGCCGGGGTGATGCTGTCGGCGTCGTTCTTCTCGCTGATCCTGCCGGCGATCGCCGCGGTCGCGCCGGACGGGCGGTGGCTCGCGCCGGCGGTGGTCAGCGCGGGGATCGTGCTGGGCGCGGCGGCGGTCGCCGGGCTCAACGCGGTGCTGCCGCACGAGCATTTCCTGAAGGGCCGCGAGGGGCCGGCGGCCGAGCAGGTGACCCGCATCTGGCTCTTCGTCTTCGCGATCACCATCCACAACTTCCCCGAGGGCATGGCGGTCGGCATCGGCTTCGCCGGCGGCGACCTCGCGGCGGGCACGGCGCTCGCCATCGGCATCGGGCTGCAGAACGCGCCCGAGGGGCTTGCGGTGGCGCTGGCGCTGCGCGGCGAGGGGTATTCGCGGGGACGGTCCTTCGGCGTGGCGGCGGCGACCGGGCTGATCGAGCCGGTGGGCGGGTTCCTCGGCGCCTGGGCCCTGTCGCTGGCGGCGGTCCTCCTGCCGTGGGGCCTCGCCTTCGCCGCGGGGGCGATGCTCTGGGTCATCAGCCACGAGATCATCCCCGAGACCCATCGAAACGGCCACGGCACCGGCGCGACCTGGGGCCTCGTGGCGGGGCTGGTGGTGATGCTGATGCTCGACGTCGGCCTCGGCTGACGGCTCAGGCCCCGCCCGGCGCGACGCGCAGGACGAGCGGGCTGCGCGCGGTCTCGATCAGCTCGGCGATGCCGGCGGGCGTGGCGAGCTCGGTCTCCGTGACGTCGGCGATCACCGCCGCGGGGGCGAGCCCGCGCAGCGCGGCGAGCGCGCCACTCGCGGGCAGGAGCGGCAGCTCCACCAGCGGCAGGCGCAGCCGGTCGCGCAGCGCCCGGGCGAGGCTCTCGACCTCCGGCGCGCCGGGCCGCTCCAGCGCGACGAGCGGCCCGCTGAGCCGCATCAGCCGCTGGAACCCCACGAGCACCACCTCCCCCGGCGCGGCCAGATGCGGCAGGAGGAGCGCGGGCAGGCTGCCCCGCTCGCGCCGGAAGCTCCAGGGCAGGGCGGCACGGCCCGCGGCCTCGGCGATCAGCCGCTCGAAGGCGCGGGCGTCGCGCTGGAAGGCGGCAAGCATGGATTCGGCGCTGATCTCGACCGGCCTGCCGCGTCGCGGCGCCAGCGCCGGCCCCGCGAGCGCCAGCGCCGCCGGGTCCTCGGCGAGAAGCCCGGTCAGCTCGGCCCGGGTGGCGGCGGCGATCTCCAGCCCGAAGGGCACCGCGGCGCGCGCATCGGCAAAGCAGGCGGCGGCGAGCAGGACACGGGTGACGGTCGTGCTCATTCCCCGTTCCCTCCTCCGCCGCCGAAGGCCTTGAGCGTGCTCGCATAGTCGAACAGCCGCGCCTCGACATTGGCGTTGACGCTGCCGTCCTCGAACTCGCCGTCCGCGCCGCGCTGGCCGGCAGGCAGGCCGGTCAGAAGCTCCATCGCCTGGTCGATGGTGGCGATGGCATGGACATGGAACCGCCCCGCGGCGACGGCGGCCACCACGTCCGGGCGCAGCATCAGGTGGTGCACGTTGGCGCGCGGCAACAGCACGCCCTGCTGGCCGGTCAGGCCCCGCGCCGCGCAGGTGTCGAAGAAGCCCTCGATCTTCTCGTTCACGCCGCCCACCGGCTGGACCTCGCCCATCTGGTTGACCGATCCGGTGACGGCGAAGGACTGCGACACCGGCACCTCGGCCAGCGCCGAGAGCAGCGCGCAAAGCTCGGCGACCGAGGCGCTGTCGCCCTCGACCTCGCCGTAGGACTGCTCGAAGCCGAGGCTCGCCCACAGCGACAGCGGCACGTCCGTGGCATAGCGGGTGGCGAGAAAGCTCGACAGGATCAGCACGCCCTTGGAATGGATCGGGCCGCCCAGTTCCACCTCGCGCTCGATGTCGATGACCTTGCCCGAGCCCATGCGCACCCGGGCGGTGATCCGGGTCGGCCAGCCGAAGCTGGCGGCACCGAGGGACGCGACCGTCAGGCCGTTGACCTGTCCGACCGCCGCGCCGGTGGTCGAGATCATCACCGTGCCCCGCGCGATCGCCTCCTGCATGCGGTCGCGCAACCGGCCGGCGCGGCGTTCGGCGGCGGCGCGCGCGGCCTCGACATCCTCGGCCGCGACCGCGGCGCGGCCCGCGCGGCCGGCTTCGTGATCGGCCTCGCGCAGGATGTCCCAGAGCGCGTCGATCCGGATCGAGAGCTTTTCCCGGTCGCCCGCGTCGCGCACCGCGGCCTCGACCAGCGCCGCGACGCCGTCGCGCGCCACCGGGCGCAGCCCCTCGCGCGCGGCGGCCGTGGCCACCAGCCGGGCAAACAGCGCGAGGGATTCGGGCGTGCGCGCCATGTCCTCGTCGAAATCCGCGGTCAGCTTGAAGAGCTGGCCGAAGTCGGGATCGAGCGCGAGCAGCATCATGTGCAGAAGCCGGTCGCCGACGAGGACCACCCGGATGTCGAGCGGGATCGGGTCGGGCTCGAGCGAGGTGGTCGCCATCAGGCTGAGCTTCTCGGCGGCCGAGATGATCTGGATCGTGCCGGTGTCGAGGCAGCGTTTCAGCGCGTCCCAGGCGAAGGGCTCGGTCAGCACCCGGCGCGCGTCGAGGATCAGGAAGCCGCCGTTGGCGCGGTGCAGCGCGCCGGGCTTGATCAGGGTGAAGTCGGTGACGAGCGTGCCCATATGCGCCACGTACTCGACCCGGCCGGTGAGGTTGCCGAGGGTCGGCAGCGACTCGGTCACGACCGGCGCGCCGAAGCCCCCTCCGGCGACGGCCTCCGTCGGCCCCGCGCCGACACCGCCCCCGCCGTCATGGGCCACCATGACGTTGATCGCATAGCGGTGGAACCTCGGGTTGGTGTGGTACTTCTGGACGGCGACCGGGAACGGGCCGTCGCCGTCCTGCCGGCCGGCCTGCAGGAACAGCTCGGCATTGGCGATCAGGTCGGCGCGCACCGCGGCCAGATGGTCGGCCACCACCGGGATAGGGCCGAAGCGGGCCCGCGGCTCGGCCAGCGAGGCGTCGACCGCCTGCTCCGCCATCTCGGCGTTCAGGGCCTCGACCGCGCGGCGGTGCGCCTTCTCGATGTTCGGCACGGCCTTCAGCACCCCTTCGAGTTCCGCCTGCGTCTCGGCGACCCGCGCGTCGATCTCGTTGCGCTCCTCCTCGGGCAGGCGGCCGTAGGCGTCGGGCTTCAGCACCTCGCCGTCGCGCATCGCCGCGATCGCGAACCCCATCGGCGTGCGCAGGATCGCGACGCCGCGGGCCTTGGCCTTGTCGCCGAGGTCCGAGAAGGCGGTCTCGTTGCGCGCGGCGAATTCCTGCTCGATGGCGCGGCGGCGGTTCTGATACTCCTCCGAATCGAAGAGCGCCGGGATGTCGTTGGCGAGGTCGTCGACCAGCGCCTCCATCGCGGCGCGGAGCGGCAGGGCGGTCCCGGGGGGCAGGGCGAGCGCGCGCGGCCGGTCGGGCGTCTCGAAGTTGTAGACATAGACCCACTCGGCGGGCACCGGCCGCTTGCGCGCCTCCTCGGCGAGCATGGCGCGCACGGCCGAATGGCGGCCGGTCCCGGAGGGACCCGCGACGAACAGGTTGAAGTCGCGGTGCCGGATGCCGGCTGCGAGCCCGATCGCCTCGACCGCGCGGGCCTGGCCGATCAGCGTCCCGAGCGGCTCGAGCGAGGCGGTCGTCTCGAAGTCGAAGAGGGCGGGGTCGCAGGTGAAGCGCAGCTCCGTCGCGGCGAGCGCGGTTCCGGTCGAGCGCGGCGTGTCTCCGGTCATCGTTCGGTGTTCCTCCCGCGAGCAGTCTCCAGCCTGAACGATCCGTCCGCCTTGAGGCAGGTCAAACCGGTGGTCGTCGCGACGTGGTCGGGTCGCCGCCCACCGACGGTTCCGGCTGCCGGGTACCCGCCGCGAGGCGCATCCGCCGCCACGCCACGGGAACACATTCGCCAAACAAAATAGCACCGAAATACCACCTGAATATCACCTGCCCTCCGCGCAACACCCCCGCCGACGATTCGCCGCCCGGGGCTTGCGCGGCCGGGGACCCTTGCACATATCCGAAATGGTTAACGACGGGTCCCGACGCGGCGCGGACGGAACCCGCGGGAGCCGCGAAACGCAACGACAGAGGTGTCGCAATGGACGTCAAGTCATTGATTCCGTTCAGTCGTCGCTCCGGTCTCGGCGCCGAGGCGGGGGATCCCTTCGCCTCGATGCGGCGCGAGATGGAGCGCGTCTTCGACAGCTTCTCGCGCGACTGGAGCCTGCCCGAGGTCTTCACACCCTCCGGTTTCCAGTCCCCGAAGGTCGATCTGGTCGAAACCGACGGCGGGCTCGAACTCACCGTCGAGTTGCCGGGCATCGATCCCAAGGACATCCAGCTCGACCTCTCCGAAGGCGTGCTTACTCTGAAGGCCGAGCACAAGACCGAGAAGGAAGAGAAGGACGAAAAGAAGCAGTATCACCTGGTCGAACGCTCGCGCGGAACTTACCTGCGCCGCTTCGCGCTACCCTTCGAGGTGGACGAGGACAAGATCGAGGCGCATTTCGACAAGGGAGTACTGAAGGTCAGCGTCCCGCGCTCCGCCGAGCCCGAGAAGCCCGCCCGAAAGATCGAGATCAAGGCCGGCTGAGGGAAAATCCTTCCAGATCAGGACCCTGCGCCCGCCGCAGGGTCCCCATTGGCAGGAGACCGCACAGCCGCTAGATTGCCCGCGCAGCCCTCGGGCCCGAGTGGCGGAATTGGTAGACGCAGCGGATTCAAAATCCGCCGCAGCAATGCGTGCCGGTTCGACTCCGGCCTCGGGCACCACTGAGGGAAGTCCTTGACCGGACTGCGAAATCCGCGCCCGACCGTCCCTCGCCCCGACCTTCCGGACGCCGCCCGCCCGGCATCCCATTCACCGGAACGAAACGGATATCTGGCAAGACGAGACCCGGCGACCGCCTTCGCTCAATCCCACACACTGATCACGTCGACCGAATGCCCGCTGCTCTGCGAGCCGGAGGTGCGGAGGACCCCCGCCACAGGCGCGACATCCGCATAATCCCGGCCACGGGCCACCACGATGTGATCGGTGCCGACGAGCAGGGCGTTCGTGGGATCGAACTCGACCCAACCCGTCTCGAAACCGCACCACGCCTGAACCCAGGCATGCATCGCATCCGCGCCCTCCAGCCGCTCCTGCCCCTCCGGCGGCACCGTCCGCAGGTAGCCGCTCACATAGCCCGCCGGCACGCCGATGCCCCGCAGCCCGGCGATCATGATCTGCGCAAAGTCTTGGCAGACCCCGTGACGCCGGGCGAAGGCCTCGGCAGGCGACGTCTCGACCGTGGTCGCCTCGGGGTCGAACCGCATGTCGCGATGCAGGGCCGCGCCGATCCGCTGCACGGCCTCGAGCGCGGTCGTTCCGGCCGAGACCTGTGACGCGGCATGGGCCGTGATCTCCGGCACCGGCCGGATGCGCGGCGAGGCGCCGAGGAAATGATGCGGGGCCGTGGGCCCCAGGTCTCGGCACTGGGCGATCTCGCGCGGCAACTGCGCAAGTCCGGCCGAGATCCCGAGCTCCGGCGCCTGCGCCAGCCGCTCGACGCGCGCCGTGACCGAAACCACGGTTTCGGTATGGGCCCCCCGCAGCACCAGCTCGATCACGCCGTTGCCGAAGAAGTCGGTGAACTGCGCGCGCTCGATCGGCTCGGGCGTGACCGTCAGGCCCGCCCGCTCGACCCGCTGTACGCCGGGAATCTCCGCCGGGACCAGCCGCATCAGCTGACGCCCCGCCGCTGCGGGCTGGTCGTAGATGTAATGCAGAACGAGCGTTATGTCGTAGAGCACGATCCCTCAGCGCAGATAGGCTTCGGTCAGAAGGTCGGACAGGTTCCCCAGTTCCCCCCGGAGGTTCCAGAACGCCTGCGTGTCGAGCGTCCGCGGCTCCTCGACGGCGAGTGCCGCATGCACGCGCAGCACCGACCGGGCGAGGCAGGACATCTGCCCGTTCACCTCGGCATCCGGCAGAAGCTGCACCTGGTCGCGAAGCCCCGCCAGCTGGAACAGGACGGAGCGGGGGTTCATCGCATCGAGCGCCAGCAGGTCGACGACCGTCTCCCGGCTCGTCGCGATCGCATGGCGGCGCCGGTGGGACATGACACTGTCGCCGATCTCGACCGCGAGGTCCAGCGATCCCTCCGGGGCCGCCGGATCGGCCAGCACCGCCAGCGTGCCGGTCATGGCGATCGCCCGCTCGAGGAAGCGGCCGATTTCCAGGAACCGCCAGCCGGTGAAGCGGTACATGTTGTCGTGGACGAGCCCGGAGAACCCCGTGACCTTGCGGAGAAGGACCGTCATCGCGCGGGCGGCGTCGTCGCCGGCCGTCAGCGTCCCGGCCATGCGCCTTGCGGTCTTGTCGAGATCGGACAGCGCCATCCATCCGTCCGGTGAAAAGCGGTCGCGGACATGGCCGGCACTGCGCACCGCGCCGGCCAATGCATCGAGCAGCCCGTCCGGCAGGTTCTGCCCGGACTCGAGGCCGAAGAGGTCGAAGAGCCCGCGCAGATGGACGAGCAGCTCCGTCGAGGGATCGCCGGCTTCGACCAGCCGGGAATGATGGGCCCGCAGGAGGCGCATCGCCTCCTCCGCGCGCTCGACGTATCGGCCCAGCCAGTAGAGATTGTCCGCCGCGCGCGATGGCAGCACACCTTGGGCCGTGCGCACATACGGTCCCGCCGTGGCCGGCAGCATCGAGACCTCCGGCACAGGCGTCGGGCTGACGATCCAGACGTCGGCCGCCGTGCCGCCGCGCTGCATGGCGATGGCCGCCGCGTCGTCGGACGAACCGATGCGCGCGAAGCCGCCCGGCATGATCTCCCAGCCGCCCGGCGTTCGGGCGAGGAAGACCCGCAGGCTCATCGGGCGCGGCACGAGCCGCCCGTCGCGATAGACCGGCGTCGTGGAGAGCGTGACCTGCTCCTGCCCGACCAGATCCGCGCCGTCCGCCTCCAGAAGGGCGGCGATCGACTCCCGTGCCGTACTGCGGAACCGCGCGCCCGACACCAGCGTCTCATCGGGCTCGAACGCGAGTCCGGTCGAAAGCGCCCGGCCGATCACCATGGTCTCGGCATGCCGCGCGACATGCGCGCGTTCGGCGGGCTGTCCGCACCACCACGTCGCGATGTTCGGCAGGGCGAGCGGTTCCCCGAGCAGCGTCTCGGCAATGCGCGGCAGGAAGGCGAGCAGCGCCCGCGTCTCGAGCACCCCGCTGCCGAGCGCATTGACGACGGTCACGCTCTCGCGCCGCAGGGCCCCGACCAGCCCCGGCGTCCCGAGGCGGGAGCCGGCGTCCAGTTCCAGCGGATCGGCATAGCCGGCGTCGAGCCGCCGCCAGAGCACGCTGATCGGGCGCAGCCCGGCAACGGTCCGGACCATGAGGCGGCCGCCCTCCACGGTCAGGTCCTCGCCCTCGACCAGCATCATGCCGAGGTAGCGCGCGATATAGGCGTGCTCGAAATACGTCTCGTTGTGCGGACCCGGCGTCAGGATGGCGACGCTGCTCTCCGGACCGTCCCGCAGGTCCATGAGCGCATCGCGGAAGCTGCGGAAGAACCGCGCCAGCCGGTGCACGTTCGATGCGGCGAAGAGTTCGGGCAGGACGCGGGCGGTCGCCACCCGGTTCTCCAGCGCAAAGCCCGCCCCCGACGGCGCCTGCGTCCGGTCGCCGAGGACCCACCATTTCCCGTCCGGCCCCCGGCCGACCTCGAAGGCGACGAAATGAAGCCAGTGTCCCGAACGCGGCCGCACCCCGACCAGCGGCCGCAGCCATTCCGGGCTCCCCGCGACGATCGAGGGCGGCAGGTAGCCTTCGGAGACGAGCTGGTTCCCGCCGTAGAGGTCCGCGGCCACGCGTTCGAGCAGATCGGCTCGCTGCCGCAGTCCCGCCGCGATCCCGTTCCACTCGGCCTCCTCGATCAGCACCGGCACATGACTGAGCGGCCAGGCCCGCTCGACGGATCCGCCCTGGTCGTACTGGCGAAAGAAGACCCCGGCATCGCGCAGGTACTGGTCCCCACGCGCAAAGCGTCGCGCGACATCGTCCGGGCTCAGGCGTCCGAACTGGTCGACGAAGTGCCGCCAGACCGGGCGGATCCCGCCCTGCGGATCCATCAGCTCGTCGGAGACCCCCGCGATGGGGCTGTAGCCCCCGAGCAGGTCGGGCAGCGCGTCGGATACCTTTCGTCCCGGTGTCTCCACTGTTCAGACGCCGGGGGCCCGGCGCAGGTCGAGCGTCATCGGAAACTCCCGGTGCGGCAGCTCGGCCGGTGGCTCGTAGAGGCCGGGCGTGTGGCCGTGCGGCTCGAAACGGGCCAGTCGCCGCGCCTCGGCCTCGTTGCCGTTCACCGGGAAGGTCTCGTAGTTGCGCCCGCCCGGATGCGCGACGCGATAGACGCATCCCCCCAGCGCCCGCCCGGTCCAGGTGTCGAAGATGTCGAAAGTCAGCGGCGCGTTCACCGGCAGGACGGGGTGCAGCGCGAGCGCCGGCTGCCACGCCTTGTAGCGGACGCCCCCGACCGCGGTTCCAGCCGTCCCGGTCGGCTGGAGCGGCACGCGGCGCCGGTTGCAGGCCACGACGTAACGCCCCGGGTCGGTGGTCACCAACTTGACCTGCAGCCGTTCCACCGAGCTGTCGGTATACCTGACGGTCCCGCCGATCGCCCCTGTCTCGCCGAGCACGTGCCAGGGTTCCAGCGCCTGACGCAGCTCCAGCTTGACGCCTTCGACCTCGATCTCGCCGCAGAAGGGAAAGCGGAACTCGGCCTGCGCCTCGAACCAGTCCGCCCGCATCTCGAAACCATGCGTGCCGAGGTCCCGCAGCACGTCGAGGAAATCCTCCCAGACGAAGTGCGGCAGCATGAACCGGTCGTGCAGCACCGTTCCCCACCGCGTCAGCCCGCCGCTCAGCGGCTGGGCCCAGAGCCGGGCGATCAGCGCGCGGATCAGCAGCTGCTGGGCGAGCGACATGCGTGCATCGGGCGGCATCTCGAAACCGCGTAACTCCACCAGCCCCAGCCGGCCGGTCGGGCCGTCGGGCGAATAGAGCTTGTCGATGCAGATCTCGGCGCGGTGGGTATTGCCTGTCACGTCGACGAGCAGGTTCCGCAGCAGCCGGTCGACGAGCCAGGGCTGCGGCGCCTCACCCGACCCCGGCGGCGGGATCTGCGCCAGCGCCATCTCGAGCTCGTAGAGACTGTCGTGGCGGGCCTCGTCGATGCGCGGCGCCTGGCTCGTCGGGCCGATGAACAGCCCGGAGAACAGGTAGGACAGCGACGGATGCCGCTGCCAGTGCAGGATCAGCGACCGAAGCAGGTCCGGCCGCCGCAGGAACGGGCTGTCCAGTGTGGTCGCCCCGCCGACGACGACATGATTGCCGCCGCCGGTCCCGCAATGCTTGCCGTCGATCATGAACTTGTCGGCGCCGAGCCGGACGAGGCGCGCTTCCTCGTAGACGGCGGTGGTGATCGCGACCGCATCGGTCCAGGAATGCGCCGGATGGATGTTCACCTCGAGCACGCCCGGGTCGGGTGCGACCCGGATAACGTTGAGCCGCGGGTCCGGTGGCGGGGCGTATCCTTCGATATGCACCGGCAGGCCAAGGGCCTCGGCCGCGGCCTCGGCGGCGGCGACCAGTTCGAGATAGTCCTCCACCCGCTCCACCGGCGGCATGAACACACAGAGCCGGCCGTCGCGCGGCTCGACCGAAAGGGCCGTGCGCACGGTGCCGCCGATCGTGTCGAGCACCTGCTCGACCCGGTCCTGCACCGCCTCCGCCGCCGTGAACTGCGCGATCGGCTGTTGCGGCGTGTCGTAGGGCATCTCGGGCTGCGCTTGCCGCGCCGGCCCCCGCGTCGCGAACTCCGGCAGCGGGCCGCGGGGCTCGGTCGGGTCCGCGATGTTGGTATAGGGATACTGCGAGGGTGGGACATGCGGCAGCGATCCGAGCGGCAGGCGATAGCCCACCGGGCTGTCGCCGGGCACGAGGAAGATGTGCCCGCGCCGGGTCCGCCAGCGCTCCGACCGCCATCTCGGCCCCGTCGCCTTCGATTGCCACCGCTGGATCGGCAGCACGTAGCCCGCCGGCTCGGTCAGCCCGCGGTCGAAGACCCGCGCGATGCGATGCCGCTCCTCGGGATCCTTCAGCTTCGAATTTGCCGGGGTCACATTGTCGGGCAGCTGGCTTTCCTTCAAAACCCACTCGGCCGGGTCCTCGTAGGCCGGCGCGACCAGCTCCGGATCGACACCGAGTGTCTCGGCCATGGTCCGCATCAGCCGTTCCGCTTCCGCCGGGCCCGCGCCGGTCTCGTCGGTCTCCTCGGCGATCAGTCGCGCATCCCGCCAGATCGGCACGTCGTCGCGGCGCCAGTAGAGCGAGAAGGTCCAGCGCGGCAGGGTCTCGCCGGGATACCACTTGCCCTGCCCGTAGTGCAGGAACCCGCCCGGCGCGAAGCGGTCACGCAGGCGCCGGATCAGGGCGTCGGCCAGCGCGCGCTTCTGCGGCCCCACCGCCGCGGTGTTCCATTCGGCCGATTCGAAGTCGTCGATCGACACGAAGGTCGGCTCGCCGCCCATGGTCAGGCGGACGTCCCCGGCCGCCAGCGCGGCATCGACCTTGTGCCCGAGCGCGTCGAGCGCGGCCCAGGCCTCGTCCGAGAACGGCTTGGTGATCCGCGGATGCTCGGCCACGCGGGCGACCCGCATGTCGAAGGCGAAATCGACATTGGCCGCCGAGGCGAGGCCCGAGATCGGGGCGGCGTTGCGGTAGTGCGGCGTGGCGGCGAGCGGAATGTGGCTCTCGCCGGTCAGGAGCCCGCTCGTCGGATCGAGGCCGATCCAGCCGGCGCCGGGCAGGTACACCTCGGCCCAGGCGTGCAGGTCGGTGAAGTCCTTGTCGGTGCCGGGCGGCCCGTCGAGCGCGACGAGATCGGGTTTCAGCTGGATGAGGTAGCCCGAGACGAACCGCGCCGCGAACCCGAGGTTGCGCAGGATCTGCACCAGCAGCCAGCTCGTATCACGGCAGGATCCGGTGCCGCGCTCGAAGGTCTCCTCCGGCGCCTGAACCCCCGGCTCCATCCGGATCACATAGCCGATCTCGGTGCTCAGCCGGTGGTTCAGCCCGACGACGAAATCGACCGTGCGCGCCCGATCCCGGGGAACCGTGGCGAGAAAGTCCCGCAGCCGCGGCCCGACCGGCTCGGGCGAGGCATAGATGCTCAGGTCGGGACGGATGTCTTCGGGATAGGTGAACGGCCAGTGCTCCGCCGCGTCCTCGACGAAGAAGTCGAAGGGATTGTAGACCGTCATGTCCGCGACGAGATCGACCTCGATCTTCAGCTCGTCCACCGGCTCGGGAAAGACGAAGCGCGACAGCCAGTTCCCGTATGGGTCCTGCTGATGGTTCACGAAATGCCCGGCCGGGCTCACCTTCAGCGAATGCGAGAGCACCCGCGTCCGCGAATGCGGCGCCGGCCGCAGGCGGATGACCTGAGGGCCCAGGGTGACCGGGCGGTCATAGCGATAATGCGTGAGGTGATGGATGCTGGCCTTGATGGACATGTGCTCGGCTTCACGGAAATCCCGGAAGCGAACGTCCCACACATTGGCGCAGGGCACCATTCCTTTGTTGCCGCACGCGACGACCTGGGCGAATCAGGCGCCGTCGATTGCGATGCCCTGCGGAAGCGACCGCGGCCTGCTCAGACGATCCGGTCGACCGGCGGGGAAGGGAGGATGGTGGGCTCGGAAGGATTCGAACCTTCGACCAATTGATTAAGAGTCAACTGCTCTACCACTGAGCTACGAGCCCGGACGCCGTCCGATTGGTGAGCCCGACAGGATTCGAACCTGTGACCCACTGATTAAAAGTCAGTTGCTCTACCGACTGAGCTACGGGCCCACGCAGGCGCCTACCTATGAGGGCGCGGCCCAGCGGTCAAGCAGGATTCCCGGTCGGGTGGTACCGAAACGGGGCGCCCTCCCTGCGCGGCGGAGCATGCCGCGCCGGTGGTACGCGTGCGAACCATCGCATATATAGCGGCGATGGCAAGCGATTCTACTCCCGCGAACGGCACGGCGCTGCGGTTCCTGAAGATGCACGGGCTCGGCAACGACTTCGTGGTCATCGACGCGCGCGGGCGCCCCGATCCGGTGACCCCGGCGCTGGCGCGGGCGCTCGGCGACCGCCACCGGGGGGTGGGCTTCGACCAGCTCGCCGTGATCCGCGACGAAACGGATGGAATCGCGGTGGATTTCTGGAATTCCGACGGCTCTGCGGCGGCTGCCTGCGGAAACGCGACCCGCTGCGTCGCGCGGCTCCTGATGGACGAGACGGGCGCGCCGGCGCTCGACCTGCGGACCGGGCGCGGGCTCCTCCATGCCGAGGAAGCGGGCGGGGGCCTCGTGCGCGTCAACATGGGTCCGCCCCAGCTCAGCTGGGACGAGGTGCCGCTCGCACGCCCGATGGACCTCGACGCGCTGCCGCTCGAGGGCGATCCCGGCGCGGTCGGCATGGGCAACCCGCACTGCGTCTTCGTGGTGCCCGACGCCGAGGCGGTGGACCTCGCCGCCATCGGGCCGCGGATCGAGCACGACCCGCTCTTCCCCGAGCGCACCAACGTGGAATTCGTGCATGTGATCGACCGCGAGACGATCCGGATGCGGGTCTGGGAACGCGGCGGCATGATCACGCTCGCCTGCGGCTCCGGCGCCTGCGCGGCGGCGGTGGTCACGGCCCGGCGCGGTCTGACCGGGCGCCGCGTGACGGTGCGGCTCGACGGGGGCGACCTCCTGATCGACTGGCGCGACGACGGCGTCTGGATGACGGGACCGACGGCACTGGTCTTCGAGGGTCGGCTCTCTGCCGGGTTCCTGGCGGGCGCGGCATGAAGGCCCCGATCCTCGCCACCTTCGGCTGCCGACTTAACGCCTACGAGACCGAGGCGATGAAGGGCCTCGCGACCGAGGCGGGGTTGTCCGACGCGGTGATCGTCAACACCTGCGCGGTGACCGCCGAGGCGGTGCGCCAGGCCCGCCAGCAGATCCGGCGGCTCCGGCGCGACCATCCGGACCGGCGGATCGTCGTGACCGGCTGCGCGGCCCAGACCGAGCCCGGGACCTTCGCCGCGATGCCCGAGGTCGACCAGGTGCTCGGTAACGGCGAGAAGCTGAAGGCTGCGGCCTGGGCGCGGATCGCCGAAGGCGCCGCGCCACGGGTGGCGGTGCCCGACGTGATGGCCGAGACCCGCCCCCCGAGCCCGACGATCGACGGGCTCGGCACCCGGGCGCGGGCCTATGTGCAGGTCCAGAACGGCTGCGACCACCGCTGCACCTTCTGCATCATCCCCTACGGTCGCGGCAACTCGCGCAGCGTGCCGGCGCGGACCGTGGTGGATCAGGTCGCCCGGCTGGTCGGGCGCGGCTTCAACGAGGTCGTGCTGACCGGCGTCGACCTGACGAGCTGGGGCGCCGATCTCGACGGTGCGCCGCGGCTCGGCGATCTGGTCCTCGGCATCCTGCGCGGCGTGCCGGACCTGCCGCGGCTCAGGATCAGCTCGATCGACTCGGTCGAGGCCGACCCGCGGCTTCTGGAGGCGATCGCCACCGAACCCCGGCTGATGCCGCATCTCCACCTGTCGCTGCAGGCGGGCGACGACCTGATCCTGAAGCGGATGAAGCGGCGCCACCTGCGCGACGACGCGATCCGCTTCTGCGCAGAGGTGCGCGCCCTCAGGCCCGAGGTCGTCTTCGGTGCCGACATCATCGCGGGTTTCCCGACCGAGACCGAGGCGATGTTCGACAATTCGCTGCGGCTGGTCGAGGATTGCGGGCTGACCTGGCTGCACGTCTTTCCCTTCAGCCCGCGGCAGGGCACCCCGGCGGCGCGCATGCCGCAGGTGGACGGCGCCACGGTGCGGGCGCGCGCGGCGCGGCTGCGCGCCGCGGGGGCGGCGCGGGTCGCGGCCCATCTCGCTGCCATGCAGGGCAGGGAAGTGCGGCTCCTCATGGAACGGCCCGACCTCGGCCGGACCGAAGGTTTCGCGCAGACCCGTCTGAACGCGCCTGTCACCCCCGGCGCCATCGTCACCGCCCGCATCACCGGCCACGAGGGTGACGTCCTTCTGGCCGAGGCTGCCTGATTCCAATTGAACGTCCGGGCGGTCAACCTAAGGTCGACAACATGAACTTCTCCTGGAGAGACGACCGATGCGGTTAGCGGTGAACGGCGAGACGCGCGAGATCGAGGCCGATCCCGAGATGCCGCTCCTCTGGGTGCTGCGCGACCTTCTGGGCGTCACGGGGCCGAAATACGGCTGCGGCATCGGCGTCTGCGGTGCCTGCACCGTTCTGATCGACGGGGTCCCGGTGCGTTCCTGCGTCGAGCCGGTGGGCGCGGTCACCGGCGCTGTGACCACGATCGAGGGGCTTGCCGGCGCCGAGGCGCTGCACCCCGTGCAGGAGGCCTGGCTGCGGCATCAGGTGGCGCAATGCGGCTACTGCCAGCCGGGCCAGATCCTCGGCGCGGTGGCTCTCCTGCAGGACAATCCCGACCCGAGCGATGCCGACATCGACGACGCGATGGGCGCGCTCTGCCGCTGCGGGACCTATCCCCGGATGCGCGCCGCGATCCGCGACGCCGCCGGCCGGATGAGGGCCTGAGCCATGGGCGCCGGACGGATCGCACGCCGCGCCTTCCTCGGCCTCGGTGTCGCCGCCGCGGGCGGCCTCGCAGTGGGCTACTACTTCTACCGCCGCCCCCATCCCAATCCGGTCGCTGGGCTGCTCGCCGAGGGCGAGGCGAGCTTCAATCCCTATGTCCGCATCGCCCGCGACGGCGGGATCACCGTCTATGCGCCGCGGGCGGAGATGGGCCAGAACATCTCCACGACGCTGGCCGCGCTGGTGGCCGAGGAACTCGACGTCGGCATGGGCCAGCTGAGGGTCGAGCACGGCCCCGCGAGCCCGGCCTACTTCAACCGGGCCCTGCTAGAGGAGGGATCGAGCTTTCCCTTCTTCGACGACAGCTGGCAGGCCGAGGCGATGCGGGCGGCGTCGCAGGTGGCGGCGAAGTTTCTCGCGCTCCAGGTCACCGGCGGCTCGACCTCGACCGTCGACGCCTACGAGCGGATGCGCGAGGCGGGCGCGGCGGCGCGCGAGACGCTCGTTGCGGCGGCGGCGCGGATCTGGGCGGTGAACGCGGCCGAACTGCGCACCGAGCGGGCGCAGGTACTGCACCCGGCGAGCGGCCGGTTGCTGGGTTACGGCGAACTGGCCGAGACCGCCGCGGGGCTGACACCTCCGCGCAACGTCACGCTGCGCGAGCCGCGCGACTGGCGGCTGCTCGGCCGGCCGCAGGACGACGTGCACGGCCGGGCGAAGGTCACCGGCGCGCCGTTCTACGCGAGCGACCTGATGCTGCCCGATATGGTTTTCGCCACGGTGCGCATGTCCCCGCGCTTCGGTGCCCGACACGCGCGGGTACACCTGGAGCCCGCCCTTGCAGTCCCCGGTGTCGAGCAGGTGGTCCCCATCGACAGCCCGCTCGGCCACGGCTTCGGCGTGATCGCGGCAAACACCTGGGCGGCGATGCGCGGCGCCGATGCGCTGGAGATCGCGTGGGAGCCGGCGCCCTACCCGGGCGACGACGCGGGCCAGGCCGCGCTCTTCGAGGCGGCGCTCTCGCGTGAACCGGACTTCACCATGGGCGGCAGCGGCGACGCCACGGCGGCGCTGGGCGCGGCCGGGCAGCTGCTCGAGGCCGAATACGCCGTGCCCTTCCTTGCGCACGCCACGATGGAGCCGATGAGCGCGGTGGCCAGGTTCACCGAGGACCGGCTGACGCTCTGGCTCGGCACGCAGGCGCCGGGCCTCGCGGCCATGGCGGCGGCGCGCCACCTCGGCATCGCGACCGAAGCGGTGACGGTCCACACCTTCCCCATGGGCGGCGGCTTCGGACGGCGGACCGAGATCGACTTCGTGGTGCAGGCGGCCGAACTCGCCCGGCACGCGCAGGGCCGCCCGGTGAAGCTGATCTGGACCCGCGCGGAGGACATGCGCCACGACACCTATCGCCCGGCGGTGCACGGCCGGTTCCGCGCGGCGATCGTGCCGGGCGAGGCGCCCGCCGCGCTGGAGATGACCGTGGCCGCGCCCTCGGTGGTCCGCAGCACGATGGGCCGGTTCTATCCCTCGCTGCCCGCAGGCGGACCGGACAAGGCGATCCTCGACGGGCTCTTCAACCAGCCCTACGCCTTCGACGCCAGCACCTTCCGCGCCGCGGTCGTCGACCTGCCGATCCCGATCGGCTTCTGGCGGGCGGTCGGCAACAGCCACAACGGCTTCTTCCTCGAGGGCTTCCTCGACGAGATCGCCCATGCTTCGGGCCTCGACCCGCTCGACCTGCGGTTGCGGCTCATGGGCACGGACCCGCGCTTCCAGCCAGGCCGCGCGGTGCTCATCGACGTCACACGGCGGGCGGGCTGGGACACGCCGCTGCCCGCGGGCAAGGGTCGCGGTCTCGCCTTGGTGCTGAGCTTCGGCGCCTGGGTCGGGCAGGTGGTGCAGGTGGACGCGACCGCGGGTCCGATCCGCATCGAGAAGGTCTGGTGCACCGCCGATCCGGGCCGCGTCCTCGACCCGCGCAACTACGAGGCGCAGGTGATGTCGGGCATCGTCTTCGGCCTCGGCCAGGCGATGGAACAGGAGATCACCTTCGCCAACGGCGAGGTGCAGCAGTCGAACTTCATCGATTTCCCGATCCTGCGCATGGACAACTGCCCCGAGATCGAGGTGAACCTGCTCGAGAATTCACCCCGCATGGGCGGGGCGGGCGAGGTCGGCACGCCGCCCGCCGCGCCGGCGCTCGCCAACGCGATCTTCGCCGCGACCGGCCGGCGGCTGCGGCGGATGCCGTTCCGCCACGAGGTCGCCTTCGCCTGAGGGCGCCCTGCGGCTATTCGGTGTACATCCCGCCACCGTCGGGGGAATCCTCGAAGCCGCCCGTGGTCGGACCGGTCGCGGTCATCTCGTCGAGCCGCTCGTCGACCGAGCTTTCCGGGGCGGGTTCGCCGCAGCCGGCGAGCAGCGCGGCAGCCACGATGATCAAGGCGAATCTGGACATTGGGGACCCCCTCCTGGCGCACTGGCCCCCAGCGCAGATTCGGAGGCCGGAGCCCCGAGGCTACGGATGCGGGCCGGTCCGCGCAATGGCCGTCGGGATCGGACGGGCCGTCCCGTCCGCGGTCATTTGAATTGTCCGGCCGAATTCACATCTCTATGCTGCCCGCGACACTTCCGGAGGTTTCCGATGCCCGCACCCCTGGCCATTCCGCCGCTCGCCTGGACCGCGCTGCGTCTCGGCGCGGTGGCGGCCGTCGCGCTATATGCCGCGCGCAACCGCGCCTCCCAGCCCAAGGACCCGCACCACGAACACGTGCTGGACACCCTGCGCGAGGGGGTGGAGGCGACGCCGCACGCGGCCGAGGCCGAACGGGCGGTGCACGGGCAGGGCCGGTTCCGCCGGGTCATCCGTCTGCACCGCGACGGCCCGGGGCTGGAGATCGACGCCGCGGCCCTCGGCCGGCTGCGCTTCCGTCGGGTCGAGCGCGGCGCGTGAGCGGCTTGCGCCTGCACCATTCCCCGGCCTCGCCCTTCGTGCGCAAGGTCATGGTCACGCTGCACGAGACCGGGCTGATCGACCGGGTGGAACTGGTGCCCGCGGCCGGAACCGCGGTGGCGCCGGGCACGATGCCGGTGAACCTCAACCCGCTCGGCAAGATCCCGACGCTGGAGCGTCCCGACGGCCCGGCGCTCTATGACAGCCGGGTGATCTGCCGCTATCTCGATTCCCTCGCGAAGGCCGGCCTCTACCCCGCCGAACCGCGCCTGTGGGAAACGCTGACCCTCGAGGCGACGGCGGACGGCATCTGCGAGGCGGCGGTGCTGATGGTCTACGAGGCCCGCATCCGCCCCGAGGAGCGGCGCTTCCCCGACTGGGTCGAGGGCCAGTGGCAGAAGGTCGCCCGCGCACTCGACGCACTCGAGGCCCGCTGGATGCCGCATCTGCACGGCTCGCGCGAGATCGGCCAGATCGCGGTCGGCTGCGCGCTCGGCTATCTCGACTTCCGTCACGAGGCGCGCAACTGGCGGGCCGGGCGACCGGCGCTCGCCGGCTGGTTCGGCAAATGGGCCGAACGCCCGTCGATGCAGGCGACGGTGCCGGCGGGCTGACCCATCGCCGTCGCGCGACTGGACGCTGCCGGCAGGTGCCCCATCTCGGCCCTGGCAGGAGGGCCGCAGATGACGCACATGTCGCATTCCCATCTCGACCACACCAAGGCGCAGGCGCCGGCCGCCGTCGCCCGCTACCTGGCCGAGGCCAAGGCGCAGATCGACGCGGCCTTCGGCGCGGGCCACGCCGCGGCCCACCCGGAACTGGTCGCGGCCTTCGTGCAGGCCTGCGCCATCGAATCCGCGGTCAACGCGGGCCGCATCGCCAGCCGCGAGACCAACGAGACGCTCCTGAAACTGAAGCCGCGACTCTTCGGCTGAACCCGCTCACAGCGAGCGGAACAGTTCCATCTGGTGGTCCGACCAGGCGGCGATGTCGAAGAGCGCCACCTTGCGCTGCAACTCGGCCATGCGGGCACGCGCCTCGTCGGCGGGCAGGGCGAGCGCCTGGTCGATCGCGGTGTCCATCGCCCGGTGCGAATAGGGATTGACCAGGATCGCCCCCGACAGCAGCACCGCCGCCCCGGCGAATTCCGACAGGACCAGCGCCCCGCCGCCATCGGTCCGCGCGGTGCAGAACTCGCTCGCCACGAGGTTCAGCCCGTCGGCCAGCGGCGTGATCCACGCCACGTCGGCGGCCTGGTAATAGGCGATCAGCTCGCGGAACGGGATCGCGGTCGAGATCAGCGACACCGGCTGCCATGCGAACGACCCGAAGCGGCCGTTGATCCGGCCCGTGGCCTCCTCGATGGCGCGCTGCACCTCCTCGTAGGCGGTCATGTTGCGGTTCGCGCCGACCGAGACATGCATCAGCCGCACCTTGCCGTGCAGCTCCGGACGCCGTTCCAGCAGCCGCTCGAAGGTCTGCAGCTGCTCGATGTTGCCCTTGGTATAGTCGGTACGGGCGACCGAGACGATCAGCCGGCCATCGCCAACTTCGGCCCGGATCGCGGCCCGGCGCTCGGCGGTCTCCGGCGCCTGCGCCAGCTCGCGGATATAGGCGCGGTTGACGCCGACCGGGAAGCTGTCCAGCCGGACCGTGCGGCCCCTGTATTCGAGCGCGGTCGGCGTCACCCGTTCGGACAGCGCCATGCCGGTCGGGGTCATGGTCTCGGGCGTCGGGATCTCGCCCGTCACGCGCACGTCCTTCAGGCTGCGCGCCACGGTGACGAAATTCGCGGCATAGCGCGGGATGTGAAAGCCGATCACGTCGCAGGCGAGCAGGCTCTCGACGATCTCGTCGCGCCAGGGCAGCACGTTGAACATGCCCGACCCGGGAAACGGCGTGTGGTGGAAGAAGGCGATCTTCACGTCCGGCCGCAGGGTGCGCAGATAGCCCGGCACCAGCCACAGGTTGTAGTCGTGGATCCAGACGACCGCGCCTTCCGCCGCCTCGCGCGCCGCCGCCTCGGCAAAGGACCAGTTCACCTCGCGAAAGGTCGGCCAGTCCACGGGATCGTAGTTGTAGCGGTCCTTGAAGCTGTGCAGGATCGGCCAGAAGGCCTCCTTGGAGGTCACGTGGTAGAAGCTCCGCACCTGCTCGGCGGTCAGCGGCAGGCGCGACACGGTGTAGCTGCCGAAGCTGTCCTCCACCTCCAGCACCCGCTCGAAGCCGGGATCGGCCGGGTCCTCCGCCAGCTTCCACGCGACCCAGGCGGCGTGATCGACCCGCCCGAAAAAGCTCTTCATCGTCGGCACGATGCCGTTCGGGCTCGAATTCTCGCGCAGCACGGTCTGGCCGTCGAGCTCCACCTCCTCGTAGGGCTGGCGGTGGTAGACGATCACGAGGTCCGACTTCCGCGCGGGTTCGCGGGCGGTCGTGGGCGCGGCGGTGGCGGTCAGAGTGGCGTTCATGCGGCACCTCCCGGCGGATGCGGATGGAGGCCGAAGGCGGCGATCGCCTCGGCGATGCCCGCCGCGCCCAGCCCGTCGCAGAGCCGCGCAGAGTCGAGATGGCGGACGCGGTCCACGAGCGCGGGCTCCGCCCCGCCGACGACCGCGCCGTTCAGGCGCGTCTCGAACATGCTCAGGTCGTTCAGCGTGTCCCCGGCCACGAGCACCCGCTCCGCGGCCAGCCCCAGATGCGCGATCAGCCGCAACAGCGACGGCCCCTTGCTGACCCCCGGCGGCAGCACGTCGAGGAACCGGTCGTCCGAGATCAGCACGTCGAGCCCCAGCGCGGCGATCGTCTCCAGCGTGGCGGGATCGAAGGCGTCCGGCTCGTAGTCGTAGCTGACCCGGTAGCGGAACTCGGTCGCCTGAAGCCGGAGGCCCGGCGCACCGTCGAGCGCGGCGCGCACCGCCGGCCCGCGGTCGGCCCAGCGTTGGGCGATGTGCCGCTCCAGCGGCTCGATCGGCACGATCGGACGGTCCCGGCCGGCATCGACCCCGGCGATCGTCGTGCCGACGTCGCCGATCACGAAGTCGGGCCACGGCACCCCGCCACTGCAGAGACCGGCGACGTGATCGGGGTCGCGGCCGGTGACGAAGATCAGGCCGACCTCGTCCCGCCGGTCCTCGATCCACCGGTAGAGCGCGCGGCGGTCATGGTCCGCGCCGCCGAGGAACGTCCCGTCGAGATCGGTCGCCAGCACGAAGCGCCAGCGTTCGGCCAATGGAATATCGGAGGCAGTTCGTGTCTGCACCAAGGGCTGTCTCCCGTCTGTTGTCCCGGCAATTCCGCCGTCGTGGGGAACCGCGATGGGGGGCCGCGCGTTCTGTGATCGAACCGGCGGCATTGCGCCTGCGCGGGGCGGGCGGATTTGACTCTGTCGAGGGACAGAATATGTTGCAATGCAATACGAGATCAAGCGCAAATACGGAGGGATCGCGCAGATGCCGGCCAAGGTACTGAAAACAGCGGTATTCCCGATTGCCGGTCTCGGCACCCGGTTCTTGCCCGCAACGAAGTCCATACCCAAGGAACTGCTGCCGGTACTTGATACGCCCCTCATCCAGTTCGCCATCGACGAGGCGCGCGACGCCGGTATCGAGCGGATGATCTTCGTGAACCATCCCGACAAGTTCGCGATCGAGACCTACGTGCACCAGAACCCGGTGCTGCGGCGGGTGCTGCGCGAACAGGGCAAGGAGGCCCTTGCCGAGACGCTGGATACGCTGGCGCTGGGCGAGGAGGTCGAAACCCAGTTCATCCACCAGCCCGAACGCAACGGCCTCGGCCATGCGGTGCTCCAGGCCCGCGACTTCGTCCGGGACGAGGCCTTCGCCGTGCTCCTGCCCGACGACCTGATCCTCGGCACGCCGGGCTGCCTTGGCGAGATGGCCGAGGCCTATGCGGAGAACCGCGGGCATCTGGTCGCGGCGATGGACGTGCCGCGCATCGAGACCCGCAAGTACGGCGTGCTCGATCCCGAGAACGGCGCCACGGGCCGGCTGGTCCAGGGCCGCGGCATGGTCGAGAAGCCCGAGCCCGAGGTCGCACCCTCGACCCTCGCCGTGGTCGGACGCTATATTCTCGATCGCTCGATCTTCGACGATCTCGCACAGCAGACCCCCGGCGCCGGCGGCGAGATCCAGCTGACCGACGCGATCGCCCGGGGCATCGACCGGGTCGGCCTATGGGGCTTCCGCTTCTCCGGCACCCGGTTCGACTGCGGCCAGCCCGCGGGCATGCTGAAGGCCGCCCAGTTCGTCGCCGAACAGCGCGGCATCGCTTGACCGGCCTGTCCCGGGCCCAGATCGCCTTCGCCGCCGCGGTGGCGCTGGTCGCGGGCGGCCTCTTCGCGGCGCTCTGGCTCCGCCCCGGTCCCGACCTCGCCTTCGAGGATCGGCGCGACCTGCCCGGTTTCCGTCAGCTCGCCGGCACCGGCGGCACGGGCCTCACCGGGGCGCTGGCGCTGATGCCCTCGGGTCCGTCCCTGCCGGTGCCGCAGGATCTCTGCCGCGCGCTCTTCGCCGATCCGGGCGATCCGGTGGTGGGCGACGGTCCGGTCGACCTCGCACTCTTCTCCGACTACCAGTGCCCCTACTGCCGCGTGCTGTCCCGGCTGGTGCTGGCGCGGGCCGAGGCCGGTCGCGTCCGGGCGGTCTTCAAGGAATGGCCGGTTCTCGGGCCGGGCTCGGTGACGGGCGCACGGCTCGCGCTCGCCGCCGACGCCCAGGGCGACTTTGCGGCGATGCACGCCCGGCTGATGCGCACCGCCTTCATCCCCACGCCCGACTACGCCCGCGAGGTCGCCGCGGACACCGGCCTCGACCCCGACCGGCTGCTCGCCGACATGCAGGGCGGCATGCCGCCCGCGGTCTTCGAGCGGGTCGCGGCGCTTGCCGGCGCCTTCGGTTTCCGTGGCACGCCGGCGATGGTCGTGGGGCGCACCGTGGTCGAGGGTGCGATCACCGAGGCCCAGCTCGACGCGCTGATCGCGGCCGAGGCCGATGGACCCGGCTGCGTCAGCGGATAGCCTCGATCGCCTCGGCGATGCACTGGTCGAACGGCCCGGCCCGCAGGTTGGCGAGCTTGCGCGGGATTGACCGCCGGCCCTTTTCGCTCTCCGCCCAGGCCTCGGCGTCGATCAGGCTCTCGGACGGCGCGCCGAGGCCGAGCAGCCCGCGATAGCCGCCGAGCCCGTCATGGACGGCGAGCGCGCAGATCCCGGGGGTGTTCGGGCAGGCCTCGTCACAGAACCGCGCGACCGGTGCGGCGATCCCGGCCGAGAGCAACCACCCGGCGAGCGCCTGTCGCGACGGCGACCGTGCCGCGGCGAGCCTCCCGGGCTGCGGGTCTCCGGGCGCGAGCCCCGCGATGCCGAGCGCGGTCTCCGGCGCGCGTGGAGCCTCCGCCCAGGCGAGGAACCGCAGTTCGGGCGGATAGCGCGGATCCCCGGCCAGTTCCGCGAAGCCGCCGCGCTGGCGGGCCGCATGGGCGAGCAGCACAAGCCGCGCGGCACGCGGCTCGCCCAGATCGGCAAAGGTGAAGGCGGTCTCCGGCGGCGTGTCCGCCGACCAGAGCGCCCGCCACGCCGCCGCGAGTTCTCCTTCCGCCCCGTCGAGCCAGGACCGCCCGTCCGGCCCGCGCATCAGCGCGACGCGCTCGGCCCGCGGCAACGCGGAAAGCCAGGGCGCATGCGTCTCCGGCATCCGGTCGATCAGCGACAGCAGCACCCGCGCGCCGTCGTCCCCCGCCGCCGCGAGCTCCGCGAGCCGCGGCAGCGCCTCCGCATCCTCGTCGGCGAGCCACAGCGCGATCGCCGCATCGAGCTCTCCCGGGGCGCCCTCCTGCGCCACGGACGGCTGCCCGCAAAGACCCAGCACCAGCAGGATTGCGACGAGCACCCGCATGTCAGTAGAAGCCCACCGCGACGGTCGGCTCCACCCCGTCCGGCAACCCGACATAGCTGACCGCCAGCCCGTCGAGCCCTTCCGGCGAAATCGGCGGGCCGAAGCTGCCGAGGCTGACCACGTCGCCCTCGCGTAGTTCGGTCCCCGCCGCGTCGAGCTGCGCGATCAGCCACAGCAGCGCGTTCAGCGGGTTTCCGAGGATCGCGGCGCCGGGATAGTCGCCAAGCAGGTTCCCCTCCGCATCCGCGACCCTGACCGTCATCGCCCCGAGCGCCTCCACCCATTCCTCGGTCGCTGCCAGCGGCACGGGCGCACCTGCCACCCCGGCCCGCGCGCCGACATTGATCGCGGTGATGATGTCGGCCGTCATCGGCTGGCCCGGTTCGACCATCAGGTCGGCGAGCTCGATAAAGGGCGCCATGCTCTCCAGATGCGCCAGCGCTTCCAGCGGGGTCGTCGCATCCATGATCGCTCCGTCGCGGACCGTGACCAGAAGGTCGGCCTCGACCACCGGGCGCCCGCCGAAACGGCGCTCCACCCGCGCGCCGTCGCCGAGGAGCATCCCCTCCAGAAGCCGTCCGGCCACCGGGTGATCCACACCGAACTGCTGCTGCGCCGCGGCTGAGGTCGGCCCGACCTTCCAGCCGATCCGCATGCCCCCCAGCGCGTTGGCAAGGGCGTTCTGGATGCAACGGGCCTCGCTGCTCTCCCGGATCTCGGGCGCGGGCACGGTCTGCCGCGCGGCCCAGGCCTCGGCGAGCGCATCGGCCGTCCCCGGACACTCGGCCAGGGCCGGCACGGCCAGGCTGGACAGGGCAACGGCGAGGATTGCGCGCATCGAAGGATCTCCGGATCGGCCCCGTTCCGGGCAGGGCTCGATCAGGATAACCCGACCCCGACCATCGCGAAAGTCCGGGCTCAGCTGTCGAAGCGTGTCGTCCCGCGCCGGCGTTCGTCGACGGGCCGCGAGACGACGGCGGCCTGATAGGCGCGCTGCTCGCAATTGGCGCGCGGACAGATGCGGCAGTTGATCCCGATCTTGGTCAGCCGTGCGCCCGACACCTGGAACTGCTCGGCATAGCCGATTTCCGGCGCATGCTCGATCGTGCAGCCCATCGCGACGGCCAGCCGGTTGTCCTGGGCGTGCCGCTCGAAGCTCGGCCGGTCGACGGTGCGCGAGATCACGAAGTATTGCGAGCGGTCCGGCATTTCCACGAACTGCGGCACGATCCGTCCCGGCACGCGGAACGAGGTATGGATGTCGAGCCGCGGACAGGCGCCGCCGAACTCGGCGAGGTGGAAATCCGTCGCATTGAAACGCTTGGTGACGTTGCCCGCCTTGTCGATGCGCAGGAAGAAGAACGGCACCCCCATCGCCCCTTCGCGCTGCATCGTCGTCGCCCGGTGGCAGGCCTGCTCGAAGGACACGCCGAACCGGGTCGCGAGGTGGTCGAAGTCGTATTTCGAATCCCGCGCCTCGGCGAGGAACGCGCCATAGGGCATCAGGACCGCCGCGGCGAAGTAGTTGGCGAGCTCCACCCGGCACCGGGCCTGTTCCCGCCCCCCGGCGATCCCCGACCGGGCGAGCAGCGCGCCGAGCAGCCGGTCGTGCTCGATCAGCCCGGCGACATGCACCAGCTGGAAGATGCGGTTGGGGTGGTCGAGCGCCTGGCTCAGCAGGATCTCGCCCTTGCGCTCGTCGTACTGGCGCAGGGTATGCGGCAGGTCCTCCACCGGGACGACCCGGACCGTGATGCCGAGCCGGTCCTTCAACCGGACCTTGAGCAAGGTGTAGATCTCGTCGGTCTCCACCTGCTCGCCGCCCCAGAAGGCCTCGGCCGCCTCCTCGAGCTCGCGGAAATGGTTGCGGTTGCGGCGGAAGAAGTTGTGCACCGCCGCCTCGGGCCGGCTGACGAGGATCGGCTGACCGCCCGCCTCGGCCCCGCCCTCGCCGAGTGCGAGCAGCTGCTCGGTCGTGGTCTGGTAGCTCTGGTGCAGCTTCAGGAGCGCGCTCGCCAGCGTCGGGCAGTGGACGAGCGCGGCGCGCAGCTGCTGGAGGTCGGGCCGCGTGCCCTCGAAGATCGGATCCTGAAGGATCGCCCGCAGATCGGCGAGCAGGGTCGAGCCGTCATCCTCGGCGATGTCCCGCCAGTCGACGCCATAGGTCTCGAACAGACGCAGCAGCACCTGCACCGAGACGCTGCGCTGGTTGTTCTCGAGCAGGTTCACATAGGCCGCGCTGATCCCGAGCGCCCGCGCCATCTGGCTCTGGGTCTCGCCGCGGTCGGTGCGCAGGCGGCGCAGGCGCGGGCCGATGAAGGTTTTCTGCATGCGATTGCACACACCTCACGGTTTTGTGGCGTTTACAATATTACGTTTTGTCATGCCTGTAAATTCTCGCATTTACAACACGACCCCAATTCGTTTGGCCGATCGGGGTATCGGGCGCATGTTCCCGTCATCGCGGACCGGGCGCAGAGCCGCCCGTCAGGGGGAAACCCCGCGCAGCAGCGGAGGAAAGGCACCATGAAGACCGGCATCAATCATCTCTTCATTCCCGGCCCGACCAACGTGCCCGAGGCGGTGCGGCAGGCCATGAACGTTCCCATGCAGGACATGCGGGCGCCCGATTTCGGCGACCTCACGCTGGGCCTGTTCGAGGACCTCAGGAAGGTGTTCAAGACCCGCACGGGCAAGGTCATCATGTTCCCCGGCTCCGGCACCGGCGCCTGGGAAGCCGCGATCACCAACACGCTCAGCCCCGGCGACAAGGTCCTGATGTCGCGCTTCGGCCAGTTCAGCCACCTCTGGGTGGAGATGGCCCAGCGGCTCGGCCTCGACGTCGAGGTGATCGACGTGCCCTGGGGCGCGGGCGTCCCGGTGCGCGAATATGCCCGCCGCCTCGCCAACGACCTGCGCGGCGAGATCAAGGCGGTCTTCGTCACCCACAACGAGACCGCGACCGGCGTCACCTCCGACGTGGCCGGCGTGCGCCGGGCGCTCGACGACGCCTATCACGACGCGCTTCTCTTCGTGGACGGGGTCAGCTCGATCGCCTCGATCGACTTCCGCATGGACGAATGGAAGGTCGACCTCGCCGTGACCGGCAGCCAGAAGGGCCTGATGCTGCCCGCCGGCCTCGGCATCCTCGCAATCAGCGAAAAGGCACTGGCGGCCTCCAGGACGGCGGGACTGCCGCGCGCCTACTTCCTGTTCGAGGACATGCTGTCCACCAACGCGACCGGCTACTTCCCCTACACCCCGCCGACGCAGCTCTTCCACGGGCTGCGCCGGTCGCTCGACCGCCTGTTCGCCGAGGGCCTCGAGAACGTCTTCCGCCGCCACCACCGCCTCGCCGAAGGCGTGCGCCGCGGCGTGGCCGCCTGGGGCCTCGAGCTCTGCGCCGAGCATCCGTCGTTGCACTCCGACACAGTCTCGGCCATCCGCGTACCCTCCGGCGTCGACGCCCGCGACGTGATCCGCATCGGCTACGAGAAGTACAACACCTCCTTCGGGACCGGCCTGTCGCAGCTCGCGGGCAAGGTGTTCCGCATCGGCCATCTCGGCGACCTCAACGAGGTGATGTGCCTCTCCGCGCTGGGCGCCGCCGAGATGTCGCTGATCGAGGCCGGTGCGCGCATCGAATACGGCTCGGGCGTCGCCGCCGCGCAGCAGTGGTACGTCGAGAGCGCCATGCACACGACGCTCAGGATCGCCGCCGAATAACGATTCTCCCTGGGGAGGGAACCCGATGGACATCCATGAGTACCAGGCCAAGGAGATACTGCGCGGCTTCGGCGTGCCCGTCCCGCGCGGCGGCCTCGCCTACAGCCCGGAACAGGCCGGCTACCGCGCCCGCGAACTCGGCGGCGACGCCTGGGTGGTGAAGGCCCAGATCCATTCCGGCGGCCGCGGCCAGGCCGGCGGCGTCAGGCTCTGCCGGTCCGAGGAGGAGGTGCGCGACTTCGCCGCGACGCTCTTCGGCCGCACCCTCGTCACCAAGCAGACCGGCGAGGCCGGCAAGATGGTCGACCGCGTCTGGATCGAGGAAGCCTCCGACATCGCCCGCGAACTCTACCTCGGCTTCGTGCTCGACCGGAAGACCGAGCGGATCATGATCGTCGCCAGCGGCCACGGCGGCATGGAGATCGAGGACCTCGCCGAAACCGACCCCGACAGCCTGCGCCGGATGACCGTCGATCCCGCCGTCGGCCTCGCCGAGTTCCAGGCCCGCGAACTCGCGTTCGACCTCGGGCTGAACGCGGGCCAGGTGGCGAAGATGGTCACCATCCTGCGCGCCTGCTACCGCGCCTACCGCGACCTCGACGCGATGATGGTCGAGATCAATCCCCTCGTCGTCACCGGCTCGGGCGACCTCGTCGCGCTCGACGCCAAGATGAGCTTCGACACCAACGCGCTCTTCCGCCGCCCCCGGGTCGCGGAACTGCGCGACCGCAGCCAGGAAGACCCGCGTGAGAGCAAGGCAGGCGACAACGGTCTCGCCTATGTCGGCCTCGACGGCAACATCGGCTGCATCATCAACGGCGCCGGGCTGGCCATGGCCACGCTCGACATGATCAAGCTCGCGGGGGGCGAGCCGGCGAACTTCCTCGACATCGGCGGCGGCGCGAGCCCCGAGCGCGTGGTCAAGGCGTTCCGCACGGTGCTGAGCGACAGGAATGTCGAGGTGATGCTCGTCAACATCTTCGCCGGCATCAACCGCTGCGACTGGGTGGCCGAGGGCGTGGTCGCGGCGTTCAAGGAGGTCGGCATCGACATCCCGCTCGTCGTGCGCCTCTCGGGCACCAAGGTCGAGGAGGGCAAGAAGATCATCCGCGACTCGGGCCTGCCGATCATCACCGCCGACACGCTCGCCGACGCGGCGGCCAAGGCCGTCGCAGCGCTGCCGCGCATGGCCGCCTGAGGGAGGATCACCATGGCCATCCTGATCACCCGCGACACCAGGGTCATCGTCCAGGGCATCTCCGGGCGCATCGGCAAGTTCCACGCCGCCGAGATGATCGGCTACGGCACCCGCGTCGTCGGCGGCGTCACGCCCGGCAAGGGCGGCGAGGAGGTGCTCGGCGTGCCGGTCTTCGACACCGTGCGCCAGGCCGTGCGCGAGACCGGCGCCGAGGCGAGTCTCCTCTTCGTGCCACCGCCCTTCGCCGCCGACGCGATGATGGAAGCCGCCGATGCCGGCATCAGGACGGCGGTCTGCGTCACCGACGGCATCCCGGCGCAGGACATGATGCGCGTGAAGCGGTTCCTCCGCCGCTACCCGCGCGAGGCGAAGATGCGGCTCATCGGGCCGAACTGCGCCGGCATCATCTCTCCCGGCCAGGGCTTCCTCGGGATCATGCCGCCCGCGATCTACATGCCCGGCCGGGTCGGCATCGTCGGCCGCTCGGGCACGCTCGGCTACGAGGCGGCGAGCCAGATGAAGGCCCTCGGCATCGGCGTCTCGACCTCCGTCGGCATCGGCGGCGACCCGATCAACGGCTCCTCCTTCCGTGACATCCTCGAGCTCTTCGAGGCCGATCCCGGCACCGACGCGGTGATGATGATCGGCGAGATCGGCGGCCCGCAGGAGGCCGAGGCCGCGGCCTATGTCCGCGACCACATGACCAAGCCCGTCGTCGCCTATGTCGCCGGCCTCTCGGCGCCCAAGGGCCGCAAGATGGGACACGCCGGCGCGATCATCAGCGCCTTCGGCGAATCGGCGCAGGAAAAGGTGGAAATCCTCAGCGCCGCAGGAATCACCGTCGCCCCGAACCCCTCCGCCATGGGCGAGACGGTGGCCAGCGTTCTGGCGGCCCGCGCGGCCGCCTGAACACCCGGAGCCTCTCCGGAATTCTCCCCGAAACTGCGGCCCGATCCCCGGATCGGGCCGTTCTTTTGGTGTCGGGCCGCCAGGTAACCACCGTCTGGCCACCATGTAACGTACCCCCACGGCATTGCGGACGGGGTGGGATCGGGCATTCTGAACCGATCGGGACCGCGACAGGGGGTGCGCGATGGGCAGGATATCCGGATGGATCGCCGCGGCGCTGCTCTGCGCCGGGCTCGCGGGCCCCGCCACCGCGGCCTGGGTCACCTACGAGGCGCAGGGCGTGCCGCTCTTCCGCTTCGACGCCCCCGACGGCTGGGAGGTCCACAACGGCTTCGAGGTCCCGCGCAGCGCCATGCCGGACGAGGCGGTGCCCGCCCCTCGGGTGATCCGCATCCGCCCTCCCGACGAGGACGGCGTGATGTGGACCGGCCTGTGGGTTCCCTGGGGCGTCGAGGACTTCGCCGACGCACGGGACTACCTGCGCAAGCTCGGTCCGCGCCTGCTCTTTGCTCCCGAAGTGACCTATTCGGACCGGCGGGTGATCAGCGGCCGACCGGCGCGACTGTTCTCGGGCTACGGCTACCGCGACGACAAGGAATTCGATTTCGTCTTTGCCGTGATCCAGATCGCCGCGAACCGGGTGGCGATCGCGGCCTTCATCGGCGAGCCCGGCGTCTTCGACCGGCACGAAGCGGTGCTCGCCGCGATGCTCAGGACGGTCCAGCCGGTGGGAGGCGCGCGATGAGACGGCAGATCGCACTGGCGGCGGCCGCGGCGCTGGCGCTCGCGGGATGCGAGGGCGGGGGCGGTACCGCCTACTACTCCCCGTAT
Source organism: uncultured Rhodobacterales bacterium (assembly GCA_964575795.1). GTDB lineage: Bacteria > Pseudomonadota > Alphaproteobacteria > Rhodobacterales > Rhodobacteraceae > Amaricoccus. The sequence goes on from CAZNSP010000002.1 coordinate 31,753, forward strand.
TACGACTACTGGGACTACGGCTTCGGCTACGGCATCTACGACGTGCATTACGACGGCGACATCGACATCGACCGTCCCGATCGCCCGGTGCCGCCGCCGGGTCTCGGCGGCCCGCGCCCGATGCCCCCGATCGCCAACGCGCCGGGTGCCGGCATGCCACGTCCCACGCCCTATGCCGGCGGCGCCCCACGGGTGAGCGCGGGCGGCGGCGGCTTCCGCGCGGGCGGGGGTGGCGGACGGCGCATGCGCTGATCGCCGCCGGAGAGAGGGAGATCGCGTTCTGATCGAGGACTTCGCCTGGACGAACCCGCCGCCGGTCTGGTCCGGCGACCCCACCGCGCTCGAACTCGAAACCGGCGCGAACACCGATTTCTGGCGCGAGACCTTCTACGGCTTCACCCGCGATTCCGGCCACGCCTGGCTCGCCCCGGTGGACGGCGATTTCACCGTCACCGTGCGGTTCCGCGGTGACTATGCCGCGCTCTACGACCAGGCCGGGCTGATGCTGCGCGCGGACGCGGCCGGCTGGATCAAGACCGGCATCGAGTTCACCGACGGTCTGATGCATTTCAGCGTGGTCGTCACCGGCCCCCGCTCGGACTGGTCGGTGATCCCGCTGCCCGGGGCGACGCCCGGGACCGAGATCGCCGCGCGCCTGACCCGTCACGGCGACGCGGTGCGCGTGCAGTACGCGGTGGCGGAGCCCGGCGGCCTCGGCCCGTGGCGCATGGCACGGCTCGCGCCTTTCCCGGCGGGACCGGCCCGCGCCGGCCTGATGGCCTGCTCGCCGGAACGCGCCGGCTTCCGCGTGCGATTCGAGAACCTCCGCATCGGCCCGCCGATCGACCGCCGCCTGCACGACTGATCCGCGCCGCTTGACAGGCGTGCCTCCGGATGCTGCCCTCGCTGACGATGGACCCCTACGTGCATCCGCTGCTCCTTGTCGCGCTCGGCGGTGCGCTCGGCGGGGTGGCGCGGTTCTGGCTCTCGACCCTCGTCGCCCGCCGCTTCGGCGAGGGCTTTCCCTGGGGCACGCTCATGGTCAACGTTACCGGCTCGGCGGCGCTCGGCGCGCTGGCGGTCGTCCTGCTCGATTCGGCCGGTCCTGAGGCGCTGCGCCATTCGCTGTCGCTCGGGCTCGCGCTCGGCATGCTCGGCAGCTACACCACCGTCTCCGCCTTCGCGCTCCAGACGCTTGTTCTGACGCAGACGGGGCAGGGCGGCCGCGCCGCGCTCTACGTCGCGCTTTCCCTCGTTCTGTGTCTCGCCGCCGCGGCCTCGGGCTATGCCGCGACGGGCGCGCTGATCGGGCGCTGGTGACCGGCGCCGCACGCCTCCATGCGGCCGTCGCGCTCGGCAGCGCGCTCGGCGCAGTTGCCCGCTACCTCGTCTCGACCTGGACCCTCGCCGCGCTCGGCCCCGGCTTTCCCTGGGGAACGCTCGCCGTCAACGTGCTCGGCGCCTTCCTGATCGGCCTCTACGCCACCCTGACCGGCCCCGCCGGCCGGCTGCCCGCGGGCCTCGTCCAGCGCCACTTCGTGATGACGGGCTTCTGCGGCGGCTTCACCACCTTCTCGATCTTCAGCCTCGAGACGGTCCTGATGCTCGACCGTCAGGACTACCGCGCCGCCGGCCTCTATCTGGGGCTGTCGGTCGTGACCTGGCTCATCGCGGTCTGGCTCGGCCAACGGACCGCGGCACGGATGAACCGCCCGCAGGCGGGCTGACGCCTACTCCGCCGCCTGCGGTGTCTCCGCCGCCTCCACCCGGGCGGCCGCGAACTTGAACTCCGGGATCTTGCCCCAGGGGTCGAGCACCGGGTTCGTCAGCACGTTCGCCGCGGCCTCGACGAAGGCGAAGGGCACGAAGACCATGTCCTCGGCCACCGCCCGGTCGGCCCGCGCCATCAGCGTCACGCTGCCCCGCCGGGTGGTCAGCCGCACCAGCCCGCCGGGCTCCACCCCCATCTTGCGCAAGGTCTTGGGGTTCAGCGAACAGTTCGCCTCGGGCTCCAGCGCATCGAGCACGGTGGACCGCCGGGTCATCGAGCCGGTGTGCCAGTGCTCCAGCTGCCGCCCGGTGGTCAGGACGAAGGGATACTCCCGGTCCGGCACCTCCGCCGGCGGCGTCACCCGCGCGGGCGTGAACTTCGCCCGCCCCGCCCGCCGCGGAAAGCCGTCGCCGAAGACCACCGGCTGGCCCGGATCCTCCATCGACAGGCAGGGATAGGTCACCGCGTTCTCGTTCTCCAGCCGGTCCCAGGTGATGTGGTGGAGGCTCCGCATCGACATCTTCATCTCGGCGAAGACCTCGCGCGGGCTGTCGTAGTCCCAGTCGAGCCCCAGCCGGTTCGCCATGTCGACGACAATGCGCCAGTCCTCGCGCGCCTGCCCGGGCGAATCGACCGCCTTCCGCCCCATCTGCACCTGCCGGTTGGTGTTGGTGACCGTGCCGGTCTTCTCGGGCCAGGCCGAGGCTGGCAGGATCACGTCGGCATACATCGCCGTCTCGGTCAGGAACACGTCCTGCACCACCAGATGGTCGAGCTTGGCGAGCGCCCGCCGCGCATGCTCCACATCCGGGTCCGACATCGCCGGGTTCTCGCCGAGGATGTACATCCCCTTGATCTCGCCCCGGTACATCGCGTCGACGATCTCGACCACGGTCAGCCCCGGCTTCGCCTCGATCTCCGTGCCGCGCCAGATGTGCCGGAAGAGGTCGCGCGCATCGGCGTCCGCCACATGCTGGTAGTCGGGCAGCATCATCGGGATCAGCCCCGCGTCGGACGCCCCCTGCACGTTGTTCTGCCCGCGCAGCGGATGCAGGCCCGTGCCCGGCCGCCCCACGTGCCCGCAGAGCAGCGCCAGCGAGATCAGGCAGCGCGCGTTGTCGGTGCCGTGGATGTGCTGGCTGACCCCCATGCCCCAGAAGATCATGGCGCGCTCGGACCGCGCGAAGGTGCGCGCCACGTCGCGGATCACCGCCTCGTCGATGCCGCAGAGCGCCGCCATCCGCTCGGGCGGGAAGGCGCGGATATGCTCGCGGAACTCGAAGAACCCTTCGGTGAAGCCCTCGATGTACTGCCGGTCGTAGAGCTTTTCCTCGACGATCACGTTCATGATCGCGTTCAGCAGCGCCACGTCCGTCCCCGGCCGGAACTGCAGCATGTGGCTCGCATGCCGGCGCAGGCCGACGCCGCGCGGATCCATCACGATCAGCTTGCCGCCACGCTTGGCGAACTGCTTGAAGAAGGTCGCCGCGACCGGGTGGTTCTCGACCGGGTTCGCGCCGATCACGATGGCGACGTCGGCGTTCTCGATCTCGTTGAAGGTCGCCGTCACCGCGCCCGAGCCCACGTTCTCGATCAGCGCCGCGACCGAGGAGGCATGGCAGAGCCGCGTGCAGTGGTCGACGTTGTTGTGCCGGAACGCCTGCCGGATCAGCTTCTGGAAGAGATAGGCCTCCTCGTTCGAGCATTTCGCCGAACCGAAGCCCGCCACCGACTTGCCCCCGTAATAGGCCCGGAGGTCGGCGAGCCCCCGCGCCGCCGCGTCCAGCGCCTCGTCCCAGGACGCCTCGCGGAAATGCGTCCAGGGATTGGCCGGATCGACGTTCAGCCCCTTGTCCGGCGCGTCCTCCCGCCGGATCAGCGGCACGGTCAGCCGGTGGGGATGGGCGATGTAGTCGAAGCCGAACCGCCCCTTGACGCAAAGCCGGTTCTCGTTCGCCGGACCGTCGACGCCCTCGACCCAGGCGATGCGGTTGTCCCGGATCTTGTAGCTCAGCTGGCAGCCCACCCCGCAATAGGGACAGACCGAGCGCACCTCCCGGTCGAAGGCCCGGCTGTCGCCCTTCTGCTCCACGTCCACCGCCGTCGCCGGCATCAGCGCGCCGGTCGGGCAGGCCTGCACGCATTCCCCGCAGGCCACGCAGGTCGAGGCGCCCATCGGGTCGGCCATGTCGAAGACGATCTGCGCCGCGAAACCCCGCCCCGCCATGCCGATCACGTCGTTGACCTGCACCTCGCGGCAGGCGCGGACGCACAGGTTGCAGTGGATGCAGGCATCGAGATTGACCCGCATCGCCACGTGGCTGTCGTCGAGGAGCGGCACGTGCTCCGCCGACTTCGCCGGGAACCGGCTCGCCGCGACGCCCTGCGCATCGGCCATGTCCCAGAAATGGCTCGACCGGTCGTGCGCCGCCTCCCGCTCCGGCTGGTCGGCGACCAGAAGCTCCATCACCATGGCCCGCGCCTTCGTGGCCCGCTCGCTGCCGGTATGCACCACCATGTCCTGGGTGGGCTTGCGGATGCAGGAGGCGGCCAGCACCCGCTCGCCCTCGATCTCGACCATGCAGGCCCGGCAATTGCCGTCGGCCCGATAGCCCGGTTGCGCTGAATGGCACAGATGCGGGATCGCCGTGCCCTCGCGCCGGGCCACGTCCCAGAGGCTCTCCCCCGGCTCGGCCCGCACGGTGCGACCGTCGAGGGTGAAGGTGATCTGGTCCGACATGGCAGGCGACTCCCGGCAGGCTGTGCGGGCACCTTAGACCATTTCGAAGGCCGGGGGAAAACGCCGGATGCGACCTCGCCCCCCGACTTTCCGGCAAGCCCGGGCTTGGTGCCCGGGCGCGGCGACCCTACCTTGCCGCCATGCGCTTCGACGCCCTCCTCATCCCCCGGCCCGAGGGTCTCTGGTGCCCGCCCGGCGGTTTCTACATCGACCCGGTGCGCCCGGTGGCCCGCGCGCTCGTCAGCCACGGCCATGCCGACCATGCCACCCCCGGCCACGGCGCGGTGATGGCGACGGCCGAGACGCTCGACATCATGGCGATCCGCCAGGGCGAGCGGATGACCGGGACCCTGGACCCTGTGCGTTACGGCGAGACCCGGACGATCAACGGCGTGCGGGTCTCCTTCCACCCCGCCGGCCACGTCCTCGGCTCGGCCCAGATCGCGGTGGAACATGGCGGCCTGCGCGCCGTCGTCACCGGCGACTACAAGCGCGGCGCCGACCCGACCTGCGCTGCGTGGGAGCCGGTGGCCTGCGACCTCCTGATCACCGAGGCGACCTTCGGGCTGCCGGTCTTCCGCCATCCCGACCCGCGCGCCGAGATCGCCCGCCTCCTCGCCTCGCTCGCCCAGTTCCCCGACCGCACCCACCTCGTCGGCGTCTATGCGCTGGGCAAGGCGCAGCGCGTCATCCGCCTCCTGCGCGACGCGGGCTACGACGCGCCGATCTACCTGCACGGCGCGCTGCGCCGGCTCTGCGACTATTATGTCGAGCGCGGCATCGACCTCGGCCCCTTGGAGAACGCCACCGTCGAGAAGGGCCGCGCCAACCGTTTCGCCGGCGCCGTCGTGCTCGGCCCGCCCTCGGCCTTCGCCGCCACCTGGGTGCGCCGCTTCTCGGACCCGCTGATCGTCTTCGCCTCGGGCTGGATGCAGGTCCGCGCCCGCCGCCGCCAGCGCGGGGTCGAACTGCCGCTGATCATCTCCGACCATGTGGACTGGACCGAGCTGACCACCACGATCACCGAACTCGCCCCCGCCGAGGTCTGGGTCACCCACGGCCGCGAGGAGGCGCTGGTGCGCTGGTGCGGGCTCAACGGCATCCCCGCCCGCCCGCTGCACATGGTCGGCTACGAGGACGAGGCCGAGTGATGCGTGTCTTCGCCACCCTCCTCGACCGGCTCGTGCTGACGCCCGCGCGCAACGGCAAGCTGCGCCTGATCCGCGACTATCTCGCGGCCACCCCGGACCCCGACCGCGGCTGGGCGCTCGCCGCGATCACCCGCGACCTCGAGATCGCCCATGTGAAACCCGCCCTCCTGCGGGTGCTCGCGGCGGAGCGGACCGATGCGGAGCTCTTCGCCCTCAGCTACGACTTCGTGGGCGACCTCGCCGAAACCGTCGCCCTGATCTGGTCCGCCCGCGCCGCGCCCGAGGAAATCCGCCTCGCCACGGTGGTCGAGGCGCTGCGCGCGGCTTCGCGCCGCACCGCCCCCCGCCTCGTCGAGGACCTGCTCGACCGCCTCGACGCACCGGAGCGTTTCGCGCTCCTCAAGCTCGTCACCGGCGGGCTGAGGATCGGCGTCTCGGCCCGGCTCGCCAAGCAGGCGCTGGCCGATTTCGGGGGCAGGGACGTGACCGAGATCGAGGAAATCTGGCACGGCCTGACCCCGCCCTACACCGAGCTCTTCGCCTGGTTCGCCGGCGGCCCGCGCCCCGCAGGCGCCGCCGCCTGCCCGTTCCGCCCGGTGATGCTCGCCCATCCGCTCGAGGACGCGGACTTCGACCGGCTCGACCCCGCCGACTATCTGGCGGAATGGAAATGGGACGGCATCCGCGTGCAGGCGAGCGTCGAGGGCCGGCACCGCCGGCTCTATTCCCGCACCGGCGACGACATCTCCGCGGCCTTCCCCGACCTCGTCGCCGCGCTCGATCTCGAAGGCACGGTGGACGGCGAGCTGCTGGTCCGCCGGCCCGAGGGCGGCATCGCCCCCTTCGCCGACCTGCAGCAGCGGCTGAACCGCAAGACCGTCACCGCCCGCCAGCTCGCCGAATTCCCCGCCTTCCTGCGCGCCTACGACCTGCTCGCGCTCGGGGCCGAGGACCTGCGCCCCGCCCCCTTCGACGAACGCCGCGCCCGGCTCGAGGACGCCGCCCGCGCCTTCGATCCCGCGCGCTTCGACCTCTCCCCCCTCGTGCCCTTCGCCGACTGGGAGGCGCTGGCCGAGGCCCGGGCCGCACCGCCCGACCCGGTGATCGAAGGCGTGATGCTGAAGCACCGCGCCTCCCCCTACCTGCCCGGCCGCCCGAAGGGCCCGTGGTTCAAGTGGAAGCGCGAGCCCCGGCTGATCGATGCGGTGCTGATGTACGCCCAGCGTGGCCACGGCAAGCGCTCGGGCTACTATTCCGACTACACCTTCGGCGTCTGGGCGCCGGATGGCACGCTGGTGCCGGTCGGCAAGGCCTATTTCGGCTTCACCGATGCCGAGCTCGCCCGGATCGACCGCTTCGTCCGCAACAACACCACCGACCGCTTCGGCCCGGTCCGCGCGGTCCGCGCCGACCCCGGCCACGGCCTCGTGCTCGAGGTCGCCTTCGAGGGGCTGAACCGCTCCACCCGCCACAAGTCCGGCATCGCCATGCGCTTCCCCCGCATCAGCCGCCTGCGCTGGGACAAGCCCCCCGCCGAGGCCGACCGGCTCGAGACGCTCGAGGCCATGCTGCCCCCGGGCTGACCGCGTTTCATACTGACAAGTTTACCTGGAGAGCAGTCGCGCGGGCCGAACACGGCCCGCGAACCAGAAGACTCGCGCGCACCCGCGCGCTCCATCTGGCCGCCAACGGGCGGCCCCCTTCACCCCTCCAGCACCGCCGCGGCCAGCGCCCGCCCGCTCGCCACCGCGTCGCCCGCATCCGGCCCGAGGCACCAGTCCCCGGCGAGCCCGAGCCCGAGCCCCGCGTCCCACAGGCAGTCCCGGCCGAGCGCCACCTCGGTCCGCGCATACCGCCAGCGATGCGCCACCGCGACCACCGGCTCCGCAGCGCCCGTCTGCGCGCGGAACGCCGCCAGCAGCACCGCGGCCATCTCGGGCTTCTCCCTCTCCAGATGCTCCCGCGCGAAGCCCTCCGCCGCATGGACCACCCAGGCCTCGCCCGGCCCCCGCCCCGGCTTCGCCGAGTTGCGGATCCCGAGCGCGAGCGGCCCCTCCAGCACCCGCCAGTCCGGGCCCGGCACCGCGGCCTCGAAGGCCGCCATCAGCGTCCAGCCCGGTGCCATCCGCACGGCATCCAGCCCCGCGAAACGCCCGGCATGATCGCCGAGGAGCGCCACCGCCTGCGGCTGCGGCACCGCGACCAGCACCGCCGCGAACCCGTCCGCCCCGGCCCCCTTCCAGCCGCCAGCCGTCGGACCCGCGCCGCAGCCCCGTCACCGTCACCCCGCCGCGCAGTTCGATCCCCTCGGCCCAGCGCCGCGGCAGGCTGGAATTGCCCGGCACGCCCACCCAGCCGTCCCTCCACCGAACGGCACCCTCGGTCAGCTCCGCCGGCAACCCGTGCAGCAGCGGCGCCCCGTGGTCGAAGGCCGCCCGTTCGGTCCGCCGCGTCGCCACCCGCCCACCGATCCCGCCGCTCTTGTCGAACATCACCACGCGCCGCCCCGCGGCGGCGAGCGCCCGCGCCGCGGATATTCCGGCCGGACCGGCCCCTATGATCGCGATCGTCATGGCGGCGCAGATAGCGGCGCCTGCCGCCCCTGCAAGGTCAGCGCGCGATTGCCCGCCTCAGCGCGTGCCAGCTCGCCTTCGGCTCCCGCTCCAGCGTCTCGAAATCCACGTGCACCAGCCCGAAGCGCTTGTCGTAGCCGAGCGCCCATTCGAAATTGTCGAGGAGCGACCAGATGAAATAGCCCTTCAGCGGCACGCCCTGCGCCATCGCCCGCCGGGCGGCGGCCACATGCGCCTCCAGAAAGGCGATCCGCGCCCCGTCCTCGCGCGGCGCGCCGTCCGCCATCCCGTTCTCGGTCACGTAGATCGGCAGACCCTTCGCCGCGATCCCGTGCAGCCATGTCAGGAAATGGTAGAGCCCGTCCGGATAGATCTCCCAGTCCATGTCGGTCTTCGGCAGCGGCCCCGGCACCTCGCGCAGCCCCGGCCACGGCGCGCCCGGATCCGGCCCGATCAGCTTTCGGGTGTAGTAGTTGATCCCCAGCCAGTCGATCTTCGCGCCGATCACCCCGAAATCGTCCTGCCAGCCCTCCGGCATGTGCGGCGCGAGCGCCTCCAGCACGTCCTCGGGATACTGCCCCTTGAACACGCCGCCCACGAACCAGCGGTTGTAGATCCCGTCGTAGAGCCGGGCGAGCCGCCGGCACACCGCGGTGTCCTCGGCCGGTGCGGCATATTCGAGGTTCATCACCGCGCCGAGGTTCTGCATCCCCAGCCCCCGCATCGCCTCGATCGCCCGGCCATGCGCGAGCAGCACATGATGCATCGCCCGCGCCGCCGCCCTGATGTCGCGCAGACCCGGCGCGTGATGGCCGAGGAAATGGCTCAGCCAGGCCACGCACCACGGCTCGTTGATCGGCGCCGCGGCATGGATCCGGTCGCCGACCCGCCCCATGATCACCTCGGCGTAATCCGCGAACCAGCCGGCGATGTCGCGGTTGCGCCAGCCGCCGAGATCGGCGAGCGGCGCCGGCAGCTCCCAGTGATAGAGCGTGGCCCACGGCTGGAGGCCCCGCGCCAGCATCCCGTCCACCAGCCGGTCGTAGAAATCGAGACCCTCGGGGTTCGGCGCGCCCCGCCCCTTGGGCATCACCCGCGCCCAGCTCAGCGAGAACCGGTAGGCGTCGAGCCCCGCGTCCCGCACGAGGTCGAGATCCGCCTCCCAGCGGTGGTAATGGTCACAGGCCACCAGCCCGTGCTCGCCCCGCGCGGTGTTGCCCGGCGTCGCCGCGAACGTGTCCCAGTGCGACGGCCCCGCGCCGCCGAAGGACGAGCCCTCGATCTGGAAGGCCGAGGTCGCGGCGCCGAAGACGAATCCCTCGGGGAAATCCGCGCGGGTGAAGGTGAAGGCGTTCTCAGACATGGCTCCTCTCCCGAAGGGCAGGCCCGGTCGACTGGCCGAGCAGGAATTCCGCCTCCCACAGCTCTTGGCTCGGCGCGGCCGCCGGATCGGCGATCCGCGCGATCAGCATCTCTGCACAGCGTCTCCCGGCCAGGCGGATCGAGGACCGGGTCGCGGTGAAGACCGGCACCGGCCCGCTGTTGCGGATGAAGGACAGCTCGTCGTCATGGGTGACGATCGACACGTCCCGTCCCGGTTCCGCCCCCGATTCGCGCAGCGCCCGCAGCACGCCGAAGGCGATCAGCACCGAGGAGCTCAGGAACGCGGTCGGCGGATCGGGCAGCGCCATCATGTCGCAGGTGGCACGATGGCCGTAACTCTCGATCATTTCCTCGCTCCGCATCAGCGCCGGATCGGGCGCGATCCCCCGGCCGGTCAGCGCATCCTCGTAGCCCCGCCGCCGCCGGTGGGCGAAGTTGTGGCTCTCGAGCCCGTTCAGGAGCGCGATCCGCCGGTGGCCGAGGTCGAGCAGGAACTCGGTGGCCCGCAGAAAGGCGCGGCGGTTGTTCATGTCCATCCAGCAGTACTGGTCCTCGGGCCGCGAATCCCGCCCGTGCACCAGAAAGGGCAGGCCCAGCTGCTGCAACAGGTCGATCCGCGCGTCGAGCACCCTCGGCGCATGCACGATCACGCCGTCCACCTTGTGCTGCGCCGTCAGCTGCCGGTAGGCCTCCGCCTCCTCCGCCTCGGGCACGACCGAGATCAGCATGTCGTAGCCCGCCGCCGCATAGGCCTCGCCTGCCCCGGCGATGAAATCGGCGAAATGCGGATTGATCATCTGGTGCTCCGACATCGGGATCACGTGCCCGATCGACATGGCCCGTCCGGTGGCCAGCCGCTTGGCGACCTGATTCGGCGCATAGCCATGCTTCCGCGCCGCCGCGATCACCCGTGCACGCGTCTCGGCATTCACCTCCGGATAGCCGTTCAGGGCGCGGCTGACCGTGGTGGCCGACAGTCCCAGGATGCTGGCCAGCTCCTTCAGACGCATGGCAGCCGCAATTCTCCAAACCGGTTTGACCGGACGTATGGTTTGCACATCGCGATAATTCATGCAAGGAATTGCAGCCGTGACGCACTTGACAGCCTTTGGGTGCAGGCGCATGTTGCGCCAATTCAAACCGCTTTGGGGAACCGAAGGCGGAACATCGGGACAGCCGGAACAACAGGCCGGCGATGACGGGAGGATGAGCGATGAAAAGGATTCTGCTCGCCGGTACGGCGGGCCTCGCGGTCGCGTCGGGAGCGGCCTGGGCCCAGGACCTGCGGTTCGCGCCGGGCGAGGACGACCGCTTCAACTGGGCGAGCTACGAGGAATTCGCCGCCGCCCATGACCTCAGCGGCCAGACCCTCACGATCACCGGGCCCTGGACCGGCCTCGACGCCGAGAACGTGAACGCCTCGGTGGTGGCCTATTTCGCCGCCGCGACCGGCGCGACGGTGAACTACTCCGGCTCCGAGAGCTTCGAGCAGGATATCGTCATCAGCACCCAGGCCGGCACACCGCCCAACATCGCGGTCTTCCCGCAGCCGGGCCTCGTCGCCGACCTCGCCGCCCGCGGCGCCATCACCCCGCTCGACGCCGGCACCGCCGACTGGCTGCGCGCGAACTACGCCGCCGGCGACAGCTGGGTCGACCTCGCCACCTTCGCGGGGCCCGACGGATCCGAGAACCTCTACGGCTTCTTCTACAAGGTCGATGTTAAGTCGCTGGTCTGGTACGTGCCCGAGCAGTTCGAGGAGGCCGGCTACGAGGTCCCCGGGAGCTACGAGGATCTGAAGGCCCTGACCGAGCAGATCGTCGAGGACGGCGGCACGCCCTGGTGCATCGGCATCGGCTCGGGTGCGGCGACCGGCTGGCCCGCGACCGACTGGGTCGAGGACCTGATGCTCCGCCTGCACGCGCCCGCGATCTACGACCAGTGGGTCTCGAACGAACTGCCCTTCGATTCGCCCGAGGTCATCGCCGCGATCGAGGAGTACGGCTGGTTCGCGCGCAACAACGCCTTCGTCGACGGCGGCGCGCAATCGGTGGCGACGACCGACTTCCGCGACTCGTCCGGCGGGCTCTTCACCTTCCCGCCGCGCTGCTACATGCACAAGCAGGCGTCGTTCATCCCCACCTTCTTCCCCGAGGACACCGAATACGGCGACTGGGACTTCTTCTACTTCCCCTCGTCCTCCGAGGGTGATCTCGGCAACCCGGTGCTCGGCGCGGGAACGCTCTTCGCCATCACTCAGGACAGCCCCGCGGCCCAGGCCTTCATCGAGTTCCTGAAGACCCCGATCGCGCACGAGGTCTGGATGGCGCTCTCGGGCTTCCTGACCCCGCACATGGGCGTCAACCTCGACACCTTCGGCGATCCCTCGCTCCGGGCGATGAACGACATCCTGCTCGAGGCCACGACCTTCCGCTTCGACGGCTCGGACCTGATGCCGGGCGAGATCGGGGCCGGCGCGTTCTGGACCGGCATGGTCGACTACACGACCGGCGCCGACGCGGCCGATGTGGCCCGCGTCATCCAGGAACGCTGGAACAGCATGCGCTAGCCCCGAGGGGCCAGCACGACAACCCGCCCGCGCACGACCCCGCGCGGGCGGACCGACGGCGGGAAGCGCCGCGGGAGGGAACGAGCCTGGGGAGGGCGAAGTCATGTCACCGTTACTGCAGGGCCTCCTGACGATCATCATCGGCGTCGGCGGCTGCATCGGCTACTTCTACGCTTCCAATCTCATCCTGGATCGGGTCCTCTACCCGGCCACCGGACCGAACGCCGGCCACAACATCAACCGGGCGAACCGGATCCGGCCGTGGCTGTTCCTGCTGCCGGCCATGCTCGCGCTCGGCATCTACCTCGTCTACCCGGTGGTCGGCTCGTTCATCCGCTCGCTCTACAACCGCGCCGGCGACACCTTCATCGGCTTCGGCAACTACGCCTCGCTTCTCGCCGATCCGGGCTTCCAGACCAGCCTCCTCAACAACTTCCTCTGGGTGCTGGTGGTGCCCGCCGCCTCCACCTTCCTCGGCCTCGTGGTCGCCCAGCTCACCGATCGCCTGACCTGGGGCAACATCGCCAAGTCGCTGATCTTCATGCCCATGGCGATCAGCTTCGTCGGCGCCTCGCTGATCTGGAAGTTCGTCTACGCCAACAACGCCGACATCGGCCTCATCAACGCGATCCGCGATTTCTTCGGCGCCAGCCAGCCGATCGACCCGCTCCAGATCCCGTTCTGGAACAACTTCTTCCTGATGGTGGTGCTGATCTGGATCCAGACCGGCTTCGCCATGGTCATTCTCTCGGCGGCACTCCGCGGCATCCCCGAGGAGACGGTCGAGGCCGCCGTGCTCGACGGCGCCAACCCGTTCCAGATCTTCTTCAAGATCAAGATTCCCCAGATCATGGGCACCATCGTCGTGGTCTGGACCACGATCACCATCAGCACGCTGAAGATCTTCGACATCGTCTATGCCTCTACGGGCGGCAACTTCGGCACCGACATCCTGCCGAGCTACATGATGTCCTTCATGTTCCGCGACGACGGACGCGCCACCGCGGTCGCCTTCGTCATCATGCTGATCGTGCTGCCGGTGATGATCTGGAACATCCGGCAGGCACGCCGGGAGATGCGCTGAGGCGCGCGGGGGAGGGGAGCCAGATGGAATCCGCAGCAGGTACCAAGCCCGCCCTGACCTGGGCCGTCAACATCGCCGTCGTCGCCCTCGTGGTGCTCTGGCTGATCCCGACGGTCGGCCTCTTCGTCTCCTCCTTCCGGGACCGCGACCAGATCTCGGCCACCGGCTGGTGGAAGGCGCCCTTCCCGGTGGAACTCACCTTCCGCGCCCGCGCGCCCTCGGCCGACCAGCAGCCGGTCGACGGCGGCTTCGTGATCGAGGGCAACGTCTTCGCCGATCCCGAACAGGCCCGCTGGTTCCCGGACGGCTCGGGGACCGTGCGCGCCTTCGGCAGCCGCGCCGTCGCCCCGGCGCAGCATCCCGCCGGCACCACCGCCGAGCTCGGCGACGGCGAGACGCTGACCGTGAACGCCGACGGCTCGTTCCGCTTCACCGCGCCCGAGGAGGTCTCGGGCGCCGGTCCCCGCATCTATTTCGAGGCTTTGACCCCGCCGCAGTTCACCCTCGACAACTACCGCACCGTGCTGAGTGCGGCGGGCATGGACCGGGCCTTCATCAACACGCTGACCGTGACGATCCCCGCCACGATCATCCCGATCCTGATCGCGGCCTTCGCGGCCTACGCCCTCGCCTGGATGGACTTCCCCGGCCGCGGCTTCCTGATCGCCGCGGTGGTGGGCCTCCTCGTCGTGCCGCTGCAACTCGCGCTCGTGCCGCTGCTCACGCTCCACCAGCGCGTCGGCATCGGGCAGAGCTTCCTCGGCATCTGGCTCGCCCATACTGGCTTCGGCCTGCCGCTCGCGATCTATCTCCTGCGCAACTACATGGTCGGCCTGCCGCGCGACATCATCGAGAGCGCCAAGGTCGACGGCGCCACCGACTTCCAGGTCTTCGTGAAGATCGTCCTGCCGCTCAGCTTCCCCGCGCTCGCCTCCTTCGCGATCTTCCAGTTCCTCTGGACGTGGAACGACCTGCTCGTGGCGAAGGTGTTCCTGCCCAGTTCGGCCGAGACCCAGGTGATGACCGTGAAGATCGCCGACGACCTGCTCGGCTCGCGCGGCGGCGACTGGGGCATCCTCGCAACCGCGGCCTTCGTCTCGATCGCCGTGCCGCTCGTGGTGTTCTTCACCATGCAGCGATACCTCGTCCGCGGCCTGCTCGCCGGCTCCGTGAAATAGGAGAGACGCCACCATGGTGATGACGTCCATGTCGATTCAGGAAAACCCGTCGCTGCCGGTCGATCGCGACTGGTGGCGCGGCGGGGTGATCTACCAGATCTATCCCCGCAGCTTCCAGGATTCGAACGGCGACGGGATCGGCGATCTCGCCGGCATCATCCACCGCCTGCCCTACATCGCCTCGCTCGGCGTCGACGCGGTCTGGATCTCGCCGTTCTTCCGCTCGCCGATGCTCGACTTCGGCTACGACGTCTCCGACTACCGCGACGTCGACCCGATGTTCGGCTCGCTCGGCGATTTCGACGCGCTGATCGCCCGCGCGCACGAACTCGGCCTCAGGGTGATGATCGACCTCGTGCTCAGCCACACCTCCGACCAGCACCGCTGGTTCAAGGAAAGCCGGTCGAGCCGCGACAATCCCAAGGCGAACTGGTACGTCTGGGCGGACGCGAAGCCCGACGGCACCCCGCCCAACAACTGGCTCTCGATCTTCGGCGGCCCGGCCTGGGAATGGGACAGCGAGCGCCAGCAGTACTACATGCACAACTTCCTGAAGGAACAGCCCGACCTCAACTTCCACGAGCCCGCCGTCCAGGACGAGCTTCTGGACATGGCGCGCTTCTGGCTCGACCGGGGCGTCGACGGCTTCCGCTTCGACACGATCAACTTCTACTTCCACGACCAGGAACTGCGCGACAACCCCGTCCTGCCCAGGGACCAGCGCGACTATTCCACCGCGCCCGAGGTCAATCCCTACAACTGGCAGGACCATCTCTACGACAAGAGCCGGCCGGAGAACCTCGCGTTTCTCGAACGGCTCCGCGCGCTGATGGACGAATATCCCGCCATCGGCTCGGTGGGCGAAGTGGGCGACGCCCAGCGATCCATGGAAGTGGTCGGCGCCTATACCTCGGGCCGGCGCATCCACATGTGCTACGCCTTCGAGTTCCTCTCTGGCACCGAGGCCCCGGACGGCAACCGCATCGCCGAGGTCCTGCGCCGGTTCCAGGACGGCGCGCCCGAGGGCTGGGCCTGCTGGGCCTTCTCCAACCACGACGTCGAACGCCACGCCTCGCGCTGGCGCCTGACCGGCCCGCAGACCCGGCTCTATCTCGCGGTGCTCCTGTCGCTGCGCGGCTCGGTCTGCCTCTACCAGGGCGAGGAACTCGGCCTGCCCGAGGCCTATGTCCCCTACGAGGACCTGCGCGACCCCTACGGCATCCGCTTCTGGCCCAAGTTCCGCGGCCGCGACGGCTGCCGCACGCCCATGCCCTGGACCAGCGAAATGACCTTCGCGGGCTTCTCGGACGTGAAGCCCTGGCTGCCGATCGCCGTCGATCACAAGGCCATCGCCGTCGACGCGCAGGACTCGGACCCCGGCTCGGTCCTCGCATTCTACCGCCGCATGCTCGCCTTCCGCCGGCGGCATCCGGCGCTCGCCAAGGGCAGCTTCGAGATCGGTCCGACCGCGGCGGAATACGTCTCCTTCACCCGCGAGACCGCGGACGAGACCCTCTTCTGCGCCTTCAACCTGTCGGATGCCGGCCAGACCGTGACCCTTCCGGATGGCGACTGGCAGCTCCTGACCGACGCCGGGTTCGAAAGCCATCTCGACGGGCGCGAGGGCTACATGCCGCCCGCGCAGGCACTGTTCGCGATCCGCCGGGACGCATAGAAAAGAAAGGACGGGAGGGAACCATGGCCACCGTGAAGCTGACCGAGGTGAGCAAGGCCTACGGACCGGTCGAGGTCCTGCGCAACATCAACCTCGACATCGAACAGGGCGAACTGGTGGTCTTCGTCGGGCCCTCGGGCTGCGGCAAGTCCACGCTCCTGCGGATGATCGCCGGGCTCGAACGGATCACCGGCGGCACGCTCGAGATCGGCGGGCAGGTGGTCAACGACGTGCCGCCGTCCCAGCGCGGCATCGCCATGGTGTTCCAGTCCTACGCGCTCTACCCGCACATGACCGTCCGCGAGAACATGGCCTTCGGCCTGAAGATCGCCAGGAAGCCGAAGGAGGAGATCAACCGCAAGGTCGAGGAAGCGGCCAAGATGCTGCAGCTCTCCCACCTGCTCGACCGGCTGCCCAAGGCGCTCTCCGGCGGCCAGCGCCAGCGCGTCGCCATCGGCCGTTCGATCGTGCGCGACCCGCAGGTCTTCCTCTTCGACGAGCCACTCTCCAACCTCGACGCCGCGCTGCGCGTCGCCACCCGGATCGAGATCGCCCAGCTCAAGGAACGCCTGCCCCAGTCGACGATGATCTACGTCACCCACGACCAGGTCGAGGCGATGACGCTCGCCACCCGCATCGTGGTGCTGCACGGCGGCGACATCGAGCAGGTCGGCACGCCCCTCGAACTCTACGAACGCCCCGCCAACGTCTTCGTCGCCCGCTTCATCGGCTCGCCCGCCATGAACGTCTTCCCCGCGAGGGTCACCGGCACCGGCGGCTCGACCACGGTCGAGGTCCACGGCGGCAACCGCGTCGGCGTCCCCGTCCGCAGCGACGCCGGCGACGAGGGCACCAAAGTGAAGCTCGGCGTCCGCCCCGAGGACCTGACCGTCGCCGACGAAGGTCATCCGGCGCTCTTCGAGGGCAAGGTCTCGATCGTCGAGGCGCTCGGCGAGACGACGCTCCTCTATCTCGAGGTGGCCGGGGCGGAGGAAGCCATCATCGCCAAGCTGCCCGGCATCCACCATTTCGAGCGCGGCCAGACCGTGCGCTTCGGCGCGCTGCCGGAAAAGCTGCACCTCTTCGATGGAAACGACCGCTCGTTCCTGTACCGGTAGCGCCGCTCTTTTGCACTTGCGAAAGGGCTGGGTTTGAGATAATTCAATCTCCGTGATGAATTAACGCGCCCCGCGGCGCGGGAGGCCGGCCGATGTTCCTAGTCTGCGGCGAAGCCCTGTTCGACTTCTTCCTCGAGGGCGAGGAAGGTCCGGCCGCCGCCACCTTCGCGGCCCGCGCCGGCGGCTCGCCCTTCAACGTGGCGCTCGGCCTTTCGCGGCTCGGCGTGCGCTCGGGGCTGCTGACCGGCCTCTCCACCGACATGCTCGGCGCCCGGCTCGCCCGCGTCCTCGCCGACGAGGGCGTCTCGACCGCCTACGCGATCCCGACCACCCGCCCGACCACGATCAGCCTCGTCGGCCTCGATGCCGCCGGCGTGCCCGCCTACCAGTTCTACGGCGCGGGTTCCGCCGACACCGGCGTCACCCCCGCCGACCTGCCCGCGCTCGGGGACGAGGTCGCGGGCCTGCACTTCGGCTCCTACTCGATCGCCGTCGCACCCGTCGCCGACGCCTTCGCCGCCCTCGCCCGCGCCAAATCCCACCGCTTCGTCTCGCTCGACCCCAACGTGCGCCCGACGGTGGAGCCCGACATGGACGTCTGGCGCGCCCGGCTCGACGCACTGATCCCGCATACCGACCTGCTGAAGATCAGTGCCGAGGATCTCGCCGCGCTCCGTCCCGGCCAGGCCGCCGAGGCCTTCGCCGCCGACGTGATCGCCCGCGGGGTCCGCCTCGCGGTCGTCACCGACGGCGGCGACACCGCCCACGGCTGGACGGCGAGCGGCCTACACGCCGCGGCCACGCCCCCCGCCGTCACCGTGATCGACACGGTCGGCGCCGGCGACACCTTTCAGGCCGCGCTGATCGCCAGTCTGATGCGCGAGCCCGAGGGGCCGTCCGCCGCCCTCGACGCTCTCGACGCACCGGGCCTGCGGACCATGCTCGAACTCGCCGCACGGGCCGCGGCCCTGACCTGCTCGCGCCGCGGGGCCGACCTGCCGCGCGCCGCCGAGCTGATGGCATAAAGGATACCAGCCGATGGTCTCGACCGTCATCCCCGTCCAGCCGTTCGATCTCGTCGTCTTCGGCGCCACCGGCGACCTCGCGCGCCGCAAGATCTTCCCCAGCCTCTATCGCCGCCTCGCCGTGCACCAGATGCCGTCCTCGGCCCGGGTGATCGGCGCCGCCCGCGGCAAGATGACCCGCGCCGACTTCCGCAAGTCGGTCCGCGCCGCCCTCAGCGAATACGTCGAGCCCGCCCGACTGGACGCGGACCTCGTCGAGCAGTTCGTCAATTGCCTCGACTACGTCACCATCGACGCCACCGGCGAGGCCGGCTGGGCCGATCTCGCGAAGAAGCTCGACGACCGCCCCGACCACATCCGCGCCTTCTACCTCTCGGTCGCGCCCGCGCTCTTCGGCGGCATTGCCGACCGGCTGGCGCAGGCGGGCATCGCCACGCCGGCCAGCCGCATCGTGGTGGAAAAGCCGCTCGGCCACGACCTCGCCTCGGCCAAGGCGCTCAACGCCCAGCTCTCGAAGCATTTCGACGAGACCCAGATCTACCGGATCGACCACTATCTGGGGAAGGAGACGGTCCAGAACCTGATGGCGATCCGCTTCGCCAACGCGCTCTTCGAGCCGCTCTGGAACGCCCGCTACGTCGACCACGTCCAGATCACGGTGGCGGAATCGATCGGCGTCGCCGGCCGCGGCGAATACTACGACAAGTCCGGCGCCATGCGGGACATGGTGCAGAACCACATGATGCAGCTCCTTTGCCTGACCGCGATGGAGCCGCCCGCCCGGTTCGAGCCCGACGCCGTGCGCGACGAGAAGCTGAAGGTGATCCGCGCCCTCGATCCCCTGACGCTCGCCGACACCGTGCGCGGCCAGTACCGCGCCAACGGCAAGGACGGCAGCTATCTCGAACACGTCAACAACGCCACCAGCCGCACCGAGAGCTTCGTGGCGCTCAAGGTCCACATCTCCAACTGGCGCTGGACCGGCACGCCCTTCTACCTGCGCACCGGCAAGAAGCTCGGCGCGCGGCTCTCCGAGATCGCGGTCTCCTTCAAGCACCCGCCGCATTCGATCTTCCCGCAGGTCGACCAGCAGAAGGGCAACGCGCTGATCATCCGGCTCCAGCCCGACGAGGGCATCACCATGCGGGTGACGATCAAGGACCCCGGCCCCGGCGGCATGCGCCTGACCGAGGTTCCGCTCGACATGACCTTCGCCGACGCGCTCGGTGCCGAGGCCGGCCCAATGCCCGAGGCCTACGAGCGGCTGATCATGGACGTGATCCGCGGCGACCAGACCCTCTTCATGCGCGGCGACGAGGTCGAGGCCGCATGGGCCTGGACCGACCCGATCATCCGCGCCTGGGCCGAGAGCGGCTCGAAACCGCTGCCCTACGACGCCGGCGGCGCCGGCCCGATCGAGGCCTACAAGCTGACCAGCGCCGAAGGGCACCTGTGGAGGGAGATCGCAACGTGATCGAGGTCGCCCGTCAGGACTATCCCGACCGGGACACCCTGATGCGCGGGCTCGCCGAACTGGTGGCCGACCAGCTGCGCGCCGCCCATGCCTCGCGCAGCCACGCCGGCCCCGATGCGCGCCATCGCGTCACCCTCGCCGTGCCCGGCGGCACCACGCCGGGCCCGTTCCTCGCCGCGCTCTCCGAGGCGGACCTCGCCTGGGCGGACGTGGACGTGCTGCCGACCGACGAACGCGTGGTCTCCGAGACGAGCCCGCGGGCCAACAGCCGGCTGATCCGCGAAACCCTGCTGGTCGGCCCCGCCGTCGAGGCCCGGCTGATCGACTTCCACACCAACCTCGCCTCGCTCAACGCCCGGGTCGAGCCGCTCCTGCCGATCGACGTGCTCGTGCTCGGGATGGGCGCCGACATGCACACCGCCTCGCTCTTTCCCGGGGCCCCGGGCCTCGACGCGGCGTTCGCGCCCGACGCGCCCCCGGTGGTCGAGATCGCGCCGCCCGATCAGCCCGAGGCCCGGCTCACCCTCTCCGCCCCGGCCCTGCGCTCGGCCGCGGTCATCCACATCCTGATCACCGGCCCCGAGAAGGCCGCCGCGCTGGAAGCCGCGCTGGCCGAGGGTCCAGTGGCCGAAGCGCCGGTGCGCGTCGCGCTGACCGCGCCCTGCCCGGTGACCGTCCACTACGCCGACTGAATCCATCCGCGAGGAAGCCATGAGCCTGAACGCCACCGTCGCCCGTGTCACCGAGCGCATCGTCGAGCGATCGGCCCCGCTGCGCCGCCCCTATCTCGACCGCATGGCCCGCGCGAAGGGGGAGGGGCCGAAGCGCGCGCATCTGACCTGCGGCAACCAGGCCCATGCCTACGCGGCGATGCCCGAGGGCGACAAGGCCGCGCTCGTCGGCGCGACCGCCGGCAATCTCGGCATCGTCACCGCCTACAACGACATGCTCTCGGCGCATCAGCCGTTCGAGACCTATCCCGAGATCATCCGCCGCGCCGCCCGCGCGGTCGGCGGCACCGCCCAGGTCGCGGGCGGCGTCCCGGCCATGTGCGACGGCGTCACCCAGGGCCAGGCGGGCATGGAGCTCTCGCTCTTCTCGCGCGACGTGATCGCGCTCGCCGCCGGCGTCGCGCTCAGCCACGACACCTTCGATTCTGTGGTCTTTCTCGGCGTCTGCGACAAGATCGTGCCGGGCCTCGTCATCGCCGCGGCGACCTTCGGCCATGTGCCCGCGGTGTTCATCCCCGCCGGCCCGATGACCTCCGGCATCCCCAACGACGAGAAGTCGAAGGTCCGCCAGCAATTCGCCGCGGGCGAGGTCGGCCGCGACAAGCTGATGGAGGCCGAGATGGCCTCCTACCACGGCCCCGGCACCTGCACCTTCTACGGCACGGCGAACACCAACCAGATGCTGATGGAGTTCATGGGCCTGCACCTGCCGGGGGCGAGCTTCGTCAACCCCGGCACGCCGCTGCGCGAGGCGCTGACCGTGGAGGGGGCGAAGCGCGCGCTCGCAATCTCCGCCCTCGGCAACGAATACACGCCCGTCTGCGACGTGCTCGACGAACGCGCCTTCGTCAACGGCATCGTCGGCCTGAACGCGACGGGGGGCTCGACGAACCTCCTCATCCACCTGATCGCCATGGCCCGCGCCGCCGGCATCGTGCTCGACTGGGAGGATTTCGCCGAGCTTTCGGACGCGACCCCCCTGATGGCCCGGGTCTACCCCAACGGCCTTGCCGACGTGAACCATTTCCACGCCGCGGGCGGGCTCCAGTACATGATCGGCGAACTGCTCGACGCCGGCCTCCTCCATCCCGACACCCGCACCGTCGCCGGCGACGGCCTCGCCCGCTACACGCGCGAGCCCAAGGTGATCGAGGGCGAACTGCGCTGGGCCGAGGGCCCCACCGAAACCCTCAACGATAAGATCCTGCGCCCGGCTTCCAACCCGTTCCAGCCAACCGGCGGCATGAAGCGCCTCGCCGGCAATCTCGGCACCGGGGTGATGAAGGTCTCCGCCGTCGCCCCCGAGCGCCACGTGATCGAGGCCCCGGCCCGCATCTTCCACGACCAGGACGCGGTGAAGCGCGCCTTCCGCGCGGGCGAACTCACCACCGACACGGTCGTGGTCGTCCGCTACCAGGGCCCCAAGGCGAACGGCATGCCCGAGCTGCACAGCCTGACCCCGATCCTCGCCGTGCTCCAGGACAAGGGCCTGAAGGTCGCGCTCGTCACCGACGGCCGCATGTCCGGCGCCTCGGGCAAGGTCCCCTCCGCGATCCACGTCAGCCCCGAGGCGCTCGACGGCGGCCCGCTCGCCCGCCTGCGCGACGGCGACGTGGTGCGCGTCGACGCGGTCGCCGGCACCCTCGACGTGCTGACCCCCGGCGCGCTCGACCGCCCGATCACCCATCCCGACCTCACCGCCAACGAACACGGCACCGGGCGCGAGCTCTTCGCCGCCTTCCGCCGCCATGTCGGCCCGGCCGAGGCCGGCGCCTCCAGCCTCACACCGGAGACCCTCGCATGACCCCCCAGGACGCCAGCCGTTTCGCGCGCGAGATCTGCGGCCTCGCCCCGGTGATCCCCGTCCTCGTGATCGACGACGCCGCCCACGCCCTTCCGCTCGCCGAGGCGCTGGTCTCGGGCGGCCTGCCGGTGCTCGAGGTCACGCTCCGCACCCCCGCCGCGCTCGACGCCATCCGCGCCATGAGCACCGTCGAGGGCGGCGTCGTCGGCGCCGGCACCCTCCTCACCCCCGCCGACGTGCGCGCGGCCAAGGACGCGGGCGCCCTCTTCGGCGTCTCCCCCGGCGTCACCGACCGCCTGCTCGACGCCTGCGAGGCCGAGGAACTGCCGCTCCTGGGCGGCATCGCCACCGTCACCGAGGCCATGCGCATGCTCGAACGCGGCTACGACGTCGCCAAGTTCTTCCCCGCCGAGGCGAACGGCGGCGCCGCCGCGCTCAAGGCCTTCGCCGGCCCCCTTCCGCAGATCGCCTTCTGCCCCACCGGCGGCGTCACCCCCCAGAACGCCCCCACCTACCTCGCGCTTCCGAACGTCCTCTGCGTCGGCGGCTCCTGGGTGGCGAACGCCGCGA
The DNA here is from genome assembly GCA_964575795.1 of uncultured Rhodobacterales bacterium. Lineage (GTDB taxonomy): Bacteria > Pseudomonadota > Alphaproteobacteria > Rhodobacterales > Rhodobacteraceae > Amaricoccus. The sequence goes on from CAZNSP010000002.1 coordinate 54,599, forward strand.
TGATGCGCGAGGGGCGCTGGGACCGGATCGAGGCGCTGGCCCGCGAAGCCAGCCAGCTGAAGGACTGACGCCGATGCCCGACCGCATCTGGAAGGCGCTCGAAGCCGCCCGCGCCGACTGCCGTGACCGCCGCATCACCGACCTCTTCGACCGCAACCCCGGCCGGTTCCGCGAATTCTCGGTCCGGCTCGGCGACATGCTGCTCGACTTCTCCAAGACCAACCTCGACGCCCATGCGCTGACCCTGCTGATCCAGCTCGCCGAGGCCCGCGGCGTCCGCGCCCGCCGCGACGCCATGTTCGCGGGCGAGCCGATCAACGCGACCGAGCACCGTGCCGTCCTGCACACCGCGCTCCGCAACCGCGCCAACACCCCCGTCCGCGTCGACGGCCGCGACGTGATGCCCGAGGTCAACGCCGTACTCGACCGCATGGCCGCCTTCGCCACCGCGGTCCGCGACGGCAGCTATGCGGGGCAGGGCGGCCGCTTCACCGACGTCGTCAACATCGGCATCGGCGGCTCCGACCTCGGCCCGGTGATGGTCACCCTCGCCCTCGCGCCCTTCCACGACGGCCCGCGCCTCCACTACGTCTCGAACGTCGACGGCGCGCATGTGCACGACGTGCTGAAGGGGCTCGACCCCGCCACCACCCTCGTGATCGTCGCCTCCAAGACCTTCACCACGGTCGAGACCATGACAAACGCCCGCACCGCGCGGGACTGGCTGCGCGCCGCGCTCGGCGACGCGGCGGACGGCCATTTCGCCGCCGTCTCCACCGCGCTCGACCGCACCGCCGCCTTCGGCATCGACCCCGCCCGGGTCTTCGGCTTCTGGGACTGGGTCGGCGGCCGCTATTCCGTCTGGGGCGCGGTCGGCCTGCCGGTGATGATCGCCATCGGCCCCGACCGCTTCACCGAATTCCTGACCGGCGCGCACGAGATGGACCGCCACTTTGCCGAGGCGCCGCTGCCCTCGAACATGCCGGTCCTGCTCGCGCTCGTCGGCATCTGGCACCGCAACGTCTGCGGCTATCCCTCGCGCGCGGTGCTCCCCTACGACCAGCGCCTCTCCCGCCTGCCCGCCTATCTCCAGCAGCTCGACATGGAGAGTAACGGCAAGGGCGTCGGCCTCGACGGCGCACCGCTTCCCCGCGCCTCCGGGCCCGTCGTCTGGGGCGAGCCCGGCACCAACGGCCAGCACGCCTTCTACCAGCTGATCCACCAGGGCACCGACGTGATCCCGGCCGAGTTCCTCGTCGCCGCGAACGGCCACGAGCCCGACCTGCGCGAACACCACGACCTCCTGCTCGCCAACTGCCTCGCCCAGTCCGAGGCGCTGATGAAGGGCCGCGACCTCGCCGCCGCGCAGGCGACCGTCTCCGATCCCGCGCTCGCCCCGCACAAGGTCTTCCCCGGCAACCGCCCCTCGATCACGCTGATCTACCGGACGCTCGACCCCGCCACCCTCGGCCGGATCGTCGCGCTCTACGAGCACCGCGTCTTCGTCGAGGGCGCGATCTGGGGGATCAACAGCTTCGACCAGTGGGGCGTGGAACTCGGCAAGGAACTCGCCACCGCGCTCCTGCCGCTCGTCCAGTCCGGCGGCGACACGTCGACCAAGGACGCGTCCACCGCCGGCCTCCTCGCCGAGATCGCGGCCCTCAGGGGCTGAGGGCTCACCCGCCCGCGGCGGACCGCTCCACCACCACCGTGCACTGCGCATGGCGCACCACCCGCGCCGCCGTCGAGCCGATCAGGTAGTCGCTGTAGTCCGGCCGGTGCGAGCCGAGCACGATGCAGTCGGCGCCGAGCGCCTCGGCCTCGTCGAGGATGGTGTTGCTCGAGTGTCCCTGCTTGACCAGCACCGCCGCGCCCTCGGCCTTCAGCGCCCGCGCCAACGCCGTCAGCTTTTCCTTCGCATCCGCGATGTTGTTGCTGATCGTGTCCTTCGGCAGCTGCGCCATCACGTAGGACGGGACCGCCTCCAGTACGTAGAGCAGAGTGATCTTGCCCTGCGGCGCCGCCAGATACCGCGCCACGCCGACGATCTTTTCCCCGACCTCGCCGTGGTTGATGTCGATGGGCACCAGTATGTTCCTGTACATCGCGTTTTCTCCCCGCTACTGCCTGTCGCCGTGTCCATGCCCGACTGCGTCCCGCGAAACCTTGATCTGGGTCACGACCCGGGCTCCCGCCTGCATGTCCTGCATCAGGATGCCCATATCCTTGTCCTCGACAAGCCTTCCGGACTCCTCTCGGTGCCGGCAAAGCCCCCCGGCCCGCAGGATTGTCTGCACGCGCGCGCCGTCGCCGCCTTTCCCGACGCCCTCCTGATCCACCGGCTCGACATGGAAACCTCGGGCGTGATGGTCTTCGCCCGCTCGCGGCTGGCCCAGCGGCATCTCAACTGGCAGTTCGAGCGGCGGCAGGTGCGCAAGACCTATGTCGCCCGCGTCGCGGGCCGGGTGGCGGAGGATTCGGGCCGGATCGAGCTGCCGCTGATCGCCGACTGGCCGAATCGCCCGCGCCAGATGGTCTGTTTCGAGCGCGGCAAGCCCGCCCTCACCGACTGGCGGGTGCTGGCGCGCGAGGCGGACGTGACCCGGCTGGAACTCCGCCCGCTGACCGGCCGCAGCCACCAGCTTCGGGTGCACTGCCGCGCGCTCGGCCACCCGATTCTCGGCGATCCGTTCTACGCCGATCCCGCCGCGCTGGCCGCCGCACCGCGCCTCCAGCTCCACGCCGCGGCCCTCGCCTTCCGCCATCCCGACGGCGGCGCCTGGGTGGAATTCCTCTCGCCGGTCCCCTTCTGACCGGGCGACGGCGCCTCACCCCGTCAGCACCGGCCAGAGCGAGGCGACCAGCAGGAGCGCCATCGCGATGTTGAACCGCCGCAGAACGACCGGATCGGCCAGCGCCCGCCGCAGCGCCCGCCCCATCACCACCCAGGCGACATTCGACGGCGGGCCGACCATCAGGAAGGCCAGCGCGACCGGCAGGATCCCGGCGATGCCGCCGCCGGCGGAATAGACGCTGATCCCGGTCAGCGACATCGCCCAGACCTTGGGATTGACCCACTGGAACGCCGCGGCCTGAAGGAAGCTCAGCGGCCGTCCGCCTCCGCCGCCGCCCTCCGGCGCGGCCGCCGTGGCGATCCGCCAGGCCAGCCACAGCATGTAGCCGAGGCTCGCCACCTTCAGCGCCACGGCCACCGCCGGATAGCGCACGAAGACCTGCGCCAGCCCCGCGCCCAGCACCAGCACCATCGCCACGACCCCCAGCGAGACCCCGGCCAGATGCGGCACCGTCCGGCGCAGTCCCCAGTTCGCCCCCGAGGCCATCAGCATCAGGTTGTTCGGGCCCGGCGTGATCGTGCTCACGAAGGCGAAGGTCACGGTGGCGAGGATCAGTTCGTTCGTCATGCCGCAATCATATGCGGCGATGATCGGTCGATGATTGCAATCTGCGGCGCAATTGTGGGATTCATGCAATCCGTGCCGCGATTCGACCGGATCACCGACAGGATATTGCAGGAGCTGACCCGCGACGGCCGGATCAGCAATCTCGAACTCGCCGAACGGGTCGGCCTCTCTCCCTCCGCCTGCCTGCGCCGCGTTCAGGAGCTGGAGCGCGCCGGCGTGATCACCGGCTACCGCGCCCGCATCGATCCCGCGAAGCGCGGGCTCGGGTTCCTCGCCTATGTCACGGTGGGGCTCTCGACCCATACCAAGGCGGCGCAGGAAGGTTTCGAACGGGCGATCCGTTCCGCGCCGCAGGTGCGGGAATGCCACAACGTCACCGGCACGGTCGAATACATCCTTCGCGTGGAATGCGTCGATCTCGTCGCCTACAAGACGTTCCACACCGAGGTTCTCGGCACCCTGCCGCAGGTCACCTCGATCACCACCTATGTCGTGATCGATTCCCCCAAGGACGAGCGCGCCTGACCCCTCACATTCAAGAAACCAAATAGCACCCAAATAGCACCTGAATGACACCATGATGTATCCGGCCCCGCCGGCCGGATTCCGCCGTGCCGCCGCTTTGCACGGGCCGCGCGCCGGGCTAAACCTGTCGGGCGCAACGGGGACTAGCAGTGGACCAGAGCACCCATATTTCGCCGATGATGGCACAATATCTGGAGATCAAGGGGCGCTACCCGGACGCGCTCCTGTTCTACAGGATGGGGGACTTCTACGAGCTGTTCTTCGACGACGCCGCCGCGGCCGCCCAGGCACTCGATATAGCGTTGACCAAGCGCGGCCACCACAAGGGAGAGGATATCCCCATGTGCGGCGTGCCCGTCCACGCCGCCGAGGGCTACCTCCTCACCCTGATCCGCAAGGGCTTCCGCGTCGCCGTCTGCGAACAACTCGAAGACCCCGCCGAAGCCCGCAAGCGCGGCGCGAAATCGGTCGTCCACCGCGACGTCGTCCGCCTCGTCACCCCCGGAACCCTTACCGAGGATAGTCTGCTCGAGGCCCGCCGACACAACTTCTTGTGTGCCTGGGCCGAGATTCGCGGCGAAGGTGCGCTGGCCTGGACCGACGTCTCGACCGGCGACCTGACCGTCACCGCCTGCCCCCGCAGCGGCCTCTCCCCCCTCCTCGCCCGCCTCATGCCGAGCGAAGTCCTCGTCGCCGAAAACCTCGAGCCCGAAATCCGCCCCATCGTCGAGGACCAGTCCGCCACCTGCACCCCCCTGTCCCGCGCCACCTTCGATTCGGTCTCGGCCGAGACCCGCGCCGGCCGGGTCTTCGGGGTCAACACGCTGGAAGGGTTCGGAAATTTCACCCGGCCGGAGCTGGCCGCACTCGCCGCGATCGTCGATTATCTCGACCTCACCCAGCGCGGAAACCTGCCCCTGCTGCGACCGCCGGTCCGCGAAATCCGCGGCAGCGCCATGCAGATCGACGCCGCGACCCGCCGGAATCTCGAACTGACCCGCAGCCTGTCCGGCGGCCGCGACGGCTCGCTCCTCGCCGCCATCGACCGCACCGTCACCGGCGGCGGCGCCCGACTGCTCGAGACCCGCCTGACCAGCCCGTCGACCGAAGTCGCCACCATCCTCGACCGGCTCGACGCTGTCTCGTTCCTGCTGGATGTTGGGCCGCGGGGCATCCGGGATACCCTCCGTCGCGTGCCTGACCTGGAAAGAGCCCTTTCGCGCCTCAGCCTGGACCGTGGCGGGCCCCGGGACCTCGCGGCGATTCGCGAGGCGCTCCGCTCCGCGCAACTCCTCGCCGACAGCCTGCCCGAGAACCTCCCGCCGCTCCTCCAGTCGGCCACCAGTGCGCTGCGTGGGCACCAGCAGATCATCGACCTGCTCGATGCCGCACTCGTTGCGGATCCCCCACTGGCTGTCCGCGACGGGGATTTCGTCGCACCGGGACACGAGCCCGAGCTCGACGAGACACGCCGGCTGCGCGACGAAGGCCGCGGCGTCATCGGGGAACTGCAGAGCGAATATGTCGGCACGACGGGCATCAACGTACTGAAAATCAAGCACAACAACGTGCTCGGATACTTCGTCGAAACGCCCGCCACACATGCCACGAAGATGATGTCGCCACCGCTTTCGGAGACGTTCATCCATCGTCAGACCACCGCGAACGCCGTCCGCTTCACCACGCTCGTCCTGTCCGAGATCGAAACCAGGATCCTGAATGCGGGCGCCCACGCAATGGACCTCGAGCGTCGCATCTTCGAGGCCCTTCGGTCGGAGGTCCTGTCCGCGACCGGTCCCCTCGGCGCCGCGGCGAAGGCGCTTGCGGAGCTCGACGTCGCTGCGGCGCTCGCTGATCTGGCCGCGGCCGAGAACTGGTCGCGCCCCGTCGTCGAGACCGGACGCGCCTTCCAGATCGAAGCCGGGCGCCATCCGGTGGTCGAGCAGTCGCTCCGCCGGGGCGGTGGAACATTCGTCTCGAACGACTGCGACCTCAGCGCCGATGAAACCTCACAGAAGCCGCTCTGGCTGCTGACCGGCCCCAACATGGCGGGCAAGTCGACCTTTCTCCGGCAGAATGCGCTGATCGCGATCCTCGCCCAGATCGGTTCCTACGTACCGGCACAGAGCGCCCGGATCGGTGTGGTCGACGCGGTCTTCAGCCGGGTGGGGGCGGCCGACGACCTCGCGCGCGGCCGCTCGACCTTCATGGTCGAGATGGTCGAGACCGCGGCGATCCTCAACCAGGCAGGGCCGGGCGCGCTGGTCATCCTCGACGAGATCGGCCGGGGTACCGCGACCTATGACGGCCTTTCGATCGCCTGGGCGGTCCTCGAACACCTGCACGAAGTCAATCGCTGCCGCGGCCTCTTCGCCACGCATTACCACGAGTTGACCGCGCTGGCGGCGCGGTTGCCGGGTCTGCACACGGCGACGGTCGCGGTAAGGGAATGGAAAGGCGACGTGATCTTCCTGCACGAGGTGCGTCCGGGCGTCGCCGACCGCTCCTACGGCGTCCAGGTCGCCCGCATCGCCGGCCTGCCGAAGTCGGTGGTCGACCGGGCCCGGACCGTTCTGGCGCGGCTGGAGGAAGGCGAGCGCAACATGGCCGGCAATGCGGCGGCACTCGTCGACGACCTGCCGCTCTTCGCGGTCCGCCCGGCACCGCAACCGGAACGATCGGAGACGAACGAGGTGGAGACGCGGTTGCAAGCGATCCACCCGGACGAACTGTCACCGCGCGAGGCGCTGGCCCTGATCTACGAGCTCCGCGCCCTCCTGCGCGAGAGCGTCTGACCCGTCAGCCGGCGTCGGGCTTGGCATCGCCGTTCGGAGCCGGCATCGACGGGCCTCCAGCCGAGACCCCGACCTGCGCGGGCCGCAGGAGCCGTTCCCCGATGGTGAATCCGACGTTCATCACCTCGATGATGTCACCCGCCCTTGTGTTCGGGACCGGCGCCTCGAACATCGCCTGATGGAGTTTCGGGTCGAAGCGGTCGCCGACGGCGGGCCTGACCTCGAGGATCTTGTGCTTGGCAAAGGCCGAGAGGAGGTCGCGCTGCGTCAGCTCGATCCCCTCGATCAGGCCGGGGGCGGCTGCACGGACCGGTTCCGTGACGTTCTCCAGCGCGCGAAGGAAGTTGTCGTGAACGGACAGCAGGTCGCGGGCGAACCGCGTCGCGCCGTAGAGTTCCGCATCGCGCCGATCACGCTCCGCCCGCTTGCGGAGGTTCTCGGTGTCGGCGAGGGCGCGGAGCAGGCGATCCTTCAGTTCCGCAACCTCGGATCGCAGCACGGCGATCTGCTCCCCCTCGGAGATTTCGTCCGACTGCCCGAGCGTCTCGTCGAGGTCGACCGTCTCGGGATCGTCCAGGAATGCGTCGCCCTCGATCGACGTGTCCTTCATCTCTTTCGCCATGTTCAAGCCTCGCCTAGCCTTGGGTTCGGCTGCTCACGAGCCGGCCCACCAATTGTGCAGTATAGTCGACGATGGGGACTATCCGCGCATAGTTAAGCCGGGTCGGGCCGATCACGCCGACCGCGCCGATGATCCTCCGATCCGCGTTCATATAGGGAGAGACCACCAGAGCGGAACCGGAAAGTGAGAAAAGCTTGTTCTCCGAACCTATGAACACCCGCACCCCGTCGCCGGTCTCGGTCAGATCGAGGAGCTGTGCGAGGTCGCGCTTGCGTTCCAGGTCGTCGAAGAGTTCACGGATGCGATCGAGTTGGGCCGCGTCCTCGGCCCCCTCGAGCAGGTGTGACCGGCCCCGCACGATCAGCCGGTCCCTGCCGCCTTCCGCATCCTCGGACCAGACGGCCAGACCGTCCTCGATGAGATTCTGCGAAAGGGTGTCGAGCTCCGCGCGCCGCTTGGCGATCTCGGCCGCAACCACCGACCGCATTTCCGAAAGCGTTCGCCCCTGGAGGATGGCGTTCAGGAAGTTGGCCGCGCTCCGCATCGCGGACGGGGTCAGTCCCAGGGGCGGGATGAACAACCGGTTCTCGACATTGCCGTCCGCGGTGACGAGGACCACGAGCGCGCGTTCAGGAGAAAGCGAGACGAATTCTATATGGCGGATCGGCGCCTCGGTCTTCGGCGCGAGGACGAGGCTCGCGCCGTGCGTCAGGTCCGACAGCAGCATCCCCGCGCGGTCGAGGATCGCGGTGATGTCGTGCTGGTTGCCGACGAGCGTCCGTTCGATCTCCACCTTTTCGGGGGCCGACACGTCACCTACCTCGAGGATGCCATCCACAAACAGTCGCAGGCCCATCTGCGTCGGCACCCGTCCTGCGCTTACATGCGGACTGTCGAGCAGGCCGAGATCCGCGAGATCCTGCATGACGTTCCGAACCGTGGCCGGTGACACACCCTCGCTCAGGCTGCGCGAGAGCGTCCGGGAACCGACCGGCTCACCCGTTGCGAGGTAGGTTTCGACCAGACGGCGGAACACCTCCCGGCTCCGATCGTTCATTTCGGCCAGGGGAGATGTCGGCTGTCGGGAATTCGGGGCCGTGCCGTTCATGACCGAGCACATGTATGCAGGCTCCGGCACCAGGTCAATCTGGCAGGCGCTGGACGCCTGCCGGTGCCCGCGCTAAGAGGCGCCGATCAATCGAGGAGACATGCAAGATGCGCCCATCCGGCCGTGCGGTCGACGCCCTCCGTCCCGTCGTCATCGAGACCGGCGTGACGCGCCATGCCGAAGGCTCCTGCCTGATCCGCATGGGTGAAACTCATGTCCTGTGCACGGCGAGCCTCGAGGAGAGCGTCCCGCCTTTCCTGCGGAAGACCGGCCTCGGCTGGGTGACGGCGGAATACGGAATGCTGCCGCGCGCGACGACGACCCGCACGCGCCGGGAAGCGACGGCCGGCAAGCAGTCGGGACGCACGCAGGAGATCCAGCGCCTGATCGGCCGGAGCCTTCGGGCCGGCGTCGACCGGGTGGCACTGGGCGAGCGTCAGATCACGGTGGATTGCGACGTGATCCAGGCCGATGGCGGAACCCGCTGCGCCGCGATCACCGGCGGCTGGGTTGCGCTCCGCCTCGCCGTCAACAAGCTGCTCAAGGCGGGCGACATCAAGTCCGACCCGCTGACCGATCACGTGGCGGCGATCAGCTGTGGGGTGCTCGGCGGCGTGCCGGTGCTCGACCTCGACTATGCCGAAGACAGCGTTGCGGGAACCGACGCAAACTTCGTCATGACGGGCGGGCTGAGTCTGATCGAGGTGCAGGGCAGTGCGGAGGGCGCGGCCTTCACGCGGGAACAGCTGGTGGCCATGATGGACCTTGCCGAGCGCGGCGTGGCGCAACTGGTCGCCGCCCAGAAGGCCGCGGTTGCATGACACGGCGTCTCGAAGCCGGCCGGCTGGTCGTCGCGACCCACAACGCGGGGAAGCTCGAAGAGATCAGGCACCTGCTGGCGCCCTATCCGATCACCGTCGTGTCGGCCGGCGAACTGGGCCTGCCCGAGCCGGAGGAGACGGAGAACACCTTCCTCGGCAACGCCCGGATCAAGGCACATGCCGCCGCAGCGGCAAGCGGCCTGCCTGCGCTTGCGGACGACAGCGGGATCGAGGTCGATGCCCTCGACGGTGCGCCGGGTGTCCACACGGCCGACTGGGCGGAGACGCCTCATGGCAGGGACTTCGTTCAGGCCATGACCAGGACCTGGGAGGCGCTCGAGGCACGAAACGCGCCGTATCCCCGGACCGCGCGGTTCCGCTGCACCCTCGTCCTGGCGTGGCCGGACGGGGTCGAGGAGGTCTTCGAGGGCAAGATCGAGGGGCAATGCGTGTGGCCGATGCGCGGCGAGCAGGGACACGGCTACGACCCGATGTTCCAGCCGGCCGGCATGGACATCACGCTCGGCGAGATGGACCGCTGGGAGAAGAACAGGATCAGTCATCGCGGGGACGCCTTCCGCAAGATGGTGGCTGCCTGCCTTGACTGAGGACTGGCGGCATGGCGGCTTCGGTGTCTATGTCCATTGGCCGTTCTGTCTGGCGAAGTGCCCTTATTGCGACTTCAACAGCCATGTCAGGCGCAATGTCGATCCGGAGCGGTGGCGGCGGGCGCTCCTGGCCGAGATAGGTGCCGCGGCGCCTGACGTGCCGGGCCGGCGCGTCGATTCGATCTTCTTCGGCGGCGGCACGCCGAGCCTGATGCCGCCCGATCTCGTCGCCGCCGTCATCGAGGCGGTGGGCGAGAACTGGACCCTCGCGGAGGATATCGAGATCACGCTGGAGGCGAATCCGACCTCCGTCGAGGCGGGGCGCTTTCGGGGATTCCGGGATGCGGGGGTGAATCGCATTTCGATGGGGTTGCAGGCGCTCGACGACGAGGACCTGCGCCGGCTCGGGCGGACCCATACGGTGGCCGAAGCGGTGGCCGCGTTCGAGATCGCGCGGAGGCTCTTTCCGCGGGTCAGCTTCGATCTGATCTATGCGCGGCAACACCAGACCCTCGAGGGCTGGCGGAGGGAACTGCGCCTGGCGCTCGGCCTCGCCGTGGATCATCTGTCGCTTTACCAGCTGACGATCGAGGAGGGCACGCGGTTCGGCGATCTCGCCCGACGCGGGCGCCTGAGGGGCTTGCCGGATCCGGACCTCGCGGGCGGCATGTACCTGGAAACGCAGGAGATTTGTGAGGAGGCCGGCCTGTCGGCCTATGAGGTGTCGAACCACGCGCGGCCCGCGGCCGAGAGCCGGCACAACCTGGTCTACTGGCGATATGGCGATTATGCGGGCATCGGTCCCGGAGCGCATGGGCGCCTGACGCGGGGCGGCCGGCGCTGGGCGACGGAGAGCGAGCGGAGCCCCGAGGACTGGCTGCGGCGCGTCGATGAGGAGGGCTCCGGCATCGTCCGGCGCGAGGTGGTTTCATCCGGCGAGCAGGCGCTCGAAATGCTGCTGATGGGGTTGCGTCTGCGCGAAGGCGTCGCGCACGACCGGTGCGAGAGCCTCGGCGGGGCGCCGTTGAACCCGGGCGCCATTCGGGAACTCGCGGATCTCCGGATGGTCTCCGTGCGGGACGGCCGGATCGCCGCGACCGACCGGGGGCGTGCCGTTCTCAATGCGGTGATCGAACGGCTGACGGAAAACTGGCCGGATGTGCCTGCGACCGTGTCGGAAACCGGTTCGGACGCGTTTCGGGGTGAAAGGGCAATCTAGCCGCAGAAGGTCAAGATTACCCTAACGGCTACATGCCGAGCGCCTCGCGATAGAGCTGCAGGATCGCCTCTTCCTCGGAGATTTCCTGCGGGTCCTTTTTTCTCAATGCGATCAGCTTCTTGAGTACGCGGACGTCGTAGCCGCGGGCGCGGGCCTCGGCCATCACCTCCTTCTGCTGGTCGGCGATGTCCTTCTTTTCCTGTTCGAGGCGCTCGTAGCGTTCGACGAACTGGCGCAGCTCGCCCGCGGTGACCTTGTACTGAACGACCTGCTCGTCTTCTTCTTCCATGCTCTCGACCCACTGCGCTGATTGTGGCGGCGGACCGTATCCGCGGCGCCGAAGCGCCACAAGGGTCTTGCGGCGGGTGGTGCGGGCGAATATCCTTCCGCCGGATCAAGCGATTGAGTTGCAATGATATTTCTGGCGATCCTCGGTGGAATCATGGTCGTTCTGGGGCTGCTCGGCCTCGGGTACTGCATTCGTGAGGGCTACCGGATCAAGGCGCAGGGCGGGGCGCCGGCGGAGATTCACGGGCGGTTGCAGCGGCTTGTGGCTGTGAATCTCGGGTCGGTGGGGCTGGCGGCGCTGGGGCTCGGGTTGCTCGTCGCGGGGCTCATGCTCGGGTGACGTTCTCGATGGCCTGCTCGATGAGGGCGAGGCATTCGGGGGTCGAGAAGCGGTGGTCGGCGTCCTTCACGAGCGTCAGGCGCATGTCGGGGCAGTCGGCATGGGCAAGCAGTTGAAGGGCAACGGAAATTTCAACGTCCGTATCGGCGGTGCCGTGGAGCATGCGCACGGGGAACGGCAGGGGCAGGGACTCGCGCAGGACGAGGTTCTGGCGGCCGTCCTCGATCAGCTTGCGGGTGATGACGTAGGGCTCGGGGGAATAGTCCGAGGGCAGCTCCACGTAACCCCTTGAGATCAGGTCGTTCTTCTGCGCCGCGTCGAAGCCGGACCACATCGAATCCTCGGTGAAGTCGGGGGCGGCGGCGATGGTGACGAGGGCCTTGATGCGGTGGGGGAGGGCGCGGGCGAGGAGGAGGGAGATCCAGCCGCCCATCGAGGAGCCAACCAGGATCTGCGGAGAATCCGTGAGCGATTCCAGTATGTTCCGCGCGTCGTCGGCCCACTGGCCGATGCTGCCGTCGGCCAGGAAGTCGCCCGAGGAGGCGCCGTGGCCGGTGTAGTCGAAGCGGATGAAGGGGCGGCCCCGGGCGCGGGCCCAGTTTTCCAGATGCACCGCCTTGGTCCCGGTCATGTCTGAGCGGAAACCACCAAGAAAAACAACGCCTTGACCCGTGCCCTCGGTCTTGTGGAAGGCGAGGCGGCGGCCGTCGGGGAGGGGGAGGAAGCTGGGGGTCATGGCGGGATTCCGGGGGATTTCCGGGCCGGGACGGCCGGTTGCGAAGTGGGTGTTATTCGGGTGCTATTTGGGTGCTATTTGGTTTGTTGAATGTGTCGCCGCACGGGCGCCGTTCGACGCGATCCCGGGGTAGCAGCCGCGCTTGACTCCGGCAACCCGCTCGCGCAGACAACCGGCCGAACCGGGCGTGCCGTAGGCGCCGAGCGAAAGGAGCAAGCGATGGCCGACACCCAGACCCTGAACCGGGAGGTGGCCGTCACCCTCCCCGATGGCGCGGTGCGCCGCTATGCCGCCGGCGTGACCGGGGCGGAGATCGCCGAGGACATCTCGAAAAGCCTCGCCAAGGCGGCGCTCGCCTGCACGATCGACGGCCGGCTCGCCGACCTGAGCGAGCCCATCGAGCATGACGCGAAGTTCGCCATCGTCACGGCGAAGGACGACGCGGCGGCGCTGGAGCTGATCCGGCACGACTGCGCCCATATCATGGCGCGCGCGGTGCAGGAGCTCTGGCCCGACGTGAAGGTGACGATCGGGCCGGTGATCGAGAACGGCTGGTACTACGATTTCGACCGGGCCGAGCCGTTCACGCCGGAGGATCTGGAGAAGATCGAGGCGCGGATGCGCCAGATCATCGCCGCGCGCGATCCGGTGCGCTGGGAGGTCTGGGACCGCGACCGGGCGATCCGGCACTACGAGGCGACGAACGAGCCCTTCAAGGTGGAACTGGTCGAGGCGATCCCCGAGGGCCAGCCGATCCGCATGTACTGGCACGGGCCGTGGCAGGACCTGTGCCGGGGGCCGCATCTGGTCCATACCGGGCAGGTGCCGGCGGACGCCTTCAAGCTGATGTCGATCGCGGGCGCCTACTGGCGCGGCGATTCGAAGCGGCCGCAGCTGCAGCGCATCTACGGCACGGCGTTCCGGACCCGCGACGAGCTGAAGGCGCATCTGACCCGGCTGGAGGAGGCGGCGAAGCGCGACCACCGCAAGCTCGGCCGCGAGATGGGCCTCTACCACTTCCAGCAGGAGGCGCAGGGCTCGGTCTTCTGGCATCCGAACGGCTATCTCGTGTGGCGCACGCTGGAGGCCTATATCCGCCGGCAGCTGGATGCGGACGGCTATGTGGAGGTGAAGACCCCGCAGCTGCTCGACGCTGAGCTGTGGCGGCAGTCGGGGCACTGGGGCAAGTTCCGCGAGAACATGTTCGTGGTCCCCGACGAGATCCCGTCGGTCGAGGACGAGGACACCGATCCGGTCTTGTCGGGCAAGGCGCAGCTGATGGCGCTGAAGCCGATGAACTGTCCGGCGCATGTGCAGATCTTCCGGCAGGGAACGAAGTCCTACCGCGACCTGCCGCTGCGCATGGCCGAGTTCGGCTGCTGTCACCGCAACGAGGCGCATGGCGCGCTGCACGGGTTGATGCGGGTGCGGCAGATGACGCAGGACGATGCGCACATCTTCTGCCGCGAGGACCAGATCACCGAGGAGACGAAGCGGTTCCTCGACCTGTTCAGCCGGGTCTATGGCCACATGGGCATGACCGACATCGCCTACAAGCTGGCGACGCGGCCCGAGCAGCGGGCGGGCGACGACGCGACATGGGACCGGGCGGAGACGTCGCTGGCCGCGGCGTTGACCGCCGCCGGCCTGCCCTTCGACTATGCCGAGGGGGAGGGCGCGTTCTATGGGCCGAAGCTCGAGTTCCACCTGACCGACGCGATCGGCCGGACGTGGCAGTGCGGCACGTTCCAGCTGGACTACGTGCTGCCCGAGCGGCTGGACGCGACCTATGTCGGCGAGAACGGGGCGCGGCACCGGCCGGTGATGCTGCACCGGGCGGTCTTCGGCACGTTCGAGCGGTTCATCGGATTGCTGATCGAGCATTATGCCGGCAAGCTGCCGTTCTGGCTGGCGCCGCGGCAGGTGGTGGTGGCGCCGATCGTCTCGGACGCGAACGACTATGCCGAGGCGGTGACGGCCCAGTTGCGCGCGGCGGGTGTCCGGGCCGAGGCGGACCTGCGCAACGAGAAGATCAACTACAAGGTCCGCGAGCACAGCCTGACCAAGGTGCCGGTGATCCTGGCCGTCGGCCAGCGCGAGGTGGTCGAGCGCACGGTCTCGGTCCGGCGGCTGGGCGAGAAGGACTCGACCGTGGCACCGCTGGAGGAGGTCGTGGCCGAGCTGCGCGCCGAGGCGGTGCCGCCGGACCTGCGCTGAGGCGGTTCCGGCGGCCGCAATGCATCCGCCGCATGGCGGGGTTGCGCCGCGGGGTCTGACGCGGCGGCAACGGGCTGCCTAGCTGTCTCCCGAACCCGGCGGTTGCCGGAGATACGGGAGAACGGACATGCGGATCATCGAGCGGATCGCCGCCTTCTTCGTCACGCTGGCGAGTGCCGGGGCGGTCGCCGCCGCGGTCGAGGCCGGGCGCAGGCCGGCCGAGGCGGACCTGCGCGCGCTGGGCATCGACCCGCGCACTTTCGCGACGATCGGGATCGGCTGAGGCGGGCGGGGGGCTGGCGGGCGCGGAAGCGCGCCTGCCGGGGGCAGGCAGGCGCGGGCCGATCCGCCACGGGTCGGATCGACCGGGAATGCGGCGGGGCGGTGCCCGGCTCGGCGGGGAACGTGGCCCGATTGCTTGCCTTCCGCTTCAATCCTCGTCCGAGGCGAGTTTCGACAGGGCCGCGCCGCGGCCGCGCAGGCGCAGCCAGAGGGGCACGAGGACCGCGATCAGCGCGACGGCGTAGAGGACCAGCGCGACGGGGCTCGAGACGAGCACCGTCGGGTCGCCTTGGCTGATGGCGAGCGCGCGGCGCAGCTGCTGTTCGGCGAGCGGGCCGAGGATCAGGCCGACGACCACCGGCGCGATGGGATAGCCGAAGCGCCTGAGCCCGTAGCCGAGCAGGCCGAAGGCGAGCAGGAGCCCGAGCTCGAACACGCTGGGGTTCGCGCCGATGGTGCCGAGGGTGGCGAAGGCGAGGATGCCGGCGTAGAGCCAGGGCCGCGGGATGGCGAGGAGCCGCACCCAGAGGCCGATCAGCGGCAGGTTCAGCACCAGAAGCATCAGGTTCGCGACGAGCAGGCTGGCGATCAGGCTCCAGACCAGTTCCGCGTTGTTGGTGAAGAGGAGCGGCCCGGGCTGGAGGCCGAACTGCTGGAAGCCCGCGAGCATGATCGCCGCGGTCGCGGTGGTCGGCAGGCCGAGCGTCAGGAGCGGCACGAGCGTGCCCGCGGCCGAGGCGTTGTTCGCCGCCTCGGGGCCCGCGACGCCCTCGATCGCGCCATGGCCGAATTCCTCGGGGTTCTTCGCGAAGCTCTTCTCGGTGGAATAGCTGAGGAAGCTCGCCACGTCGGCGCCGCCCGCGGGCATGGCGCCGATCGGAAAGCCGATGGCGGTGCCGCGCAGCCAGGGCTTCCACGAGCGGGACCAGTCCTCGCGCGTCATCCAGACCGAGCCGCGCACGGGTTCCACCTTCTCGGCCATCATGGTGGGGGAGGCGGCGATCTTGAGCGTCTCGCCGACCGCGAAGAGGGCTACGGCGAGCGTGGTCACCTCGATCCCGTCGAAGAGGTCGGGGATGCCGAAGGTCATCCGCGCCTGGCCGGTCTGCAGGTCGATGCCGACGATCCCGAGCGCGAGGCCGAGGAAGAGCGCGGTCAGCCCGCGCAGCGCGGAATCGCCGAAGGCGGCCGAGACGGTGACGAAGGCGAGCACCATCAGCGCGAAATAGTCCGCCGGGCCGAGCGAGATCGCGAAGCGCACCACCCAGGGCGCGACGAGGGCGAGGCCGAGGGTGGCGATGAGCCCCGCGACGAAGGAGCCGATGGCCGCCGTGGCGAGCGCGGGGCCGCCGCGGCCCTTGCGCGCCATCTTGTTGCCCTCGAGCGCGGTGACGATCGAGGCGGATTCGCCGGGCGTGTTCAGCAGGATCGAGGTGGTCGAGCCGCCGTACATGCCGCCGTAGTAGATGCCCGCGAACATGATCAGCGAGCCCGCGGGGTCGAGGCGGTAGGTGGCGGGCAGGAGCAGCGCCACGGTCAGCGCCGGGCCGATGCCGGGCAGGACGCCCACGGCGGTGCCGATCGTCACGCCGATCAGCGCGTAGAGCAGGTTCATCGGCTCGAGCGCGAGGAGGAGGCCGTTGCCGAGCAGCGCGAAGGTGTCCATGGCCCCTCCTCAGGGGACGAGCGATTCCAGCCGTCCGGCGGGCAGGCTGAGCTGCAGGCCGCGGGCGAAAACGATCCAGATCAGGAGCGAGAAGGCGACGCCCACCGGCAGGGTCAGCCAGAACCGGCGGCGGCCGAAGCCGGCGGCGACCAGCGCGAAGAGGACGCCCGTGGCGATGGAGAAGCCGGCGGTGCGCAGGAGCAGCATCTGCGCGGCGAGGCCGGCGACGATCCAGACCATGGGGGCGAGGACGTCGGGCTCGCGCTCGGGGAAGCTGCCGCGCAGGGCGGCGACGACGGTGGCGAGCGAGAGGCCGGCGAGGCAGGCGGCGATGACGTAGGGGAAGGTGGTGGGGCCGACGCGGGCGTAGAGGGCCGCGACCGGCATCGCCCGGGTCTGCCAGAAGATCAGGGCGGCGAGGCCCATCAGCCCCGCCGCGATGACGAGCGCCGCCCGGTCGGGACGGCGCGGCGCTCCCGGTCGGTTCATCGTCCGGACCGGCTCACTGCACGAGGCCGATGTCTTTGAGGATGGCCGAGGTCGCCTCGATGTCGGCGGCGAGCTGCGCGTCGAAGGCCTCGCCGGCGAGGAAGCGGTCGACCCAGCCGCGGGTGGCGAGCGCCTCCTGCCAGCCGTCGGAGGTGGCGAGCGCCTCGATGTCGGCGGTGATCGCGGCCTTCTGCTCGTCGGTCAGGTCGGGCGCGGCGGCGACCATGCGCCAGTTCTCGAGCACCACGTCGACGCCGGCTTCCTGCAGGGTGGGCGCGTCGACGCCCTCCATCCGGGTGTCGCCGGAGACGGCGAGGAGCGTCAGCTCGCCCGCCTCGATCTGGCTGGCGAATTCGCCGTAGCCGGACACGCCGACCGTCACCTGGCCGCCGAGGATCGCGGCGAGTGCCTCGCCGCCGCCGGAATAGGCGATGTAGTTCACCCGGGTCGGGTCGACGCCGACCGCCTTGGCGAAGAGCCCGGCGAGGATGTGGTCCGCGCCGCCGGCCGAGCCGCCGGCCCAGGACACGGCGCCCGGATCGGCCTTCAGCGCGGCGACGAGGTCGTCGACGCTCTGCACAGGGCCGTTTGCCGGGGCGACGATGGCGATCTGCTCGCCGGTCAGGCGGGCGATGGGCGTCACCATGGAGAGGTCGACGGGCGAGGCGTTGGTCAGGATCGCACCGACCATGACGTAGCCGCCGACGATCAGCTGGCTCGGGTCGCCCTTGGCCTGGTTGACGAACTGGGCGAGGCCGATGGTACCGCCGGCGCCGGGCACGTTTGTGACCTGGACCGAGGAAGAGATCCCCTCGTCCTGCAGGACCGCCTGCATGGTGCGCGCGGTCTGGTCCCAGCCGCCGCCCGGTGCGGCGGGCGCCATGATGGTGTAATCCGCCGCCGCGAGCGGCAGCGCCAGCGCGCCGGCCAGCAGCGTTCCGGTGAAAAGCGTCCTCATCCCATTTCCTCCCGAGATATGTTGCGGGCGTCGTCGCGCCCGTCCTTGGACTGCGGGGACGATACGCCGCCAAAAGATGGCGCGCCAGAGGCTTGAAACGGCGGCGCGGCGCGGGGTTCAGGGCGCGGGGAAGGCCAGCGGGAAGGTGCGGGCGAGCGCGAGGTCGAGGTCGGTCATCGTGACCGGCAGGCCGAGGTCGACGAGGCTGGTCACGCCGTAGCCGGTGATGCCGCAGGGCACGATGCCGGTGAAATGGCCGAGGTCGGGCTCCACGTTGATCGCCACGCCGTGGAAGGCGACCCAGCGGCGGATGCGCACGCCGATCGCGGCGATCTTGTCCTCGGCGGGCGAGCCGTCGGGCAGGGGGGGCTTGTCGGGGCGGCGGACCCAGACGCCGACGCGGCCGGGGCGGCGTTCGCCCGTGACGGCGAATTCGGCCAGCGTGCGGATCACCCAGTCCTCGAGCCGCCAGACATGGGTGCGCACGTCGCGGCCGCGGCGGTTGAGGTCGAGCATCGCGTAGGCCACCCGCTGGCCGGGGCCGTGATAGGTGTATTCGCCGCCGCGCCGGCTGGGGTAGACCGGGAAGCGGTCGGGGTCGAGCAGGTCCGCGGGCCGTGCCGAGGTGCCGGCGGTGTAGAGCGGCGGGTGTTCGAGGAGCCAGACGAGTTCGGGCGCGGTGCCTGCGAGGATTTCGGCGACCCGCGCCTCCATCGTGGCGACCGCCTCGGGATAGGGCACGGGGGTGTCGGTGACGCGCCATTCGGGCGTGTCTGAAGGAGCCCGTACAAGTGCCTTATCTGCCATCGGAATCCGATCCGGCAGGAATTACTTCGCGAATTCGTCGAGTCATTGTATTCTGTTGTAGCATTCGACTCTATCGCATTTGTTGAATATGGGGGGTACCATGCAATCGAAACGTGACTTGCTGCTGGGGGCGGTCTCGGCCGCGGTTCTGGTGGCGACGGCGCCGGCGGTCCATGCGGACGGCTCGGCCTTCGTCGGCGGGCTCGTCGGCGGCATTATCGGCGGGGCCATCGGCAGTCAACAGCAGCAGCGCCAGCAGCAGGCGGTGCCGCAGCGCCAGCAGCAGCGCACGGTCGTGCGGCAGCCGACGGTGAACAGCTACCAGCGCGAGCAGAACCGGCAGGCGCAGGTGGCGCTGAACTACTTCGGCTTCCCGGCGGGCACGCCGGACGGGGTGTTCGGGCCGAACAGCCGGGCGGCGGCGGCGCAGTACCAGGCCTATCTCGGCTATCCGGCGACGGGGTACATGTCGGACTTCGAGCGGTCGTTCCTAATCACCTCCTACCAGCGGGCGATCGTCGGCGGGCCGCAGACCGCGCAGATGATGACCGAGATGGGCCAGGGGACGCGGGGCCTCCTGATCGCCTTCCGCAACGAGCAGATGGGTGTGCCGTCGACCCCGGTGCAGCAGGCGCCGCAGATGGCGGTGGCGCCGCCCGCGCCGGTGGCGGTGCTGGAACCTCCGGCGACGGTCGAGGTGGCGGCACCCGCGCCCGCGCCGGCCCCGGTGGTCGAGGCGGCGGCGCCCGCCGCGGGCGGCTTTGCGGTGCCGAACTTCGTGCCGGCCCCCGCCGAGGCCTCGATGGCGAGCCACTGCAACCGCACGAGCCTCGTGACCGGCAGCAACGGCGGCTACGTGACGCTGGCGAGCATGGGCGACCCGGGCTTCGCGCTCGACGAGCAGTTCTGCCTCGCGCGGACCTACGTGATCGAGGAGGGCGCGCGGCTGGCCGCGATGGTGCCGGGGGTGACGACTGCCGAGATGGAGGCGCAGTGCCTCGCCTTCGCGCCGGGGATGCGGGACCATGCCGCGCGGCTCGTCTCACAGGAGCCGCCGCAGGTGACGGACGCGCTGCAGGCCTTCGTGGTCGGGACGGGGGTGCCGCCGTCGCAGCTGGCGGCGAACGCGCGGATCTGTCTCGGCATCGGCTATCGCACGGACAACGCCGAGCTGGCGCTGGCGGCGGGCATGCTGCTGGTCGGGCTGGGCGAGGAGGCCTATGCGGAACTGCTCGGCCATCACCTGATGGGCGGGTTCGGGATGCCGAAGCGCACCGACCGCGGGCTCGACTGGCTGACGGTGGGCGTGGCGGCGCTTCAGGACGGCGCGACGCCGGTGGTGGCGCCCGGCGCGCCGGAGCGGGTCCTGCTGCTGCGGCAGGCGGTGGCGCAGATGGCCGATCCGGAGGCCGGCCACGTCGAGGTCCTGACCGATGCAGCGGCACCCGCGGTGCCGACCTTCGCGATGCCGGTGAAGCCCGCGCCGCAGTCGAACTGACGCGGAGAGACGCCGCCCCTGGGGCAACGGGGCGGCGCGCTTTTGCTCTTCACAACGCCGGCCGGTGGCGTTAAGAGCGCGTCCACACGGCGTGCGGTCGTGGCGGAATTGGTAGACGCGCAGCGTTGAGGTCGCTGTGGGGTAACTCCCGTGGAAGTTCGAGTCTTCTCGACCGCACCATTATCTCCCCTGAACATCGTTGATGTCGGCCCCTGCGGGTTGGAGCGGTCATGGGCCGCGTACCGCGTCGTGTCGGCATGAGCCGCGCGGAGGCGCCGGTGCGGGAGCTTGTCTGCGACATCGCGGGGGAGGGTCCGCCGGTGGTGCTGCTGCATCCCGTGGGGCTCGACGCGACGTTCTGGGGCGGGCTTCCGGGGCGGCTGGCCCGGGGGCGCTGCGTGGTGGCGGTGGACCTGGCCGGGCACGGGCGCTCGACGCAGGTCGCGCGGCCCGGGCGGATGGCGGCGCATGTGGCCGATGTGGCGGGGCTGGTCGAGGGGCTCGGCCGGGGGGCGGCGGTGCTGGTCGGGGTGTCCTTCGGGGGCATGATCGCGCAGCAACTGGCGCTGGCGCGGCCCGATCTGGTCGCGGGGCTGGTGCTGGCCGGGTGTCCGGGGGCGATCCCGGAGGCGGGGCGCGCGGCGATCCTGGAACGCGGCCGGGCGGCCGAGGCGGGCGGGATGGCGGCGGTGGCCGATGCCACGCTGGCGCGCTGGTTCACGCCGGGGTTCCTCGGCTCGGCGGCGGTGGCGCGGGTGCGGGCGCGGCTGATGGCGGACGATCCCTCGGACTGGGCGGCGACTTGGGAGGCGGTGGCCGGGCACGACGCGCTGCCCCGGCTCGGCGCGGTCGCCGTGCCGGCGCTGGTGATCGCGGGGGAGATGGACGCGGCGACGCCGGCCGCGGCGACGCGGGCGCTGGCGGCGGCGCTGCCGCGCGGGCGGCTCATGGTGCTGGCGGGCGCGCCGCACATGATGCAGATCGAGTGCGAGGCGGCCTTTGCCGCGGCAGTCGAGGGGTTCCTCGCGGAGGCGGGCGCGGGGTGAGCCGCGGGCGGCGGGTCGAGGGCGGATGACGCCTAGCAGTCGGCCCGGGGCGGGCCTAGGGTCCGGCACGGACCGCGCATCGATTCGGGTCCCTGCGGCGATGCCGGCTGCTTCTGGAGGAAGGAATGCGGATGAGGGTCGCGACGCCGCTCATGGCACTGGCGACCTCGGCGGCGGTCACGCTGGCCGGACCCGCGGCCGGCACGGAGACGCTGCGCTGGGGCGAGCATCTGCCGCAGTGCTGCAGCATGTATGCCAGGGCGCTGGAATGGATGGTCGACGAGGTGGCCGAGCGGTCGGGCGGCGCGCTCCGCATCGAGGTGAGCTGGGGCGGCGTCCTCGCCTCGGTGGGCGAGATCCCGACGGCGGTCGAGCATGGCCTCATCGACATGGGCAACATCGTCACGCCGTACTTTCCCGACCAGTTCCTGATCAACAACGCCATCCCGTTCTTCTGGCCGCAGCCGCGGAGCCAGGGCGAGTTGGGCGAGCTGATGCTGGAATGGCACGAGGAGATCCCGGCCTTCGGCGCGGAACTGGCGCGCTACGGGCTGCATCTGGTCAGCGTGCGGCCGCTGCCGCCCTACGGGATGATCTGCACCCGGCCGATCCGCACGCTCGAGGATTTCCGCGGCAAGCGCATCCGCTCCTACGGGGTGGCGCTGCCCGCGATGGTGGAGGCGCTGGGCGCGGTGCCGGTCGGGCTGTCCGACGTCGAGGCCTACGAGGCGATGCGCAGCGGCATCCTCGACTGTTCGGTGGGCGACGTCCCGCTGGTCGACGCCTTCCAGTGGCACGAGGTCGCCGGGTATTACATCGACCTGCCGATGGGGGCGTCCTGGGGGCATCTGCTGGTGATGAACGCCGGGCGTTACGCGGCACTCGCCGAGCCGGAGAAGGCGGTGATCGACGGGATGAAGCGGGACCATCTGGACGAGCTCCTGCGGCTCTTCGCCGAGGTCGAGACGGAGATCCGCGCGCGCTGGGCGGCCGAGGGGTCGGTGGAGGTGATCGCCTTCCCGGCGGAGGATTTCCTGGTGACGGCGCTCGGCGATCCGAAGGTGCAGGCGGTGCGGGCGAGCTGGCGGGAGCGGGCGGTGGCCGCGGGGATGCCCGAGGCGGATGCCGCGCGGGTGGTCGAGGAAATCGGGGATTGAAGCCCGTCGCCGGCCGGGGCGGGGCGAGGGAGGCCAAGGCGTGACGCGCGCGTTCCTGCGCTTCTGCGACATCTACGGCAGGGTGCTGCGGGGCTTCGCCGTGCTGGCGGGCGTTGCGGCCTTCGCCATCATGTGGGTGATCGACGTCAATGCGCTGTCGCGCAAGCTCCTGAACGCGCCGCTGCCGGCGGCGGTGGAGCTGACCCAGGCGCTTCTGCCCGCGGTGATCCTGCTGCCCTTCGGCTACGCGCTCCTGCAACGCCAGCACGTGAGTTCGGCGTTCCTGGTGTCGCGGTTGCCGCGGCGGGCGGTGCGGTGGCTCGAGGTGTTCTGGATGCTGGTGGGCTTCGGGCTGTTCGCGCTGGTGACATGGGGGACGGCCAAGTATGCGCTGCGCTCCTGGACGATCGGCGAGCAGGTCTGGGCGGCAGGGGTGCGGTTCCCGCTCTGGCCGTCGAAGATGGTGGTCAGCCTCGGCGCCGGGCTGATCTGCCTGCAGTTCCTGCTGGAGGCGCTGCGCGGGATCCTGCGCGTGCCGGAGGCGGAGGGGCGATGAGCGGGCTTGCCATCGGGTATGTCGGGATCGCGGCGCTGATGGTCTCGATCCTGCTCGGCGCGCCGATCATGATGGCGCTGACCGCGGTCGGTTTCGCGGGGATCGCGGTCCTGACCGGGATCGGGCCGGCGGTCTCGACGCTGGGCACGATCTATTTCTCGGTGGTCAGCAGCTTTCATTTCAGCGTCATCCCGCTCTTCCTGCTGATGGGGTTCTTCGCCATGCGGGCGCGGATCGGGAACGACCTGTTCGACGGCTGCGCCAAGTGGTTCGGGCGGTTGCCGGGGGGGCTCGCGGTGGCGAGCACCGGTGCGGCGGCGGCCTTCGGCGCGGCTTCGGGGTCGAGCGTGGGGACGGCGACGCTCTTCACCAAGCTGGCGCTGCCCGAGATGATCGCCCGCGGCTACGACCGGTCCTTCGCCGCCGCGTCGATCGCGGTCGCGGGGACGCTGGCGGTGCTGATCCCGCCGAGCGCGCTGATCGTGGTCTATGGCATCCTGACCAATTCCGGGATCGGGCAGCTCCTGATCGCGGGGGTCGTGCCGGGGGTCCTGTTCTCGGCGATCCTGGTCGGGACCATCCTGATCGTCGCGCGGGCCGATCCGGCGCGGGCGCCGGCGGATGCGACGGTCTACGGCTGGCGCGAGAAGCTGTGGTCGCTGCGGCTGATCGGGCCCCTGGTGATCGTGATCGCGGTGATGCTGGGCGGGCTCTACGGCGGGGTCTTCACGCCGACCGAGGCGGGCGGCATCGGCGCCTTCGTCACCTTCGTGATGGCGCTGATCCGCCAGCGCGGGTTCCGGGGCATCGCGCTCGGTCAGACGCTGCTCGAGACGGTGACGCTGACGGCGATGATCTTCGCGATCATCATCGGCGGCCTGCTGTTTGCGCGGTTCCTCGCGCTGAGCGGGGTCACGGCGGCGATCCAGAACGTGCTGGCGAGCGGCGAGCACGCGGTCTGGGTGGTCGTCGGCCTCGTGACGCTCGCCTATCTGGTGCTGGGGATGCTGATGGATGCGCCCTCGCTCCTCGCCATATCGCTGCCGATCACCTATCCGGTGATGACCGGGCTCGGCTTCGATCCGCTGTGGTTCGGGGTCTATGTCGTCATCCTGGCCGAGATCGGCGCGGTGACGCCGCCGGTCGGGATCAACTGCTTCGTGGTGAAGGGCGCGGCGGGCGGGCTCGTCACCCTCGAGGAGATCTTCGCGGGGCTCTGGCCGTTCCTGGTCGCCTGTTTCGGGATGCTGGCGCTGATGCTGATGTTCCCGCAGATCGCGCTGTGGCTGCCGCGGTCGATGTGAGGCCTGCGGGTCGCCGCTGGGACCGGAGGCGCCACCACAGGTAACGAAATTTCACGTGGACTTTCGTGTGTGATATGCGCTTTCACTCATGTGGGCAGATCATTTCGGCGATTGGTTGTGATGGAAAGTAAGACAGTTGTTTCAGCGGGGCTTTTGACAGGAACCGGGACCGGCGCGCGCCACTCCCTGGGGCGCGTCGCATGATGGCGCTTCTTGGAACGGAGGGCCGCGGCGGGACCGATGCGGGTTTCGTGGCGGGCGCGATGCCGCAGGCTGCCGCGCCGATGAGCCGGGAGGCGTCGCTCGCCCAGGCCCGCGCGGTGATCCGCGCGGTGGTGGCGAGCCGGCACGACCGGCCGTCGCTGGTGGCACAGATCGCCTGCGAGATCGGGGCGGAGATCGTCGAGGGGATCATCGCTCCGGGGCAGGACCTGAACACGGTGGAACTCGCGCGGCGCTACCACACCAGCCGCACCCCGGTGCGCGAGGCGCTGATCCTGCTGGAAAACGAGGGGCTGGTCGACATTCCGCCGCGCAAGCGTCCGCGTGCCCATGTTCCGACCATCGAGGAAATCAGCGAGATCTACCGCACGCGGACGGTGCTGTTCGAGCTGATGGCGACCGATCTCGCCCGGCGCGCCAAGCCCGAGGACATCGCGGTGCTGCGCGAGATCCTCGAGCGGATGAAGCATGC
Source organism: uncultured Rhodobacterales bacterium (assembly GCA_964575795.1). Taxonomy (GTDB): domain Bacteria; phylum Pseudomonadota; class Alphaproteobacteria; order Rhodobacterales; family Rhodobacteraceae; genus Amaricoccus. Next base: position 79,757 of record CAZNSP010000002.1, read on the forward strand.
GGTGGAACTGGGCGACGTCGTGGCATACGCTTGGCTGAGCGTGGAGTTCCACGATCACGACACGCGGATGTCGGGAAATGCGACGGCGAAGCGCATCCACGATTCGCTCCTGCTGCGCACGCTGGCGACCCGGCGGCTGAGCCTGTCCCAGCCCGAGCGCCTGCCGAAGTCGTTCGAAGACCACGTCCAGCTGGTCAAGGCCTACGAGGCGAACGATGCGATCCTCGCCGGGGCGATCCTGCGGGCCAACCACATGGCGGCGGCGGCTGCGGTCGAGCGCTATCACAGGGTCAAGGGATCGCTGCAGCTGCCGGCGGTCGACGTCGCCTGACGGCCTGATGCCCGCGGTTCTGCACCATGTCCGCGGCGGTCCGCCGACGGAGCCGGTCCTGCTGCTGGTCCATCCGATGGGGGCGGACCTGCGGTTCTGGGATGCCTGCCGGGCGGTGTGGGAGGGGCGGTGGCCCTGCCTCGCGGTCGATCTGCGCGGGGCGGGCGGCTCGCCTGCGGGGGACGGCGCGCTCAGCATCGGGAACCATGCCCGCGACCTCGCCGCGCTGGTCGAGGCGCTGGGGATCGGGCGCGTGGTGCCGATCGGCTGCGCGGTCGGGGCGATGGTGGCGGCGGCCTTTGCGGGGATGAATCCGGGGCGCTGTGCCGGGCTGGTGCTGAGCAACCCGGGGCTTCGCACCCGGCCCGAGGCGCGGGCGATGCTGGCGGCGCGGGCGGCGGCGGTGCGGGCGGGCGGCATGGCGGCGGTCCTGCCGGGCGCGGTCGACGCGGCCTTCGAGGGATGCCCGCGGGACGAAGGCTATCGGGTGTGGCTGGAACGGTTCGCGGCGCAGGATCCGGAGGCCTATGCCCGGCAGGTCGAGGGGGTGCTCGAGGCGGATGTCGCGCCCTGGCTCGGCGCGATCGCGGTGCCGACGCTGATCGTCGCGGGCGGGCGCGACCGGCTCTTGCCGGTCGAGCAGGCTCGGGCGGTGGCGGCCGGGATCGAAGGCTCGCGGATCGTGGAGATGCCGGAGGCGGCGCATTTCATCGCCTGGCAGCGGCCGGCGGAATTCGCGGCCGAGGTCGGGGCGTTCCTCGACCGGCTGCCTTGCGGGGCCGGAGGTTGATGCCGGGCGGGGCCAGGGGCAAGGTGCGGCGATGACCTGGATCCTGTCGCTCAACCGCCGGTTCTGGCTGGCCTTCACGTTGCTGATCCTCGGCGCGATCACCGTGCTGAGCCTGAGCCCGCTGCCCGAGCTGCCGGTGCAGCCGCCGGGCAGCGACAAGACGCATCACTTCATCGCCTATGCGGCGCTGGCCCTGCCGGTGGCGCTGGCGCGGCCGCGCGGCTGGGGCTGGTGGCTGGCCGGGTTCCTCGGCTGGAGCGGGGCGATCGAGCTGATCCAGCCGCAGGTCAACCGCTATGGCGAATGGGCCGACCTGATGGCGAACAGCGCCGGGCTCGCCATGGGCGTGGCGCTGGCGGCGGCGCTGCGGGTGCTGCTGCGCGCGGGCTGACGGCGCTCATTCGGCGAGGGCCGCGATCTCGCGCCGGAACGGCAGGGCGTCGCCGGGATCGGGGGCGTCGAGCTCCTCGGCATAGCGGCGGCCGGCGAAAGTGGCCCAGGCGATGGGCGCGGGGGCGGCGGCGTCGCCGATGAGCCTGACCGAGCGGATGCCGGCATCGGCCCAGTCGTCCCGCCGGGCGCGCAGGTCGCGGTAGAGCGCGTCCTCGCCGATGCGCGAGGTGACGAGGAGGACCGCGTCGGCGACGAGGGTCTCGGTGCGGCCGGTGTAGGTGCAGGCGAGATCGACGGCGCCGGCCTGGATGCGGACCGGTGCGCGGCCGAGGTGCAGCGTGACGCCGCGGTCGAGCAGGCGGGTCTGGATCAGGCCCTGTTCGAGGGTGTTGGTGGTCCAGTCGGCGACCCGGTCGGCGGGAGTGACGAGGTGCACCGTGCAGCCGCGCTCGACCAGGAGTTCGGCGAGGACCGAGGCCATGTAGTAGTGGTCGTCGTCGTAGATCAGGACGGTTCCCGCCGTAGGGCCGCCGCCGGCCATCAGGTCGTCGGGGGTGAAGACGGGCATGGCGGGGTCGGTCGGGATCGGGTCGAGGTGGTGGCGGGCGACCGCGTCGCGCCGCCAGGTGGCACCGGTGGCGACGGCAACGTGCTCGAAACCGAATTCCAGCACCTCGGCGGCGGTGAGCGGGCTGTCGTAATAGACCTCGACGTTCGGCATCACCGCGATCTGGCCGGCGCGGTAGTCGGCGACCCGGCCCCAGGCGGCGAGGCCAGGCAGGGCGCGTTCGCGGGTGACGCGGCCGCCGAGGCTGCGCCCGGCCTCGGCCAGCGCCACGTCGTAGCCGCGTTGGCCGAGCACGCGCGCGGCCTCGAGACCGGCGGGTCCGGCTCCCACGACCAGCACCGAGCGGCTGTCGCCCTTCGGGCGGCTGCGTTCGGGGTGCCAGCCGCGGCGCCATTCCTCCATGAAGCTGGGGTTCTGGGTGCAGCGGCTGATCGACTGGGTCATGTCGCCCGAGACGCAGATGTTGCAGCCGATGCATTCGCGGATGTCCTCGAACCGGCCCTCCTCGACCTTGCGGGGCAGGAACGGGTCGGCGATCGAGGGGCGGGCGGCGCCGATGAAGTCGAGGATGCCGGCGCGGATCTGGCGCACCATCGCGTCGGGCGAGGTGAAGCGGCCGACGCCGACGACCGGGCGGGGGGTGAGGTCGCGGATGCCGCGCACGAGCGATTCCTGCGCCGCCTCGTCCTTGAAGCGCGAGGTGCCGGAGCACGCTTCCCAGGTGCCGTGGGCGAGGTCCCAGAGGTCGGGCAGGTCGGGGTGGAGCGCGATCAGCTCACGCAGTTCGTCATTGGAGAAGCCGAGCGGGCCCGTCTCGTGCAGTGAGAGGCGGAGCGAGATGGCGAGCTCGCCCTTCGTCGCCTCGCGCCCCTCCTCGATCACCTCGCGCAGGAAGCGCGCGCGGTTCGCGAGGCTGCCGCCGTAGGCGTCGGTGCGGCGGTTGGTGGCGCGCGAGAGGAAGTGCTGGAATATGCCGAAGCCGTGCGCGCCGTAGAGGCAGACGAGGTCGTAGCCGGCGCGCTGCGACCGCTCGAAGGCGTTGCGGAACCAGCGGCGCAGGTCGCGGATGTCCTCCAGGTCGAGGGCGCGGGCCTGCACCGGGTCGGCGTGGAAGGTCAGGATCGGGCCGGGGCTGACGGCGAGGGGCACCTCCTTCGAATAGAGGTTCGGGCCGTTGATGCCGGAATAGGCCAGCTCGATCCCGGCGAGCGCGCCGTGTTCGTGGATCGCGTCGGCCATCCGGGCGAGTGCCGGGATATCGCGGTCGTCCCATAGGCGCAGCTCGATATAGGGCGTGATCTCGGAGGTGTGGTGGATCTCCACCTGCTCGGTGAAGACGACGGCCCAGCCGCCCTCGGCCTTCACCCGCCGCATCTCGGCCACGGCGGAGGGGTCGCGGTAGCCGCCGCCGTTGCAGTGCGGCACCTGGAAGAAGCGGTTCTTCGCGACCTTCGGGCCGATGCGGACGGGCTCGAAGAGGACGTCGAAGCGGGGATCGCGGAGGCTGCCCTCGGGCATGGCTCACTCCATGGCGCGCAGGTCGGAAAGCTGGGTGGAGAGGCGGGCGGGATCGACCGGGCGGTCGAGATCGACGATCAGGAGGCACTCGCCGGTGCCGGCGGTGGCGAGCGCCTCGCCGTCCGGGGCGGCGACGATGGAGCCGCCGGCATAGGTCAGGTCGCCCTCGGCGCCGCAGTAGTTGGCATAGGCGATGGTTACGCCATGGTTCGCGGCCATCGCCGGGACGGTCACCCGCGAGACATGGGTGAAGGGCAGCATGTTGGCGGTCGGCACGAGCAGGAGCGTGACGCCGCGTTCCGCAAGCGTGCGGATGTGCGGCGCGAATTCCACGTCGTAGCAGACGAGGAGGCCCGCGCGGCGGCCTTCGAGATCGAAGGTGCAGGCGGCGTCGCCGGGGGTGAAGAGCGCCTTCTCGCGTGGGCCGTAGAGCTGGACCTTGCGGTAGAGCGCGAGCCGGCCCCCATCGGGGCCGAGGGCGAGCGCGGAATTCCAGAGGCGGTCGCTGTCGCGTTCGGCGAGGCCGATGGTGAGGCCGCAGGCGTGCCGGCGGGCGAGCCCGGCGAGGCGCGCGCCCCAGGGGCCGTCGATCGGCTGGGCGCGGGCGGGGATGTCGGCGCAGTTGTAGCCGGGCAGGAAAAGCTCCGGAAAGACCGCCATGCGCGCCCCCGCCGCCGCGGCGGCGGCGAGGGTGCGGTCGATGGCGGCGAAGGCGGCCTCGGGGTCGCCCGCGGGCGAGGGGCCCTGGTGAAGCGCGAGTTTCATGTCCTGCCCGGCGGGTGCCGGCCTCCTACTTCTTCAGGTTGATCCAGATCGCGTCGTAGAGGCGCTGGGTCTCCTCGTCGCAGACCTCGATGAAGGTGCCGGCGGGCGCGCCCTCGGGCGGATTCTGCTCGGGAGAGGCGAGGAGCGCGGGCTCGAGGAAGGGCTCCACCCCCTCCACGCCCGCGGTGTACTGGGCGTAGTTGGTGACCGCGGCGGCGTTCTCGGGGTCGAGCAGGAAGTTCATGAACTTCAGCGCCGCGTCGCGGTTCGGGGCGTCGCGCAGGAGCACCACGTTGTCCATCCAGGCGATGTAGCCCTGCCGGGGATAGGCGTATTCGACGTTCGCGCCTTCCTCGCGCGCCTTGGCGGAGAAGCCGTTGTAGATCATGCCGGCGGCGGCATCGCCCGAGACCAGCACGTCCTTCGCCGTGTCCGAGCCGAAGGAGGCCCAGTGCTGCTTCGCCTCCATCAGCATGTCGTTCAGCGCCCGCAGCTGGTCCCGGTCGGTGGAGCACTGGGGGATGCCCATGTGGATCGAGGCGAGCGCGAGGACCTCGCCCTGGCTGTCGAGCACGTTGATGCGGCCGCGCAGTTCCGGGGGCGGGTTGAAGATGATGTCGGTGGTGTCGATGTCGCCCTGATAGACGTCGCGGTTCACCGAGAAGGCGGTCGAGCCCCACTGGTAGGGGATCGAGTGGCGCCGGCCCGGGTCGAAGGGCACGTCGATCCATTCTTCCTGGATGTTGCCGAAGTTCGGCAGTTCCTCGCGCTCGAAGGTGTCGAGCAGGCCCTCGTTCGCCATGATCTCGACCATGTAGTCGCCGGGCACCGCCACGTCGTACTGGCCCATGCGGCCGGCCTTGAGCGAGGCGAGCATGGCCTCGTTCGAATCGTAGGTGTCGATGGTGACGGCGATCCCGGTCTCGGCGGTGAACTTGTCCACGAGTTCCTGGGGCATGTATTCGAACCAGTGGTAGACCGAGAGCCGTTCCTGCGCCTGGGCGAGCCCGGCCGAGAGCGCGAGGATCGCGGTGGCGGTGACGAGCCGTTTCATGGAAACCTCCGTGTTGATGGGTCAGGCCCGGTTGCGCTGCCCGATCCGGCTGGCGAGCCAGGACAGGGTGACCAAGAGGATCGAGACGCCGAGCATCATGGTCGAGATCGCCATGATGTTCGGCTTGATGCCCTGCTTGACCGAGCCGAAGATCGCGGTCGGCAGCGTCTCCATCCCCGCGCCCTTGACGAAGTTCGTGATGATGAAGTCGTCGAGCGAGATGATGAAGGCGAGCAGGTAGCCCGAGATGATGCCCGGCATCATCAGGGGCAGCAGGATCAGCCGGAAGGCCTGGCCCCGGGTGGCGTAGAGGTCGCGCGCGGCCTGCTCGTAGACCGCCTCGATCCCCTGAAGGCGTGCGGCGATCGGCAGGTAGGCGAAGGGGATGCAGAAGACGATATGGGCGATAAGGATCGTCAGGTAGCCGGTGGTGAGCCCGATCGCGGTGAAGAAGATCAGCGTCGCGACCGCGGTGACGATCTCGGGCACCATCAGCGGCAGGTTGATGAGCGCGAAGGTCGCCGACTTGCCCCGGAAGGCACCGCCCCGGATCATCGCGACGGCGGCGGCGACGGCGATGATCGTCGCCGCGGTGGAGGCCATCAGCGCGATGGTCAGCGAGTTCCAGGCGGCCGCGCGGAAGATCGGCGCTTCGGGGCCGGTGAAGACGTCGGCATACCAGCGCAGCGAGAAGCCGCCCCAGGCGGTGATCGAGCGGCTGTCGTTGAAGGAATAGACCATCACCACGAGAAGCGGCGTGTAGAGGATCACGAGGCAGAGGATCGTCGCGGCGAGAAAGCCGGGATAGCGCCGCACGTCGCCCCGCGCGGCCATCAGCGCGCCTCCGCCCGGGCCTGGCTGCGGGCGTAGAACATGAGCACGATCAGCACGAGCGTCAGCAGGATCATCGAGACCGCGGCACCGAAGGGCCAGTTGCCCATCGAGCCCTTGAACTGCTCGTTGATCAGCGAGCCGATCATGAAGGTGCGCGCGCCGCCCAGAAGGTCGGGTGCGAGGAAGGCGCCGAGCGAGGGCACGAAGACGAGGATGCAGCCCGCGACGATGCCCGGGCGCACCGCGGGGATGACGATCTCGCGCAGGGTCGCCCAGCGGGTGGCGTAGAGATCGGCCGCCGCCTCGGAGAGGGCGAAGTTGTAGCGCTCGACCGCGGCGTAGATCGGCAGGACCATGAAGGGCAGGTAGGAGTAGAACAGGCCGAGCTGGACCGCGAAATTGGTGTTGATCAGCCCGAGCGGCGCGTCGGTCAGGCCGAACCGGATCAGGAGGTCGTTGAGCGGCCCCTGGTCGCGGATCAGGAACCGCAGCGACACGGTGCGGATCAGCAGGTTCACCCAGTAGGGAATGGTGATCAGGAACACCCAGAGCGCGCGCTGGCGCGGGGGTCGCGTCGCGATGAACCAGGCGGTGGGAAAGCCGATCACGAGGCAGAAGAGGGTGGCGAGCGCGGCCTGCCAGATCGAGCGCCAGAAGATCCCGATGTAGGTCCATTCGATGCGCGGCGGCTCGTCGCCGAAGAGGCCGCGGTCAAGGAAGAACTGGTCGTAGGCGGCGAGCGAGAATTCCCAGATCACCCCGCCGCGGAATTCGCGCGTCAGGAACGAGAAGATCAGCATCATGCCGACCGGCAGGACGAGGAAGAAGCCGATCACCGCCCAGGTCGGCATGAGGAGCGGGAGGGTCAGGCCGCGGTAGTCCGCGCCCGCACCGCCCCTCCGCCCGGGCAGGAGCCCCGCCATCAGTCGGCGAGGAGGCGCGCGGCCCCCTCCTCGATGTCGAGGCCGATGCGCTGGCCGGGGGACGGCACGGCGGTGCGCAGCGCGTTCTGCAGGCGGACGTGCACCGTCTCGCCGCTGTCGAGCCGGGCATGGGCCTGGAGGTCGGTGCCGAGGTAGATCAGCCGCTCGACCGTGCCGGTCAGCGGCGCGCGGTCGGGATCGGCGAGCGACAGGCGCTCGGGGCGGATCGAGAGGTGATGCGCGCCCTCGGTGCCGGTTTCGGCCGCGGGGCAGGTGATCTCGCGCCCGCCGGGAAGGACGCAGCGCGCCATGCCCTGCGACAGCGCGGCGACGCGGACCGGCAGGAGGTTCGTCTCGCCGATGAAGTCGGCGACGAAGCGGTTGACCGGGGCCTCGTAGATCTCGCGCGGGGTGCCGACCTGCTGGACCGCGCCGGCGCTCATCACCGCGATGCGGTCGGACATGGTCAGCGCCTCCTCCTGGTCGTGGGTGACGAAGACGAAGGTGATGCCGGTGTCCTCCTGCAATTGCTTCAGCTCCACCCGCATCGCCTGGCGCAGCTTCAGGTCGAGGGCGGAGAGCGGCTCGTCGAGCAGGAGGACCTTGGGCGCGGGGGCGAGCGCGCGGGCGAGTGCCACGCGCTGCTGCTGGCCGCCGGAGAGCTGGGCGGGCAGGCGCGCGGCGAAGTCGGAGAGATGCACCATCTCCAGCATCTCAGCCGCGCGGCGGCGTCGCTCCTCGAGGCCGACGCCGAGCATCTTCAGCCCGAAGGCGACGTTGTCGGCCACACTCATGTGCGGGAAGAGCGCGTATTGCTGGAAGACGGTGTTCACGGGCCGCAGGTTCGGCGGAAGGCTGGCGATGTCGGCGCCGTGAAGGAGGATCGCGCCCTCGGTCACCTCCTCGAAGCCGGCGATGCAGCGCAGGAGCGTGGTCTTGCCGCAGCCCGAGGGGCCGAGCAGGGTGAAGAACTCGTTCTCGGCGATGGAGAGCGAGACGCCGTGCAGCGCGGTCACGGGGGCGGTCGCCGGGCCGAAGCGCTTGACTACCCGCCGAATGCCGACCGACTCGCCCATGCAGAATGCCCCCCGTGCGCGGGCCGGCGCATGACCCATACCACCCGTTGCGGGGGCAAAACGTAGATGTCAGGGTGCCGGGGGGTACATACCCCCAAGGAGGTATGGGCGTGGAGCGGCTGCCGAACCTGGCGGAGGCGTATCTGGCCGCGGCGATCCGACTGGTCGGCGCGCGGGGGTTCGAGAGCGCGCTGCACGACCTGCTGCGGCGTGCCGTCGGGATCGACAACCTGCTGGTGCTGGCCTATCGCGACGGGGCGCGGCCGCAGGTGCTCTATCACCATGCGGGGCGGGCCGAGGTCTTCGCCGAGCTCGAGACCACCTATGTCGCGGGCGCCTACCTGCTCGACCCGTTCCACGACCTGCACCTGCATCGCGCGCCCGCCGGGGTGTACCGGCTGCTCGACATCGCGCCCGACCAGTTCCAGCGCAGCCGCTACTTCCGGGAATACTATCGCCGGACGACGATCACGGACGAGCTGACCTTTGTCGCCTATCCGGCGCGTGGCGTGTCGCTGAACGTCTGTCTCGGCCGCGACGCGACCTCGGGCACCGCCTTCGCCGCGCGCGAGGTCGCGGCGGCCCAGCGGCTGGCGCCGGTGGTCGCGGCGCTCGCCGAGCGGCACTGGGCGGGGCTGCGGGCGACGGAGGAGAGGGCGGGCGGCGATCCGACCGCGGCGTTGCGCCGGGACCTCGCCGAGGCGCGCGGCGTGGCGCTCAGCCCTCGTCAGGCCGAGGTGGCGCTGATGATCCTGCGCGGCCATTCCTCGGTGTCGATCGGGCTGCGGCTGGGAGTGTCGGCCCAGACCGTGAAGGTCTTCCGAAAGCAGCTCTACCGCCGTTGCGGCATCTCGAGCCAGGCGGAGCTTTTCGCGCTGATGATGCCGCTCCTGAAGGGACGGGAGCTGCCGGCCTGGCCCGAGGCGGCGGGCGGTCCGATCATCTCGGCGTGAGGGAGCGGCCCGCCCTCGCAGCGGGCTTGTTCCGATGAAGGATTCCGTGTCTTATGCAAGCGGTGGGTACGGGTGGCGCATCCCGGCGGGACGCGCGGTTTGCGAGGTATTGGTACGTGATCCTGAGCAGATGGTGGGGACATGCCCGGCATTGCGCGGGCGGCGCCTTAACTCAGTTACCAAATTCTTCACAAGCGGTCGCGGATCGATGGTAGGGTCCCCGCTGATCACGCTGTCCGTGGATCTACCGGGCCGCCCGGCCGCGGGCGGGCTGTCGCCGGTGTGCGGATGCGCCCGGCCAGCCGCGGCGGATCTTCCGACTCCGTCCCGAGGACCGATTGCTTGCAGATGAACTATTCGGTGAAACCCCTTCCGCTGACGCGACCCGACCCCGGCGGCTACCCGCCGTCCCGGGCGCCGCAGACCGGTCCGTCGGCCGAGGAGGACGGGCTCGACATCCGGGCGCTGCTGAACCCGCTCTGGCGGTGGAAGTGGCTGATCGCCTTCACGACGATCGTGACCACGCTGATCGCCGTCCTGGTGATGCTGAGCCTCGAGCCGCGCTATACCGCGAATGCCCGCGTGATCTTCGATCCCGAGCGGCTGCGGATCATCGACCTCGACAACGTGATCGTCAGCCCCGACACCACGACCACGGGCCTTCAGAACCAGATCGAGATCCTGCGCTCGGCCAACCTCCTCGAGCGGGTCATCGACAGCCTGCGGCTCGAGACCGCGCCCGAGTTCAACCCGAGCCTGCGGACCGCGCCGGTCTCGATCGTGGAGCGGGCGATCGACCGGGTGCCGCTTCCTGTGCGGGTCAGGCGCGCGCTGGCCGAATTCGGCATCATCCGTCCCCTGCCGATCGAGGGCGAGAGCCCGGAGGAGGTCGCCGAGCGGCTGCGGGCGAGCATCGTCCAGGACCTCATCGACAACATGCGCCTGCGGCCGATCCCCAATTCGCGGGTGATCGACATCTCCTACAGCTCGACCAACCGCGGCCTCGCGGCGGCGATCGTCAACACCGTCGCCGAGCAGTACATCGTCGTCCAGGTCGAGGCGAAACGCGACGACGTGGCGGCCGCGACCGAGCTTCTGAGCGTGCGCGTCCGGGATCTGGAGAACCGGCTGAACGCGGCGGAGGAGGCGGTCGAGATCGCGCGGCTCGACCTCGCGATCGCGTCGGGGTCCGGGTTCCAGTTCGCCGGCCAGCAGCTCGATGCGCTGAACGCTTCGCTGGCGCAGGCGCGGCTGACGGTCTCGGATCTGGAGGCGCGGCTCGCCCGGGCGACCGAGGCGCTCGAGAACGAGGCGAACTTCTGGATCGTCGGTGAATTCCGCAACTCGCCGCTGATCCAGAGCTACCGGACCCGCGAGAACGAGCTGATGAGCGAGAGGGCCTCGCTCGCCCTGAGCCTCGGCGAGAACAACCCGACGATGGTGCGGCTCGACACTCAGATCAACGAGGTCAGGCGCAACATCCGGGCCGAGGCGGAGGCGATCATCGCCGCACTGGCCAGCGACCTCGACTCGGCCCGCGACCGGCAGAGCGCCGTCGAGGCAGACCTCAAGGCGCTTGAGGACGGTGCGCTGGAGCGGACGCGCGCCGAGATGCGGCTCCAGCGACTGGAGCGCGACGCGAACGCGGTCCGCCTCGTCTACGAGACCTTCCTCAACCGGCTGAAGGAGACCTCGGAGCAGGCGAGCCTCCAGACCTCGGACGCGCGGTTCCTGACCCGCGCGAGCCCGCCGGAGGATCCGGACACGCGGTCCCGGCAGATCGGCGTGGTCATGGCCGCGCTGGCCGGCATGGGGCTGGGGGTCGGGATCGTGTTCCTGATCGAGCAGCTCAACAGCACCTTCCGCAGCCCCTCGGACCTCGAGAAGCGCACCGGGACCACGGTGCTCGCCGCGATCCCGATCGCGGGAAAGCGCCGCCGGCCGAAGCAGGTGATCGCCGATTTCCTGAAGCGGCCGAACACCCATCTGGCCGAGGCGGTGCGCAACCTCCGCACCAGCATCCTGCATTCGAACCTCGACCAGCCGCCGAAGGTGGTGATGTTCACCTCCACGGTGCCGGGCGAGGGCAAGACGACGACCGCGATGCTGGTCGCGATCACCAGCCGGCAGATGGGCCGCAGCGCGGTGATCGTCGATTGCGACCTGCGCCAGCGCACCGTCGCCCGGATGTTCGCCGGCGAGAGGGACCGCGCGGGGCTCTTCGCGGTGCTGGAGGGCAGGGCCACCATCGAGGAGGCGATCGTCGAGGAGGCGGAGACCGGCCTGCACGTGCTGACGCCCGAGCCGTCGGAGATCGCGCAGGGCAATCCCGCCGACATCCTGTCCTCGCTCCGCTTCCGCCGGCTGATCCAGGAGCTCAGGGCGCGCTACGACATCGTGATCCTCGACACCCCGCCCGCGCTCGTCGTGACCGACGCGCGGATCGTCGGGATGCTCGCCGACGCGGTGGTCTATCTCGTGCGCTGGGGCCATACCAACCGGAACGCGGTCCTGCAGGGGCTGCGGGAACTCGGCAACGTCAATACCCGCGTCGCCGGCGTCGCGCTGAGCATGGTCGACGAGGCGAAGGCCGCGAAATACGTTGACAACGAGTACTACTACAAGAGGAAGTACAAGAATTATGTCAGTCCGTGATGCTGTCACGGAACCGGCGCATCGGGCGTCCCGATGCCTGAATTCGCTGGGTCTGCCGGCGCGTGCGCATTTTGCACGGCTGATGCGGCAGGGCCGAAACGTCTGATCCGGAGCTTGCAGATGCCATTTCCCAGACCGCGTTTCCTGACCGCCGCCCTCGTCGTTTCCGTCCTGGCCGTCGCGGCCTGCGACTCGGCCGAGGAGCGGGCGGAGAACCATTACCAGCGCGGCCTCGAACTGGTGGCCGCGGGCGAGACCGACCGCGCGCTGATCGAGTTCCGCAACGTGCTGGAGCAGGACCAGAACCACAGGGGGGGCCGACTGGAACTGGCCCGGGTCCTGCGGGCGCAGGGCGACACCGGCGGGGCGATCGCGCAGTACCTGCGGCTGGTGGAGCTCGATCCGGAGAACGCGGCGGCGCATCGCGAGCTGGCCGAGCTCGCCATCGAGGTGCAGGACTTCACCGCGGCCGAGCGACACGCCGAACAGGCCTACACGCTCGATCCGGAGAACGTGGTGAACCGCGCGCTGAAGGCGACCGTGGACTTCCGCCGCGGCAACCAGGAAGAGGCCTTCGCCATGGCCGAGGCGGTCCTGCAGGAGGATCCGGCGAGCGTCCCGGCGCACATGGTCCTGATCGCGAAGCGCATGGCGGACCGGGATTTCCCGGCGGCGCTCGTCCATGTGGATGCGGCGCTTGTGGCCGATCCGACCAGCGAGGACCTGCACCTCGCGCGGCTCGCGGTCGTCGAGCAGCTCGGCGACCAGGCGGCGGTCGGCGAGCAGCTGAAGCGCATGGTCGAGCTTTTCCCCGACAATGCCGGCCTGCGCCGGGCGCTCGTGACCTGGCATCTGCGCGCCGGCGACAATGCCGCGGCCGAGGCGCTGCTGCGCGAGACGGCGGAGCGGACGCCGGACGATCCGGAGGGCTTCCTGACCGTGGCCCAGTTCCTGCTGGAGACCCAGGGGCAGGACGCCGCGCGGGCCGAGCTGGAACGGCTGATCGAGACCCGGCCGGAACCGCGGCCCTACCTGCAGGCGCGGGCGCAGCTCGACTTCGCGGCTGGCCGGCGCGATGAGGCGATCGGCGCGCTGCGCACCCTCGTCGAGGGGCAGGAGACCACGCCGGACATCCGCGAACTGCAGGCGACGCTGGCCCAGCTTCTGCTAGAGACCGGCGAGGAGGAGGAGGCGGCGGCGCTGACCGAATCGATCCTCGCGGGCGATCCGCGGCATGTGGCGGCGCTGAAGATGCGCGCGCGCATGCTGGTGAATGCCGACCAGACGGAACGTGCGCTCGCCGACCTGCGGACGGCCCTCAACGAGGCGCCGCGCGATCCCGAGATCATGACGCTGATGGCCATGGCGCACGAGCGGGAGGGCGCGCGCGACCTCGTCGGCGAGCGGCTGGCGCGGGCGGTCGAGGCATCGGACTTCGGGGTGCAGGAGTCGCTGCGCTACGCGCGGTTCCTGATGTCGGATGACCGGCTGGGCCCGGCCGAGAGCACGGTGCTCGATGCGCTGAACCGCGCGCCGAACAACCGCGACCTGCTGGTGACGCTGGGGCAGATCCACCTGCAGCGGCGGGACTGGGCCCGGGCGCGTCAGGTCGCGAACATCCTGCGCGAGAGCGGCGATCCGGTGGCGGTGGAGGCGGCAGCGAGCCTCGAGATCGCGAGCTTCCAGGGCGAGGGGCGCGTCGAGGACACCGTCGCGATGCTCGAGCGGCTGGCCACCGAGGGCGAGGGCGACCTGCGCGCGCAGGTCGGGCTGGTGCAGGCGCATGTGGTCGCGGGCAACATCGACCTGGCGCAGGCCGAGGTCACGAAGATCCTCGAAGCCGATCCCGAGAGCCTGACGGGCAGGATGCTGCAGGCCGGGCTCGACGTGGTGAACAGCGACTTCGCGGCGGCCGAGACGCAGTACCGCGAGGTCATCGCCGCACGGCCCGAACTGCGCGAACCGTATCAGGCGCTCTTCACGCTGCTGAATGGTACCGACCGGCGGGACGAGGCGGTCGCGATCCTCGACGAGGGCATCGCGGCGACGAACCGGGACCCCAACCTCGTGAACGTGAAGGCGGGCGTGCTGGTCGCCGACGGGGCCTTCGAGGAGGCGATCACGCTCTACGAGGAGCTCTACGCGCTCGACACCTCGAACCTGGTGATCGCGAACAACCTCGCAAGCCTGCTCAGCACCCATCGCGACGATGCCGAAAGCCTGGAGCGGGCGTTCCAGGTGGCGCGGCGGTTGCGGGGGACCGAGGTCTCGTTCTTCCAGGACACCTATGGCTGGATCCTGACCCGGCGCGGCGATGCCGAGCAGGCGCTGACCTATCTGGAGCCGGCGGCGGCGGCGCTGACCGAGGATCCGCTGGTGCAGTACCACCTCGGCATCACCCTCTACGACCTCGAACGCTGGGACGAGGCGAAGGTGGCGCTGGAGCGGGCGGTGGAGATCGCCGGTCCCGACAGCACCCTGCCGCAGATCGCGGTGGCGCGGGAGCGGATCGCCGAGATCGCGGCCCGGCCGGCCGAACCCGCCGACGCGCCCTCGGGCGGCTGACGACGCACCGCCGCATCCAGGACCGGGTGCGGCGGAACGATCGGGGGTCGTGGTGCGGGCGGCCGGACTCGAACCGGCACGGGACAAGCCCAAGCGATTTTAAGTCGCATGCGTCTACCGATTTCGCCACGCCCGCGGCCGGACCCTCTTAGGCCCCGTCCAGCGCGCTGACAAGCGGCACGGGCGGCGGAGCGAGGGCGACCGCACCCGCGCCGCACGAGGTGGTCGCGGATCAGCCCGGCGTCGCGGCGTCCCGCCCCAGACGGGCGTCGAGGGCGGCGGTCGCGGCGGCGAGTGCGGCGGCATCGGTCGCGCGCAGCACGACATTGACGCCGAGGCGGCCGTCCCGGTCGAAGGGGTAGGAGCCGATCAACACCATCGGCCAGTCCGCCGCGACCGCGCCGAGGTCGGCGGCGATCAGGCCCTCGGGCCGGTCGACGCGGCGCGTCTCGGTCAGGAGCGGCCGGCCGCCGGTCAGCCGCGGCAGGAGCCCCGCGAGCATCGCCTGGAAGATCGCGGGCACCCCGGCCATGACATGGACGTTGCCGATCGAGAAGCCCGGCGCCTTCGAGACCGGGTTGTCGATCAGCACCGCGCCCTCGGGGATCCGCGCCATGCGCAGCCGCGCCGGATTCAGGTCGACCTCGGGGTTCGGATAGTGGCTCGCGAGGATCGCGCGGGCGTCCTCGCGCACGTCGATGGGGACGCCGAAGGCCCCGGCGATCGAATCCGCGGTGATGTCGTCATGGGTCGGGCCGATGCCGCCCGAGGTGAAGACATGGTCGTAGCGGGCGCGGAGCGCGTTGACCGCGGCGGCGATCTCGGCCTCGACGTCCGGCACCACGCGGGCCTCGCGCAGGTCGATGCCCTTTTCCGCCAGCGCCAGCGCGAGATGCGGCAGGTTCGCGTCGCGGGTCCGGCCCGACAGGATCTCGTCCCCGATGGTCAGCATGGCGGCGGTGGGATTGGGCATGGCTTGTCCTCTCGCGCGGTGCGGGCTAGCAGCAGGGCCATGGAATTCGCCCGTCCCCTGACCCCCGGCCGCCTGATCCGCCGTTATAAGCGCTTCCTCGCGGACGTCATGCTCGAAGATGGGCAGGAAATCACCGCCCATTGCGCGAACCCCGGCGCGATGCTGGGGCTGAACGAGCCGGGGCGCCGGATCTGGCTGGAGCGGAGCGGGGACGCGAAGCGCAAGCTGCCCTGGAGCTGGCTGCTGGTCGAGCTGGAGGAGGGGCATTTCGCCGGGATCGACACGGGCGTGCCGAACCGGGTGGTGGGCGAGGCGCTGCGCGCGGGTCTCGTCCCCACGCTCGCCGGCTATGCGGAGGTCCGGGCCGAGGTGCGCTATGGGGCGAACAGCCGGGTCGATTTCCTGCTGCGCGGGCCTGGCCTGCCCGACGCCTATGTCGAGGTGAAGAACGTCCACCTGCGGCGTGAGGACGACTGGGCGGAGTTTCCCGACTGCGTGACCACGCGGGGCGCGAAGCACCTGCGGGAACTGGCGGCGATGGTGGCGGCGGGGCACCGGGCGGTGATGCTCTATGTCGTGCAGCGCACCGACTGCGGTCGCTTTCGCCTCGCCGCCGATCTGGACCCGGCCTATGCGGCGGGGTTCGCCGAGGCGCGGGCCGCGGGGGTGGAGGCGGTGGTGCATGGCACGCGGATCACGCCTTCGGGCGTCTGGCTCGACGCGGCCCTGCCCGGGGTTTTCAGCGGCGATGCACCTGCGCTATGAGGGAGGGGCCGGAATTGCATCCGCCCCGTACCGGGCCTATCTGCAGGGGATCGATCTGACCGGAGAGCCTGCCTTGGAAGACTTCGCGCATGGCCGCCTGAACCGCGACGGTATCCGCATCCATTCGCCCGAGGATTTCGCGGGGATGCGGGAAGCCGGGCGCGTTGTGGCCGGCATTCTCGACGCGATCGCGCCCCATGTGCAGCCGGGCGTCAGCACCGCCGAGCTCGACAAGCGGATCGAGGAGATGATCGGGGAACGGGGCGTGAAGTCCGCCACGATCGGCTACAAGGGCTATCGCCACGCCTCCTGCATCTCGATCAACCACGTGGTCTGTCACGGGATTCCCTCGGAGCGGAAGCTCAAGGACGGCGACATCCTGAACATCGACGTGACGGTGATCGTCGACGGATGGTACGGCGACAGCTCGCGCATGTACGTCGCCGGCACGCCGAACCGCAAGGCGGAGCGGCTGATCGACATCACCCACGACGCGCTGATGCAGGGCATCGCCCAGGTGAAGCCGGGGAACACCTTCGGCGACATCGGCGCGGCGATCCAGCGTTTTGCCGAGGCGCATCGCTGCTCGGTGGTGCGGGATTTCTGCGGCCACGGCCTCGGCCGGGTGTTCCATGCCGCGCCGAACGTGCTGCACTACGGGCGCTGGGGGGCTGGGCCGGTGCTGGAGCCGGGGATGTTCTTCACCATCGAGCCGATGATCAACCTCGGCCGGCCCGAGACCAAGGTGCTGGACGACGACTGGACCGCCGTCACCCGCGACCGCTCGCTCTCGGCGCAGTTCGAGCATTCGGTGGGGGTGACCGAGACCGGCGTGGAGATCTTCACGCTGTCGCCCGCCGGGCGGTTCCATCCGACATGGGAGCGGTCGGCTTAACCGGGCCTTAAGCGGGCCGGCGGACAGTCCGCCGATGACCGAGGACCGCGACGATCCCGATTTCCGCGAGGCACCGCAGGGGCGGCTGTTCGAGGCCGCGCGCCCGGACCATGCGAACCACCGGGCGCGGCTGCGGGCGCGGTTCATGGCGGCCGGTGCCGTGGCGCTGGCCGATTACGAACTGCTGGAGCTGGTGCTCTTCCGGGCGATCCCGCGGCAGGACGTGAAGCCGCTGGCGAAGCGGCTGCTCGCGCAGTTCGGCGACTTCAACCGGGTGATCTCGGCGCCGCCCGCGCGGCTGGGGCAGGTTGCGGGCGCGGGGCCGGCGGTGGTGCAGGAGCTGAAGATCGTCGAGGCGGCGGCCCACCGGCTGGCGCAGGCGCGGGTGCTGAACCGGCCGGCGCTGACCTCGTGGTCGGCGCTGATGGACTATTGCCGGACCGCGATGGCGCATCGCGAGACCGAGCAGTTCCGCATCCTGTTCCTCGACCGCAAGAACGTGCTGGTCGCCGACGAGGAGGCGGGCCGGGGCACCGTCGACCACGTGCCGGTCTATCCGCGCGAGGTGGTGAAGCGGGCGCTGGAACTGAACGCCTCGGCGCTGATCCTCGTGCACAACCACCCCTCGGGCGATCCCACGCCGAGCCAGGCCGACATCGCCATGACCGGGCGGATCAGCGAGGCCTGTGCCGCGGTCGGCATCGTGCTGCACGACCACATCATCGTCGGCAAGGAACGCGACGCGAGCTTCCGCAGTCTGGGGCTGATCTGAATCCTCACCACGGCTTGAAGACGAAGCCGGCGCCGAGCGCGATCAGCGCGAAGCCGACCGCGTGGTTCCAGCGGATCGCCTCGCCGAGGTAGAGCACCGAGAAGACCATGAAGATCGAGAGGGTGATGACCTCCTGGATGGTCTTGAGCTCGGCCGCGCTGAAGTACCCGTGGCCGTAGCGGTTGGCGGGGACCTGCAGGATGTATTCGGGCAGCGCGATCATCCAGCTGATCAGGATCACCACGATGAGCGGGTAGGTCTTGAACTTCAGGTGCCCGTACCAGGCGAAGGTCATGAAGACGTTCGACAGGATCAGGAGGCCGATCGTCAGGACCGGGACGGGAAGGGAGGGCATGGGGCACCGGTGGAAGGGTTGCGACGGGGCAGTGATGCGGCGCGGGTGGCGGCGGCGCAAGCGTGTTCACGCCGCATCGGCCTCCGGTACCTCGACGGTCCCGCTGGCCATGCGTTCCAGGTATTCGTGGCCCTTGCGCAGGTGCCGCAGCATCCGCAGCTCGGCGTTCATCCCGCGCAGGTCGTCGTCGAGCCCGTCGATCTGCAGTCGGCCCGCCGACACCTTCTGGAGAAGGCCCTCCTTGAGCATGTCGCGCTGGACTTTGAGCTGGCGTTCGAGGTCCTTCGACATGCGGTCGGGATGGGCGATCGCATCGCGGATGCCGGCGTGCAGTTCCGCCCGTTCGGCCGAGGCCTCGGGCGCCGCGACCAGCGTCTCCTGCGCGACCTGCGCGTCGTGCACGGCCGCCATGTAGTGCTGCAGCGTGCGCATCAGCGTCTGCAGCCGGGCGGCGTCGTCTGGCGAGAGGGCGCTGCGGCTGACCTGGGCGAGGAAGGCGGCGATCCCGTCGGCGAGCGTGCGCAGGACCGGCCCGGCGCGGCGCAGCGGCGCCGGGTCGCGGGGCGCGGCCATCCATTCGCCTATCGCCGCGACCGCGATCTCGCGCAGCCGCCCGGTCTCGCGCAGGCCGGCCTCGATCGCCAGCGCGGGCACCTCGAGCACCGTGCGGTCGAGATGGCGCAGGCGCGACGCCTCGGCCTCGGGCGGGACGAAGCGCCGGCCGAGCACCCGGGTCAGCGCCGGTGTCAGCGGCCAGATCATCAGCACGCCGAGGAACTTGATCGTCGTGTAGAAGGCGACGAGCGCCAGCGTCGGATCCGGTCCGGAGCCGAGGCCCGCGATCGCGCGCTCGATCAGGCCCATGAGGGGGGCGAGCACGAGGATGCCGATCGCGGCGGCCAGCGTGGCGAAGATCACATGCGCGCTCGCCACCCGCTTGGCGGTGGGCGTCGCCCCGATCGCGCCGAGGATCGCGGTGGTGGTCGTGCCGATCGTGGCACCGATCACCAGCGCCCCGGCCAGCGGCAGGGTCACGAGCCCCGAGGACACCGCGGACAGCGCGATCACCAGAAGCGCGCTCGACGACTGCATCAGCGTGGTGAGCACGATGCCGACGGCAACGTACACCAGCGTGTTGAGCAGCGCCGGGCCGTCCGCATCCGGCAGCGCGACCTGCGTGGCGAGGCCCTCGAAACCGGCCTTGAGAGCGGCGATGCCGAGGAAGAGCACGCCGAAGCCGGCGATGGTCTGGCCCCAGGCCGCGCGCCGCGCCGCTCCGCCGGTCAGCCGCAGCGCCATGCCGACCCCGACCAGCGGCAGGGCGTAGAGGCCGATGTCGAGCTTGAAGCCGAAGACCGCCACCAGCCAGCCGGTCATGGTCGTGCCGACATTGGCGCCGTAGATCAGCCAGATGGCCTGTTCCAGCGACAGGAGGCCGGCGTTCGAGAAGCCGATGGTGGCCATGGTCACCGCGCTGGAGGACTGGACGACGCTGGTCAGCCCGATGCCGGTGAGCAGGCCGCGCAGCGGGCTCCGCGTCCAGGATTCGAGGATCGCCTTCAGGGTGCCGCCCGCGGCGAGCTTCAGCCCCTCGGTCATCAGCCACATCCCGAGCAGGAACAGGCCCAGCCCCCCGACGATCTGGCCGATCATCCCCCGATACACTCCCACCGAATCGCCGCATCATCCGGAGCCGGGCGGCGGATGACAAGGCCGCGGGCCTTGCCTCGCGCCGGCAGCCGGGTCACGATGCGGAGATGCCAGCCCGGGGGTGATGCATGACCGACCTGCCCGTATTGGAGAAGCGGCGCCTGCAGGCCGAGGCGATCGGTCCGATCTTCGCCGAGATGGAGGCGCGGCTGGGCCGTGCGCAGGCCGAGGACATCCTGCGCGCCGCGATCGCCCGTGCCGCGGTCGAGGAGGGCGCGCGGTTCCGTGCCCGCGTCCCGGACGGCGCGGACGTGATGGCGGAATTCATCGCGCTCTACGAGCTCTGGACCCGGGGCGGTGCGCTCGAGATCGAGGTGCTGGAGGCGTCGGCCGAGCGCTACGACTTCGACGTCACCCGCTGCCGCTATGCCGAGATGTACCGCGAGATGGGGCTAGGGCACATCGGGCATCTCCTGAGCTGCAACCGGGACGGCACCTTCTGTCAGGGCTTCGACCCCGGCCTGAGGCTCGACCGGGGCCAGACGATCATGCAGGGCGCGCCGCGCTGCACCTTCCGCTACCGGCTGGAACCTCAGGACGCGGCGGAGCGCGAGGTGAAGCCCGCCACCGCGTAGAACAGCATCGTCGCGCCGCCCCAGCCGAGCAGGTAGATCCCGACGACGACGAGCGCGTCGATCGGACCGCCCACGTCGCGGATCGAGGACGAGGTGATCGTCCACATGAACCAGAGCGCGGCGAGCCCGCCGACCAGCCCCACGGCCTGGCTCCAGACGAAGCGCCGCGCGTTCAGGCCGTGTTCCTGCAGGATGGCGCGCAGGAACAGCACGGTGGCCACCAGCGCCACCGCGACGATGACGTAGAGCCAGAAGCCCAGCATTTCCTGGAAGACCGACCAGAAGACCAGCGGATCGAGTTCCTTCATGGCGCATCCTCCTCAGGCGTTGCCGCGCAGCATGGCGACGTAGGTGGGTTTCAGTGCGGTCTCCTTCATCAGCCAGGAGATCCAGAGCTCCTCCAGCGGGGCGATCACGCCGGGGAAGGACGGCACGAGGTTGTTGTCGTAGTCGAACTCCACCAGCATCGCCCGCCCGACCCGGGTGATCAGCGGACAGGAGGTGTAGCCGTTGTAGGCCTCGTCCGAGGTGGTTCCGGCGATGTCGGCCACCAGATGCGCCGCGGCGACCGGTGCCTGCCACTTCACGCTCGCCGCGGTCTTGCCCTTGGGTACGCCGGCCACGTCGCCGACCGCGAACACGTTCGGGAAGCGCGGATGGCGCAGGGTGGCGCGGTCGACCTCGATCCAGCCGTCCGCCGCGAGGGCGCCGTCCTGCCACGGAAGCGGGCTGTTGCGGACGACCTCGGGCGCCCGCTGCGGCGGGACCACGTGGATGAAGTCGAACCCCTGCTCGAAGGTGCCGTCGGGCGTGGCGTAGGTCGCCACCTTGCCGACGGGATCGACGCCGGTCAGCACGTGGTCGTAGTTCACCTTGATGCCGCGCTCGCCGAACAGCATCCGCACCTTTTCCGACACGATGGGCACGCCGAAGAGCGCGTTGTTGTGGGCGTTGTAGACGATCTCGGTCCGGCTGCGGTTGCCCGCGCGGGTGACGCGGTCCTCGGTCAGGAAGGTGTATTTGAGCGGCGCGCCGGCGCATTTCATCTCGGTCGGCGGCCGCCCGAAGAGGCCGGTACCGCCGGCCTCGGCAAAGCGCGCCATCTCCTCGTAGGTCGCCCGCGCGGCCTCGGGGCCGGCATAGACCGAGCCGATGCCGTGGGTGCCGATCAGGCTCGTCTCCATGCCCTCGATCGCGCCGTAGTCGAGCACGAGCCCGGTGGCGACGACGAGGTAGTCGTAGCTCAGCCGCTGGCCGGTCGCCGTGGTGATGGTGTTGCCGACCGGGTCGATCTCGGCGACCGCCTCGGCCACCCAGTTGACCGAGGAGGGCAGGTATTCCGCGGTGGTCGAGACCGGGTAGTTCACCGGTTTCAGCCCCGCGCCGACCAGCGTGAAGCCCGGCTGGTAGTAATGCGCCTGACGCGCGTCGACGAGGGTGATGTCGGCCCCGTCGAGCATCCGGCTCAGCCGGTTCGCCATGGTCAGCCCGGCCGCGCCGGCCCCGGCGATCACGATCCGCGCCGAGGTCCTGACCCGCTCCTGTGCCCGGCCGGGGCCGCCGAGCGCTCCCGCGGCGGCGATCGCCGCGCCGAGGCGCAGCAGTGTCCGTCTGTCGATGCCCTTGCCGCCTTCGTCATGGCGCATGTCGATTCCTCCCGCAGTCCTGCGCCCTGATAGTGCGAAAGATACATTCAGAAGTTGACATGGATCAAGTCGGAGGGCTTTTCGGGCACCGTGGCATGCCGTGTCCCGGCGATCCCCGCGGAGCGGTCGCGGCATCTGCGCCTGCGACGGTTTCTTTCGCGCCGAAGGCCGACTCCGTTGACTTGGCGGGCCCCGATCCCGTATCCGGAGGGCATAATTCATCAAAGAACACAGGGAGCCCTTCATGTCCTCGATCACCAGGATCCTCGGCGCATCGGCGATGGCCGGCGCGCTCGTCGCCCTGAGCCTGCCGAGCGCCGCCGAGGCGCAGGAGCGCGTGCGCTGGCAGGTGCCGATGTCCTTCGCCTCGACGCTGACCGCGCTCGGCGACACCATGCCGTGGGTCGCCGACCAGCTGCGCGCGATCTCGGGCGGCAACATCGACCTGCAGGTGGCCGAGCCCGGCGCCGTGGTGCCGGCGCTGTCGATCTTCGAGAACGTCTCGACCGGCGCGATCGACGCGGGCTATTCGTGGATGGGCTACGAGATCGGCCAGGTGCCGGCCTCGGCGCTGTTCGGCGCGACACCCTTCGGGCTCGAATCGACCGACTTCCTCGCCTGGATGACCTTCCACGGCGGGCGCGAGCTCCTGAACGAGACCTTCGCGCCCTACAACGTCTATCCGATCCCCTGCGGCACGATCAGCCCCGAGGCGGCCGGCTGGTTCCGCTCCGAGATAAGCAGCCTCGATGACCTGCAGGGCCTGAAGTTCCGCGCGGCCGGCGTCGGCGGCGAGATCATGTCGGAATTCGGCATGTCGGTGACCATGCTGCCGGGCGGCGAGCTCTACCAGGCGCTGGAGACCGGCGTGCTCGACGCGACCGAGTTCTCGCTGCCCACGGTGGACAAGCAGCTGGGCTTCGCGCAGGTGGCGAACTACTATTACCTGCCCGGCTGGCACCAGCCGTCGACGAACCAGTTCCTCTACGTCAACCTCGACGTCTGGAACGGGCTCGAGGATCAGACCAAGGCGATGATCGAGATGGCCTGCATGGCCGGCAACGCCTATGCGATCGCCCGGGCCGAGGCGCTGCAGGGCGCCGTCCTGAAGGAGTTCGAGGAGGCCGGCGTCAACCTGCGCACCTATGACGACGAGACGCTCCGGTCCTTCTACGAGGTCACGCAGCGCGTGATGGAGCGCAAGTCGGCCGAGGACGAGATGTTCGGCAAGGTCTATGCCTCGATGATGGAGTTCCAGCGCGAGCTCGCGCCGTGGAAGGAGCTCGGCTACCTGCCCCGCGACTGGATGCGGGTGAACGTCTACGAGGCCGAGTGATCCTCGGTTGAGCCATCGGGGGCCGGACCGCCCGCGCGGCCCGGCCCCGGTCGCATGATCGACGACAACGGCTGCGGGAGCAGGCGAGGGGCCATGAACCAGAAGGACACCGGGGTCGACATCGATCTGGAGGCGGTGGAGGCGGCCGCCGCGCGCGGCCATGCGCTCGACTTTCCGCGCACGGCGGTGTCGGACGCGCTCGACGCGATCGTCGGCGCGTTCCACGTCGTCATCAACTGGATCTGGGTGCTGCTGATCGCGCTGATCGTGGTCAACGTCACCCTGCGCTATCTGATCGGCACCAACTACATCGCGCTGGAAGAGCTGCAGTGGCATCTCTTCGCGGTGGGATGGATGATCGGCCTCGCCTATGCGGTGAAGCTCGACGGCCACGTCCGGGTCGACGTGATCGCCGAGCGGTTCCGACCGCGGACTCGGGCCTGGATCGAGCTCTTCGGCATCGTGCTCTTCGTGCTCCCGCTCTGCTACATCCTGCTGACGAACGGCTGGCCCTTCGTGCAGCGGTCGTGGAACATCAACGAGGTCTCGGCGGCGCCGGGCGGGCTGACCAACCGCTGGGCGATCAAGGCGGTGATCCTGCTGGCCTTCGCGCTGCTCGGTCTCGCGGCGCTGTCGCGCCTCCTCCGGGTCTCGGCCTTCCTCTTCGGCTTCCCCGCGCCGCGCCGGACCTGATCCGATCCGCCCGCCGCCGCATCCATTCGCCCGAGGGACATGATGTTCGAGACGAATGAAATCCTGGTCATCGCGATGCTGCTGACCTTCATCGGGCTCCTGTTCACCGGGTTCCCGATCGCCTGGATCCTCTCCGGGGTCGCGGTGCTGTTCTCGGTCATCGCCGTGCAGGGTTACGAATGGTTCGACTGGGACACCAACTTCCTGACCAGCTACCGCATCTACGGCATCTTCGTGCAGCGCATCTACGCGCAGATGTCGAACTGGATCCTCGTCGCGCTGCCGATGTTCATCTTCATGGGCCTGATGCTGGAACGCTCGGGCGTGACCGAGAAGCTCATGGTCAACTTCGTGAAGCTCTTCGGCCGCTACCGCGGGGGGCTCGCGCTCGCGGTGGTCCTGATCGGCATCCTGCTCGCCGCCTCGACCGGCATCGTCGGCGCCTCGGTCGTGCTGCTCGCCATGCTGTCGATGCCGATCATGCTGCAGCAGGGCTACAGCAAGGGTTTCGCCTCCGGCGTCATCGCCTCGTCGGGCACGCTCGGCATCCTGATCCCGCCCTCGATCATGCTGATCATCATGGCCGACCAGCTGTCGATGTCGGTCGGCAACCTGTTCTTCGGCGCGCTGATCCCGGGGCTGATGCTGGGGGCGATCTACATCACCTACATCCTGGTGGCGGCGCGGGTGTCCCGCCGGATGGCGCCGGCGCCGAGCAACCTCGAGCCGATCACGGGGCGGCTCATCCTCGACACGCTCCTCGCGGTCGTGCCGCCGCTCCTCCTGATCCTCGCGGTGCTGGGCTCGATCTTCTTCGGCATCGCGACCCCGACCGAGGCCTCGGGCCTCGGCGCGTTCGGTGCGACGATCCTCGCCATCGCGAACCGCAAGTTCTCCTTCGCGGTGCTGAAGGAGGTCGTCGAGAAGACCACCGTCACCACCGCCTTCATCTTCGGCATCTTCCTTGGCGCGACGCTCTTCGCCGTGGTCCTGCGCCAGCTCGGCGGCGACGAGTTCATCGCCTCGAGCCTTCAGGGCATCCCGTTCGGGCCGAACGGCATCGTGCTGACGATCCTCTTCATCGCCTTCATCGCCGGCTTCTTCCTCGACTGGCTGGAGATCTCGCTGATCATCCTGCCGCTGGTCGCGCCGGTGGTGGTGGCGCTCGGCTTCGACCCGACGTGGTTCGTGGTGCTCTTCGCGGTGACGCTGCAGACCTCGTTCCTCACCCCGCCGGTCGGCTTCTCGCTCTTCTATCTCAAGGGTGTCGCCCCGCCCGAGGTGACCGTGCTCGACATCTACAAGGGCGTGATCCCGTTCATCCTCTGCCAGGTCCTCGCGGTCATCCTGGTCTTCGAGTTTCCCGAACTGGTCACCTGGCTGCCGAACACGATGTTCGGCGCGGGCCGGTGAGCCGGGCTGCGGCCCGCGCGTTCACGGCTCGACAATCTTTTGTCGCGATCCTTGCCTTTGCCGGCGGGGACGCGCACATCCCGGGCATCCGCCGCTGACGGCGAAACCGGATGGACCGGGGCCGGGCCGGCCGGCCGGAGCGGGGATGGAGATGCTGCCGCAGGGGTCCAGGTCGTAACGGATGGAGCTGCCCAACCCGTTCCGCCGCAGGCTGTCGCGCCGACTGGTGCGGGCGGCGCGCGACGAATCCCAGCGCGCGGACATGTCGATCCAGGAACTGATCGAGACGCTCGGCGACCGCTCGTTCGGCTGGTGCATCTTGATCTTCGGGCTGGTCAACCTGATCCCGATGCCGATCGGCGGCAACATGATCACCTCGCTGCCGCTGATCCTGCTGACCGGCCAGATGGCCGCGGGTCTGCGGCAGGTGAGGCTGCCCGGCGCGCTGACCCGGCGCGAGATCAGCCGCAAGGGGTTCCAGAAGCTCGTCCTGCGGCTCTCGCCGGTGATCCGGCCGGTCGAGCGCATGGTCCGCCCGCGCTACGAGCACATCTTCACCCCCCGGCAGGAACAGCTGCTCGGCCTGCTGATGTTCTTCGTGTCGATCGCGCTCTTCATGCCGATCCCGCTGTCGGGCTACATCCCCGCGATCGCGCTCTTCCTCGTGGGCTTCGGGCTGGTCGAGCGCGACGGCCTCGTGGTGCTGGCAGGCGCCATCCTCGGCATGGTCGCGATCGCGGTCACGGTGCTGGTCGGGGGCATGATTATCGTCGGGGTCGAGGCGCTGGCCCATTGACCCGGTGCGCGGATTTCCGCCAGATGCACCCGACCGACCGTTCCTGTCGAAGGACAACGCCACCGTGATCCGCTCGTTCGCTGCCTGGGCTCTCGCCACGTTCCTGCTGGGGGCCTGCGCCGGGCCGGGCGGAGACTCCTTCGGCCCGACCCAGACCCGGTGCGACGACGGCGGCGACGGGGGCGTGCTGATCGACGGAATCTGCCTCTGATTCCTGCCCGAATCCGGCTTGCGCGGCCCATTGCCACTGGCTAGCGTGCCGCGAATGACCCGCCAGGGGTCGAGGGGATCGGGGGAAACATGCGCGGCAAGCTGACACTCGAGGAACTCGAGCAGGAGGTCGCTTCCGGCACGATCGACACGGTGCTCGTCGCGGTCATCGACATGCAGGGCCGGCTGATGGGCAAGCGCTTCACCGGGGCGCATTTCCTGTCGAGCGCGCACAAGGAAACCCACGCCTGCAACTATCTGCTCGCCACCGACATGGAAATGGAGACGGTCCCGGGCTACAAGTCGACGAGCTGGGCCTCGGGCTACGGCGACTACACGCTGCGCCCCGATCTCTCGACGCTCCGCCGGGTGCCCTGGCTCGAAGGCACGGCGCTGGTTCTGGGCGACATCGAGGACCACCACACCCACGCCGAGGTGCCGCATTCCCCGCGCACCCTTCTGAAGCGCCAGATCGCCCGGCTGGCCGAGCACGGGCTGCAGCCGATGATGGCCTCCGAGCTCGAGTTCTTCCTGTTCCGCGAGAGCTACGAGCAGCTGGCCGACCAGGGCTACCGCAAGCCGACGCTGGTCAGCACCTACAACGAGGACTACCACATCTTCCAGACCACCAAGGAAGAGGAGGTGATGCGGGCGATCCGCAACGGGCTGCTCGACGCCGGCATCCCGGTGGAATGCTCCAAGGGCGAGGCGAGCGCCGGGCAGGAGGAGATCAACGTCCGCTACGACCATGCTCTCGCCGCGGCCGACGCCCATGCGATCATCAAGAACGGCGCGAAGGAGATCGCCTGGGCGAAGGGTCGCGCGCTCACCTTCATGGCGAAGTGGAACTATTCCGCGGCCGGTTCCTCCAGCCACATCCACCAGTCGCTCTGGACGAAGGACGGCGAGCCCGCGTTCTTCGATGCGGGCCGCGAACACGGCATGTCGACGCTGATGCGTCACTACCTCGCCGGGCTGCTGGCGCATGCGAGCGAGATCACGCTGTTCCTCGCGCCCTACATCAACAGCTACAAGCGATTCCAGGCCGGGACCTTCGCGCCGACGAAGGCGATCTGGTCGACCGACAACCGCACCGCCGGCTACCGGCTGGTGGGCGAGGGCACGAAGGCGGTCCGCGTCGAATGCCGCGTGGGCGGATCGGACCTCAACCCGCATCTCGCCTATGCCGCGCTGCTCGCCGCCGGGCTCGACGGGATCGAGCGCAAGCTGGAGCTGGAGCCGGAGTTCAAGGGCGACGCCTATCAGGCCGCCCGGGTGCGCGAGATCCCCAAGACCCTGCGCGACGCCACCGAGGTCTTCCGCAAGTCGAAGATGCTGCGCGCGGCGCTCGGCGACGACGTGGTCGACCATTACGTTCATGCCGCCCGGTGGGAGCAGGCGGAATACGACCGCCGCGTGACCGACTGGGAAATCGCGCGCGGCTTCGAACGCGCCTGACAGGAGTCCGACAGATGACCGAGATCACATGCGTCTCGCCGGTGGACGGCAGCGTCTATGCCACCCGGCCCGCCGAGGCCGCCGACAGCGTCCGGACGAAGCTCGCGAAGGCCCGCGCCGCGCAGAAGGCCTGGGCGAAACGCCCGCTGTCCGAGCGCGTCGCTCTGGTCGAGGAGGGCGTCGCGCGGCTCGACCGGGTGAACGCCGACCTCGTGACCGAGCTCGCCTGGCAGATGGGCCGGCCCACCCGCTACGGCGGCGAGATGGGCGGGGTCAAGGAACGCGCGGCCTGGATGGCAAAGATCGCGGAGAAATCGCTCGCTGACGACGTGATCGAGGACAGCGACCGCTTCCGCCGCTATCTTTCGCGGGAACCGCTCGGCCTCGTCTTCGTCATCGCGCCGTGGAACTATCCCTACCTGACCGCGATGAACTCGATCGTGCCGGCGCTGATCGCTGGCAATGCGGTGGTGCTGAAGCACGCGAGCCAGACGCTCCTCTGCGGCGAGCGGCTGGCGGATGCCTTCGCGCATCTGCCCGAGGGGCTCTTCACCAACGTCTTCCTCGATCATGCCACGACCTCCGAGCTGATCGGCGCGCGCGAGTTCGACTTCGTGAACTTCACCGGCTCGGTGCGCGGCGGGCAGGAGATCGAACGCGCCGCGGCCGGCACCTTCGTCGGCACCGGGCTCGAACTCGGCGGCAAGGACCCGGGATATGTGCGCGCCGATGCCGATCTCGACACGGCGGTCGAGGTGCTGGTCGACGGCGCGATGTACAATTCCGGCCAGTGCTGCTGCGGGATCGAGCGGATCTACGTGCATGAGAGCCTCTACGACGCCTTCGTCGAGAAGGCCGTGGCGCTCGTCTCGAAATACAGGCTCGGCAGCCCGCTCGACCCCGAGACGACCATCGGCCCGATGGCGTCGAAGCGGTTCGCCGACACGGTGCGCGACCAGATCGCCGAGGCGGTGGCCGCCGGGGCGAAGCCGCTGATCGACCCCGGGCTTTTCCCTGCCGACACCGGCGAGACCGCCTATCTCGCCCCCCAGATCCTCGTGAACGTCGACCATTCGATGCGGGTGATGAT
Source organism: uncultured Rhodobacterales bacterium (assembly GCA_964575795.1). Classification (GTDB taxonomy): domain Bacteria; phylum Pseudomonadota; class Alphaproteobacteria; order Rhodobacterales; family Rhodobacteraceae; genus Amaricoccus. Next base: position 108,869 of record CAZNSP010000002.1, read on the forward strand.
GGAGGAGAGCTTCGGCCCCGTGGTCGGCATCATGCCGGTCGCCGACGATGCCGAGGCGATCCGGCTGATGAACGACTGCCGCTACGGCCTGACCGCGTCGATCTGGACCAACGACACCGAAAAGGCGGCCGAGATCGGGGCGCAGATCGAGACCGGCACCGTCTTCATGAACCGCTGCGACTATGTCGATCCGGCGCTCTGCTGGACCGGCTGCAAGGAGACCGGTCGCGGCACCACCCTTTCGAACCTCGGCTATCTCGCGCTGACGCGGCCGAAGTCCTATCACCTGAGGAAACTCTGACATCATGGCCCAAGGCGCCGCCCCGACTGCCAACTGGAACTACCCGACCGCCGTCCGCTTCGGTCCCGGCCGGATCGCCGAGCTCGGCGCGGCCTGTGCCGCCGCCGGGATCACGCGCCCGCTCGTGGTGACCGACCCCGGCGTCGCGCCGCTGCCGATCACCGCGACGGCGCTCGAGGTGCTGCGCGGTGCCGGGCTGGAGGCCGCGGTCTTCTCGGAGGTCCAGGCGAACCCGACGGCCGAGAACGTCGCGGCGGGGCTCAAGGTGCTGCGTGACGGCGGGCACGACGGGGTGGTCGCCTTCGGCGGCGGCTCGGCGCTCGACGCGGGCAAGGTCATCGCCTTCATGCGCGGCCAGACCCGGCCGATGTGGGACTTCGAGGACATCGGCGACTGGTGGACCCGCGCCGATCCCGACGGCATCGCCCCGATCGTCGCGGTGCCGACCACCGCGGGGACCGGGTCGGAGGTCGGCCGCGCCGGAGTGATCACCAATGCCGAGACCCATACCAAGAAGGTGATCTTCCACCCGAAGATGATGCCGGCGCAGGTGATCCTCGACCCCGAGCTGACCGTGCCGCTGCCCGCGCATCTGACCGCCGGGACGGGCATGGACGCCTTCGCCCACTGCCTCGAGGCCTATTGCGCGCCCTCCTACCATCCGATGGCCGAGGGAATCGCGGTCGAGGGCATGCGGCTCGTGCAGGAATACCTGCCGCGCGCCTGCCGCGACGGCCGCGACATCGAGGCCCGCGCCCACATGCTCAGCGCCGCGGCGATGGGCGCGACCGCCTTCCAGAAGGGGCTCGGCGCGATCCATGCGCTGTCCCATCCGGTGGGCGCGATCTACAACACCCACCACGGGCTGACCAACGCGGTCTTCATGCCCTATGTGCTCGACTTCAACCGCGACCAGATCGAGGAGAAGATCGACCGCCTCGCCGCCTGGCTGGGGCTGGAGGACGGCTTCGCCGGCTTCATGGACTTCGTCCTGCGCCTGCGCCGCGATCTCGGCATCCCGCACACGCTCGACAAGATCGGGGTGGACGACGCCCGCTTCGCAGAGATGGCGAAGATGGCGGTGGTCGACCCGACGGCCGGCGGCAATCCCCGCACCCTGACCGAGGGCGACGCGCTCGACCTCTACGACCGCGCGCTGAACGGGCGCCTCGGCTAGGCGAATCCCGCCGGGGATCTGCCCCGGCCAGGATCATCACCATCCTGTCGCATACGTCGCCGGGGGCCGGCGGCGTGTGCATCGCCTTGCCCGCCGAAAGGCCGCCCGGCGGGGCGGTCGGCGGGATGCCGCCCACGCCCTCCCCTCCCTGTTTAACGCGCATACCGACCGGTTGGTATGTTGCGGCAACCGGAGGGAATCGATGCCCGTTCGCAAGGACGCAAGGACCCGCCTGCTCGATGCCGCGCTGGACGTGATCCGGGAACGCGGCTTCGCGGCGACCTCGGTCGAGGACCTCTGCCGCGCCGCCGGCGTGACCAAGGGCGCGTTCTTCCATCACTTCCGCAGCAAGGAGCACCTGGGCGTCGCCGCGGCCGAGCACTGGGGCGCGGTTACTGCGCCGCTCTTCGCCGGGGCGCCCTATCACGCGCCGGCCGATCCCCGCGACCGGCTGCTCGCCTACGTGGACTTCCGCAAGGCGCTGCTCGGCGGCCCGCTGCCGGCGATCACCTGCTATGCCGGCACCACGGTGCAGGAGACCTATGCCACGAGCGCGGCGATCCGGGACGCCTGCGGCGCGGTGATGGCCGCCCATGCCGAGACGCTCGAGCCCGACTTCGCCGCGCTGATCGCCCGGCACGGGGCGCCGCCCGGCGTCACGGCCCGCGGCCTCGCGCTCCACGCCCAGGCGGTGATCCAGGGCGCCTTCGTCATGGCCAAGGCGCTCGACGACCTGTCGGTCGCGGTCGACAGCCTCGACCACCTGCACCGCTACCTCGAACTTCTCTTTCCCGCCGAAGCCGAAGAGGAGACTGCCAGATGAGCTACGTCGACGGATTTCTCTGCGCCGTGCCCGACGACCGGCGCGAGGACTATCGCAGGCATGCCGAGGAGGCCGGCGCGATCTTCAGGGAATACGGCGCCACCCAGGTGATGGAATGCTGGGGCGACGACGTGCCGGAGGGCAAGGTCACCTCCTTCCCGATGGCGGTGAAGCGCGAGCCGGGCGAGAGCGTCGTCTTCTCCTGGATCGTCTGGCCGTCGAAGGAGGCCCGCGACGAGGCCTGGCCGAAGCTGATGAAGGACGAGCGCATGCCGCAGGACATGTCCGCGATGCCCTTCGACGGCAAGCGGATGATCTACGGCGGGTTCAGCCCCATCGTCGAACTCTGACCAGCCCGGAAGGGAGGCAAGTCATGACCACCGAAACGATCGATCCGGCGGAAGCCGGAGGCCGGCCCTCGCCCGCAGTCATGCGCGGGGTGATACCCTACGTCGGCCTCGGCGGCCGTGCCGGCGAGGCCGCGGATTTCTACGCCCGCGCCTTCGGCGCCCGCGACCTCGGCCGTGTGCCGATGGCGAACCGCCCCAGCGCCTATATGCAACTGCAGGTCGAGGTGAACGGCGGTGCGCTGATGATGACGGACATGCACGATCCCGCCCAGTCCGCGCCGGCGCAGCCGCAGGGCTTCCACCTGCAACTGGTCGTCGACGACGGCCCGGGCTGGTGGCGGCGCGCGGTCGAGGCGGGCTGCACCGTGCGCGCGCCCTACGAGCGCCAGTTCTGGGGCGACGAATGGGGCCTGCTCGAGGATCCGTTCGGGCTGCTCTGGGCGGTTCTCGAACCTGCCGCGGAGGCCTGACCCCGGCACAGGCGCGACCGCGCGGCGGCCCCGCGCGGTCCCAGGAGGGAGGAAACCCGATGACCGAAGCCCCGACCGACCGGCCCGACAGCCGGGAACTCGTCTTCGAACGCCTGATCGCCGCGCCGCGCGCCGCGGTCTGGCGCTGCTGGACCGAACCGGAGCTCCTGAAGCAATGGTTCTGCCCCGTGCCGTGGCGGCTCGCCGAAACCGAGGTCGACCTGCGCCCCGGCGGCGCCTTCAACACCACGATGCGCGGCCCGGCGGGCGAGGAACACCACAGCGAGGGCGTCTGGCTCGAGGTCGTGCCGGGCCGCCTGCTCGTGTTCACCGACGCCTATTCCGCCGGCTGGCGGCCGGCCGCCGAGCCCTTCTTCACCGGGATCGTCGCCTTCGACGACGAAGGCGAGGGCACCCGCTACATCGCCCATGCCCGGCACTGGACCGAGAAGGCGAGCGCCCGGCACGCGGAAATGGGCTTCAACGAGGGCTGGGGCAAGGCCGCCGACCAGCTCGAGGCGCTCGCGCGCGCGCTCTGACCGGCGGCGCATCCCGGTGTCGGCGCGACGGTCCGGAGGCTTTTCCGGGCCGTTCGCGTCCCCGGCGGCCGGTTTCGCCCATCGTACGGTTTGACTTCGAGGGTCCGGAAACCTAGAACGCCCCGTTATGGCGCCGGGGGGCCGCATCACTTCCAGAGCCCGAACGAGCCGCGTCCGGACAGGAGAGGAGCGCAGTTTCCGTGAAGATTGGAGCCCCCAGGGAAGTGTTTCCCGGCGAGAAGCGCGTCGCGCTGACACCGCAGTCGGCCCAGGCGCTGAAGAAGCTCGGCTACGACTGCGTCGTCGAATCGGGCGCGGGTGAAGCCGCACGTTTTTCGGATGACGCCTATCGCGCCGCCGGTGTCGAGGTCGTCCCGGATGCCGCCGCGCTCTATGCCGCCGCCGACATCGTCGCCAAGGTGCGCGCGCCCGAGGGGGCGGAGCTCGACCATCTGCGCAGCGGCCAGATCCTGATCGGGTTCCTCTGGCCCGCGCAGAACCCCGATTTGCTGGAGACGTTGAAGGCGAAGGGCGTCACCGCGCTCGCCATGGACATGGTGCCCCGCATCAGCCGCGCGCAGAAGATGGACGCGCTGTCGTCGATGGCGAACATCGCCGGCTACCGGGCGGTCATCGAGGCGGGCAACAACTTCGGCCGCTTCTTCACCGGCCAGATCACCGCCGCGGGCAAGGTGCCGCCGGCCAAGGTGCTGGTGGTCGGCGCGGGCGTCGCCGGCCTCGCGGCGATCGGCACCGCGGTCTCGCTCGGCGCGATCACCCATGCCTTCGACGTGCGCCCCGAGGTGGCCGAGCAGATCGAATCCATGGGCGCGCAGTTCGTCTTCCTCGACTTCGAGGAAAGCCAGGACAGCGCCGCGACCGGCGGCTACGCCGCGCCGCAGAGCGAGGAGTTCCGCGCCAAGCAGCTCGCCAAGTTCCGCGAGCTCGCCCCGGAGATGGACATCGTCATCACCACCGCCCTGATCCCCGGCCGTCCGGCGCCGAAGCTCTGGACCGAGGACATGGTGGCGATGATGAAGCCGGGCTCGGTCATCGTCGACCTCGCCGCCGAGCGTGGCGGCAACTGCGACCTGACGGTGCCCGACCAGTCGATCGAGACGCCGAACGGCGTGCGGATCATCGGCTACACCGATTTCCCGAGCCGGATGGCGACCCAGGCCTCCAGCCTCTACGCCACCAACATCCGCCACATGATGGACGACCTGACGCCCGCCAAGGACGGGCAGCCGGTCGTCAACATGGAGGACGACGTGATCCGCGGCGCGCTGGCGACCCATGCGGGCGAGATCACCTTCCCGCCGCCGCCGCCCAAGGTGAAGGCGATCGCCGCGGCCAAGCCCAAGCCCAAGGCCGTCGAGAAGACCGCCGAGCAGAAGGCCGCGCGCGAGCTGGCCGAGGTGCGCAAGGCCGGGAACCAGACCAGCCTGATGCTTGCGGTCGGTGGCGCGCTCCTGCTCCTGATCGGCACGGTCGCGCCGGCGAGCTTCATGCAGCACTTCATCGTCTTCGTGCTGGCGGTCTTCGTGGGCTACCACGTGATCTGGAACGTGAGCCACGCGCTGCACACGCCGCTGATGGCGATCACCAACGCGATCTCCTCGATCATCATCCTCGGCGCGCTGCTGCAGGTGGCGTCGTCGAGCGTCATCGTGATCATCCTCGCGGCGCTTTCCATCCTCATGGCATCGGTCAACATCTTCGGCGGGTTCCTCGTGACGCGCCGGATGCTTGCGATGTTCCAGAAAAGCTAAGGGCACGGGGACATGAGCATCGGTCTGGTGACGGCCGCCTATGTGGTGGCGAGCATCCTCTTCATCCTCGCGCTCGGCGGCCTGAGCAATCAGGAAAAGGCCAAGCGCGCGATCTACTACGGCATGATCGGCATGGCGCTCGCGGTGGGCGCCACGGTCTTCGGGCCGGGCGCGGGCAACTACCTGCTCGTGCTCCTGATGATCGTGGTCGGTGGCGTCATCGGCGCCTTCGTCGCCGGCAAGGTCCAGATGACCCAGATGCCGGAGCTGGTCGCGGGCTTCCACAGCCTCGTCGGCCTCGCCGCGGTCTTCATCGGACTCAATGCCGACATCGAGGCCGGCCGCGCCGCCGCGGCGCTCGCCGCCGGGACAGCGGACCAGCTGACCGGCTTCGCCGCGACCCTCGCCAAGAAGACCTCGGTCGAGCTCGCGATCATGCGGGTCGAGATCTTCCTCGGCATCTTCATCGGCGCGGTGACCTTCACCGGCTCGGTCGTCGCCTACGGCAAGCTCGCCGGCAAGATCGATTCCAAGGCGCTGACCCTGCCGTTCCGCCACCAGATCAACCTCGCCGCGGGGATCGTCTGCCTGATCCTCGGCGTGCTCTACTTCAACGGCGCGGGCATCTGGACGATGATCCTCGTCGCGATCATCGCCGGCGCGATCGGCTGGCACCTGATCATGGCGATCGGCGGCGCCGACATGCCTGTCGTGGTCTCGATGCTGAACAGCTACTCGGGCTGGGCGGCGGCGGCGATCGGCTTCACGCTGTCGAACGACCTGCTGATCGTCACCGGCGCGCTGGTCGGCTCCTCGGGTGCGATCCTCAGCTACATCATGTGCCGCGCGATGAACCGCAACTTCGTCAGCGTGATCCTCGGCGGCTGGGGCGGCACCACCGGCCCGGCGCAGGAGATCGAGGGCGAGCAGATCGCCATCGACGCCGACGGTGTCGCCGCGGCGCTCGAGGACGCGGATTCGATCATCATCGTGCCGGGCTACGGCATGGCGGTGGCGCAGGCCCAGGGCTCGATCAGCGAACTGACCAAGCGCCTGCGCGCCAAGGGCAAGGAGGTGCGCTTCGGCATCCACCCCGTCGCCGGCCGCCTGCCCGGCCACATGAACGTGCTGCTCGCCGAGGCGAAGGTGCCCTACGACATCGTGCTGGAGATGGACGAGATCAACGACGACTTCCCCTCGACGGACGTCGCGATCGTCATCGGCTCGAACGACATCGTGAACCCCGCCGCGCAGGAAGATCCGAACAGCCCGATCGCCGGCATGCCGGTGCTCGAGGTGTGGAAGTCGAAGCAGGTGTTCGTGTCCAAGCGCGGCCAGGGCACCGGCTATTCCGGCATCGAGAACCCGCTCTTCTACAAGGAGAACACGCGGATGTTCTACGGCGACGCCAAGGCCTCGATCGACGCGCTCCTCCAGCGGATCAGCTGATCCCGGTTGCCGCCGGCCCGTCCGCGGGCCGACGGCAACGGTCCGTTACCGGACACCGACGCCGCCGCCCGCGCCCAGTTGCGCGCGGGCGAGGCTGATCACGAAGCCCAGCGTCTGGATCAGCACGATCGTCGGCGCCGGCGCCGCGTCGATCCAGAAGGCGGCATAGACCCCGGCCTGCGCCGTCACTACCCCGAAGACCGCCGCGAAGAGGAGCATCGGCCCCATCCTTCGCGTCCAGAGCGCCGCGGTCGCCCCCGGCGTGATCATCAGCGCGATGGCGAGGATGATGCCAACCGCCTGCAGCGCGCCCACCACCGCCAGCGCGATCATCGCCAGAAGCGCGTAGTCGAGCAGCCGCACCTTCAGCCCGATGGCGCGGGCATGCATCGGGTCGAAGGTCACCGCGGTGAAATCCGCCCGCTTCAGCACCAGCGCCGCGACGATGACGAGCGCGATCGCCGCCGCCTGTCCGATGTCGCCCCAGCTCACTCCGAGAATGTCGCCGAAGAGGAGATGCGACAGGTGCAGCGTGGTGTGGATCGCGGCGTAGAGCACCAGCCCCAGCCCGAAGAGACCGGAGAACACCACGCCCATCGCGGGGTCCTCCTTGATGCGGGAATTGTCGCGCAGCCAGCCGGTCGCGGTGGCGCAGAGCAGCCCCGCCACGAAGGCGCCGACCAGGATCGGCAGCCCCGCGGCATGGGCCAGCACCACCCCCGGCAGGACCGCATGGCTGATCGCGTCGCCCATCAGCGACCAGCCGCGCAGCACGAGGAAGCAGGACAGGATCGCCATGGGCAGCGCCACCAGCCCCGCGATCAGGAAGGCCTGCTGCATGAAGGGGAACTGGAAGGGCAGCAGCAGCTCAGCCATGGCGCGCCGCCCGCATCCGCGCCCGCGACGCGATCAGCCCGTGCTTCGGCGCGAAGAGGAACGCGGCCAGAAAGACCGCCGTCATCAGCGTCACGATCAGCCCGCCGGTCGCCCCGTCGAGGAAGTAGCTGAGGTACGCCCCGACCGCGCTGCACCCCGCGCCGATTCCGGCGGCGAGGCCGATCAGCCGCGAAAGCCGGTCGGTCAGCAGATACGCGGTCGCGCCCGGCGTGATGACCATGGCGATCACCAGGAACGCGCCCACCGTCTGCAGCGCCGCCACCGTCGAGGCGGCGAGGAGCGCGAAGAACAGCACCTTCAGCCGCCCCGGGTTCAGGCCCACCGTGCGGGCATGAACCTCGTCGAAGAACACTGCCGCCAGATCACGCCACTTCGCCACCAGCACCACCAGCGCGCCCCCGCCGATCAGCGCGAGCTGCAGCGTGTCGCCCGGCGTGATGGCGAGAACGTTGCCGAGCATGATCGTCTGGACGTTCACCGCCATCGGCGACAGCGACGCCATGAAGAGGCCGAGCCCGAAGAAGCCGGTGAACACCACCCCGATGACCGCGTCCTGCCGCAGCTGCGTCACCGCGCCGAGCCCGAGGATCGCCGCCGCGGCGAGCCCGCCCGACAGGAACGCGCCGAGCGCGAAGGGCAGGCCCAGCAGATACGCCCCCGCCACGCCCGGCACGATCGAATGGCTGAGCGCGTCGCCGATCAGGCTCCAGCCCTTCAACATCAGGAAGGCCGAGAGGAACCCGCAGACCGTGCCCACCAGCGCCGAGACCCAGATCGCGTTGAACATGTAGCCATAGGCGAAGGGCTCGAGGAGCGCGGTCATCGCTCGCCCCCGCGCCTGCCCTCGTCGTAGATCACGAAGGGCCGCTCGTCGTCGGTGATCACCGTCACCTGCCGCGCATCGGCATCTTCGTGCAGGTCCGCCCCGCCGAGGACGTAGTGGCGGAGCGTGCCGCCGAAGGCCCGCTCGATGTTTGCGCGGGTGAAGACATCGGCCGTCGGACCCTCGGCGAGGATCATCCGGTTGATCAGCACCACCCGGTCGCAGAACTCCGGCACCGAGCCGAGGTTGTGGGTCGAGATCAGCATCACCCGCCCCTCGGCGCGCAGCTCGGTCAGGAGCCTCACGATCCGCTCCTCGGTCTGGACGTCCACCCCGGTGAAGGGCTCGTCGAGCAGGATCACCTGCCCCTCCTGTGCCAGCGCCCGGGCGAGGAACACCCGCTTCTTCTGCCCGCCCGACAATTCGCCGATCTGCCGCTTCGCCAGATGGGTCATGCCCACCCGCTCCAGCGCCTCGGCAACCAGCGCGCGGTCGCGCGGCCCGGCGCGGCGCAGCCAGTTCATGTGGCCGTAGCGGCCCATCATCACCACGTCCTCGACCAGAACCGGGAAGGTCCAGTCGACCTCCTCGGCCTGCGGGACATAGGCGACGAGGTTGGCGGCGAGGGCCGCGTCGCGCGGCTGGCCGAGGATCTCGACCGTCCCCGACGCCAGCGGCACGAAGCCCATGACCGCCTTGAAGAGCGTCGACTTGCCCGAGCCGTTGATGCCGACGAGCGCGGTGATCGAGCCGCGCGGCACCGAGAAACTGGCACTGTCCAGCGCGACGAGTCCGGTCCGGTAGGTCACGCTCGCCCCCCGGACGACGAGACCCGGGCCCATGGCCCGGGTCGTGTCCTTCGTCGGCTGCGGCTCGGTCGCGGTCATCTTCGCAACTCCTCGGCGATCCGCCCGGCCGTCACCCGCAGGAGGTCGAGATAGCTCGGCACCGGCCCGTCCGGCGGGCTGAGGCTGTCGACAAAGAGCACGCCGCCATAGCGGATGCCGGTCTCGCGGGCGACCTGCTCGGCCGGGCGCGGGTCCACGGTCGATTCGGAAAAGATCACCGGCACCGCGTGCTCCCGGATCAGGTCGATCACCCGGCGCACCTGCTGCGGCGTGCCCTGTCCCGGCTCGTTCATCGGCCAGATGTAGCCCTCGTTCATCCCGAAATCCCGCGCGAGATAGGAGAACGCGCCCTCCGACGTGACCAGCCAGCGCCGCTCCTCCGGGATCGCGGCCAGCGTTTCGCGGATCGGCCCGGCCGCCGCCTCGATCGCCGCGGCATAGGCCGCCGCATTCACGGCATAGACCTCCGCATTCGCCGGATCGGCCTCGGCCAGCGCCGCGCGGATGTTCTCCACGTAGATCAGCGCCTCGGCCGGCGACATCCAGGCATGCGGGTTCGGCTGGCCGGCATAGGGGCCGCTCGAGATCGGGATCGGCACGATGCCCTCGGTCACCACCGCCGAGCGCACGTCGCGCAGGTTCCTGAAGAACCGCTCGAACCAGATCTCCAGCCCCATGCCGTTCCACAGGATCAGGTCGACATCCTGCGCCGCGCGGATGTCGCCCGGCGTCGGCTGGTAGTTGTGGACGTCCGCCCCGGGCGGGATCAGCGCGCGCACGTCCGCGACCTCGCCGGCCACTTTCTGCGCCATGTCCGCGATCACCGTCATCGTCGTCATCACCTGCAGCCGCTCCGCCGCCGCGGGCAGGGCCGCGACGAGCGACAGGAGGGCCGCCAGCAGGATTCGTCTCATCTCGCCTCCCCCGGAACCTGCGCGGAAGATGTGGCGCGTGGGACGCTCTGTCAATGCAAATGAGTATCGTTCGCAAAAACGTGGGTTGCAATGACGCCGCACCCGCGCCACACCTCGGCCATGAAGGCGGCGAAGAAGGCACCGGACTACGAGGCGATGCTGCGCGAGGCTGGTCTGCGCAACACCAAGCCGCGCCGGATCATCCTCGGCATCCTGCTCGACGCCGAGGGCCATCCCGACGCGGCGGAGATCTTCGAGCGGGCGAACCGCCAGGACAGCCGCATCTCGCTCGCCACCGTCTACCGCACGGTCAAGGCGCTCGAGGAATCCGGCGCGATCCAGCGCCACGCCTTCGGCAACGGCCCCGCCCGCTTCGAGCAGGCCGACCAGAAGCACCACGACCACCTGATCGACATCGACACCGGCGAGGTGATCGAGTTCACCTCCGACGGCATCGAGGCGCTGCAGGAAGAGATCGCCGCCCGCCTCGGCTACGAGATCGTGCACCACCGGCTCGAACTCTACGGCCGCCGGATCGCCCCCCGGCCGGCCGATGAGCCCGCGGGCGATTAAGCCCCCGTCAACCAGCCAAGCTCCTGTTAAGCATGATAGTCCTGCCGCGTTAGGACTCTCTTAGCCAGCGTCGCCCATGGTCCACCCATGCGGTCGAAGGGCCGGCGCGGTGGGGTCGAAGCGGATCCGCTGCCGCAACTGTCAGAATGGCGATCATCGGTCCCGCATGGGCGGGTCCATTTGTCAGACGCGGCGTCGAAAGCGCCGCACGCCATGAAGGAATGCACTGATGTCTTCGATTCTCACCAACACTTCCGCGATGGTCGCCCTGCAGACGCTGAAGAGCGTCAACAAGGGCATGGGCCAGGTCCAGAACCAGATCTCGACCGGCATGAAGGTCGCGACCGCGAAAGACAACTCCTCGAGCTGGGCGATCGCCGCCACAATGAGCTCGGACGTCGGTTCCTACAAGAAAATGTCCGAGTCCCTGACGTCGGCCTCCGCACTTGTCGGTGTCGGCCGAGCCGCTGCCGAGCAGATGGTCGACATCCTCAAGCAGGTCCAGGAGAAGGTCATCCAGAGTAAGGAGCCTGGTGCAGACCAGACCAAGCTTGGCAATGATATCACGGCTCTGACTACAACGATGGCTTCTATTGCGGCGTCCGCACAGTATAATGGCATCAATATTGTCAACAATACGAACGACATCGAAATTGTCTCTTCGCTGACCCGCGCCACGGGCGGCGGCGTTGGGCTTGAGACGATCACGGTGACGGGCCACAACCTTGCTACCACCGCTGCTATCACCGTGGCGCTTACGGGCGACGAGACTGAGACGGATCTCGATGCAGTCGAGACAGCGCTCCAGGCGGCGACCGCCGCCGCTGCCGCCTTCGGTGCTGCTCAGATTCAGATCGATGCGCAAAACTCGTTCCTGAACAAGCAGATGGACGCGCTCAAGGAAGGTGTCGGCGCCATCGTCGACGCCGACATGGAGGAGGCCTCGGCCCGTCTCCAGGCCCTGCAGGTCCAGCAGCAGCTGGGCATCCAGGCGCTGTCGATCGCCAACCAGAACCCGCAGAACATCCTGGCGCTCTTCCGCTAAGGACACCGGCGGGGCGGGGGCCTTCCCCCGCCCCGCCTCCTCCCTCCTCCCGACACACGTGCCCGGAAACCCCGCCGGGTCAGCTGAGGGTGCCCCATGCTGCCGAATTTCCAGGCCCAGAACGGTTACGCCCAGGCCGCCCGGCCGATCCGGACCGAACGCGGGACCGAATACGCCGTCTTCGCCCAGGTGACCCACCGCCTGCAGGACGTCGACGAAACCGACAAGTCGCAGTTTCCCCGCCTCGCCGAGGCCGTCTGCGACAACCAGCGCCTCTGGGGCGCACTCGCCGAGGACCTGATGCTCGACGACAACGGCCTGCCCGTTCCCCTGCGCGCCCAGCTGATCTCGCTCGCCGAATTCGTCCGCAGGCATTCGCTCGCCGTGCTCGGCGGCCGCGCCTCGGCCGCGGCGCTCATCGACATCAACACCGCCATCATGAAGGGCCTGCGCGGCCAGACGGAGGTTGCCCGATGACCGGTCTCGTGCTGAAGCTCGGCCCGCGCGAGCGGGTGATGATCAACGGCGTCGTCATGGAGAACGGCGACCGCCGCACCCGGCTGAACATCGTGACGCCCGACGCCAACGTCCTGCGCCTGCGCGACGCGATCCATCCGCACGAGGTCAACACGCCCGTCCGCCGGGTCTGCTACATCGCCCAGATGGTGCTCGCCGGCGAGGCGGACCCCGAGGAGGCGCGCCGCCAGCTGATGCGCGGCATCGAACAGCTGAGCCAGGTCTTCCTCGACGCCGACAGCCGCGAACACCTGACCGCCGCCACCGCCGCCGTGGCCGAGGGCCGCTTCTACCAGGCGATGCGGGCGCTCAGGAACCTCCTCCCGCGCGAGGAGCGCCTGCTGCGCGCGGCCTCATGAGCTACATCCCGTCGATCCCGATGGGCGGCGTGGCGGGCTGGCGCTTTCTGGAGCGCACGGCCCCCGCGCAGCAGGCGGCCTTCGACAGGAGCCCCCAGGTCAACCGCGAGATCGCCTATTTCAAGGAAAACATCGGCAAGGTGACCAGCGCCGAGCAGCTGGTCGCCGACCGGCGCCTGCTCAAGGTCGCGCTCGGCGCCTTCGGGCTCGAGGGCGAGATCGACAAGAAGGCCTTCGTCCGCAAGATCCTCGAAGGCGGCACCGACGATCCGCGCAGCTACGCGAACCGCCTGACCAATCCCGCCTTCAAGCAGCTCGCCGAGGCTTTCGGCTTCGGCAATGCCGGCGGCCCGAAGGTGGCGAAGGAGGGCTTCGCCGACAGGATCGCCGCCCAGTACCGCATCCGCCAGTTCGAGGTCGCGGTCGGCGGGGTCAACGACGACATGCGCCTCGCGCTCACCTTCCGGCGCGAGATCGGCGAGCTCGCGAAGACCGAGGGCGAGGGGCCGTGGTTCCAGATCCTCGGCTCGAAGCCGCTCAGGCGGGTGTTCGAGATGGCCTTCGGCCTGCCCAAGGAATTCGCCCGGATCGACATCGACCGCCAGGCCGAGACCCTGCGCGACCGCACCCGCACGATGTTCGGCGAAGGCGGCCTCGCCGTCTTCAAGGACCCGGCCAATGTCGAGAAGCTGATCAACCGCTTCCTCGCCCGCGCCCAGATCGAGACCGGCCTCGCCATGACCGCCCCGAACTCCGGTGCGCTCACGCTTCTGCAGAACATCACCGGCACCGGCCCGGGCTCCTCCGACGGGCTTCTCAACCTCCTCGCCGCCCGGCGTTGAGGAAGTCGGTCGTCGCGGCCATCATCTCGCGCCATGCCGTGTCATGGGGCAGGGGGATGTGGTTGCGGCTTTCCAGCACCATCAGTTCCGCACCGGGGATGCCCGCGGCCAGCGCCTGACCATCCGCCAGCGGCACGACCGCGTCGCGGCGCCCGTGCAGGACGAGGGTCGGCGCCCGCACAGCGGCCAGCGCGTCCCGCATGTCGAACCTGCCGGTCTCCTCGCGCAGCCGGGCCGCGGTTTCCGGGCTCGCCGAGGCGCATTGCATCTCGACGAAGGATTCGAGCTGTTCCGGCGTCGCGTCCGGCATGTAGATCGTGGTGAAGGCGCGCATGAAGGGGCTGTCGGGCTGGCCCCAGCCGGCGCGGATCAGTGTCAGGAAGGCGGCATGCTCGATCCGCGCCTCCGGCCCCGCGCGCAGGGCGCGGCCGGCCACGAACCCGCCGTAAAGCACCATCCGCGACACGCGCTCGGGGTGGCGGGCGGCGAAGTTCACCGCGACCGGCACCGCTTGCGAGGCGGCGAAGATCCGGAACCGGTCGAGCCCCGCGGCATCGGCGACCGCCTCGAGATCGGCCGTCATCGCCTCAAGGTCGAAGTTCACCGATTCGCGGCCCGAGAGCCCGGTGCCGCGCTGGTCCCACCGGGTGATCGCGAAATCCCGGCCGAGCGCGTCGAGCAGCGGCCGCCAGATGGGGCTCAGCCAGTCGAGTTCGAGATGGGTGAGCCAGTGGCTGCCCCGCACCAGCGGCGCTCCGTGCCCAGTGGTGGCGAAGGCCAGCCGCGCCCCATCGGCCGAGCGGGCGAAGCGGACCCGCTGTCCCTCCGGCCCCGGTGCGGGTGCGGCGTCGGCGGACGTGGTGAGGACGGCGACCGGCGGGACCAGCCGGATGCCGCGGCGCGGGACGGTCCGGATCACGCGCTGGGCGCGGCCGTCGTCGCCGACTGCGCGGCGCGCGGCGTTGATCCGGGCGTCGATCGCCGATTCCGACACGATGCGCCCGCCCCAGACCGTCTCGATCAGCATATCGCGGCTGACCAGTTCGCCGGGCCTTTCGGCCAGCACCCGCAGAAGGTCGAAGACCTGTGGCTCGACATGGCGCAGGTCTCCGCCGACGTGAAAGGCGTGTCGGGTGGTGTCGAGCTCGCAATCGGCGAATCGGTAGATCATGCGGAGCCTGCCGCGATCAGCCTAGCGCCGCGTGCCCGCCCGGTAACTTGCGCGGAGAAGGCAAGGACTTCGCAAGGTCTCCCTCAAGCGTTCCGGCCCGGCCTGGCGCATGGTCGCGCCGACCGCAGGAGGACCACTGCCATGATTGCAGCAACGATCGACCGCCCGGACCGGAGCCTTCCCTACGATGCCTGGAGCGCGGAGCGCGGAGCACGAGGCGCGGCTGGCGCAGTTTTTCGCCCACCGCGCCGAATGCGCCGGAGGGGACGCGCCCGGGCGGACGCCATGCCTCGTGCCGGTGCCCGCAGGTCCGGTGCTCGACCATGCCGCCCGGGTCCGGCGCTTTCACGCCCAGCTCGCCGGCCTCGCCGCGCTTCGCGGCTAGGCGATCAGCCCCGGCCTGCGCCGCGTTCACCCGCTGTCTCGGGCTCAGTCGACGGCGAAGGCCACCAGCCGGTCGTTCGGCATCATCGGCGCGAAGGCCAGCCCGTCCCCCGGCCAAAAACCCGAGATCGGCGCTGCCTATGTCGGGCCTGGCGGTCGTCTCCCCCCTAGCGCAGGATATCCCGCAGCCGGGCGAAGCTGTCGGCCACGCCCTCCGGCGCCTTCGTCGCGAAGAACCGGTCGAGCGCGGGCCAGAGCCGCACCGCCTCGTCGATGGCCGCGTCCGAGCCCGGCGCATAGAGCCCGGTCTGCACCATCAGCGCCGCGTTCTCGTAGGCGGTCAGCACACGGCGCAGCCGGGCGAGCATCAGGTTCTCGTCGGCCGACGCGATTCCGGGCAGGCTGCGCGACACCGACCGGCGCACGTCGACCGCCGGAAAGCGCCCGCGCTCGGCGATCCCCCGGTCGAGCACCACATGCCCGTCGAGTACGCCGCGCGTGATGTCGGCCACCGGCTCGTCCATGTCCGAGGCCGCGACCAGCACGCTGAAGATGCCGGTGATGTCGCCCTTGCCCACGGGCCCCGGCCCGGCGCGCTCGCAGAGCCCGGCGATCAGGTTCGCGGTCGAGGGCGGAAAGGCACGCAGGCTCGGCGCCTCGCCCGCCGTCAGCGCCACCTCGCGATGCGCCTCGGCGAACCGCGTCAGCGAATCGACCAGCAGGAGCACGTGCTTCCCCTGGTCGCGGAACACCTCGGCCACCGCCATCGCCGTCCAGGCCGCGCGGCGCTTGATCAGCGGCGACTGGTCCGAGGTCGCCGCCACCACGACCGAGCGCGCCATGCCCTCGGGGCCCAGCACGTTCTCGACGAACTCGCGCAGCTCCCGCCCGCGCTCGCCGATCAGGCCCAGCACCACCACGTCCGCCTCGATCCCGCGCGCGAGATCGGCGAGCAGCGAGGATTTCCCCACGCCCGAGCCCGCGAAGATGCCGATGCGCTGCCCGCGGGCGAGCGGCAGGATCGTGTCGAAGACCGACAGCCCGGTGTTGAGCCGCGCCCCCAGCGCCTTGCGCTCCGCCGGGGGGGGCGGGGGGCAGCGCAGGGGCGCGCTCGCCGCGCCCGGCGCCAGCGGCCGTCCGTCCATCGCCGCGCCGAAGGCGTCGACGATCCGCCCGATCCAGTGCGGCCCGGGATGCACCCCGTCGATCCGCGACAGCGTCACCATGTCGCCCACTGCCGCGCCGTCGCAGGGCTCGTAGGTCATCGCCCGCGCGGCCCGCTCGCTCAGCGCCACGATCTCGCCCCGGATCGGCCCGCCGTTCAGCCCGATCTCCACCTGATCGCCGATTCGCGCCTGGTGGGTCATGCCGGCGATCTCGAGCGAGCCCGAGCCGACCGCCACGACCCGCCCCCGGCGCCTGTGGTTGGAAACGCGGGACAAATCGGCTTCTAGCGCGGAAAAGTCGGTCAGCATGGGCCACTCGAACACTTGGTGAACACGATTACGCTTTATCAACCATCCAAGGTTAAATCCTCGTTTCATCCAAGCAGCGGGAGAAACCCTCGATGGACCTGGATCTGAATCTTCTGCGTCTGAGCAGCAGCCTCGCGGCCCATGCGACCGCCCGGCAAGTGCTGGTCGCGGAGAACGTCGCCCATGCCGACACCCCCGGCTACAAGGCGCGCGATCTCAGGCCCTTCGACGAGACGCTGCGCGCCGACCAGCCGGGCTTCGCCGCCCGCGCGACCCGTCCCGGCCATCTCGCCTTCGGCGCCGATCCCCGCGGCTTCGAAGCGCGCGAGCAGACCGCGCTCGGGGCCGAGACGCCGAACGGCAACACCGTCAGCCTCGAGGACCAGATGATGCGCGCGGCCGAGGTGCGGCAGTCGCATGCCTTCGCGCTCGGCGTCTATTCCAAGGCCCTCGACATCCTGCGCGCCGGCATCGGCCGGCCGCGCTGAGTCCCCTCCGCGCCAACCTCCCGAGGAGCACGAGCATGAACGATCTCGCCCGGACCATGGCGGCCGCCGCCAGCGGCATGCAGGCCCAATCGGCGCGACTGCGCCTTTCCTCCGAGAACATCGCCAATGCCGACACCCCCGGCTACCGGCGCAAGACGGTCTCCTTCGAGGAGGCGTGGACCTCGGACCGCGACACCCGCGCGGTGGCGACCGGCCCCGTCCGCCTCGGCCAGGGCGAGCTCGAGCGCGTCTACGACCCGAATCACCCGCTCGCCGGCGAGGACGGCTACTACCAGGGCTCGAACGTCGACATGATCGTCGAGATCGCCGACGCGCGCGAGGCCGGCCGCTCCTACGAGGCGAACCTGCGGATGTTCGACCAGGCCCGGCAGATGGCCGGCTCGCTGATCGACCTCCTGCGCCGCTGATCCCCCCGTTCCCCGCCAGAAAGGCCGACCCCATGGACATCAAGGCATCGCTCGCCTCACGGCTCTACAGCACCGCGGTCTCCGCCGCCCAGCCCGTGCCCTCCGGCCCGGCCAAGGCCCCGCGCGAGGCCTTCACCACCGTAGCCGCGGACTTCTTCCAGACCATGCGCGAGGGCGAGGCGGTGGCCCAGGCCGGGCTCGCCGGCCGCGCCGACACCCAGGCGGTGGTCGAGGCGCTGGCCCAGACTGAGCTCGCGGTGCAGACCGCCGTCGCGGTCCGGGACCGGGTGGTCGAGGCCTATCAGGAAATCCTGCGCATGCCGGTCTGACGCCGATGGGCGAGGCGGCGCTTCTCGACATCCTGCGGCACGCGCTCTGGATCGCGCTCGTAGTCTCGACGCCGATCCTCTTCGTCGCGCTCGCCGTCGGCCTCGCCATCGGCCTCCTGCAGGCGCTGACCTCGGTGCAGGAGATGACGCTCACCTTCGTGCCGAAACTCGCGGCGATCCTCGTCGTCTTCTGGATCACCATGGGCTTCTCCGGCCAGACCCTCGTGCGCTTCTACCAGGACGAGATCATCCCCAGCGTCTCGGGGCGCTGAACCGCCCTTCCGGCCTTGACCGAATCTTTACTTAACACGGGCCATGTTCGGTCCACCGGCGGATGTATCGCCGCGGCTTGCAGAACGTAGGAGAGTACCATGGACCTCGCAGGTTACGTCGCGCTCACGCGCCAGTCCGGCCTCGCCAGGGAACTCCAGACCGTCGCCAACAACATCGCGAACCTCTCCACCACCGGCTACCGCCGCGAAGGCGTGATCTTCGCCGAGATGGTCCGCCGCCTCGCCGCCGAGGGCGGCAGCGTGGCGATGACCGCGGCCCGCGCCCGCATCACCGACGACACGCAGGGCGCCCTCGTCCAGACCAACGGCACCCTCGACATGGCGATCGAGGGCGAAGGCTATTTCATGGTGATGACCCCGCAGGGCGAGCGGCTGACCCGCGCCGGCGCCTTCACTCGCAGCGCCGACGGCGAGGTGGTCAACATGGACGGCCACCGCCTGCTCGACGAGGGCGGGGGCGAGATCCTGATCCCCTTCGAGGCACGCAACATCGCCATCGCCGCCGACGGCACCCTCTCGGCCGACGGCCAGCCCATCGCCCGCATCGGCCTCTTCGACGTCGAGGACCCCACCACGCTCTTCCGCGAGGCGGGCGTGCTCTTCCGCGCCGACGCCGGCACCGTGCC
This sequence comes from uncultured Rhodobacterales bacterium, assembly GCA_964575795.1. GTDB lineage: Bacteria > Pseudomonadota > Alphaproteobacteria > Rhodobacterales > Rhodobacteraceae > Amaricoccus. The sequence continues at coordinate 127,761 of CAZNSP010000002.1, forward strand.
TGTCGAGGAGGGCCGCGTCCTGCAGGGCTTCCTCGAACAGTCGAACGTCAACGCCGTGGCCGAGCTCACCCGGATGATCGAGGTCCAGCGCGCCTACGAACGCGGCGCCAAGCTCCTCGACCAGGAGGACGAGCGCATCCGCAACGTGGTCCGCACCCTCGGTCAGCGCGGCTGAACCCCGCCCCCAGCAGGAGAACATCATGCGTGCACTGAACATCGCGGCGACCGGCATGGCGGCGCAGCAGATGCGGGTCGAGGTGATCTCCCACAACCTCGCCAACATGAACACCACCGCCTACAACGCCCGCCGCGCCGAATTCTCGGACCTGCACTACCAGCAGGTCCAGCGCCCCGGCACGGTGAACGCCGCCGACGGCACCGTGCTGCCCGCCGGGGTCCAGCTCGGCCTCGGCGTCCGGCCCTCGGCGGTGTCGATGCAGGTCGCCCAGGGCGCGCTGGCCGAGACCGGCGGCGCGCTCGACATCGCGATCGAAGGCTCCGGCTATCTCGAGGTCACGCTACCGAACGGCGAATCGGCCTGGACCCGGGACGGCGCGCTCAAGCGCACCGGCGAGGGGCTGATCGTCACCTCCGACGGCTTCACCGTGGTGCCCGACATCACCATCCCCGACGACGCCCGCGACATCAGCATCAACGCCGACGGCGAGGTCTGGGTCTATTTCGAGGGCCAGGTCCAGCCACAACAGCTCGGCCAGTTCCAGCTTGCGACCTTCAACAACGAGAAGGGGCTCGAGGCGATCGGCTCGAACCTCTACCGCGAGACCGAGGCCTCGGGCGAGGCGCTGATCGGCGACGCGGGCGTCGATGGCCGCGGCATCTTCCGCCAGGGCTATCTGGAGAATTCCAGCGTCGACGCCGTGCGCGAGATAACCGGCCTGATCGAGGCGCAGCGCGGCTACGAGCTGAACGCCAAGGTCATCACCGCCGCCGACCAGATGCTCGGCGCAACCACCCAGATCCGCTGAGGCCGCCCATGATCCGCGGCCTTGCCGCCCTTGCGCTCACGCTCACCGCCGTCGCTGCCACCGCGCAGACGGTGACGCCCGTGCGCACGATCCGCCCCCAGACCGTGATCGCGGCCGCCGACCTGACCGTGACCGAGGCCGCCACCCCCGGCGCGCTGACCGCGATCGAGGACGCGCTCGGCCAGGAGGCCCGCGTCACCCTCTATGCCGGCCGGCCGGTCCTGATCGGCCAGATCGGCCCGCCCGCGCGCGTCGAGCGCAACCAGCTCGTGCGCATGACCTTTGTCGAAGGCGCGCTCAGCATCACCGCCGAAGGCCGGACGCTCGACCGCGCCGCCGCCGGCGAGATCGTGCGCGTCATGAACCTGACCTCGCGGCAGATCGTCTCGGGGCTCGTCCTGGAAAACGGCACCGTCGAGGTTATCAGATGAAACCGATCCGCTCCGCACTCGCCGCCCTCACCTGTCTCGCGCTCGCCGCCTGCGGCGCCGGCGACCGCCTCTCCAATGTCGGCAAGGCCCCGGACATGAGTACGATCGGCACGGTCGGCCCCGATGCCCGCCCGATCCTCAGCGCCGAGCGCGCCGCCATGTCGGTGCCGCCGCCCGAGCCCGCCCGCTTCGCCTATCAGCAGGGCTCGCTCTGGAACACCGGCCAGCGCGGCGGGCTCCTGTCCGACAACCGCGCGCGGACCCGTGGCGACATCCTGACCATCGTCATCGAGATCGACGACGAGGCGGAGATGCGCAACACCACCCAGCGCTCCCGCTCGGGCAGCGAGAACATGTCGATCAGCGCGCTCTTCGGCCTCAACACCGTGATCGAGGATGCATTGCCGAACGACGCCAGCCTCGACCCGGCGGTGGATCTCGGCTCGTCCTCCTCGTCGCGCGGCACGGGCTCGACCCGGCGCAACGAGAAGCTGACCCTGCGGCTTGCCGCCACCGTGGTCGAGGTGCTGCCGAACGGCCATCTGGTGATCCAGGGCGACCAGGAGGTGCGGGTGAACTTCGAGCTGCGCGACCTGCAGATCACCGGCATCGTCCGGCCCGAGGACATCTCCCGCCGCAACGAGGTCGCCTACGACCGCATCGCCGGCGCGCGCATCTCCTACGGCGGCCGCGGCCAGATCACCGACGTGCAGCAGCCGCGCTACGGCCAGCAGGTCACCGACATCCTCCTGCCGTACTGAGGGGCAAGCGATGAAGATCCTCCTGCCCATCGTGGTGACGCTGGCCGGCCTCGGCATCGGGGTCGGCGCCGGGATCAAGCTGCGCCCCGAGACCGAGGAGCTGCAGGACCAGGCCCAGGTTCCGCCGGCCCCGGCCGGCGAGGCCGCCGAGCCCGACCCCTTCGCCCCGGTCGAGCTCGCGCGCGAGCTGCCGCCCGGCGGGGTGGAGTTCGTGCCGCTCGAAAAGCCCTTCGTCGTGCCCGTCTTTGCCGAGGAACGCGTCGCCGCCATGGTCGTGCTCAGCCTCTCGGTCGAGATCGCCACCGGCCAGGCGACCACGGTCGAGGCCGTCCAGCCCCGCCTGCGCGACAGCTTCCTCGCCGTGATGTTCCGCCACGCCAATTCCGGCGGCTTCGACGGCAGCTTCACCGCCGGCCAGAAGATGCAGGACCTGAAATCCGCCCTCCTCGTCGCCGCCCGCGAGATCATGCCCACGGCCCCCGTCACCGAGGTCCTGATCACCGACATCGTCCGGCAGGACGTGTAGTCTGCGCCGATAGTCCTTGAAAGAATAGCACCGAGTGCTATGTTTTGTCCGATGATGGCGGAGGGCCCCCTGCGCATCTTCAAGACCCGGCCCTTCGCGCGTTTCGCCGAACGGGAGGGAATCGCCGACCATGCGCTCATCGATGCCGTGCAGAGGGCCGAACGCGGACTGGTCGACGCCGATCTCGGCGGCGGTGTGCTCAAGCAGCGGATCGCCCGACCGGGGCAGGGGCGTTCCGGCGGGTTTCGCAGCATCCTTCTTTTCCGGCGCGGCGCTTTCGCGGTCTTCGTCTACGGCTTTTCCAAGAACGCCCGCAGCGACATCGGCCCGGATGAACTTCGCGCCTTCCGTCGGCTGGCCGGCGAAATGCTGAAGTTCGGCGATAGCGAAATCACCGCTGCCTGTGCCAACGGAGCCCTTATGGAACTCGCGACCGATGCCCAGAAACTACCGCAGTGACGCGCTTGCCGCCGTTCACGAGACCGCCACGGGCCTCGCCGAGGCGGGGCTGCTCTCCCGCAGGACCATGCGGGAATTCGACGAACTCTGCCTGACCCCGGTCGCGGAGCTGGCACCGGATGCGATCCGTGCCATCCGACTGCGCGAGGGCGCCAGCCAGGCCGTCTTCGCGCGCTATCTGAACGTCACTCCCGGCCTCGTCAGCCAGTGGGAACGAGGCGAGAAGCGGCCCCGGGGCGCTTCATTGAAACTGTTGACCCTCGTGGCGAAGAATGGGCTCCAGGCCGTGGCCTGACCGCCGCCCGTCGGGCTCAGTCCCCGGATCCCACCAGCCCCACGAACCCCTCCCGCTCCGTCTTCCGCTCCCGCTCCCGCCGCGCCTCGCCTTCGGCCGCTTCGACCAGCTTCATCAGCGCCTCGTGCTTGCCGAGGCTGACCCGCGCCACCGTCCGGGCCGCCGCGATCTGCGCCGCGAGCCGGGCCTGTGCCGCCCGGCGGAGCGCCGTCTCGTGCTCGGCCCAGGCCATCCGCCGCCCGTGGTTCATCATCGGCACCGGCGCATCCGCCGCCATGTCGCGCGTGAGCGTCCCCGCGATCTCCGCGATCTCGGCGTCGAGCCGGCGCATCTCGGCCGCCAGCCGCTCCACCGCGGCGAGGTCGCGCTGCCGCCGCGCCTCGGCGAGCCCGGCGAGCTGGCGCAGCGCCGCGGGCGTCATGCGCCGCCCCGCGCGCGTGCCGCCTTGCGCATCCGGTCGGCGAAGCGGATCGCCGCGGCCACCGCGCGATAGTGCTCGGGCCGGATCTCGTGGCCGATCTCGACCGCGGCGTGCAGCGCCCGGGCGGTCGGCGGGTCGCTGTGGATCGGCACCTTCGCCTCCGCCGCGATCTCGCGGATGCGCAGCGCCACCTCGTCCTGCCCCTTGGCGACGCAGACCGGCGCGGAACCGCGGGTCCGCGCCCATTGTAGCGCCACGGCGTAATGCGTCGGGTTCACGATGACCACGTCGGCCTTCGGCACGTCGATCAGCATCCGGTTCGTCGCGATCTCGCGCCCGCGCTGCCGCCGCTCGGCCTTCATGTGGGGGTCGCCCTCGGACTGCTTGGTCTCCTCGCGGATCTCCTGATGCGACATGCGCAGCTTGCGGCGGTGGTCGTAGCGTTGCCAGACCACGTCCGCCCCGGCGATCGTCACCGCGATGACGCAGGTCAGGCTCAGGAGCACGATCAGGCTCTCGCCCATCAGTCCGCCCACCACCCGCGGCTCGGCGGTCACCGCCCCGATCATCCGGTCGAGATCGCCGGTCAGGTAGATCATCAGCGCCGTGGCGATGGCGATCAGCTTCACCGACGCCTTGGCGAATTCCATCAGCCCGGTCGGCCCGAACTTCTGCTTGGCGTTCTTCAGGATCGAGATCTTCGACAGCTTCGGTTTCAGCTTGTCGCCCGACAGGACCACCGCCTGCTGGCCCACGAGCCCGACGATCACCATCAGCATCGGCACCAGCACGATGGGCGACAGCGCCACCGCAACCTCGCCCATGATCCCGGCCGAAAGGCCCTGCCCGCCGGGGCCGAGGATCATGCCGGTCAGCCGGTCGGGCTGGGCGACGAAGATCATCAGCGCCGAGGCGCCGCGGTCGAGGAGATGCGCGCCCCCGAAGAACAGCACCGCGAGCAGCCCGAGATAGGCCGCCGCCGCGCCCACGTCGTTCGACCGCGCGACGTCGCCCTTCTTCCGCGCCTCCGCCAGCTTCTGCGGCGTGGGGTCGAAGACCTTCTCGGCGCCCTCGTCCTGACCCTCGGCCATCAGGGCATGCCCATCGGATTGCCGAGGATCGCGTCGAGCCGCCCGTTCCAGTGCGTCAGGATCAAGGGCGCGGACAGCATCAGGATCAGGATGCCGCCCGCGGTGATCGCCGGGGCACCGATGAAGGCGACCATCAGCTGCGGCATGGCCCGGTTGATCGCCCCGAGCGCGAGGTTATAGGCGAAGGAGGCGATCACGAAGGGCGCGGCCAGCGAGAAGGCGAAGGCGAAGGCATGCGCCACCCGCGCCACGCCCCACATCGCCACGTCCGTGCCCGCGACCGCCACCCCCATCGGCAGGATCGCATAGCTCTCGGCCATCAGGAGCGCCGCCTTCACGTGCAGTCCGGTGGTGACGGCGAGCGTCACGCCCGCCAGCATCAGGATGTTGCCGATCGCCGGCATCGGGTCGGGCGTCGCCCCCGCGCCGAAGATCTGCGCGAGCGAGGTCGTCTGCGCCGCGATGGACCCGGCCAGCTGCAGCGCCATCACCATCAGCCGGATCGAGAGCCCCAGCAGCAGCCCGATCGCCGCCTCGATCAGCATCATCAGGAAGAACGGCCGCGCGGGATCGACCGCGACCAGCTCCGGCGCCAGCATCGGCCAGACCACCATGGTGAAGGCGACCGTCACCGCCAGGCGCACCCGCATCGGGATCATCTGTTCGCCGAACCCGGGCAAAAGCGCCATCACCGCCCCGATCCGCATGAAGACCAGCACCAGCCCGGCCAGCGCCGCCTCGGTCAGGTCCAGCAGGACGGCGAGCCCCTCGATCATGCTCAGGCCATGCCCAGAACCGCCGGCCGCGTCGTGGTGCCGATCTCCTCGAAGCTCAGCACCGGGTTGCGAATGCCCTTGGCCGCCAGCACCGTGTGCAGGAACCGCCGCCGCTTGGTCGATGTCACCACCGCCGGATAGCGCCCCTGCGCCGCCGCCGCGCCCACCCGCTCGGCGACCGCATTGGCCAGCCGGTTGAACTCCGCCGGGGGCAGCGCGATGTCCACCACGCCCGATCCGTCGGGCAGCTGGTGGCGCTGGAACAGCTCCTCCCACGCCGGGTTCAGCTGGATCAGCGGCAGCGCGCCGTCCTTCTCCTGCAGCTCGGCCACCAGCTGGAACCCGATGCGGTGCCGCACATGCTCGCAGATCGCCTCGGGGCTGACGTTCGGGCCGTAGACCTCGGCGATCGCCTCGAAGATCAGCGGCAGGTTGCGGATCGACACCCGCTCCTCAAGCAGCAGCTTCAGCACCGCCTGCAGGGTGTCGATCGGGAACTTGTCGGGGATGAACTCGTCGACGATCCGCCGGTTCGCCTCGGCACGCCGCGGGTCCGAAAGCCCGGTGAACTCCTCGAGCAGCTTGCGCAGGCTCCGCCGGGTGAAGAGCCGCCCGAAGTTCGACTTCACCACTTCCATCAGATGCGTCGCCACCACCTCGGTCGGCGTCACCACCGCGAGGCCGGCGAGCGCCGCCTCCTCCTGCAGTTCGGGCAGGATCCAGCGCGCCGGCGCGCCATAGACCGGCTCCGACACGCCGCGCCCCTCCGGCGCCGGCCGGCTCTCGTCGGGGAGCAGCATCAGCACCCGGTCGGTCTCGATCTGCGCCCGGGCGACCTCCACCCCCTGCACCCGGATCACGTAGGTCCCCGGATCGAGCGCCGCGTTGTCGGTCAGCCGGATCTCCGGCATGATCAGGCCAAAGCTCTGGGCGATGTGGTTGCGCATGTTGACGATCCGCGCATCGAGCCCGGTCGCCTCGTCCATCACCACCGGCACCAGGTTCTGGGCGAACTCCATGTGGATCTCGTCCACTTCCAGCAGGTCGCCCAGCGTCTTCTTCGCCGGCTTCGCGTCCTGCATCGGCGCCTCTTCCGCGGCCTTCGCCTTGGCCTTCTGGCCGCGATGCGCGTGGAAGGCCGCGAAGCCGAGGATGCCCGCGCCGATCATGAACGGCAAGAAGGGGAGGCCGGGGATGAAGGCAAAGAGCGCCATGAGGATCGCCACCGTGGCCAGCGCCATCGGAAAGCCGCCGAGCTGGCCGAAGAGCGCCCGGTCCGTCGAGCCGAGCACCCCGCCCTTGGACAGCAGCATCGCCGAGGCGATCGAGATGATCACCGCGGGGATCTGCGTCACCAGCCCGTCGCCGACCGTCAGGATCGAATAGGTGGTGAAGGCCGCGCCCACCGGCATCCCGTGCACCAGCACCCCGATGGCGAGCCCCATCACGAGGTTTAGGAGCGTGATCAGCAGCCCCGCGATCGCGTCGCCCTTCACGAATTTCGACGCACCGTCGAGCGAGCCGAAGAAGGTGGTCTCCTCCTGCTCGAGCTTGCGCCGCTCCCGCGCCTCCTCGTGGCTGATCGCGCCCGCGGCCATGTCGCTGTCGATGGCGAGCTGCTTGCCCGGCATCCCGTCGAGCGCGAAGCGCGCGCCGACCTCGGCCATGCGCCCCGCGCCCTTGGTGATCACGATGAAGTTCACGATCAGCAGCACGCAGAACACCACGAGCCCGAGGAAGATCGAACCCTCCATGATGAACATGGCGAAGCCTTCGATCACGCCCCCCGCGGCATCGGTCCCGGTGTGGCCCTGCCCGATGATCAGCTTGGTGGAGCTCACGTTCAGCGACAGCCGCAGCATCAGACTCGCGAGCAGGATCGTCGGGAAGGCCGAGAAATCCAGCGGCCGGTTGATGAAGAGCGTGATCGTGAAGATCAGGATGGCAAGCGCGAAGGACGCGGCCAGCCCGAGGTCCAGCACCCAGGCCGGCATCGGCAGCACCATCATCACGATGACCGCCATCAGCGCCATCGCCAGCAGCACCGTCGGCTGGAACAGCGCCTTCACGCTCAGCTGCATCGGCATTCCCCCGTCCTCAGAACAGGCTGCCCGTGGGCGCGGCCAGAAGCGGCGTGCCCTCGTTCAGCATCGGCATCCCCTGCACCAGCAGGCCCGCGCCCGCCGGCCCCAGCCCCGTGGCGAGGCTGCCCATCACCGGCTCGGGGGGCGGGCCCGCCTCCGCGATGCGCCGCGCCGCCGCCTCGCGCGCCAGCCGCCGCCGTTCCGCCCGGCTCGACGGCCGCTGCCCGGGCAGCGCCGCCATCATCGTCGCGTCGAGCGCGTCCGGCTCCAGCCCGGCGAGGATGCGGTCGAACCGCGCGCGGTAGATCGTGGCGAATTCCGGGGTCAGCGAATGATAGGCGCCGGCCGCCTCCGACCACGACCCGCGTTCCTCGTAGAGCGTGCGCAGGAACTGCGCGGCATAGGTCGCGGTGTATTCGGGATCGAGCATCTCCTCGATCGACGGGAACGCATGGCCGTGCCAGCGGTAGTTGATCTGCACGCAGCCGACGTCGAAGCTCGGCCGTCCCTCGGCGATGCTCGCCCGCGCGAACTCCAGCGCCTCCTCCCGCGTGGCGAACCAGTGGCCCTTTCCCTCGCGGTTGATCGCCCAGGGCCAGGGCCGCAGCCGCCCGTTCTGGTTGCGCCCGGTCTCGGTCAGGCTGATCGCGTGCAAGACCTCCGCCGGCACCCCGCCGCGCCGCGCCCCGTTGACGATCGCCCGCTCGCACTGGCTGGCATAGGTCTCCGCATCCGCCCGCGCCGGCAGGGGCGCGAAGGCCGCTAGCACGATGACGAGCGCCGCCGCGACGCGGCCGCAACCGGCAGGCAAGGGCGTCATGCGAAGGATTCTCCTGATCCGCCTCAGGCTGGCAGGATTAGGACGCCTTGGTTACCAGCGGGTTAGTGCGCGCGCTCCCACACTCCGTCGGCCCAGCGCCCCACCGCCGCGCGGTTCCCCGCAGGCGCGCCCGCCCGCCACGGGATATCCTGCAGCGAACCATGGCCACGACCGACCGATTCGTCCTGATCTCCGGCTGCTCCGGCGGCGGCAAGTCGACGCTGCTCGCCGCCCTCGCCGCCGAGGGCCATGCCACCGTGCCCGAGCCCGGACGCCGCATCGTCGAATCGGAACGCGCCCGCGGCGGCCGGGCGCTGCCCTGGATCGATCCCGAGGCCTTCGCCCGCCGCGCCGTCGCGCTCGCCCTCGCCGATCGCCGCGCTGCGCGCGGTCATTCCGGCCGGGTGTTCTTCGACCGCGGCCTGATCGACGCGGCCGCGGCGCTCGACCACGTGGCCGGCACTGCGGCGCTCGCCGAATTCCGCCGCCTCGAGCGGGTCTTCCCGGCGCTCGGCTACGACATCGTCCTCCTGCCGAAGGCCGGTGTCGCCGAGCGCGTGGCCTTCGTCCTCGCCACGCTCGCATCCGCGCCGCACCCGCGCCGGCCATGACCGGCGACGCCATCGCGCCGCCCGGGAACCGCGCGCCCCCGGCCGCGTTTGACTGGGGTCAATGCAGCGCCCCGGCCGATCGTGTCAGGCTCCGCGCATCGACTGATCGCGGGAGGGCGACATGCGACTGTTTCTCGCAGGCGACGTGATGACGGGACGCGGGATCGACCAGATCCTGCCGGTGCCGGGCGACCCGGAACTGCACGAGGACTGGGTGACTTCCGCCCTCGACTATCTCCGCTTCGCCGAGCGGACCAGTGGCGCCATCCCCCGGCCCGCGCCGCTCGACTGGCCCTGGGGCGACCTCCTGCCCGAACTCGACCGGCGCGCCCCGGACCTGCGCATCGTCAACCTCGAGACCGCCATCACCGCCCGCGGCACGCCGGAGCCGAAGGGCATCAACTACCGCATGCACCCGGCCAACATCGGCGTCCTGACCGCGGCGGGAATCGACTGCTGCCTGCTCGCCAACAACCACGCCGGCGACTGGGGCACCGAGGGGCTGACCGACACGCTCGACGGTGCCGGCATCGCCATCGCCGGGGCAGGGCGGGACCTCGTCTCCGCCGGCCGGCCCGCGCGGCTCTGCGGCCGCGGCGGCGGCCACGCGCTGGTGCTCGCCCTCGCCTGCCCCTCCTCTGGCACGCCGCCCGACTGGCAGGCCGGCCGCGACGCGCCCGGCGTCAACCTGCTGTCCGGCTACGACGACCGGGCGATCGACGCCGTCGCGAAGCTGGTGGCGCATTGCGCCCGGCCCGGCGACACGGTGATCGTCTCGATCCACTGGGGGCCGAACTGGGGCTACGGCATCGCCGACGAACAGCGCGAATTCGCCCGGGCCCTGATCGAGGAGGCCGGGGTGCACGTGGTCCACGGCCATTCCTCGCATCATCCCAAGGCGATCGAGGTCCACCGCGGCTTCCCGATCCTCTACGGCTGCGGCGACCTGATCGACGACTACGAAGGCATCGCCGGCAAGGCGCGCTACCGCCCCGAGCTCGGCCTCGGCTACTTCATCGACGTCGATCCTGCCCGCGGCCTGTCGCGGCTCGAGATGGTGCCCTTCCGGCGCCGCCGCTTCCGGCTGGAGCGCGCCGATCCCGCGGATGCCGGCTGGCTGCGCGACACGCTCGACCGGCAGTGCCGCCGCTTCAGCGTCCAGGTCGTGGCGGCGGCGGACGGGACACTGTCGCTCGTCGGCTGGCCCGGCGCGCTGTCGGTGGTCCCCGCCGCTCGGGGATAGGCCGGGGCTCTACCGCCAGAGCTTCCGCAGGCGCAGGAAGCCGCGATAGCAGACCTCCAGCCCCTGCACGAAGGGCGCCCGGTCCAGCGCCACGGCCAGCGGCCGCAGCCGCGGGCTCGCGCGCCAGAACGCGAGGAACGCCCGCGCGCCGCTCACCAGCGTGCCGTCCGCGCGCCGCACGTGGAACCGGCGCAGCGCCGCGTCCCGGTCGATCCCCGCGCCGGCCCCGCCGCAACGTCGCGCCAGGCGACCGCCTCCATCCCCGCCATCCCGCGATACGTGGCGATCTCGCGCCGGCAGACCGGACAGGCGCCGTCGAAGAACACTTCCCGCGCGGCGGCGGGATCGGGGCAGGGGGCATCACGCATGCCCTGCACCTAGCGCCGCGCCCGCGCCGGTCCAGCGCGGCGATGCCGCGCGGCGGCCGCCGTTAGTGCGCCCCGAACACGGAAACCCGGGACCTTTCGGCCCCGGGTTCCCTTGTCGTCGAAGGACTGGCTGCGCTCAGGCCGCCTTGCGCCGGCGCCGCATCAGGCCGAGCCCGCCCAGCGCGGTCAGGAGCAGCGGGAAGGCCGCCGGAACCGGGATCGGGTTGGTGGGATCGCCCGGATCGATACCGCCACCGCCCTGGGTGAAGCCCGCGACCATGCCGCCGAAGAAGACGGCGCTGTCATAGATCGTGTCGGAGGTATCCGAGATGGCGAAGGTGATGTTGTTAACCTCGCCCGGATTGATCAGGCCGACCATGGTATAGACCTTGGTCAGGCCGTTCCACTCGATCGGATAGAGGCCGCCGCCGACCGGATTCAGGGTGAAGAAGGTGGTGTTGCCCGGCTGGTTCGACACCAGCGAGCCGTCCTCGAAGAAGGCGTAGTTCGTGCCGTTGACGAAGATGCCCATGATGTCGGTGACCGACTGGGTGGGCCATTCGTCGGTGGCGAACAGGAACTTCACCGAGATCGAGTTGAGCGCCGGATCGTCGACGGTGAAGTCGAAGGAGAGCGCGTTGGCGTTGGACTGGCTCTGGCTAAGGCCGCCCGTCGCTGCCAGAGCCTGAAGCGGCGCGTACGCACCCGTTCCGGAATTGACGCTGAAGCTGTTGGTGGTATTGCTAAGCGGGAAGTTGGCCGTGCCGGAGGTCAACACCACGCCGTTCGGCAGGTTGAAGCTCGGGCCGCTGCCGCTGCTCGGGCTCAGGTTGAAGTCGGTGTAGGTGCCCTGCTGGTCGGCCGAGCCGATCACGACCGCCTCGGAACCGCCGATCACGGTGATGCCGCTCGACGGCGCGAGAACGGCCGCGACCAGTGCCGCAGCGTCGTTCGTCGGGGTTACCGACAAGGCGCTTGCGCTGGTTGCGACCATCCCGACCGCCGTCGCGGTTGTCAGGATTCTCATGATCATTCGAAAAGTTCCCCCTCGGAAATCAAGGGCCGCAGGCGCGGCCTGAACCTCCGTCCCCCATGACGGACCCGATCACCCTAGCGTGAGAATCGGAATTTTTTCAAGAAATTTGTCGAAAAAATCATGGTTAACCGGACCGCGGGGCGTGCTTCCGCCCGAACGGGCCGGCCTCCTAAACCCCAGATTGAACCGCGCGCCTGCACGTGACACCTCCGCGGGTCGGACCGCCGTCGCGGCCGATCGGTTGCGAAGCGGACGGCCGGTGGCGGGACGCAGGGGCGGGCGGGCGCCACACATTCCGGAAACCAAATACCCACCAAATACCCACCAAATCCACAGCGCCGGATCCGCTTCGGAACGCCCCGGACGCGGGGGCGAATCAGTGGGGCGCCACGACCCCCCGGACGGTCTCGAGGATCAGCTCCGCGAAGCGTTCCGGCGCCTCCTCGTGCATCAGATGCCCGTGCTCGGGGTACTCCCGCAGCGTCGCGGACCGCAGCCGCGGGGCGACGCCCCGCGTGCCCTCGGGCGGCACCGCCCGGTCGCGCAGCCCGATGGCGAGCGTCACGGGCAGGTCGAGCGTCGGCAGGTCCGCGATCAAGGGGTTGAGGTCCCAGCGCGCCATCATGGCCAATGTTGCGGTCACATGGCTCGGAGTGCCGATCAGCCGCTCGTAGAGCACGAGGCCCTCCGCGTCGATCCGGCTGCCCGTTCCCTCGATCAGGTTACGCACCACGCCCGGCGTCGCGGCGGTCCGGGCAAAGACCGCGCCGCTCAGCGGGTTCAGCGCGAGAAGCTTGGCGAGCGGTGGAAACAGCACTCCGGCAACGCCCCGGAACGGCGTCAGCGCCCCGTTCAGGCACAAGACCGCCTTCGGCCGCAACCCCCCGTCCAGCGCCATCCGCAACCCGATCGCCGCCCCCGCCGAATGTCCCACGACCACCTCGGGCTCGAACCCCTCAACCCGTTGCAAGGAAACGATATCTTCCGCCATCGCCGGCAGGGTGAACCGCGGCGCCGACCCGCTGCTGAAGCCCTGGCCGGGCAGGTCCACCGCCAGAATCTCGCACTCCGGCAGCAGCCGGGGGATCACGTCCCGCCAGCTGTGCGTCGACGCCCCCGCCCCATGGAGCAACAGCACCCGCGGCCCCGTCCCGCCCCGCTGCACATGCCACCGCGTCCCCCGCGTCGCCACGAACCGGCTCAGCTCGCGATTGGGCCAGTGGGTCCCGGCGCGCGACCAGTCGAGGGGCACGGGCTCAGGCCGCCCCGGCGAGCGCCGAGCCGAGCGCGGCCGACAGCGCGCGCGCATCGGCCCGCGGCAGCGGAAGATGGGTCGCCCCCATCGCCGCGGCGATCTCCCGGGCCTGCTCCGACGGCCGGTTGCCGGTATCGATGACCAGCCCCGGCACGCCCGCGTACCGGACGGCCTGCGCCAGCTTCAGCGCGTCCTCCTGCGCCCGGCCCCGTCCCGGCGTGCCGTCGAGCGCCACGTTGGCGCGCCCGTCGGTCAGCATCGCCAGATGCGGGACGAGCCCGCGCCGCTTCGCTGCGAGCGCCAGTTCCAGCGCCGCGCGCAACCCCCCGGCGAGCGGCGTGCCGCCCCCGCCGGGCAGCCCCGCGAGCCGCCGCTTGGTCATGACGAGGCTCCGCGTCGGCGGCAGCAGGATCTCCGCCCCCGTGCCCCGGAACGCGATCAGCGCCACCTGCTGGCGTTCGACATAGGCCTGCCCGAGCATCAGCTCGATCGCGCCCTTCGCCTCGGCGAGCCGCGCGAGCGCCGTCGAGCCCGAGGCGTCGACCACGAAGATCACCACCCGCTCCGCTCGCTGCCGGAAACGCTTGACGCGGATGTCGTCGGCCTGGACGAGCACGCGGTCCGCCGCCGCCCCCGGCATCTTCCTGCGCAGCGGCTGCCACGGCGCGGCGTTCCGCAGCGTCGCGATCAGGTCGACCCGCGCCCCCTCGCGCGCAGTGCCGCGCATGGTCCCTGCGGGCCGCCCGCGCCGGTGGCTCCGCCGGTCCGAACCCGCACCGGCGCCCTGTGCGCCTCTCGCCGCAGCCCCGGCCGCCAGCAGCCGCGCCAGCAGGTCGCCGGGAATCGCCGCGCGCACGGCTTCGAGCAGCATCTCCTCCGGTACCCGCTGGCCGCCGGGCGCCTCGGCCTCGCCCGCATCCTGCTCGGCCGGAGCGTCGTCCGGCTGCTGTTCCGGCTCGTCCGCGCCTTCCTCGGCCGGCAGATGTCGGGCACGGGGCGCGAGGACCAGCCGGGCGGCGGTGGCCGCGGCGGCCTCCGAAACCACGGTCTCGCTTGCCAGCGCGGCGGCGGCTCTCGCCGCCCGCAGGGCGAGGATCGGCGCGCGGAGCGACCCGATCCCGAGGCCCGCCGAAAGCTCGGCCAGCGCCCCGGCGAGATCGTCGGGCACTCGCACCCCCGGCAACCGCGTCCGGGCCGCAAGAATATCCTGCGCGGTGATCGGGGAGGGGGCCTGGTCGCAGAACCGCACCTCCTCGAGCCGCGGGGCAAAGGCGAGCCGGTCCGTCAGGGCGGCCGGCGCGGCCTCGTCCGGCTCGGCCCCCTCGTCGAGGGCAATCAGGCAGAACCCCGCCCCGCCGGCCGCCGCCGCGCCGATCCGCGCCGCGAGGCCCGCCGAACAGCGTTCGGCCATTGGCAGGACCAGCGTCTTGCCCGATGCTTCGGCGAGAAGCCCCTTCGCGAAGACCGGCCGGCCAGCCGCCAGCGTCGCAGCGAGGTCGAGCCCGCCGATCAGGCGGTCGTCCTCGATGCCGACGGGCACGCGCAGGACGTCCCGCTTGGGCGTCAGCCGCGCGAGATGAGCGAGCCAGCCGTCGCGCACGGGACCGGCCCGGGCCCGCAGGCAGGCCCCCCCGAGCCCCACGGGATCGACCGCCAGCAGCGCGGCGGCGAGGACCGCGTCGGACCAGGGGTCCGGGCCCGCACTCACGCCGGGATCACCTCGGCCAGCACCCGTTCCACCCGTGCGCCGGAGCCCGCCTCGTCGAGCGGGTCGCGGCGCAGCCGGTGGCGCAGCGCGGAGGGGGCGACCGCCCGGACATGGGCGGGCGTCACGTCGCGCGCTCCCTCGAGCGCCGCCAGCGCCCGGGCCGCGCGCATCAGGGTCAACTCGCCGCGCAGGCCGTCGGCCCCGAGAGTGATGCAGAGCTGGGCCGTCAGCGCCAGCGTGCTCTCCGGAAAGCGCACCCGCGCCAGCCGCTTGCGTCCCGCTTCGATCGCCCGCCGGTGCCGCGCCTCCGCGGCCGACCAGCGTTTCGCGAAGGCGACCGGGGCCCGTTCGTAGTCGTCGCGCCGCCGGATCACCTCGACCCGTTCGGAAATCTCCCGCGGGCTCGACACCTCGACCGACAGGCCGAACCGGTCCAGCAGCTGCGGCCGCAGCTCGCCTTCCTCCGGGTTGCCGCTGCCCACCAGAACGAAACGCGCCGCGTGGCGCACGCTCAACCCCTCGCGTTCCACCACGTTCTCGCCGCTCGCCGCCACGTCGAGCAGGAGGTCGACGATATGGTCCTCGAGCAGGTTCACCTCGTCGATATAGAGGAAACCGCGGTGCGCCCGCGCGAGCAGGCCCGGCTCGAAGGCCTTTTCCCCTCGGGTCAAAGCGCGTTCGAGGTCGAGCGCGCCGACCACGCGATCCTCGGTCGCGCCGAGCGGCAGGTCCACCACCGGGGTCGGCACGGTCTCCGCGGTCTCCCCCGGCTCGGGGGGGCGGTTGTAGGGATCGCCCGCCACCCGCTCGATCGGCGGCAGGAGGGCGGCCAGCGACCGGACCGCCGTCGACTTGCCGGTCCCCCGGTCGCCGAAGACCAGGACGCCGCCGATCGTGGGGTCGATCGCCGTCAGGGTCAGGGCCTGCTTCATCTCGGCCTGGCCGACGATGGCGGAAAACGGAAAGGCTGGGCGCATCGAGGGTCCTTCGGGCGGTCTATTCGGCAGCCATCGCCACGGGCGCCGTGCCCGCCAGCGGATCGCGTCCGCCCCAGGTCCCGGCATGTGCGAGGACCGCGAACCTCGCATAGAGCTCTTCGGAGAACCAGCCCTCCGTGCGTACCGCCCGGATCGCCTCGGCATGCGGTCCGCCGGCGCGGGCGAAGTCGCTCATGGTGCGGATGTCGGGCCAGATCGAGAAGGTGACCTGGTGCAGCCAGGGCACCTCGCCGATGCCGGCCTTGAAAAGGACGTTCGGATCGTGGCCGATCCGCGCCGAGATGTCCGGCACCCGCCCCCAGAACTTCAGCAGCACCCGCGGCCTCACGGTCGCCCGGGTCAGCGCCGCGACGGGTCCCGTCGGCGTACCCTCCCCGGCGACAAAGGGCTCCTGTCCCGACCAGCGCCCGCGCGTCGAGAGCGGCGACAGCCACAGGACGAACGATTCGACGGCCCGCGCCCGGTAGCGGCGGAAGACGCCCGCCTCCCCGATCTGCCGCCGGGCGGTCGCGAGGTCGGGCGAGGTCATCAGGATCGCCACGACCCCGGTGTCGGGAACGGGGGTGAACCCCTCGCCGGTGCCCGCGCCCATCAGTTTCACGAACCCCGCGCCGGGCAGACGCCGCAGCGGCCGGCGCGCCAACGCCATCTGCCCGAACGCCCAGAGGCGGTCGCGCGGCCGGCCGAAACGGAAGAAGCAGAGCGTGACCACCTGTCCGGGCGCCAGATCCGACTCGGCTGGGGGTGCGTCAATCTGCATGGGCGCAATCTGCCATGGAAAAAACCATGGTAAAAGCCGAAACCGAGCGATTGTAAAGATAACTGGACACTGATAGCGTCAAGCAATGCTGACAGTTTTTGACCCCACCCTCGAAACCCGGTCCGCAGCCGACCGGCGTCCCGTCGCCATCGTCATCGGGGCCGGCTTCGGCGGGCTCGCGGCCGGTGTGCGGCTCGGCGCCAAGGGCTACCGGGTGGTGATGCTCGACAAGCTCGACATGCCTGGCGGCCGTGCATCCTGCATCCACAAGGGCGGTTTCCGCTTCGACCTCGGTCCCACGATCGTCACGGTGCCGCAGGTCTTCGACGACCTCTGGCGTCTCGCCGGGCGCAGGATGTCCGACGACATCGAGATCCGCCCCCTCGACCCGTTCTACACCATCCGCTTCCCCGACGGCAGCCGCTTCACCGCGCGGCAGGATTCCGAGGCGATGCGCGCCGAGGTCGCCCGCCTTTCGCCCTCGGATCTGCCCGGATACGACCGGTTCATGCGCGACAGCGAGGTGCGCTACGAATTCGGCTTCCAGGACCTCGGGCGCCGGCCGATGCACAGGTTCCTCGACCTCGTGAAGGTCCTGCCGAAATTCGCCTGGCTGCGCGCGGACCGCTCGACCTACGGCCACGCGGCGCTGCGCATGAAGGACGAGCGGCTGCGCATGGCGCTCAGCTTCCATCCGCTCTTCATCGGCGGCGACCCGTTCAACGTGACCTCGATGTATTCGCTCGTCGCCTGGCTCGAGAAGGCGTTCGGCGTCCACTATGCCATGGGCGGCGCCGGGGCCCTCGCCGAGGCCATGGCCGGCCTCGTGCGCCGCCTCGGTGGAGACCTGCGGCTCGGCGTCGAGGTCGACGAGATCACCGTGCGCGACGGGCGGGCGACCGGCGTCCGCCTGACCGACGGCGAGACGCTGCGCGCCGACATCGTCGTCTCCAACGCCGACGCCGGCCACACCTACCAGCGGCTCCTGCGCAAGCACCCGCGCAGCCGGTGGACCGACGCCCGCCTGAAGCGCACCCGCTGGTCGAACGGTCTCTTCGTCTGGTACTTCGGGACCCGCGGGACCCGCGGGCTCTGGCGCGACATCGGCCACCACACGATCCTGAACGGCCCCCGCTACGCGGGGCTCGTCCACGACATCTTCATCAAGGGCCGGCTGGCGGACGACATGTCGATCTACCTGCACCGGCCGACGGAAACCGATCCCTCGGCGGCGCCCAAGGGCTGCGACAGCTTCTACGCCCTCGCACCCGTGCCGCATCTCGGTCACGACTGGCCCGTGGACTGGGAGGCCGAGAAACCCCGGTACCTCGAAAAGATGCGCTGGATGCTCGAGCAGAGCGCGCTGCCGGGCCTGTCGAAGCATATCGTCGAATCGCATGTCCTGACCCCTGCGGACTTCCAGACACGCTACTGCTCGCCCTACGGCGCGGGCTTCTCGATCGAGCCGCGCATCCTGCAGAGCGCCTGGTTCCGCCCCCACAACCGCTCCGAGGAGATCCGTGGCCTCTACATGGTCGGGGCGGGCTCCCATCCCGGCGCGGGCCTGCCCGGAGTGATCTCCTCGGCCGAGGTTCTGGACAGCCTGATCCCGGCGGCCGCGACGGTGCCGGCGTGATCGCCGCCGCCGCCGACATCGAGGCCTGCCGCGCGGCGATCCGGCACGGCTCGAAGAGCTTTCACACCGCATCGCTCCTGCTCCCCGCGCACGTGCGCAACCCCGCGCTCGCCCTCTATGCCTTCTGCCGCCTGGCTGACGACGCCGTCGACCTCAACGCGGAAAAGCCGGCGGCCGTCCTGTCGCTGATCGACAGGCTCGACCGGGCCTATGCCGGCCGTCCCGTCGACAGCCCCGCCGACCGGGCCTTCGCGGCGATGGTCGCGGCGCACGATCTTCCCCGCGAACTTCCCGAGGCGCTGATCGAGGGCTTCGCCTGGGACGCCGAGGGTCGGCGCTACCAGACGCTCTCCGAACTGCGCGCCTATTCCGCGCGGGTCGCGGCGGCGGTGGGCGCGATGATGACGGTGATCATGGGCGTGCGCGACGCGGACACGCTCTCCCGCGCCTGCGATCTCGGCGTCGCCATGCAGCTGACGAACATCGCCCGCGACGTCGGCGAGGATGCGCGCGAGGGCCGGCTCTACCTGCCGCTCGACTGGCTGGCGGCCGAGGGTCTCGATCCCGAACGTCTCCTCGCCGATCCCCGCCCCAGTCCGGAACTCGCCCGCATCGTGGAGCGGCTCCTCGCCGAAGCGCGCCGGCTCTATTTCCGGGCCGAGGCCGGCATCCCGGCGCTGCCGGCCACCTCGCGGCCCGCCGTCTTCGCGGCGCGGCTGATCTATGCCGAGATCGGCGCCCGCATCGAGGCGAACCGCCACGACAGCGTGAATGTCCGCGCCGTGACCACCAGCGGCCGCAAGGCCACCCTAGCCCTGACCGCGGTGGCCCGGTCCCTCGCCGCCGGCCTGATGCCGCGGAGCGCGGTCCTGCACGCACCGCCCCTGCCGGAAACCTGTTTCCTCGTCGAGGCCGCCGCGCGCCAGCGCCCCGCGCCCGCCCTCGACCGCCGGATCGACCAGATCACCGGAATCTTCGCCGCCCTCAAGCAGCAGGACGCCGAGCGGATGCGCGCCGCGCGCCTGCGGATTTGACATTCCCCCGGCGACCTCCATCCTGACGGCGATCAGGGGGTACGTCCGATGGACTGGCTGATTTCGACCGCTCCGACCTGGGCCACGCTGGCGGGCTTTCTCGCGGCCTCCTTCGCCGCGGCCTCGACCGGTGCGATCTTCCAGCCGGGCGCCTGGTACCGCACGCTCGCCAAGCCTTCCTGGACACCGCCCGACTGGCTCTTTCCCCTCGCCTGGACCATCCTCTACATCGCGATGTCGGTCGCGGCCTGGCGGGTGGCGCTCGAGCCCTCGGTCTGGGCTATGCCCGCGCTCGCCGCCTGGTCGTGGCAGATCGTGCTGAACGCGCTCTGGTCGCCGGTCTTCTTCGGCGTTCGCCGGATCGGTGCCGCCCTCGTGGTCATCGCCTTCCTCTGGCTCGCGGTCGCGACGACCACCTTCGCCTTCTGGCAGGTGGAGGGGCTCGCGGGCCTGCTCATGCTGCCCTATCTGGCCTGGGCGAGCTACGCGGGTGCGCTGAACTTCGCGATCTGGCGGATGAACCGGGGCTCGGCGCAGCCTGCCGCCGCCTGACCATTAGCGATATCGCAATCATTGGCGGATCAATTCCGCCGGGTGTTCCGACCGCAGGGAGCCCCGGCCGTGTTGCGCAAGAAGATCATCCTCATCGTCGTCCTCACGATCGCGGCCGTGAGCCTGATTCACGCCGCGGTCAACGTCGCGCGCGAGCGCGCCCAGGCGATGGAAGCCCTCGCGGCCAAGCAGGAACGTGCGATCGCGACGGCGGCCAGCATGCTCGCGATGAGCTTTCCGGGGATTGTCGAGGCGGACTTCGCCGACGATGGCCGCCTGACACGGATCAGGGCACGGGTGATCCCCGAGTTTCAGAGCCACCAGCTCATCGACAAGATCGGCCGGTCGATCGGCGACACCGTGACCGTCTTCGAACTCGATGACGCCGATGGCGACTTCCGCCGCCGCACCACCAACATCACCCGTGCCGACGGAACCCGGGCCGTCGGAACCGAACTGGGTTTGCAGAACCCGGTCCACGCCGTCGTCAGCCGGGGCGACACCTATCGCGGCGAGGCCGTGATCTTGGGTCGCGATTACCAGACCATCTACATGCCGATCTTCAGCTTCCTCGACCCCACCGAGGTGATCGGCCTGCTCTACGTCGGCGTCGACCGGTCCGCGCTTGGGGCGCTCGTGCGCAAGGTCATGCTCGAGAAGGCGATCGAGACCTTCGCGGTCGTCCTCGTCGTCGGCGGGCTGATCTGGCTCCTGCTCGCCCGCATTCTCGGCGGGCTCGGTCGCATCGATCGCGCGACCGCCGCACTCGCCGCCGGTGACCGTGACATCGAGATCCCCGAGCAGGACCGCGACGACGAGATCGGCCAGATCGCCCGCGGGCTCGAAAGCCTGCGCGCCAACCTTGCGGCCGCCGAGGCGGCGAGCGCCGAGGCCATCGCCGCCCAGACCGCCGCGCGCGAGGACCTCGCCCGCATGCTCGCCGAACTGGAGCTCGAGGTCGCGAGCGTCGTCCAGGCCGTCAGCCAGGGCGACTTCACCTGCAGCATCTCCCGCCACTTCGACGCGCCCGAGCTGCAGGCCCTCGCCCAGGCGGTGACCGCGCTGCGCGACCGGATGCAACACTTCGTCACCGACATCGGCGTGACGCTGAAGGCGATGGCCGAAGGCGATCTGACCAAGGGGATGCCGGAAACCTACACCGGCGCCTACGGTGCCGTGGCGCAGGACGCGAACGAGACGCTGGGCCGGCTCGGTGCCCTGCTCGCCGACGTGCGCTGGGCGATCGAGGACGGCCTGCAGAGCGTCGCGCAGATCGACCAGGCCGCGCGCGACCTGTCGGAAAGGGCCGAGGCACAGGCCGCCGCGCTCGAGGAAACCGCCGCGACCATGGAGCAGATGGCCGCTTCGGTCCGCTCGAACGCGAGCGCCCTGACCGAGGCCGAGAGCGTGGCGCTCAGCGCGCGCGAGACGACCAGGGGCGGTGCCTCGGCGGCGTCGAGCGCGATCGAATCGGTCGGCCGCATCGCCGAAAGCTCCGGCCGGATCGGCGACATCCTCGGAGTGATCGATTCCATCGCCTTCCAGACCAACCTGCTCGCGCTGAACGCTGCGGTCGAGGCGGCGCGCGCGGGCGATGCCGGCAAGGGCTTCGCGGTCGTCGCGGCCGAGGTCGGCAATCTCGCGCGCCGCTCCTCGCAGGCGGCAAAGGACATCGCCGGGCTGATCGCCTCCAGCCAGAGCTCGGTCAAGGACGGGGTCGAGATGGTCCGCGGCGCCGGCGACGCGCTGGAACGGATCGAGGAGGAGATCGACCACCTCGCGAGCCGCGTGGCGAACGTCTCGATGGCCGGACGCGAACAGGCCCAGGGCATCGACGAGGTGAACCGTGCGGTGGCGAGCCTCGACCAGATGACCCAGGAGAACGCCGGCCTGACCGAGAACGCCGCGGCCCATGCCGGGCAGCTCAACCGCGAGATGGCGCGGCTCTCGCAGCTCGTCGCGGGCCTCCGCATCGCGCAGCGCCAGGGCGAGCCGGGCCATCCCGACCGCCGGCATCCGAGGCCCTCGCCCCAGATCCCGGCGCCCGCCGCGGAGCTGCGCAAGGCGGGCTGAACGCCGCGCTAGCCGCGGCCGGGCCAGCGCGCCCGCCGCGGCATCCGCACGGGCAGAAGGCACTTGATCAGCGGATTGGCGAACCGGTCGAGGTCCAGCGCCTCGTGCACACCCACCGTCTCCTCGCCGTCGATCCGGGTCCGGACCATCGAGCGGGAATAGAACGGCGTGTCCAGCATCGCCTTCACCTGCCGTGGCGCGTGACCGTGATCGGCCCGCGTCTCGCGCCGGACCTGCCAGAAGGTGCGGGGCAGGGGGGTCCGCGGCGGAGCCCCGATCGCCTCCACCGACCCATCGGCGCCGAAGCCGAGCGCCACCTCCAGATGCGTCCCGTCGCGGCGCTCCGCATCGTAGAAGGTCGCCGCCCCGGCCTGCATGGGCAGCCGCGCCCAGGTCCAGTACCGGAAATCCGCCTCCAGCGCCCGGCTCCCGAAGTTGCCGTCGAGATAGCCGTGGCCGGTCCACTTCCAGCCCGGGTTCGCCAGATCAACCTCGATCCGCGACACCGGAGCGAACGGGCGCCAGATATGGCCCTCCCCGTCGAGCGGCACCTCCACCGGCGTCACCGCTTCCGGAATCACCCGGATCTGCCCCCGGATGCGCATCATGTGCGGCACCGCGATCTCGTCCACGTCGATCACCAGCCGGTCGCCCGTCCAGTGCATCGCGCTCGGCCCGACGGCGAATCGTTCCGCCGATTGCTCCACCGCGCCCGCGCCGCGCTCCGTCATCGCCCAGCGGGTACCCCGGCCGTAGAGCCCGATGTTGATCGCAGAATGGTTCAGCGGGTGCCGCCGGCCGGCCCAGCGGTAATAGGGTGAGAAGACCGAGCCGATGAAGCCGATCACGGTGATCGCGCGGTCCCCGTCCTCCGATATCCCGTCGACATACCACCAGGCATAGCCGTCCGGATCGACCTTCAGGTCGAAGCGAGGTCCTGCAGAATCGCCGCGGCCGCGAGCTGGCCGGAAAGGCAGCTCATCGCCACCCCTGGCCCCGGATGCGCCGCCCCGCTGGCGAGGTACAGCCCCGGCACCCGCGTTCGCGTCATCGGCCGCCGGAACGTCGCCATCGTGCCGTGCGGTGCGGCCCCGTAGATCGCCCCGCCCGTCGCCGGGAACAGGCCCGCGAACTCCGCCGGCGTGGTCAGGGCCGTCTCCGGATCCGGCGCCGTCAGTTCCAGCCCCGAATCGGCCAGCCTCCCGAACACCCGCGTCGTCCATCGCTCGATCTCCTCTGGTCGGGGCCGTCCGCGCTCACCGTCGGCGGGGGCATTCATGATCATCAGCAGGCGCTCTGGCCCGTCGGGCAGGGGCCTGCCGAGGCCACGGTCCTGCGCACAGACATAGACCGTCGGGTCGCTCGGGGGGCGCCGGTCACGGAACAGTTCCCCGAACTCGTGGCGATAGTCCCCGCCGAAGAACACCGTGTGATGCGCGAGGTCGAACCCCCTCGGCGCACCGCCGAAGGTCCAGACCCAGGCCGAGAGCGACCGCTCCTCTGGCCGCAGCGCCGGTGCCACGCCGCGCGGTCCGGGGCCGAGCAGCCCCGCCCCCAGCGCAGCCGGGTCGCCGCCGAAGACGATCGCATCGGCCTCGATCGCGTCGCCCTCGCCGATCCGCAGCCCCGTCACCCGCCCGCCGCCGACCGTCACCTCGGCCGCCGGGCTCCCGAGCCGGATCTCCGCCCCGCGCGCTTCCGCGAGTTCCGCCACCACCTGGGCGAGCCGCGCCATCCCGCCGTCGACATACCAGACGCCCGCCGCCTCGGCCCGCCAGATCAGCATCAGGATCGCCGGGCTCAGGAACGGCGTTCCGCCGACATAGGTCGCGTAGCGCGCAAAGAGCTGGCGCAGCCGCGGATCGTCGAACTGCCGCTCCAGCGCCTGCCACATGGTCGAGAGCGGCGCCATCGCGGGCAGAAGCCGCAGAGTGTCGCGCGCCACCGCCCCCACGACCGACAGCGGCGTGGGGCGTGGATTGCGCATGACCGGCCCCTCGAAGGTCTCGAAGAGCAGCCGCGCCCGGGCGGTGAAGGCCCGGAACTGCTCCGCCGAGGCGGGCCCGGCGAAGGCCCCGACCGCGTCGGCCGAGGCATCCATGTCCGGCAACAGGTCCAGCCGCGACCCGTCGCGCCAGCTGTGCCGCGCCAGCACCTCCGCGGGGATCAGCCCCACCCGCGCGCCGAGGCTCTCGCCGACCCGGTCGAACAGCTCCTCCCAGACCGGGCGCATGGTGAAGACCGTGGGTCCGGCATCGACCGGACCCGCCGCGCTCGGCAGCCGCCGCGCCTTGCCGCCGACATGGGGCTGCGCCTCGAGCACGGTCACGCGCAGCCCGGCATGCGCGAGCACGAGCGCGGCGCTCAGCCCGGCCATGCCGGCGCCCACCACCGCGACATGCCGCGTCCTCGCCATCCGTCCTCCCAGCCTCCGGCGCACTCCAAGGAGATTGACAGGTCGGGCAGAAGTGTCCAGTATGATTTACAGTTCAGGTGTCAGTATATTGCGACACAACCCGAAACAGGAGCCGGAAATGGACGCATCCGCGCGGATCGAGGCGACGCTCCAGGCCGCCCTCGCGGGGGCGACGGCCGCTCCTTCGCCGCCGAAACTCGCCGCAGCGCTCCGGCACGCGCTCTTTCCGGGCGGCGCCCGGATCCGGCCGCAGCTCACCCTCGCCGTCTCCATCGCCTGCGGTGACGACGCGCCGCAGCTCTCCAATGCGGCGGCGGCCGCGATCGAGCTGATCCATGGTGCAAGCCTCGTGCATGACGACCTGCCGTGCTTCGACGATGCCGACCTGCGCCGCGGCAAGCCTTCGGTCCACCGGGCCTTTTCCGAACCGCTCGCGCTCCTCGCCGGCGACGCTCTGATCGTGCTCGCCTTCGAGACGCTCGCCCGGGCCGCCCCCGCGGCGCCCGCTCGCCTGCCGGGCCTCGTCGCCACGCTCGCCCGCTCCACCGGAATGCCGGGCGGCATCTGCGCCGGCCAGGGCTGGGAAAGCGAATCGGAGATCGACCTCTCGGCCTATCACCGTGCCAAGACCGGTGCGCTCTTCGTCGCCGCGACCACCATGGGCGCCCAGGCCGCCGGCCGCGATCCGGCACCCTGGGTCGAACTCGGCGCCCGCATCGGCGAGGCTTTCCAGGTGGCGGACGACCTCCGCGACACCCTCCTGACCGAGGCCGAACTCGGCAAGCCGGTGCAGCAGGACGCGCTGCACGACCGTCCGAACGCGGTGGCCGCGCTGGGTGTCGAGGGTGCGGTCGCGAAGCTGCACGACATCCTCGGCGGCGCCATCGCGTCCATCCCGCCCTGCCCGGGCGAAGTCACCCTGCGCGAGATCGTCCGCCTCCAGGCCAAGCGCCTCACGCCCGTCGCCTTCGCCCAGTCGGCCGCCTGAAGGCCGCATGGCGGCGACCGACATGCCTGACCGGGTGGGCCCCTTCGCGCGACTGCGCGACGGGTTGCGCGGCTGGATCAATGCCCGGATCGCCGACCCGGCCTTCCAGTCCTGGGCGGCACGCTTTCCGCTGACCCGTCCCATCGCCCGCTCCAGTGCAGCGCAACTCTATGACATCGTTGCAGGTTTCGTCTATTCCCAGACCCTCTTCGCCTGCGTCGATCTCGATCTCTTCCGCCATCTGCGGGGCGGGCCGCTCACCGCTACCGAGCTGGCACGCCGCCTCGACCTCGCGCCGGACCCGACCGAACGCCTCGCCCAGTCCGCCGCCGCGCTCGGCCTCCTCGTCCGGGACGGCGAGCGTTACGCCCTCGGCCCGCTCGGCGCCGCGATGCTCGGGGCGCCGGGCGTCGCGGAGATGGTCCGGCATCACCGCCTGTTCTATGCCGATCTCGCCGACCCCGTCGCGCTTCTGCGCGGCGAATCCGACCCGCACCTGCGCCGCTTCTGGTCCTATGTGGGCGGCGCGAACACTCACGGAATGACGGCCGACGAGGCCGCCCCCTACTCGGCGCTGATGGCCGCGAGCCAGACCATGGTGGCCGAGGAGACGCTGGCGGCCGTTTCCCTGCGCGGCATCCGGCACCTCGCCGACGTCGGTGGCGGCGAGGGTGCGTTTCTCGAGGCGGCGGCCCGCCGCTATCCGGGGCTGCGCGTCACGCTCTTCGACCTGCCGGCCGTCGCCGACCGCGCAGAATCGCGGTTCCGCGTCGCCGGTCTGTCGGACCGGGCGCGCGTCCAGCCCGGCAGTTTCCTCGACGACCCGCTCCCCGGGGATGCGGATGCGATCAGCCTCGTCCGGGTGCTCTACGATCACGACGATCCGGTGGTCGTCCGAATCCTCGCCAAGGTTCATGCGGCCCTGCCGCCCGGGGGGCGACTCGTCCTCTCCGAGCCGATGTCCGGCGGGCGGCATCCCACGCGTTCGGGCGACGCCTATTTCGGCTTCTACACCCTCGCCATGACGACCGGCCGGCCGCGCTCGCCCGAACGCTACGCCGAACTGCTCGCCGCCGCGGGTTTCACCTCCGTCTCCCGGCACCGCACGCGCCGGGAGTTCATCACTTCGGTGATGACCGCCCGCCGTCCCTGACGCGGTCCCGAAGATTGTGCAGATCGAGTGTAAGCAATTATTGACATTTAAACCTGTCAAGCTAACATGACAGATGCGCAGAAGCCTCCGCGATCCGCCCAGGGACGGAATCCGGAAACAGAGAGGGAGGCGCCGATGAAAACCACAGCAGTTCTGCTCGAGGCGCCGGGGAGGCTCGGACTCGAGACCCTCGCCCTCACCGATCCCGGGTCCGCGGATGTCGTGGTGCGCGTGGCGCACTCGGGCATCTCCACCGGCACCGAAAAGCTTTTCTATACCGGCCGCATGCCGGCCTTTCCCGGAATGGGCTACCCCCTGGTCCCCGGCTACGAGAGCTTCGGCGAGGTCGTGGAAGCCGGACCCGAATCGGGTCTGCGGACCGGCCAGTCCGTGTTCATCCCCGGCGCCGACTGCTACGGCCCGGTCCGCGGCCTCTTCGGTGGCGCCGCGCGCACGATCGTCACCGCGGGGTCGCGAGTCGTCCCCATCGAATCCGCGCTCGGGGCGGAAGGCGCCTTGCTCGCCCTCGCCGCGACCGCCCGCCATGCCGTCGCCGGGCTGCGGCATGACCTGCCCGAACTGATCGTGGGCCACGGCGTGCTCGGCCGCCTGATGGCGCGGATCACCCTCGCGGCCGGCGGACCGCCGCCCATGGTCTGGGACCTTGATGCCGCCCGGCGCGCCGGTGCCGAGGGATACCCGACCTGTCACCCGGACGAGGATCCGCGCCGCGACTACCGGACGATCTTCGACGTCTCGGGCGACAGCGGAATCCTCAACCAGTTGATCGGCCGCCTCGCCAAAGGGGGCGAGATCGTGCTCGCCGGCTTCTATTCCGATCCGCTCAGCTTCGCCTTCCCGCCTGCCTTCATGAAGGAGGCGCGCATGCGGGTCGCCGCGGAATGGAACCGCGAGGACATGCTCGCGACGAAGCTCCTGGTCGAGGAGGGCGCGCTCTCGCTCGCCGGCCTCATCACCCACACCCGCCCCGCCGCCGACGCGGCCGGCGCCTATGCCACCGCCTTCGACGATCCCGCCTGCCTGAAGATGATTCTCGATTGGAGCGCGACCGCATGAACAAGCCCGTGGACCTGAAGATCCCGGACCTGAAGGGGACCGCCGCCATCGTCGAGAACGACCGCCGCCTGCGGGACGAGGCGAACGCGCCCATGGGCGAGATCCCCGTGCGCGAGGCGACGAAGGCGACCCAGATCATCGCGATCTACGGCAAGGGCGGCATCGGCAAGTCGTTCACGCTCGCCAACCTCAGCTGCATGATCGCCGAGCAGGGCAAGCGCGTCCTGCTGATCGGCTGCGACCCGAAGTCCGACACGACCTCGCTCCTCTTCGGCGGCAAGGCCTGCCCGACGATCATCGAGACCTCGACCCGCAAGAAACTCGCCGGCGAGGAGGTCGCGATCGGCGACGTCTGCTTCAAGCGTTACGGCGTCTACGCGATGGAACTCGGCGGCCCCGAGGTCGGGCGCGGCTGCGGCGGGCGCGGCATCATCCACGGCTTCGAGCTGCTCGAAAAGCTCGGCTTCCACGACTGGGACTTCGACTACGTCCTGCTCGACTTCCTCGGCGACGTGGTCTGCGGCGGCTTCGGCCTGCCGATCGCCCGCGACATGTGCCAGAAGGTGATCGTCGTCGGCTCGAACGACCTGCAATCCCTCTACGTCGCCAACAACGTCTGCTCGGCCGTCGAATACTTCCGCAAGATGGGCGGCAATGTCGGCGTCGCCGGCATGGTGATCAACCGCGACGACGGCACCGGCGAGGCCTCGGCCTTTGCGGAGGCCGTCGGCATCCCGATCCTCGCGACCATCCCCGCCAACGAGGACATCCGCCGCAAGTCGGCCAACTACCAGATCGTCGGCACCTCCGCCTCGCAATGGGGCCCGATGTTCGCCGAACTCGCCGACAACATCGCCGGCTCCGTCCCCAACCGCCCGCGGCCGCTCAGCCAGGACGGCCTGCTCGGGCTCTTCTCCGCCAAGGACACCGGCGGCGACGTCACGCTCGAACCCGCCACCGACGCCGACATGCGCGGCAAGTTCTACGCCCCGAAACCCTCGCTCGAAGTGGTCTACGACGATGTTTGACCTCGGGGCACTCGACCAGGCCGAAACCGCGCTCCGGGCGCTGACCTCCGGGGACCATCCGTTCCTCGCCCAGCCGACGGAACGGCCGGCCGCGCCGCGCCCGCAAGGCGACATCGCCAAATGTCCCTTCCACAACGGCACGCTGCAGCGCGCCGCCGAGTACAACGCATGAGCTTCGAGCCCCGCCATGACGCCAGCGACGCGGCCCCGGTGATCACCGGGACCGCCGATGCGACCGCCGCACCCGCGGACGGTCTCGGCTGTCATTCCGGGGCGGACAGGATGCGCGCCGAGGCGATGGAGGGCGCGAACGCCGACCTCCTCGACCGGTTCGCCAAGGACTATCCGCAGGGTCCGCACGACAAGCCGCAAAGCATGTGTCCTGCATTCGGGTCCCTGCGGGTGGGGCTGCGGATGCGGCGGGTGGCCACCGTTCTCTCCGGTTCCGCCTGCTGCGTCTACGGCCTTACCTTCGTCAGCCATTTCTATGGCGCCCGCCGCTCCGTGGGCTACGTGCCCTTCAACTCCGAGACGCTGGTCACCGGCAAGCTCTTCGAGGACATCCGCGAGGCGGTGCACGACCTCGCCGATCCCGAACGCTACGACGCCATCGTGGTCACGAACCTCTGTGTGCCCACCGCATCGGGTGTGCCGCTGCGGCTCCTGCCCGACCAGATCGACGGCGTGCGGATCGTCGGCATCGACGTGCCGGGCTTCGGTGTGCCAACCCATGCCGAGGCCAAGGACGTGCTCGCCGGCGCGATGCTCGCCTATGCCCGGCGCGAGATCGAGGCCGGCCCCGTCAAGGCGCCGAAATCCGGCCGCTCGGACCGCCCGACCGTCACCATGCTCGGCGAGATGTTCCCCGCCGACCCGATGTCGATCGGTGGCCTCCTCGCGCCCCTCGGCCTCGCCGCCGGCCCGGTCGTGCCCTGCCGCGAATGGCGCGAGCTCTACGCCGCGCTCGATTGCGGCGCGGTCGCCGCGATCCATCCGTTCTACACCGCCGCCATCCGCGAGTTTCAGGCCGCCGGCCGCCCGGTCCTCGGCTCCGCCCCCGTGGGCGTTGAGGGCACCGAGGCCTGGCTGCGCGAGGTCGGCCAGACCTTCGGCCTTGCCGCCGACCGGGTCGCCGCCGCCCAGAACGCCTGCCTGCCCGCGATCCGCGCCGGCCTCGCCGCGAACCGGGTGAACGGCACGATCACGCTTTCGGGCTACGAGGGGTCGGAGCTGCTTGTCGCCCGGCTCCTGATCGAATCCGGCGCGCGCATTCCCTATGTCGGCACCGCCTGCCCGCGCACGCCCTGGAACGCCGAGGACGCCGCCTGGCTCGCCGACCGCGGCGTGACGGTGAAGTTCCGCGCCAGCCTCGAGGACGACTGCGCCGCGATGGCGGGCGTCCGTCCGGACCTCGCCATCGGCACGACCCCGGTCGTGCAGAAAGCCAAGGAGGCGGGCATTCCCGCGCTCTACTTCACCAACCTCATTTCCGCCCGTCCGCTGATGGGCGTGGCCGGCGCGGGCCAGCTCGCCCAGGTCGTCAACGCCGCCATCGCCAACAAGGACCGCATGGACCGCATGCGCGACTTCTTCGAGGGCGCAGGCCACGGCGATACCGCCGGCATCTGGGAGGGTGATCCGAACCTGCAGCCGGAATTCCGTGCCCGGCACGCGAAGAAACTCGAGAAACAGGCCCGCGCGGCCAAAGCGGCGGAGATGATCTGATGCTCGTCTCCGACCACGACAGGGCGGGCGGCTACTGGGGCGCGGTCTATGCCTTCACCGCGCTCAAGGGCCTTCAGGTCGTCATCGACGGCCCCGTCGGCTGCGAGAACCTGCCGGTCACCTCGGTCCTGCACTACACCGACGCCCTGCCGCCGCACGAGCTGCCGATCGTCGTCACCGGCCTCGGCGAGGAGGAGATGGGCGCGGGCACCGAGGAATCGATGAAGCGCGCCTGGGGCACGCTCGACCCGGCCCTGCCCGCGGTCGTCGTCACCGGCTCGATCGCCGAGATGATCGGCGGCGGCGTCACGCCGCAGGGCACCAACATCCAGCGCTTCCTGCCGCGCACCATCGACGAGGACCAGTGGCAGGCCGCCGACCGCGCCATGACCTGGGCCTTCACAGAGTTCGGCATGACCAAGGGCCGGATGCCGCAGGAGGCGCCGCGCGAACCCGGCGCAAGGCCGCGCGTCAACATCCTCGGGCCGATGTACGGCACCTTCAACATGCCCTCGGACCTGCACGAGATCCGCCGCCTCGTCGAGGGGATCGGCGCCGAGGTCAACATGGTGATGCCGCTCGGCGTCCATCTCGCGGACATGGCGAAGCTGGTGAATGCCGACGCGAACGTGGTGATGTACCGCGAATTCGGCCGCGGACTCGCCGAGGTTCTGGGCAAGCCCTATCTGCAGGCGCCGATCGGCCTCGAATCGACCACGCTCTTCCTGCGGACGCTGGGCGAGATGCTCGGCCTCGACCCCGAGCCCTTCATCACGCGCGAGAAGCACTCCACAATCAAGCCGGTCTGGGATCTCTGGCGTTCGGTCACGCAGGACTTCTTCGCGACCGCCTCCTTCGCCATCGTCGCGAGCGAGACCTATGCCCGCGGCATCCGCCATTTCCTCGAGACCGACCTCGGGCTGCCCTGCGCCTTCGCGGTCTCGCGCGTGGCCGGCACCAAGCCCGACAACGAGAAGGTGCGCGCGCTGATCCACCAGAAGCGCCCACTCGTCGTGCTCGGCTCGATCAACGAGAAGATGTACATGGCCGAGATGTCCGGCGGCTTCGGTCCGAAGCCCGCCTTCATCCCCGCCTCCTTCCCCGGCGCCGCGATCCGGCGGGCCACGGGGACGCCCTTCATGGGCTATGCCGGCGCGACCTACCTCGTGCAGGAGGTCTGCAACGCGCTCTTCGACGCGCTCTTCCACATCCTGCCGCTCGGCTCGGAGATGGACGCGGCCGAGGCGACGCCCACCAACCTGCGGCGCGATCTGCCCTGGGACGCCGACGCACAGGCGCTCCTCGACGAGATCGTCGCCACCCATCCGGTGCTCACCCGCATCTCCGCCGCCAAGTCGCTCCGCGACGCGGCGGAAAAGCGCGCCCTCGACCTGGGCGCGGCGCGGGTCGAGCGCCTGACCGTAGCAAGCCTCCAGCCCGGCAAGCCGGGCAGGACGTAAGCAGTTTCATCGAAGGGAGACCCGAGTATGACCGCACAGACCCAGCACGGCCACGGACACCGTCCCCGGCACGCGACGCGTCTGGAATACGCGTTCTACTTCACGCTGATCCTGATCATCTCGGTGCCGACCGCGCTCGTGCGGTCGGTGCTCCCCAGCCGCAGCGCCGAGCCGCGCCGCTTCTTCCTGGCCGAGGCCTGGGCGATGGCGAACCGGGTCACGCCGCAGATCTTCGCCGTCTGAGAGGACGGCTCCGCCATCCGGCGTCGGGTCACACCGGCGCCGGTACCCTGGCCGCGAGGTAACTGCGGCAGCAGTCGAACCATCCGGAGGATTGTTTATGGCTGACAATACGAGCCTGTCGTTCACAGGCTTAACCGACGACCAGGCCCAGGAACTGCACAGTGTCTACATGAGCGGTCTCTATCTCTTCGTGACCGTTGCTCTCGTAGCGCACCTTGCAGTCTTCATCTGGCGCCCCTGGTTCTGAGGAGGACACGGAAATGAGCAAGTTTTACAAGATCTGGCTGGTTTTCGACCCCCGGCGTGTGTTCGTCGCACAGGGCGTCTTCCTCTTCCTGCTCGCAGTGATGATCCATCTCGTTCTGCTCAGCACCGAGCGGTACAACTGGCTCGAGCAGGCCGCCATCAAGTACGCGGGCGGCTGAACGCCCGTGTTCCGTAGAACCGCCAAAGCTGCGGGCGGACCGCTCCGCCCGCAGCAGACGCAGGAACTTGAACCACGGCTTTGACCATCTTCTGGCCGAGCCGCTGATACGGAGACAGAAGTATGGCGTTGCTCAGCTTCGAAAGAAAATATCGCGTCCGTGGCGGGACGCTCGTCGGCGGTGATCTCTTCGATTTCTGGGTCGGGCCGTTCTACGTGGGATTCTTCGGGGTCTCGACGTTCTTCTTCGCCACGCTCGGAACCCTCCTGATCTTCTGGGGTGCCTCGCTCGGCGACACCTGGAATCCCTGGCTGATCTCGATCGCCCCGCCCGACCTGTCGTACGGCCTCGGTGTCGCACCGCTCGCCGATGGTGGGCTGTGGCAGCTCATCACGGTCTGCGCCCACGGGGCCTTCATCTCCTGGGCGCTGCGCGAGGTCGAGATCTCCCGCAAGCTCGGCATCGGCTATCACGTCCCGATCGCCTTCGGCTTCGCGATCCTCGCCTATTCCACGCTGGTGGTGTTCCGCCCGATGCTGCTCGGCGCCTGGGGGCACGGCTTCCCCTACGGCATCTTCAGCCATCTCGACTGGGTGTCGAACGTCGGCTACCAGTACCTGCACTTCCACTACAATCCGGCGCACATGCTGGCGGTGAGCTTCTTCTTCACCACCTGCCTTGCCCTCTCGCTGCACGGCGGTCTCGTGCTCTCCGCCACCAACCCGCCGAAGGGGCAGGAGATCCGGACGCCGGACCACGAGGACACCTTCTTCCGCGACTTCATCGGCTATTCGGTCGGTACGCTGGGCATCCACCGGCTCGGCCTGCTGCTGGCGCTGAACGCAGCGTTCTGGAGCGCGGTCTGCATCATCATCTCCGGGCCCGTCTGGAACAAGGGCTGGCCGGAATGGTGGAACTGGTGGCTCGACCTGCCGATCTGGGGGAACTGAACCATGGCCGAATATCAGAACATCTTCACCCAGGTACAGGTCCGCGGACCCGCCGAGATGGGCATGGCCGGCGGCGGCGCCGAACTCGGCCGCATCGGCCAGCCGAGCTTCTCGCGCCTCTTCGGATGGCTCGGCAACGCCCAGCTCGGCCCGGTCTATCTCGGGTCCTGGGGCCTCGTCTCCATCGTCTCGGGCATCGTCTGGTTCAACATCGTCGGCATTCACATGCTGGCCTCGGTGGACTTCCATTTCGGCGAGTTCATCCGCCAGCTGTTCTGGCTGGCGCTCGAACCCCCCGGACCGGAATACGGCCTCAGCTTCCCGCCGCTCAACGACGGCGGCTGGTTCCTGATCGCCGGCTTCTTCCTGCTGGTCTCGGTGATGACCTGGTGGATCCGCAGCTACCGCAGGGCTCAGGCGCTCGGCATGGGCTACCATGTCTGCTGGGCCTTCGCTGCGGCAATCTGGCTCTTCCTCGTGCTCGGCCTGATCCGTCCGATCCTGATGGGGTCCTGGTCCGAGGCGGTGCCCTACGGCATCTTCCCGCATCTCGACTGGACCACGGCCTTCTCGCTCCGCTACGGGAACCTCTTCTACAACCCGTTCCACGCGCTCTCGATCACCTTCCTCTACGGCTCGGCGCTGCTCTTCGCCATGCACGGCGCGACGATCCTCGCCGTCAGCCGCTTCGGGGGCGACCGCGAGATCGAGCAGATCGTCGACCGTGGCACCGCCTCGGAACGCGCCGCGCTCTTCTGGCGCTGGACCATGGGCTTCAACGCCACGATGGAAGGCATCCACCGCTGGATCTGGTGGTTCGCGATCCTGACGCCGATCACCGGCGGAATCGGCATCCTGCTGACGGGCACAGTTGTCGACAACTGGTACCTCTGGGCGGTCGAGCACAACTTTGCGCCGTCCTACGAGCCGTCCCTCGGCGCGGGCGCCTACACCGGCACGGGAGGCTGACATGAGCAAGTCCAGACAGCAGATCCGCGACGAGATGACCGGCCTCCTCCTCCGGGGGGGCCTCATCGGGCTCGTCGCCTTCGCCGCCGCGGTCGGCTACATGGCCATCCCGCGGCAGATCGGAAAGATCCAGCCGACCGAGTCGGTCCAGACCGGCCCGCGCGGCACGGGCATGGGCACGATCGACTTCACCCGGGACAACGAGACCCTCGCGGCACTGAACGTGCTGCCCGAGAACACCTTCGGCGGCCCGATCGTACCCGCCGGCGGCGAACAGCTCGCCGCCGACGTCTATCCCAATGCCGGGCCGCTCGGCCATCTCACGGTCGCCAACTACGACCGGCTGGTGGCCGCGATGCGGACCTGGGTCGGCAACGACGAGATCTTCGGCGACACCGACACCTATGCCACGCAGGTCGCCTACCGCATGGTCGAGATGACCTGGGCGATCAACGAGGAATGGGACGCCCACCACATCGGCACCGGCGTCACCTGCTACACCTGCCACCGCGGCAACCAGGTGCCCCAGAATGTCTGGTTCCTGCCCGAGCCGAACAGCCGCTGGGCCGGGCCCTCGGCGCGCTACCAGAACGTGGCCATGGCGGCCAACTACTCGACCGCGCTGCCGGTCGACGCGATGGCCACCTACCTGCTCGACCCCGCCAGCATGGTGAACGTGCATGGCTATACCTCGCGCGACGAGGACGGCAGCTCGAACGCCTCGATCTACAAGACCTACCAGACCTACTCGCTGATGCAGCACTTCTCGAACGGACTCGGGGTGAACTG
Organism: uncultured Rhodobacterales bacterium; assembly: GCA_964575795.1. Taxonomy (GTDB): domain Bacteria; phylum Pseudomonadota; class Alphaproteobacteria; order Rhodobacterales; family Rhodobacteraceae; genus Amaricoccus. The sequence goes on from CAZNSP010000002.1 coordinate 162,908, forward strand.
CACCTACTGCCACAACACCCGCGCTCCCGCGGACCCGGCCGGCCACACGCCCGCCTGGGCCAGCGCCCAGCTCGGCCGGCAGATGGTGATCGAGCTCAACACCCTACACGTGCTCCCGACCCAGGAACTGCTGCCGCCGGAACGGCTCGGGCCGATGGGCGATGTTGCGAAGATCAACTGCTCGACCTGCCACCTGGGCGCCAACAAGCCCCTGCTCGGCCAGTCGATGCTCGCCGAATGGCCGGAACTGGCCAGCCGCGAACCGGTCTACCAATAGGGCCGCGGGCCCCTTCGGGGGCCCCGCCGAACGCTTCCTGCGCGTCCTCAACAGCAGGCAACTCGCGGCCGCCGGCAACCCCGGCGGCCCTTTTTCTTGCCCGTCTCCCCGGACGCGGGCGTTAACGCTTTAATATCCTTCAAATTGTCGCAAAGGCCCGACGCTGGCATCCTCGGCCCCCAGGGGGAATGGGGAAATGCCGATGCCAGCCGCACTCGATGAGCGCATCGCCTACGGGCGCGCGATCCGACACCGTGCCGAATGCCTGATCGACGCCCACGGGACCACCGCGGCGGAGGAGGCGCGCCGCGCCGCGGCCGAACCCGGCCTGTCCGAGGCCGAGCGGCATTTCTGGCAGTCGGTGGCCGACCGGCTCGCCCGTCTGACCGCGCCGCAACCGCGCCTGCACTGATCCGCCGCACCGCCGGATTTACAAACTTCCATCGCCATGCGAGCATCCGGGGCAGGGTTCCAGGGTGCGGGGCTGAGGCATGGAGATGCTCACGGCGGTTGCCGCCTTCGCGGTCGCGATGATCCTGTTCTCGACGCTCGTGACCGGTGTCGTCGAGATCGTCATCCGCCTCCTCGCGCTCCGCGCCGGCACGCTTGCCGAGGCCGTGACCATGATGACGCGGCATGACATCGTGCCGCTGCTGAAACGGCTCGGCATAGCGACCGACGACCTGACCGAGGCCCGCATCGTCTGCGCGCTGACCCGCAACCCCGCGCTCTGCACGAGGGAGCTGGGCACCTGCGAGCCCTCCGCCGCCTGGCTCGCCCCGCGCGAGAGCCGGCGCCGCATCGACGCGCTCTCCACATTCGCCCTGCTCCAGCGCCTCGCCAAGACCGAGGTCGGGCGCGACCTCGCCGGCAAGGCCGAGGCGCAGCTCCGCCCGGCGCTCCTCGACATCCAGCGCACCTTTGAACGCTACGCCGCCGCCTCGCGCGAGCTTTTCCGCAAGCGCGCCCAGACCCTGTCCTTCGCCGTCGCCATCGTGGTCGCCTTCGGCTTGAACGTCGACGCCACGCGCCTCTTCCAGCATCTCGCGACCAGCGGCGAAGCCCGCGAGCAGCTGCTGGCGAACGCCGAGGCGATCACCGCGGCGAACGTGGCCGCCCGCGCCCGGCTCGAGGCCGCGCTCGCAGCGCCGCAGGACCTTGGAACGCCGGCCACCCCCATCGAACCGGGCGCCACCCCGCCATCGCTGGAGGAGCCGCTCCGCCGCCTCGAGGCGAGCACCAGCGAACTGAGGGCCGAGGCGAAACACCTGCAGGCCTACGACCTGCCCATCGGCTTCGCGGAGTTCCCGTATTCCCGGGACACATGGGCGGACAAGACCACCCGGGACTGGATCGGCTGGGCCGTCAACGTGATGCTGGCCGGCATCCTCATCGGCCTCGGCGGGCCCTTCTGGTTCAAGGTCTACACCAATCTCTCGCAGATCCTGCCGGCCATCGGCGCCCTCGGCGGCGGCAGCAAGGAACTGGTCAGCCAGCCCGCCAGCGATGCCCCGGCGATCCACGAGGCGGAGCGGCGCGAGGAGGACGTCGTCACCACCTTCCGCATCGCCGCCGGCTGATCCACCGGCGCTTTCCACGCCAGGTTGCCACGGCTGCGACGAACTCGTCCTTGACGCGAATCGGCCGAAGGGTCAGACCAGAGGGACGCCAGATGCCGAGGAGTTCGATGCAGCAGTTTCCCGCCACAATCTCCGCGGCTTACGGCGTCCTTCTGTTTGCGATCCTCGCCGAGGTGATCGGGACCTCGGCGCTGCACGCGAGCCAGCAGTTCACCCGCCTGGTCCCGTCCCTCGTGGTGATCGTCTTCTACGCCTGCGCCATCGCGGGCCTCTCGCTCACCTTCAGGCTGATCCCGATGGGCATCGCCTATGCGATCTGGTCCGGCCTCGGCATCGTGCTGATCTCCGCGGTCGGCTGGATCGTCTTCGGCCACAAGCTCGATTTCTGGGCGATCCTCGGGCTGGGGATGATCGTCGCGGGGATCGTGATCGTGAACGCCTTCTCGAAGTCCTTCACCCACTGACCGGCCGACGTATTAACCCATTGCAAACCAAGATGTTGGCTCGGCGCCGCCGGGCTGGCATCCTGATCCGGGGCCTGCAGGGGGGAGGGATCATGCTCGAACGGATCGAACACCGCATCGCTCTCGGCCGCGCCATCCGGGCCGAGGCGCAGGCCGTGGTCGCGACCCGCGGCCGCAAGGCCGAAACCGTGGCCTGGCTCGCCGCCCGCCGCCCGGGGCTCAGCGACTCCGAACGGGCCTTTCGCGAATTCGTCGCGCAGCGCGTCTCGCGGATGTTCGCCTTCGTCGGAATCGAACACCGGCACTGAGCGGCCTCAGCCGCGGATCGCCTTCAGCATGACGTCCACGTTCGCCGGGTCCGCATCGGGCGTGATCCCGTGGCCGAGGTTGAAGACATGCGCGCCACCGGCGAAACCCTCGACCGTCCGCCGCGTCTCGCGCACCAGCGCCTCGCCCCCCGTCACCAGCAGCAGCGGATCGAGATTGCCCTGCACGCAGCAGCGCCGCTGCACCGTAACCGCGGCCCAGGCCGGATCGACCGAGGTGTCGAGCGCACAGCACTCGACCCCCGTCGCCTCGGCGAAGGCCGCGTAGTTCCCGCCCGCGCCGCGCGGAAAGCCAATGATCGGCACCTCCGGATGCGCCGCCCGCACGGCGGCGACGATCCGCTTCGCCGGCTCCACGCAGTAGCGCTCGAACGCCAGCCCCGGCAGCGCGCCCGCCCAGGAATCGAACAGCTTCACCACCTCGGCCCCGGCCTCGATCTGCCGGATCAGATAGGCCGCCGTCGCCTCGGTCACCCGGTCGATCAGCCCGTCGAAGGTCGCGGGATCGCCGTACATCATCCGCCGCGCCGGTTCCTGGTCGCGGCTGCTCCGCCCCGCGATCATGTAGGTCACCACGGTCCAGGGCGCCCCGGCGAAGCCGATCAGCGTGGTTTCCGCCGGCAGTTCCGCGCGCAGGATGCGCACCGTCTCGTAGACCGGCGCCAGCGTCTCGTCGATCGCCTCGACCGGCTTCAGCGCCGCAAGATCCGCCGCCGACCCCACCGTCGTCAGCCGCGGACCCTCGCCCTCGACGAACCACAGCTTCAGCCCCAGTGCCTGCGGCACCAGCAGGATGTCCGCGAACAGGATCGCCGCGTCGAAGCCATAGCGCCGGATCGGCTGCAGCGTCACCTCTGCTGCGAGTTCCGGCGTGTAGCACAGGTCGAGAAAGCTCCCCGCCTTCTCCCGCGTCGCCCGGTATTCCGGCAGGTAGCGCCCCGCCTGCCGCATCATCCAGACCGGCGGCACCGGCAGCGTCTCGCCCCGCAGCGCCCGCATCATCAGCTTGTTATCGTTGGCCATCGCGGGCGTCCCCTGCTCGTTCGTCTCGTTGGCTCGCAACCTTGCAGATCGATCCGGAAAAGGAAAGCGCCCGCGCCGCTTTGCGATTGCCGCCCGCCTGCCCTGCGGCTACGAATCCGCCATGACCCACGCCCTCCCCGACCCCGACCGCCCGCTCCGCATCGGCACCCGTGGCAGCCCGCTCGCGCTCGCCCAGGCGCACGAGACCCGCGCCCGGCTCATGGCCGCCCACGGCCTGCCCGAAGCCGCCTTCGAGATCGTCGTCATCAAGACGACCGGCGACCGCGTGCTCGACCGCCCGCTCAGCGAGATCGGCGGCAAGGGCCTCTTCACGCGCGAGATCGAGGATGCGCTGATCGCCGGCGAGATCGACATCGCCGTGCATTCCATGAAGGACATGCCGACGCTTCAGCCCGACGGCCTCGCCATCACCTGCCTCCTCCCGCGCGAGGACGTGCGCGACGCCTTCGTCACCCTCGGCGAAGTGACGCTGGCGAGCCTTCCCGCCGGCACCGTCGTCGGCACCTCCAGCCTGCGCCGCCGCGCCCAGCTGCGCCACCGTCGCCCGGACCTCGCGGTGGTGGAATTCCGCGGCAACGTGCAGACCCGGATGCGCAAGCTGTCCGAGGGCGTCGCCGAGGCGACCTTCCTCGCCATGGCGGGCCTCCGCCGTCTCGGCATGGACGACATCGCCCGGGCCCCGATCGAGCCCGACCAGATGCTGCCCGCCGTCGCCCAGGGCGCGATCGGCATCGAGCAGCGGCGCGACGACGACCGCGTCTCGGCCCTGCTCGCGCCGATCCACCACGTCGAGACCGGCCACCGGCTCGCCGCCGAGCGCGCCTTCCTGCGCGGACTCGACGGCTCCTGCCAGACCCCGATCGCGGGCCTAGCCGAGCTTCGCGACGGCACGCTCCGCCTGCGGGGCGAGATCCTGCGTCCCGACGGCTCGGAATGCCTCGCCGCCGAAACCTCGGGCCCCGTGTCGGATGCCGATGCCATGGGCGCCGCCCTGGCGGCGGACCTGCGGGGCAGGGCGGGACCCGGGTTCTTCGACGCCTGATCCGGGTCGGGGGGCACGCCACCCCCGATCCGCGAAAGCGGTGTTCCCCGGATCACCCTGGATGGATACAGGCCACGGGCCCGCCGGGGTCATCCCCGCCGGGCCTCCGCTTCCTGTCGCTTGGGGCCTCAGGCCGCCCGGACCGCCGCGGCCAGCACGTCCTCGCCGACATGGCCCGCATACTGCGCGAAATTGTCGGCGAACATCGCCACCAGCCGCGCCGCCTGCCGGTCGTATTCCGCCGCATCCGCCCAGGTGCCCCGCGGGTCGAGCAGCGCCGCGTCCATGCCCGGCACCGCCACCGGCACCTCGAAGCCGAAATGCGGGTCGCGCCGGAACGTCACCGCCCCCAGACTGCCGTTCAGCGCCGCGGTCAGCAGCGTGCGGGTCGCCGCGATCGGCATGCGCCGGCCGGTGCCGTAGGCGCCGCCGGTCCAGCCGGTGTTCACCAGCCAGCAGGTCGTGCCGTGCCGGGCGATCCGGTCGCGCAGCATCGCGCCGTAGACCTCGGGCCGGCGCGGCATGAACGGCGCCCCGAAACAGGTCGAGAAGGTCGGCTGCGGCTCGGTCACGCCCTTCTCGGTGCCCGCCACCTTCGAGGTGAAGCCCGACAGGAAGTGGTACATCGCCTGCGCCGGCGTCAGCCGCGCGATCGGCGGCAGCACCCCGAAGGCATCGCAGGTCAGCATGATCACGTTGCGCGGCTGCCCGCCCAGCGAGGTCGCGCTCGCGTTCGAGATCGCCTCCAGCGGATAGGCGCAGCGCATGTTCGCGGTCAGGCTGTCGTCCTCGAAGTCCAGCTCCCGCGTCACCGGATCGTAGACCATGTTCTCGATCACCGTCCCGAAGCGGGTGGTGGTGGCGTAGATTTCCGGCTCCGCCTCGCGGCTCAGGTTGATCGTCTTGGCATAGCACCCGCCCTCGAAGTTGAAGGTGCCGCGGTCCGACCAGCCATGCTCGTCGTCGCCGATCAGCACCCGCTCGGGATCGGCCGAGAGCGTGGTCTTGCCGGTCCCCGACAGGCCGAAGAACACCGCCACGTCCTCGGCATCGCCGCGCGCGTGGTTGGCCGAGCAGTGCATCGGCATCACGCCCTGGGCCGGCAGCAGGTAGTTCAGCAGAGTGAACACCGACTTCTTGTTCTCGCCGGCATAGGAGGTGCCGCCGATCAGGATCAGCTTCCGCTCGAAGCTGATCGCGATCACCGTGCCGCCGCGCGTGCCGTGCCGCGCGGGATCGGCCTCGAAGCTCGGGCAGTTGAGGATGGTGAACTCCGGCGCGAACCCGTCGAGCTCGTCCAGCCCCGGCCGCCGCAAGAGATGCCGGATGAAGAGCCCGTGCCAGGCGAGTTCCGTCACCACCCGCACGTTCAGCCGGTAGGCCGGATCGGCCCCCGCGTAGAGGTCCTGCACGAACAGCTCGCCCCCCTTCACATGCGACCGCATGTCGGCGAGCAGCCGGTCGAAATGCGCCGGGTCCATCGGCGCGTTGTTCTCCCACCAGATGTGCGGCTCGACCGAGGGCTCGCGCACCACGAACTTGTCCTTGGGGCTGCGCCCGGTGTGCTTGCCGGTGGTGACCAGAAGCGTGCCCCCCTGGCCGATATGTCCCTCGCCGCGGGCGACCGCGGCCTCCATCAGCGCCGGCTCGGTCAGGTTGTAATGCACGGCGGAGACCCCTTCGAAGCCGCTTGCCTCGAGCGTCCGCTTCATGTTGACCTTGCCGGTGTGCATGTGCCCCTCACTCCTCCAGTGCGGCAGGAGCGCGCGGCGCCCGTGCCTCGATGTACTGCCGCCGATCCGCCGGTCCCGCGTGCGCGCAGGCTCCGGTTGGCACAAGGCCCTGCAAAATTGCAGGGCCGTGTCCCCGATCCTATACCACGGATTCGACCCGGCGGCAGGGACCGGATAGGGTTAACGAGGGGTTTATGACGAATTTGGCTAACACCGGTGTCCGAAGCTGTTGAGGTCCATGTTCGGTTTCGCGCAGATTCCGCAAAAGGGAACACAAGTCCGGGACGGGTGCACGGGACGGGTTCGGGACGAGTCGGGCGATGCCTGACCCGGACGACCGGATGCTCCTGCACGCCTCGGCGGTGGCGGTCGCAGGGCGGGGCCTCCTGATCCTCGGGGCTTCGGGCGCGGGCAAGTCGGGCCTCGCGCTCCGGATGATGGCGCTCGGCGCCCGCCTCGTCGCCGACGACCAGGTCCTGCTCACCCGGGTGGAAGGCGGCCTCATGGCCGAGGCCCCGGCGCGGCTCGCCGGCCTCGTCGAGGCGCGCGGCGTCGGCATCCTGCGCGTGGACCCCGCCGGCCGGGTCCCGCTCGCCTGGGCCGTCGATCTCGACCGGCCGGCTGAAGCACGGCTGCCACAGCCCGACACAATTGCGTTGATCGGCGTGCCCCTCCATTTGATTCGCGGGCGCGATCTCCCAAATCTTGACGCGACATTGACGGTTCTGCTGCAGAACGGCCGCGCAGAGCCGTAGGGCCGGCCGTTCTAGGGCTTCTCGCCGTGAATGAAGGCAATCGATCGCTTGCGGAACAGCAGGTCGTCCTCGTGACCGGCCCGGCCGGGGCCGGCCGCACGACCGCGATCCGCGCGCTCGAGGACTTCGGCTTCGAGGCGATCGACAACCTGCCCCTGTCGCTCATGCCCCGCCTGCTCGCCGGCCCGCCGGTCGGCCGCACGCTCGTCATCGGCGTCGATCCCCGCACCCGCGACTTCAGCGTCGAGCAGTTCCGCGCCACCCTCGAGACCGTGGCCGCGCTGCCCGGCGTCGCGCTCACCCTCGTCTACATCGACTGCGACGTCGACGTCCTCATCCGGCGCTACAACGAGACGCGCCGCCGCCATCCCTCGAGCCCGCTGGAAACCCCGCTCGTCGGCATCGAGCGCGACAAGACCACGATGGAGCCGCTCCGGGCGAGCGCCGACATCCTCATCGACACGACCGAGATGAGCCCGCACGACCTGCGCGCCGAGATGGGCCGCTGGTTCGCCGGCGCCGGATCCGCCGACCTCGCGATCTCGCTCCAGTCCTTCTCCTACAAGCGCGGCACGCCGCGCGGCGCCGACATGGTCATGGACTGCCGGTTCCTGCGGAACCCGCACTGGGTGGCCGAGTTGCGCCCGCGCGACGGCCGCGACCCCGCGGTGGCCGCCTATGTGGCCGAGGACCCGAACTGCGCGCCGTTCTTCGACCGGCTGGCCGACATGATGCGCTTCCTGCTGCCCGCCTACCGGGCGGAGGGGAAGTCCTATTTCACGCTCGCGCTCGGATGTACCGGCGGGCGCCACCGCTCGGTGGCGCTGGTCGAGGCGCTGGCGAAAACGCTTGCGCAGGAAGGGTGGCACGTGTCTATTCGGCACCGGGACCTTGAAAGGCCCGGCACCGACGGGGTGCCGCTTCAAGGGGTCGGGGCAGAGTGATCGGGATCGTCATCGTCGCTCACGGGGGGCTTGCCCGCGAGTATCTCGCGGCAATGGAGCATGTCGTGGGCAAGGCGCCCGGGACCGTGGCCATATCCATCGGCCCCGAAGACGACCGCGCCGCCAAGCAGGCCGAGATCGACGCCGCCGTCACCGCGGTGGACGAGGGGCAGGGCGTGGTGATCGTCACCGACATGTTCGGCGGCACGCCCTCGAACCTCGCGATGGGCGTCTGTCGCCGTGCGAACCTGCGGATCCTCTACGGCGCGAACCTGCCGCTCCTGATCAAGCTCGCCAAGGCACGACAGCTCGAACTGGGCGAGGCTGTGGCCTGCGCCTTGACCGCGGGGCGCAAATACATCAACTGCGTGGACCGTTCCGGCCCGAACGGGCCACCGGCCGCCTTCTGATCCGCCCATGCAGCTTCGTCTCGAGATCGTCAACGAACGGGGACTCCACGCCCGCGCCTCGGCCAAGTTCGTCGAGACCGTCGAGCGTTACAACGCCCGCGCCTCGGTGCGCCGCGACGGCATGGAGGTCTCGGGGGATTCGATCATGGGCCTGATGATGCTCGCCGCCCACCGCGGCACGCATATCGACGTCAGCGTCGAGGGTGAGGAGGCCGCCGAACTCGCCCAGGCGCTGAAGGACCTCGTCGCCGGCCGCTTCGGCGAGGAGTTCTGACGCCGCCTTGTCCTGAAGCCGCCGCACCCGTACATCTCGGCGATGGACGACGGCCCGGCCTCCGAACGCAAGACCTACCACCACGGCAACCTGCGCGAGGCGCTGGTCGAGGCGGCGCTGGACCTCATCGAGGAAAAGGGCCCGCTCGGCTTCACCATGGCCGAGGCCGCCCGCAAGGCCGGGGTCAGCGCCGCGGCCCCCTACCGCCACTTCAAGGGCCGCGAGGACCTGATCGAGGAGGTCGCGCGCCAGGGCTTCGTGCTCTTCGGCGCCGCGCTCGAAAAGGCCTTCACCGCGGGCAGTCCCACGCCGCTCACCGCCTTCTGGGCCGCCGGCCAGGCCTATCTCGCCTTCGCGCGCAGCCATCCCGGCCACTACATCGCCATGTTCGAGAGCGGCGTCGCCATCGCCCGCAACCCGGAACTCGCGCTCGCCGCCGACCGGGCGATGTCGGTCCTCGTCCGCGCCGCCGAGCGCATCTCGGCCCACCTGCCACCGGCCAGGCGCCCGCCCGCCACCATGGTCGCCAACCACATCTGGGCGCTCAGCCATGGCGTGGTCGAGCTCTTCGCCCGCGGCAAGCCGGGCACCCGCGCGCCCTTTTCCGCCGAGGAAATGCTGGAGAGCGGCACCGCGATCTACTTGCGCGGCCTCGGCCTGATCCCGCTCGACCGGCCCTGATGTGAATATTCCTCACATCGCCTCTTGAACGGTCGGGGCGGTTTTCCATCTATGTAAATGTGATTAACATTAACATCGAAAGGAGCGCCCGATGAACACCGTCACCCACTGGCTCGAGCGGGCACGCGACTGGCTCGACGAACGGGGCAAGGCCGCCTGGATCATCGCCATGGTGATCGGCTTCATCCTGTTCTGGCCGGTCGGCCTCGCCCTTCTCTTCTACATGATCTGGAGCAACCGCATGTCCTGCAAGTCCTGGAGCCCCCGTCACGCCCCGATGCACATGGGCTCGACCGGCAACACCGCCTTCGACGCTTACCGCGCCGAGACCCTGAAGCGGCTGGAGGAGGAGCGCGCCGCCTTCACGTCCTTCCTCGACCAGCTGCGCGCCGCCAAGGATCAGGCCGAGTTCGACCAGTTCATGGCGAGCCGCCAGCAGACGGCCTGACGCAACGACCCTGGCCGCCGCGTCCCCCCGGACGCGGCGGTCCTCATTTGCCCCAGGTCATCCGCGCAAAGACCGCGTCCCGGTCGACCAGAAGATGCTTCAGCGCCGCGCCCACATGCACGGCCAGCACCAGCGCCAGCAGCACCGCCGCCCCGTTGTGCACCGCCTTGGCGATCGTCTCGATCCGGGCCACGCCCGGCACCCAGGGATCGGGCAGGGCGAAGACCCCGAAGACCATGTTCTGCATGCCCAGCAGGTCCTGCGTCGGCGCGGCCGCCGACATGACCCAGCCCGACAGCGGCAGGACCAGCATCAGCACGTAGAGCAACCCTTGGCTCGCCGCTGCCGCCCGGACCTGCCAGCCCGGCGTGCCCGCGGGCAGCGCCGGATGCGCCCGGTTCACCAGCCGGCAGCCGATCCGCACCAGCGCCAGCACGAAGATCACGAAACCCCAGCTCTTGTGCGTCTGGGTCAGCCGGAACTGCACCAGCAGGTCCGGAACGAAGTTCACCATCCAGACGCCGAGACCCAGCTGGAACAGGATCAGCCCCGCCATCGCCCAGTGCAGCGCCCGGGCGACCCATCCCCAGCTCTCCGCGGTGTTGCCCGCCCGCATGCCGCCTCAGCGCGAGGTCATCAGCAGCCGGATGCGCACCGGCAGCTCGGCCGCGATGTCCGGAAGGCCCGCCGTCATGCCGAAGTCCCTGCGGTCCACGGTCCCCGTCAGGTCGAAGCCCGCCTCGAAGCGCGCCGGGTCGGCGTCCGAGGGTCCATACCGGAACACCGTCGCCGCGAAGGTCACCGGCCGCGTCACCCCCCGCAGCGTCAGCCGCCCGAACACGTCCGCCGTCGAGCGCGAGGTCTGCTCCAGTCGGTCGAGATCGAACACCACTTCCGGAAACCGGTCGGTGGCGAGGTAGGCGTCGCTCCGCATCAGCGCGTCGGCGATCGGAACGCCGGTCGTCGCGTCGCGGGCCGAGGCGGCGATCCGGGCCGCGGCGGTCTGTGGCCGCCGCTCGTCGAAGTCGATCGTGCCGCCGAGGCGGGGGAACCGCACCTCCGTCCGGCCGCCGGTCCAGACCACCTCAACCGAGACGCTGGTCTCGGGGTCGAGCACCCAGGGCACGGCCCAGGCCGTCGCGGGCAGCAGCCAGAACAGAAGGACGGCCAGTCGGAGCATGGCACTCACGCGAGCAGGATCTCGCCAGACCATATTAGCGCAACACGGGCCGCCATCCCACCCGCCCTTGCGCACGCTTGCGCGACCGGGCCAGATGCCACCATGCCCGAGCCGTTCAGGAACTTCTTCAATCCCGGCCTGATCGACTGCATGGCCGCTCATCTCGCCGCCCGCGGCGCGGGGGCCTTCGACGGCCCGGCCTTCGCCGCCAGCGCCCGGGAAGGGCTCGAGGCGCTGGAACTCAAGGCCCGGTCCGAACGGATCGCCCGCGCCCTCGACGCGTATCTGCCCGGCGACTTCGACGCGGCCTGCGCGCTCATGCTCGCCGCGCTCCACCCCGAGACCGATGCGCAGGGTCCTACCGACGATGCCGGCATCCGCGGCTGGGCGGTGATGCCGATGGCCGATGTGGTCGCCGCCCGCGCGCTGGCCGACGCCGATCCCGGCGCCTTCGACCGGGCGATGGACGTGCTCGCCGCGATGACCCGGCGTTTCAGCGCCGAATTCGCCATCCGCCCGCTGATCCTGCACGATCCCGACCGCGCCCTCGCCCATGTCCACCGCTGGACCGGACACGCCAACCGCCACGTCCGCCGCCTCGCCTCCGAAGGCACGCGCCCGCGCCTGCCATGGGGCCTGCGCCTCGCGCCCTTCGTCGCCGATCCCGCGCCGCTCCTGCCGATCCTGACACGGCTGCGCGACGACCCCGAGGACTACGTCCGCCGCTCGGTCGCCAACAGCCTCAACGACATCTCCAGGGACCACCCCGACCTGATCGCCGATCTCGCCGCCGACTGGCTGCGTGACGCCCCCGCACCGCGCGCCCGCCTCGTCCGCCATGCGCTGCGTACGCTGATCAAGCAGGGCCACCCCGCGGCGCTCGCCGCCCTCGGCCACGGCCCCGCGCGCATCCGCCTCGACGCCCTCGCCGTCACGCCACGGATCCCCTTCGGCGCGGCGCTGGACATTGCCCTCACCCTGCGCTCCGCCGACACCGAACCGCGCGAGATCGTGCTCGACTACGTGATCCACCACGTGAAGGCGAACGGCACCACCAGCCCCAAGGTCTTCAAGTGGCGCACCCTAACCCTGAAGCCGGGCGAGCCCGTCCGCCTCGCCCGCCGCCACGCGATACGCCCGATCACGACCCGGGTCTATTACGACGGCACCCACCGGCTCGAGATCGTCGCCAACGGCACGGTGCTCGGCGGCGCGGATTTCGAGCTGACCGGCGCGCCTCAGCGCGTCGGGACCGGCACCTCGCTGCGATAGTCGTAGAAGCCGCGCTTGGTCTTGCGCCCCAGCCAGCCCGCCTCGACGTATTTCACCAGCAGCGGGCAGGGCCGGTACTTGGTGTCCGCCAGCCCCTCGTGCAGCACGTTCATGATGGCGAGGCAGGTGTCGAGCCCGATGAAATCCGCCAGTTCCAGCGGCCCCATCGGATGGTTCGCCCCGAGCTTCAGCGAGGTGTCGATCGAGGCGACCGAACCCACCCCCTCGTAGAGCGTGTACACCGCCTCGTTGATCATCGGCATCAGGATGCGGTTGACGATGAAGGCCGGGAAGTCCTCGGCGCTCGAATAGGTCTTGCCGAGCTTCTCCACCACGCCGACCATCGCCTGATAGGTCGCGTCGTCGGTCGCGATCCCCCGGATCAGCTCGACGAGCTGCATCACCGGCACCGGGTTCATGAAGTGGAAGCCCATGAACCGCTCCGGCCGGTCCGTCGCCGCGGCCAGCCGGGTGATCGAGATCGACGAGGTGTTCGACGTCAGGATCGTGTGCGGCGCCAGATGCGCCTTCAGGTCGCCGAAGATCTTGTGCTTCAGCGCCTCCTTCTCGGTCGCCGCCTCGATGATCAGGTCGCAGCCGCCCAGCTCGATCAGGTTCGGCGTGGTGCGGATCCGCGCCAGCGCCGCGTCGCGTTCGGCCTCGGTGATCTTGCCCCGCGAAACCTGCCGGTCCATGTTGCCGCGGATCAGTCCCGGTGCCGCCGTCAGCACCGCCTCGGAGATGTCGTTCAGCAGAACGTCGAACCCGGCGAGCGCGAAGACATGGGCGATCCCGTTCCCCATCTGCCCCGCGCCGACGACCCCGACCGACCTGATTTCCATGATTTCGTGCACCCGACCTTGATCCGGCGCCACATTAGGCAGGCCCCATGGGGGGTGCAATGGCTTTGTCCCCGCTCGGGTTTTCCGCAACCGTGGACAGGCGATCGAACCGCGCGTAGGCTCATGACGATCGGGGGCAATTCAACCCCGCGCTGTGGCAGGTCTGGGGGACGGGACATGACCACGATCGTCGGCTTTCTCAACACCATCTTCTGGGGCTACGTGCTGATCTACGGCCTGCTGGCCGTCGGTCTCTATTTCAGCGTGCGCCTCGGCTTCCTGCAGTTCGTGCATTTCGGCGAGATGTTCCGCACCATCTTCCGCTCGCGCGGGACCGACGTCGAGGGCATCTCGCCCTTCCAGGCGCTGACCATCTCGCTCGCCTCCCGCGTCGGCACCGGCAACATCGCCGGCGTCGCGGTGGCGCTCAGCCTCGGCGGACCCGGCGCGATCTTCTGGATGTGGATGGTCGCCCTCGTCGGCATGGCCACCGCCTATTCCGAATCCACCCTCGCCCAGCTCTACAAGACCCACGGGCCGGGCGGGCTCTACCGCGGCGGGCCGGCCTTCTACATCGCCCGCGGCCTCGGCCTGCCCTGGGCCGGGGCGATCTTCTCGGTCTGCCTGATCCTTTCCTTCGGCCTCGTCTTCAACGCGGTCCAGGCCAATTCCATCGCCGGCGCCATGCATGGCGCCTTCGGCATCAATCCCGGCCTCGTCGGCGTCGCCATCGCCGTGCTCGCCGGCGTGGTGATCTTCGGCGGCATCCGCTCGATCGCCGTCGTGGCCGAAGTCGTCGTGCCCTTCATGGCGGCGGGCTACCTGCTGATGGCGATCTGGGTGCTGGTCACCCACGCCGCCCAGGTGCCCGGCGTGCTCGCCGACATCGTCGGCGGCGCCTTCGGCCTGCGCGAGGCCGCGGGCGGCGTGGCGGGCGGGATCGCCGCGGCGATGCTGAACGGCGTCAAGCGCGGCCTCTTCTCCAACGAGGCGGGCATGGGCTCGGCCCCGAACATCGCCGCCGTCGCCACCCCGGTGCCGCACCATCCCTCCAGCCAGGGCTTCGTGCAGGCCTTCGGCGTCTTCATCGACACCATCCTCGTCTGCACCGCGACCGCGGTGATGGTCCTGCTCTCCGGCGTGCTCGTCCCGGGGCAGGAGGCGACCGGCACCGCGCTGACCCAGTTGGCGATGGACGCGCATATCGGTTGGTTCGGCAAGTACTTCGTCGCCATCGCGATCCTGTTCTTCGCCTTCACCTCGGTGATCGGCAACTACTCCTATTCCGAGAACGCGATGGTCTATCTCGGCATCGGCGACCGCACCGGCCTCACCGTGCTGCGGCTCGGAGTGCTCGCCATGGTGATCTGGGGCTCGCTCCAGAGCGTCGCGACCGTCTTCGACACCGCCGACGCCGCCATGGGCCTGATGGCGACGATCAACCTCCTCGCGATCCTCGCGCTCTCGGGCACGGTGGTGAAGCTGACGAAGGACTATTTCGACCAGCGCCGCGCCGGGCAGGAGCCGGTGTTCCACGCCGCCGACTATCCCGAGCTCGGCGGCAAGATCGACGCGAGCATCTGGTCGCGCGACTGAGGCCGGATCAGAACGCGCGGGTCAGCGTCGCGAACAGTGTCTCGACGCCGGGATTGTCGTCCGCGGTCCCGGCGTTCGACTTGTGGCTGATGGCGAGCCCCGCGCGCCAGCCCGGAGCGAAGCCATAGCTCACCCCGGCCATCGAGCGGATCATCGGGAAATCCGTGCCGAGGTCGGTGCCGTCGCTGCCCTCGCTGTAGTAGCCCGGCATCACGCTCGCCTCGAAGCGCCAGTCCGGCCCCATCGGTGCCGTCACCACGATGCCCGCGCCGCCCCAGAGGTCGCCGTCGCTGTCGGTCTCGGCCGCGAAGCCGAGCCCCACCGTCCAGTCCACCCCGAGGAACCGCGGCGCGGCGAAGGGCGCCGGCCGGTACTCGATGCCGATACCCGGATCGGGCCCCTCGCGCAGGTCGTCCGCCCCGAGGCCCAGAACGATCTCGCCCGCCGCCGCGGGCAACCCGAACCAGAGCGCGGCCAGCGCCGCCACCGTCGCGCGATGCATCATTGGACCTGCCTCGACCGTCCCTTGGTTCGTTCAACCGGCACGTGCATTCACCGCCGCGCCCGCTGCGATCAAGGCAGATTTGTCCCCGCCCCGCAAGCCCGCCGCGCCGGCCCGGTCCACAACGCCTGGAACGACCGGCGGTTCCGCGCTGCCGCGGGCCGCCGGAGCCCCCGGGCCGTCAGCCCAGCTTCTTCTCCAGTTCCGGCACCAGCTGGAACAGGTCGCCCACGAGGCCATAGTCGGCGACCTGGAAGATCGGCGCCTCCTCGTCCTTGTTGATCGCGACGATGACCTTGGAATCCTTCATCCCCGCGAGGTGCTGGATCGCGCCCGAGATGCCGACCGCGATGTAGAGCTCGGGCGCCACCACCTTGCCGGTCTGGCCGACCTGCCAGTCGTTCGGGGCATAGCCCGAGTCCACCGCCGCGCGGCTGGCACCGACCGCCGCGCCCAGCTTGTCGGCAAGGCTCTCGATGATGCGGAAGTTCTCCTCCGAACCGACGCCGCGCCCGCCCGAGACCACGATCTTCGCGCTCGCCAGTTCCGGCCGGTCCGAGGCCGCGACCCGGTCCTCGACCCAGGACGACAGTCCGGGATCGGCCACCGCGCCCGCGGTCTCGATCGGCGCCGCCGCCTGTTCGCCCGCCGCGTCGAAGGCCGCGCCGCGCACGGTGACGACCTTCTTCGCATCCGTCGACTGCACCGTCTGGATCGCGTTGCCGGCATAGATCGGGCGGGAAAACGTGTCCGGCCCCTCGACGCCGACGATGTCCGAGATCACCATCACGTCCAGCAGCGCGGCCAGCCGCGGCGCCACGTTCTTGCCGGTCGTCGTCGCCGGAAAGACGATGTGATCGTAGGCCCCGGCCATCCCGTGCAGCAGGTCGGTCAGCGGCTCGGCCAGACGGTGGGCATACTGCGCCCCCTCGACATGGATCACCTTCGCCACGCCGGAGAGCTTCGCGCCGGCCTCGGCCACGGCGGCGCAACCCTCGCCCGCCACCAGCAGGTGGATTTCGCCGCCCATGGCCTTCGCCGCGGTCACCGTGCGCGCGGTCGCGTCGTTCAGATGGGCGTTGTCGTGCTTGGCAAGAACCAGGACCGCCATCTCAGATCACCCCCGCTTCGTTCTTCAGCTTCTCGATCAGCTCGTCGACCGAGCCGACCTTCACCCCGGCCTTGCGGGTGGAAGGCTCGACCGTCTTCAGCACCTTCAGCCGCGGCGCGACGTCCACGCCGTAATCCGCCGGGGTCTTTTCCTCGAGCGGCTTCTTCTTCGCCTTCATGATGTTCGGCAGGCTCGCATAGCGCGGCTCGTTCAGCCGCAGGTCGACCGTGACGATCGCCGGCAGCTTCACCCGGATCGTCTGGAGGCCGCCGTCGACCTCGCGCGTCACCTCCGCCGCGTCGCCCTCCAGCTTCACCTCCGAGGCGAAGGTCGCCTGCGGCCAGCCGAGCAGCGCCGCCAGCATCTGGCCCGTGGCGTTCATGTCGTTGTCGATCGCCTGCTTGCCGGCGATCACGAGGCCCGGCGCCTCGGCGTCGATCACCGCTTTCAGGAGCTTCGCGACCGCCAGCGGCTCGATGTCCTCGTTCACATCCGCCGTCGCCTCGATCAGGATCGCCCGGTCCGCCCCCATGGCGAGCGCGGTGCGCAGCGTCTCCTGCGACTGCTTCACGCCGACCGAGACCACCACGATCTCCTCGGCCAGCCCCTTTTCCCGGATCCGGATCGCCTCCTCGACGGCGATCTCGTCGAAGGGGTTCATCGACATCTTGACGTTGGCGAGGTCCACACCCGACCCGTCACCCTTCACGCGAACCTTCACGTTGTAGTCGATCACCCGCTTGACGGGCACGAGGATCTTCATGCGCGCTCTCCACCTGTTGCGGCCCCGCGGGGGCCCGGCATCCGGTGATCCCGCCTAGGCCGAATCCCGCTCAGGTTCCAGCGAAAAAGCGACGCCGTGGCATCCGTTCCGGCCACTCCGGGGCACGCCCTGCCCGCGCTGCCGGGCGCGGAGGCGGGAAACCGTGGGACCGAAATAGCACCCAAATAGCACCCAAATATCACCTGCCGGATTCGCCTCCGCGCCCCGGTCCGCGGCGGTGCCGATCCTCAGCGGTTCGCGCCCGGCACCCACAGCACGTCGGCGGTCCCGTCGGCATTCGCGATCCGCCCCGCGACGAAGAACCAGTCCGATAACCTGTTGAGATACCTCACGGCTTCGGGATTGATCGTCTCCATCGACGCGAGCTCCACCACATGCCGCTCCGCCCGCCGGCAGACGGTCCGGCAGAGGTGCAGATGCGCGGCGAGCGCACTGCCCCCCGGCAGGATAAAGCTCCGTAATGGTTGAAGTTTTCCGTTCATCTCATCGATCTCCCCCTCCAGCCGGCTCACCTGGCTGGCGACGATTCGAAGCCTGGGATAGGGGGAAGTCGCATCGTTCTCGATGTCCGGCGTGCAGAGATCCGCGCCGAGATCGAAGAGGTCGTTCTGGATCCGCGCCAGCGCCGCATCCATCTCGCCCTCCGAATGCAGCCGCGCGAGCCCGAGCGTCGCATTCACCTCGTCCACCGTGCCATAGGCGGTCACCCGGGTCGAATGCTTGGCCACCCGCGCGCCGTTCCCGAGCGCCGTCTCGCCCTCGTCGCCTGTCCTGGTGTAGATGCGGTTCAGTACGACCATGGGATCCTCAGCTCGTGAAGTAGACGAAGGCGATGATCAGCACGACTGCCAGAAACTGTAGAAGCAGTCGCAGGCGCATGATCTTGTTTGCATACTTCTTGTTGAATTCGCCACCCCGCGCAAAGCCGCCGATTCCGACCATCAGTACGGCGACGACGGCGAGGCAGGCGACAGCCGCCACGATGAACAACGGATCATTGGCCATTTCGGCGGTTCCCTTCCGATTGGGGTCAGCCAGCTAGCCGCATTCCTCGGCAAGGCAAGGCCCCGTTGTCTTAAGCCGCATGGAGGTAGTTCACCAGATGGAAGAAGACCGGCGCCGCAAAGGCGAGACTGTCCATGCGGTCGAGCATGCCACCATGACCTTCGACCATGGTCCCCCAGTCCTTCGCCCCGAGCGAACGTTTCACGGCCGAAAGGACCAGACCGCCAAGCGCGCCCGCCACGACCAGCACCGCCGCGACACCCATGGCGCCCAGGAACCCGAACGGCGTCAACCAGTAGAGGGCGCCCCCGAGGACGACCGCGGCACTCCCGCCGAAAAGCAGCCCTTCCCAGGTCTTGCTCGGGCTGACCGTCGGCGCGAGCAAGGTCCGCCCCATGGTCTTTCCGAAGATGTACTGGAGGACATCGCTCCCCTGAACCACCAAGATGAGGAACGCGACGAGGCCGAAGTTGCCCGCCCTGTAGTCCGGAATGTCGAGAACTAGCAGCGCCGGCACATGGCTCGTGCAATAGACCGCGAGCATGAGGGCCCACTGGATCTTCGCGATCCGCTGCAGGAAGTCCTGCGTCTCGCCCCGCAGCACGGCGATCGCGGGCAAAGCCAGGAAGGCGTAGACTGGAATCGCGATGGTAAAGACGCCGATCCATGGATCGATCAAGAGCCAGTACTGTAGCGGCAGGAACAGATAGAATGCGGCGGCGATCGTGTAGTGATCCGCAGGACGGGTCGGCGTGAGCGACAGGAACTCGCGCAGGCACCAGAACGAGACCAACGCGAAGAGCACGATCGTCGCGGTCTCGCCCACGAGGAACACTACCGCGAGGACGGTCACGATGTACCACCAGCTGCGGATGCGGTCGTTCAGATTGACCATGGTCGACGTCGAACCTGCGCGCGCGGCAAGTGCCATGCCCGCAAGCGTCGCCACGGCCAGAAATCCATAGACCAGCGCGAAGACCATCGTTACGGGCTGTTGCAGGGCCTCAAGCATCGACCAGCTCCGGATGGAGGCGTCGTCCCAGTTCGATTAGCGCGCTACGGGCGCGTGCCAGGAACTGCTCCTTCTCTTCTTCCGGCAGGGGTGCGATCGGCGCTCCGAAGATCGCAGTGGCACTGACCGGAATGGGCACCACGACACCCTTGGGCAGGGCGCGGCCGACGTTGCCCAGCCAGACCGGAACCAGTTCGACCTGCGGATGGGCGCTGGCAAGGTGGTAGAGGCCGGTCTTGAACGGCAGCGGCAGTGGGCCCGGTCCCCGCTGACCCTCGGGAAAGATGATCAGCGACTGTCCTTCCCCGAGCACGGCGCGCACCGGATCGAGCGCCGCGGCCCCGCCACCCCTTTCGATCAGCACCGCCCCGAGCACATCGAGCGCCAGATGCCGGCGCAGCCGGTCTCGATCCCAGTAATCCCTCGCCGCCACCGGGTGCGTCTTGCGTCGGAGTTCAGGGGGAAGGGACGCCCACAGCACGACCGTATCGAGATTGCTCGTGTGATTGGCGAAATAGATGCGCTGCCGATTGCTCGGCCGGCTCCCGAGCCAGTAGGCCCGGCCACCGACCAGGAACCTTGTCAGGCCGATGATCACCTGTCGCAACATCACGCCGTGTCCCTGAGTCTGCGTGCCAGTGTAGAGGTACGTCGGGCGATCGTGACCAAGGTGCCCACGAGCACCAGCCAGAGCAGCACTTCGGTCAGGGAGTGTTCCGCGCCAGAGAGCGTCTCGACGAAGGCGATCGCACAGCCGATCGTCAGAGCAGCCATGCGATGCTGCTTTGCCATGGGGCCCGAGAAGTCCTGCTGTTGCCCGAGCGCCCCGCCCAGCATCCTGACATAAGCACAGCCAACAGCCACGAGGGCCGTCCAGAGGCCCAGGTCGGGCTGACCGATGGCATGTCCGAACCCCGCGATGATCAGGGTGTCCTCGATCCTGTCGGGCATTTCGTTCCAGAGCGGCCCGGTGGTCGAGCCGCGGCCCTCCTCGACCGCCACCAGGCCGTCGAGCAGGTTCGCGAGCAGGCGGAGCTGAATGAAAACTGCCCCGACGAGCCAGAGCACCGGCATCGTGCTCACATTCAGGAAGGCCACTGCCGCAACGCCCGAAAAGACGATGCCCGCGAAGGAAATCTGGTTGGGCGAAAGACCCAGCCTCGCCAGCCCTCCCGCAAGGTGCCGCATGACGTTCAGCCTGCGCGAGGCGAGGGGACGTCTGTTACGAGCCTGATCCTCAGCCATGCGCCAGCCTCCGCATTGCACTTCGACTCGACCGTGGCGCAAAAGGCCGCGCCAGCGCAATCTCACAGGCTGCGGGCGAGCCTGTCGAGCGCATATGTCGGAAGTGCGCGTTTCAATGCGGCCATGAGCTTCGTCGGCACGGTCACGCGATACCTTGCAGCGGGTCGCCTGGCTTCGAGCGCACGGATCAGCGCGGCCGTCACCGCCTCCGGTGGCAGCTCGAAGCGGTCTTTCCTTGGCTTGGGGGCGTAGAGTCGGGGCAGAACCCTTGCCTCGTACACCGAGCGAAGTGCCGAATTCTGCCAGTCGATCCAGCGCTCGAAATGCGGGATCGAGTTCAGACGGATCTTCGTGGCGATCGGACCGGGCTCGATGAGGATGACGTCGATGCCGCTGCCGTGCAGCTCCAGCCGGAGGGTATCGGTGATCCCTTCCAGCGCGAATTTGGTGGCATTGTAGGCGCCCCGGAACGGCAGGGCGGCGAAGCCGAGAACGCTCGAGTTCATCACGATCCGGCCATGCCCCTGCGCCCGCATGTGGGGAATGATCCGGTTCGTGAGGTCGATCTGGCCGAAAAGGTTCGTCTCGAAGATCTCGCGGAGCGCTGCGCGTGGAAGATCCTCCACCGCCCCGGGTATCGCAAAGGCGCCGTTGTTGAATACCGCATCGATCCGGCCGTTCGTGCGATGCAGCACTTCAGCCACTGCTGCCGCAATGCTGTCTTCGGATGAGAGATCGAGCACAACGCACTCGATCCCCTCCTTCATCAGGCGATCGCAATCCGCGGGCTTCCGGCAGGCGGCCAGCACGCGCCACCCTCGGGCGTGGAGCCCACGCGCGGCATCGAGGCCGATGCCCGAGGACGAGCCGGTGATCAGAACTGACCGCATGGCGACGCGCATAGTGGACACCGCTCGCGGCCGCCAGAGGTTTTGACGCTGGACCAGCCGCTGTATCGATCGTTATACTACATGTATGGCAGATTTTACCGATAACCCCGAAATACCCGAGGGCAACATAACCGCCGAGCCGCTCGCGCGTGCGCTCGGAGATCGGTATCTGACCTACGCCCTCTCCACGATCATGCACCGCGCGCTTCCGGATGCGCGGGACGGGCTGAAGCCCGTACATCGGCGCATCCTCTATGCCATGCGCGGCCTGAGACTGGATCCGAACGGCGCCTTCCGGAAATGCGCGAAGATCGTCGGCGAGGTGATGGGCAACTACCACCCGCACGGCGACCAGGCGATCTACGACGCGCTTGCCCGTCTCGCGCAGGACTTCAACGTGCGGTATCCGCTGGTCGACGGTCAGGGGAACTTCGGAAACATCGACGGCGATAATCCGGCCGCACAGCGTTACACCGAGGCCCGCCTGACCGCAGCCGCCACCGCGCTCATGGATGGCCTCGCCGAGGATTCGGTCGACTTTCGGGACAATTACGACGGCTCGGAACAGGAGCCGGTCGTGCTGCCCGCAGCCTTTCCGAACCTGCTCGCGAACGGAACGTCCGGCATCGCCGTCGGCATGGCGACGAACATTCCGCCCCACAACCTTGAGGAGCTGTGCAACGCCTGCCTGCATCTGATCAAGGCGCCGAACGCCCGCGACGAGACGTTGCTCGACTTCGTTCAGGGGCCCGACTTTCCGACCGGTGGCGTGATCGTCGAGCCGCGTGCCTCGATCAAGGAGACCTATCGCACCGGTCGGGGCAGTTTCCGCCTGCGCGCCCGGTGGTCCGTCGAGGACCTCGGGCGTGGTCAATGGCAGATCGTCGTCACCGAGATCCCCTATCAGGTCCAGAAGGGCAAGCTGATCGAGCGGATCGCGGAAATCATCAACGCCAAGAAGATCCCGATCCTCGCGGATGTACGCGACGAGAGCGCCGAAGACGTCCGGATCGTGCTGGAGCCGCGTTCCCGAACAGTCGATCCGGCCGTGCTCATGGAGATGCTGTTCAAGGCGAGCGACCTCGAGACGCGCTTCGCGATGAACATGAACGTCCTCATCGACGGACGCACCCCACAGGTCTGCTCGCTGAAGGAGGTCCTCAGGGCGTTTCTCGACCACCGCAGGGAGGTGCTGGTCCGCCGATCCAGATTCCGGCTCGGCAGGATCGACGCCCGTCTGGAGATCCTTCAGGGTTACCTGATCGCCTATCTCAACCTCGACCGCGTCATCGCGATCATCCGGTCCGAGGATGAGCCCAAGCCGCTCCTGATGGTCGAGTTCGGGCTGACGGACGTGCAGGCCGAGGCGATCCTCAACATGCGCCTGCGGAGCCTCCGTCGCCTGGAAGAGATGGAGATCCGCGGCGAGAAGGATGCCCTGACCGCGGAGCGGGCCGAGCTCATGTCGCTGCTCGCATCCGAAGATCTGCAGTGGGACCGGATCTCGGACCAACTGCGCGAGAGCCGCAAGGCCTTCGGCAAGTCCGCCCCGGGTGGAGCCCGGCGGACGGACTTCGACGACGCCCCGGAGGTCGAGGAAGTCGCCTTCGAGGCGATGATCGAACGGGAGCCCATCACCGTGATCTGCTCGCAGATGGGGTGGATCCGTTCGATGAAGGGCCATCTGCCTGTCGATTCCGAGATCAAGTTCAAGGACGGCGATGGCCCGTGCTTCTTCCTTCATGCGGAAACGACGGACCGCCTGCTGCTCATGGCTTCGAACGGAAGGATGTTCACGCTGGCCTGCTCGCAGCTGCCCGGCGGCCGCGGCATGGGAGAGCCGGTGAGGCTGATGTCGGATATCCCGAATGATGCCCGCATGATCGCCCTGCTCGTGCATCGTCCAGGAGGCAGGCTTCTGGTGGCGTCCGACGCAGGCGACGGTTTCGTGCTTCCGGAGGACGAGGCGATTGCCCAGACCCGGGCTGGAAAGCAGGTGCTGAACCTGAAGGACGGTGCCGTCGTGCGGGTCTGTCGCAGGGTCGACGGAGACCACGTGGCGGTGGTCGGCGACAACCGCAAACTGCTCGTCTTCCCGCTGGACGCCTTGCCGGAGATGGTGCGTGGCAAGGGCGTACGGTTGCAGCGCTACAAGGACGGCGGGCTGGCGGATGCCCGTGCCTTCCGCTTGGCCGAAGGCCTTGCCTGGAAGGATTCGGCAGGTCGGACGAGAAGCGAGACGGATCTGTCCGAATGGATGGGTGCGCGTGCCTCGGCCGGCCGGATGGCGCCGCGCGGGTTCCCGAAGGACAATCGCTTCCCGGACTGACCCCGCCGGCTCCGGCGCACACACCGGCGGCGCCGGTGTGTGCGTATCGACGTCAGTCGATGCTGGCGGCGAGCTCCGCGGCGGTCACGCCCTCCTTGATCTCGCGGAGACGCATGTAGACGAGTGCCGCAAAGACCGAAACCAGCGCATAGTAGAGGCCGGTGAAAACGGCTTCGACCAGGATCGCGATGATCGGTCCCCCTATGGCCGCAATCGGCCCGAAAACCAGCATCATGGCCACCACGATCAGTCCGATCACGATGATCGCGGCCACGAGCGGCCAACGGTATCCCTCGGTCAGTTCCTGGGCGCGGGAAAGCCCGGACCAGCCCGCGTTCTCGAACACGATCGCCGGCGTCCATGGCAGGAACCTCGCCAGAACGTACAGGCCGGGCAGCAGCAGGGCTATCGCGGCAACACCTGCTGCGACATAGATGAGCGCACCGAGGAGAATGATCGGCGCGATGTGCCGCATCGTCTGCCGCACGTAATCTCCGATCGAATGCCTCTTGCCGAGCAAGGCATCGAGCGCCGCAAGGCACATGACGCCGGCCACGAGAAAGCTGATGAAGATGTTGACGAGTATCGCCAAAAACGCTCCGGGACCGGGTTGTGGCGGGACGGAGCCATCCAGTTGGGGCTGGCCGCCCGCAAGCTGACCGATCACGGCCGCGATCAGGGCCGGCACGAATGCGAGCGGAAAAAGGAAGCCGAGATTGGCGATGACCAGTGTCACGGTCCTGCCGAGCAGATTGCCGAGGCCGAGTGACGGGAGAGCTGCCTGCGGTTCGTCCATTCTCGGAATCCTTGTCTGTCGATGCTACTTAAAGGCTTCCGGCCGGGCCTCGCGGGCCATGTGATCGAGAACGGCGTTCACGAAGCTGGGCTCTCGGCCCTCGGCAAAGAAGGCCTTGGCCACGTCCACATATTCGGTGATGGCGACCCTCGGGGGCGTCTCGAGCGCGATGAGTTCCGCCCCGGCGGCGCGGAAGATCGCCCGAAGCGTCGGATCGATCCGGCCAAGCGGCCACTTCGCCACGAGGGCGCGGTCGGTCATCTGGTCGATGCGGGCCTGATGTTCGAGCGCCGATCTGAGCACCCGCCGAAACAGGGTCACATCGGCTTCGGGCCAGACCACGCCGTCGACTTCCGCTCCGAAGCGATGGGTTTCGAATTCGCGCTGGACATCTTCTAGGGCGATGTCCGACGCTTCCATCTGAAAGAGCGCCTGAACCGCAAACAGGCGTGCCGCCGAGCGAAGCGCCCGGCCCGTTCCATACTGGTGTTGGGGGTCGCGTGGCATCTGTTCACGCCTGACCTTGGCCGGTCGCGCCGAAACGGCGGGCCAGCGCGATAAGGTGCATCGCCGCCTCCGCCGCGCCGCCGCCCTTGTTCTGCCCCCCTGCGTCGGCGCGGACACGCGCCTGTTCACGATTCTCCACGGTGAGGATCCCGTTTCCGATGCACAGTCCCTCCAGTCCCAGGAGCATCAGCCCTCGAGAGCTGTCGTTGCAGACGGTCTCGTAATGGGTCGTTTCCCCCCGGATCACGCATCCCAGACCGACGAAGCCGTCGTACCGTCCCGAGCGGGATGCGAGCCGGATCGCGGGGGGTATCTCCAGCGCCCCGGGGACCTCGACGATCTCATGGGTAGCACGCGCGGACTCGATCGCGCTGCAGGCACCGGAGATCAGTTGGTCCGCGATGTCCTTGTAGTAGGGCGCGACCACGATCAGGAGCCGCGTCGGCAGGTCGAAGCGCGGACTCGGCAACGTATGGTGAACCTCAGCCTGGGCCATGTTCAGTCAGCCTCCCGGATCGGGCGCGTGCCGGCGATGCTCAAACCGTATCCTTCGAGACCGACGGGCTTCAGATTGGGAGAGTTCGTCAGAATGATCAGATCGTGAAGCCCCAGCGCGTTCAGGATCTGGGCGCCGACCCCGTATTGCCTGAGCTTGTGGGGGCTGACGTGATCGCCGACCTCCAGCTTCATCGACATGTCCCTCAGAAGGACGACGACACCGCGACCTTCGGCGGCGATCACGTTCATGGCGTCCCGAAGCTGATGATTCCGGCCCGGGTGCAGGGCCAAAAGGTCCTCCATGGGATTGACCGGATGCATCCGCACGAGGACGGGTTCGGGCGTGGCGATGTCGCCCTGGGTCAGGACGATGTGCTCGCCCCCACCGGCGATGTCGGAGAAGATGCGCATCTGCCAGGCGCCGCCATATTCCGAGACGACATTGCGCACCGCCGTCTCGCGCACGAGGTTGTCGTGGCGGCGACGGTAGGCGATGAGGTCCGAGATCGTGCCGATCTTCAGGCCGTGGCGTTGCGCGAAGGCGACGAGATCCGGCAGGCGGGCCATGGTGCCGTCGTCGTTCATGATCTCGCAGATCACTCCCGACGGGTTGAGCCCGGCGAGGCGTGAGATGTCCACGGCCGCCTCGGTGTGCCCCGCCCGCACCAGAACGCCGCCTTCACGGGCGCGCAGCGGAAAGATGTGGCCCGGTGTCGCGATGTCCTGCGGACCCGAGCGCGGGTCGATTGCTACGGCCACGGTCCGGGCACGATCATGCGCCGATATGCCCGTCGTGACGCCTTCCCGCGCCTCGATCGACACGGTGAACGCCGTCTCGTGCCGGGACGAATTCGATGCGGCCATCAGTGGAAGGCCGAGCGCGTCGAGACGCTCGCCGGGCAGCGTCAGGCAGATAAGCCCCCTGCCGTAGGTCGCCATGAAATTGATCGCATTCGGCGTACACATCTGGGCCGGGATGACGAGATCGCCCTCGTTCTCGCGGTCCTCGTGGTCGACGAGGATGAACATCCTGCCGTTCCGCGCATCGTCGATGATCTCCTCGATCGAGGAGATGGCGTCTCGGTAGTGATCTTCGGTCATGGTGTATCCTCAAGCGGACCGGTACGCGCCGATCCGCGCCACATAGCGCGCGAGCGTATCGACCTCGAGGTTCACGAGGTCCCCCACGGCCACCTCGCCCCAGGTGGTGCATGTCTTCGTATGCGGGATCAGGTTGACCCCGAACTCCCGACCCTCGACCTCGTTCACGGTGAGAGATGTGCCGTTCAGGGCGACGGAGCCCTTCGGCGCGATGAAGGCGGCCAGCGTTTCCGGTGCCCGGAACCTGACCCGCGTGCTGTCGCCCTCGGCGACGATGGAAATGACCTCGGCGACCCCGTCGACATGCCCGGAAACGATATGGCCGCCGAGTTCGTCGCCGAGCCTGAGCGCACGTTCGAGGTTGACACGGCGGCCAGCCTTCCAGGGCTTGCTGCCCGCGCGAAGGTTTGTCTTGGACATGGTCTCGGCGGAGACATCGACGTCAAACCAGTTCCCGCCCTCGTTGGTCCCACGATCGACCACCGTCAGGCAGACCCCGTCACAGGCGATCGACGCCCCGAGGGCGATGCTTTCGGCCGGATAGCCGCAACCGATGCGCACCCGCATGTCCCCACGATCCTCGATCGCGTGGACGGTGCCGATGTCGGTAACGATCCCGGTAAACATGCCCTGACTGATCCCATGCACAGTTGTGAGGGTCGTAGACCGTGACGCCGCCGTCGGCAAGGCTCCGCGTCGCCGGAGGGTGCGCCCAGCAGATTGGCGTCACCATTATTGATGATTTCGCTCATAAACATTCATTTCCGTGACAGCGGCGCAGGTTGTATGCCTGCAGTGAAATCATTCCGATCGAAGGTCCGCCATGACAAACCCCCATCAATCCACGCTTTTACTGCACGGTGTCGTGCGATCGGTGCCAATGGGCCGGGTCCTTGCCCTGCTTGCCTTCGGCGGGATCCTTCTGATCTTCATTTCAGCTCCTGCAGGCCGAACACCGGATGCAACGGCCCTGCAAAGCGCGCCTCCCCAGACGATCGAGGACTGGCGCGGCAATAGCGCCAGCATCCGGCCCCAAGCCGAATGAGCCTGGCGGTCTATGCGCGAGACCAGGTCGTGCGAAGGTCGGTCCCGACACGCCCGGCGCCGACCAGCCTGAAGCCCGGCGCATCCGCCAGGGCGTCGAGGGCCAGCGGTCCGACGACGGGGACGGATTCCTGGCCGAGTGCGATCCCCCCCGTGTAGGTGACGATCGCGTCCACTAGGTCGGCGGCGAGCAGGGCGGCTGCCAGTTGGCCCCCGCCTTCGCAGAGGATGCGGGTCAGGCCGCGCTCGCCCAGCTGCCGCATCAGAGCTTCGAGGTCAATGCGCGTATCGGAATTGCGCGGGATTTCAATGAGTTTCGCCCCAGCCGCCTCCCATGCGGCGCGACGGGCAGCGGGCGCTTCAGCATGATGGCAGAGCCACAGGGGCGCGGAGCCGGCGGTGCGGCCAAGATTGCCTTCGAGCGGAAGGTCGAGGGTTGCGGCGACGACGATGCGGACCGGTGTGATGTCGGCGAGGCCGATGCCGCGGACGTCGAGGCGGGGGTTGTCGGAGCGGGCGGTGCCGGCGCCGATCATGACGGCATCGTACCGGGCGCGGAGGAGATGGACCTCGGCGCGCGCTTCGGGGCCGGTGATCCAGCGGCTTTCGCCGGTGCGGGTGGCGATCCGGCCGTCGAGCGAGGTGGCGAGTTTCAGCGTCAGCATCGGGCGGCCGGCCGCGACGCGGGTCAGGAAGCCCTGGTTCACGGCCGCGGCCTCCTCAGCCAGACAGCCGATTTCGACCGTGATTCCAGCGGCTTGCAAGGCCGCGACGCCGCGTCCCGAGACCCGCGGGTCGGGGTCGATCATCGGGATCACGACCCGGGCGATGCCGGCCCGGATCAGGGCGTCGGTGCAGGGCGGGGTGCGGCCGGTGTGGGCGCAGGGCTCGAGGGTGACATAGGCGGTGGCACCGCGGGCGGCGGGGCCGGCCTCGGCGAGCGCGATGGTCTCGGCATGGGGACGGCCGCCGGGACCGGTCCAGCCGCGACCGACCACCAAGTCACCGGAAGTAACGATGCACCCCACAGCCGGGTTCGGCCAGACGCGGCCAAGTCCCCGGCGCGCGAGGCCTAGTGCCGCGCGCATGTAATCCGCATCGCGGACGGGCGCAGGCACCTCAGTCTTCGTCGCGGGGCGCGGCCGGCGGGCGAAGTTCGGAGACGAATTCCTCGAAATCGTCGGCTGCCTGAAAGTTCTTGTAGACGCTGGCGAAGCGGACATAGGCGACGGTGTCGATCCGGGCCAGCGTCTCCATCACGATCGCGCCGATCCGGTCGGAAGGGATGTCGGTTTCCCCGAGGCTTTCAAGTCGTCGCACAATACCGGAGACCATCTGGTCGACCCGTTCGCCCTCGATCGGGCGTTTCTGAAGTGCAATGCGAATGGAACGCTCGAGCTTGTCCCGATCGAAGGGCTCACGTTTGCCGTTCTTCTTGATCACGACCAGATCGCGGAGCTGAACGCGCTCGTAAGTCGTGAAACGACCTCCGCAGGCGGCGCAGAATCTTCGGCGGCGGATGGAAACATGGTCCTCGGCGGGGCGGCTGTCCTTCACCTGGGTGTCGATGTTTCCGCAGAAGGGACAGCGCATGAGGGCCCCGCAAGATGTTGTTCCGTTTGCCGGCGATGCACTATAGGCGGGCACCGGCACCTTGGATAGGGGCTAGTTTTGCCCCGCCCGAGATCGCCCGCCGGGCCGGCGGCGGGCGAAAAAATCCGGGTGTCATTCAGGTGCTATTTGGGTGCTATTTTGTTTCCTGAATATGAGCCCTCACCGGCCATCCGGCCGCTTGTGCCGCGCCGCCGGCCGACCGGTCAGCGGAAGCTCTCCACGACCAGCCGGGCGCTGCAGGTCGCCTCGCCATAGGTGCCGACCCAGACGTCGTAGCGTCCCGCCGACGGCCCCGTGAGGCGGATGCGGGCATTGCCGTTCGACGCGCCGTCGTCGTCGAAGAACCAGTTGCCCATCCCGGTGTTGACGAGGAGCACGGTGTCGCAATCCGATTCGGTGCGGAACTCGAGGTCCCGGCTCGCGTCGTCGCGCTCGTAATAGACGTTGAAGTCGGGGTCATGGGCGACATAGCCGACGCCCGGCACGTCCGCGCAGTAGCCGATGTCGATGTGCCCGCCGGCGACCACCGAGGTCGCATGCGGGCGGGCGAGCTGGGTCGAGCTGACCTTCAGCCGGGCGCCGCGGTCGTTCACGCCCGGGCAGGCGGCCTCGGCCATATCCGCAAACCCCCATCCGGCGAGCACCACGGCCGCCGCAACCCATCTGATCATGATCATCCCCCTCGGTCCCCGGAACGGAAGGTGAAGACCGCGGGGATTCGAGTCAAAGCCGGCGTGCGGGCTTGCTTAACGTGCGGAGGCTGTACGGCCCCAACGATCCGGCTTAGCCATGGGGATGGGAAGCCTGAGGGAGGGCGGTGCATGACGGGGGCATTCGGGGCGTCCGGTGGCGCGATGCTGCAGCTGGTCGAAGGGGCGGAGGCGGCGTTCCTCGCCGGACGGCGGCGGAAGCAGGAGGACGTCGAGAGCGCGGTGGCGATCTTTCTCGAACTGCTGCGCGGGTTCGAGAGCTTCAATCTGGAGGGACCCTGCGTCACGGTCTTCGGCTCGGCCCGGATCGGCGACGGTTCGCCGGAATACGCGCTGAGCCGCGCGCTCGGCCGAAGGCTCGCCGAGGCGGGGTTCACGGTGATCACTGGCGGCGGGCCGGGGCTGATGGAGGCGGCGAACCGCGGCGCGAAGGAGGCGGGCGGGCGGTCGATCGGCTGCAACATCAAGCTGCCGCAGGAGCAGGTGCCGAACCCCTGGCTCGACCAGTTCGTCGCCTTCGAGCATTTCTTCGTGCGCAAGGCGATGCTGATCAAGTATTCCAGCGCCTTCGTCGTGCTGCCCGGCGGCTTCGGCACGCTGGACGAGGCCTTCGAGATCGCCACGCTGATCCAGACTGAGAAGCTGAGCCGCTTCCCGGTGGTGGCGATGGGCCGGACCTTCTGGGAGCCGGTGCGGCTGATGCTGCGCGGCACGCTGCAGGAACGCGGGCTGATCGACCCCGACGACCTGGACGTGGTCAGGCTGACCGACGACGTGGGCGAGGCGGTCGACTGGATCTTGAACGGGATGCGGCGGGACGGATGAGGATTGCCGGCGCCGCGGGGGCCTGTCAGGTTGAGCGCGGAAAGCTCAGCGGAGGGCGGAGATGCAGGCGCGGATCACGAGGTTCAAGAGTGGCCCGAAAGTCCCAGGGCGGCGCGGGCGCCGATGCAGGACATGCGGGCGGAGATCATGGGCCTGCCCGGCATGCTGCATTTCATGGCGGTGATGAACGCGGACGGCTCGGGCTACACGATCTCGACCATCGAGGACGAAGCAGGCAGCTCGGCCGAGAGCGTCGACCGGGTGCGCGCGATCTGGCACCGCTTCGCCGACCATCTGGAGACGGCGCCCGAGCCGGAGATCTTCGGGGTCTTCGCGGCCTGGCGGGGGTAGCGGCGGCCTCGGTAGTGGTAGCGGCACTGCACGATTTCGAGCGCCGTCGGGGTGGCGCGGTAGACGAGGCGGTGCTCGCGGTCGATGCGGCGCGACCAGAAACCCGCGAGATCGCCCCGCAGCGGTTCCGGCTTGCCGGTGCCCTCGAAGGGGTGGCGCAGGCATTCCTTGATGAGGCCGTTGACCTTGCGGAGCATCGCCTTGTCGGTCGCCTGCCAGTGCAGGTAGTGCGCCCAGGCGCGTTCCGTGAAGAGGAGATTCACTCTTCGATCAGGTCGCGGGCGACGGCCCTGCCGGCCTTCAGTTCCGCGATGGACCGCATCAGTTCGGCCCGGTTGGCCGGGCTCGCCAGCAGATAGGTCGTCTCGTCCATCGAGGCCCAGTCTTCGAGCGAGACCATGACCACGGGCTTGCCGCGGGCGCGCGTGACGATGACCGGCTCGTGGTCGTCGTTCACCCGGTCCATGACGGCGGAGAGATTGGCGCGGAGTTCGGTGGAGGAGAGGGTTTTCATCGGCGGGAATGTACGTGATTGCGTACGGAAGGGCAAGCCTCGTGTTTGATTGGCTGCCGCTTTCAGCCCTGCGGTTCGCGCAACATCCGGCGTCGCCGATGGGTCCGGTTGTAGCCGACCGACGGATCGCTGGCGCGGTGTTCGGTGATCAGACGGGACTCCATCCGGGTAACCGCCAGCTTGTCGTCGCTCTCGAAGAGGATTTCCTTTCGCAGGGTGAAGTCTGCGAGCTCTTCCTTGGTGAAGTCCGCTTCGACGGTCAGGTTGTCCCAGGAGCCGAAGTATCGGAGGGAGTGTCCGGGCTCTCCGATGTCCTTGCCGATGTAGATCTTTCCGTTGGGAAAGGTGATCCGGTAGACGACATAGCGATGTTTGCGCATGAGCAGGCCGTGTCGTTCGACGCCGGCGACAGCGGGAAACCGGCCGGGACCTAGTGGATGCGTTCGCCGCGCGGGGTGAACCGTGGTATGATCTTGCCGGTTTCAGGATCGGTGCCCGGTCCCTGACCCGCAGTCGCTCGATCTTTCACCAGATGACAATTCGTCCGGTGTGATTGGCCCGGCCGCATCACCTGAACGTCTTCTTGATCGCAACAGCACGACGCGGGAGTGTAAAGCCTGAAGACGCGAATTCGGAAGCCGTCCGGGCCTCCGATCTCGTTGCGCCTCGGAGGGCGGCGCTTCCTGAGCGGCTTGGGATCGTCGGCCATGGTTCTGTCCTCCGTTGGGCTCGCGGGCTACTGGCCTGCCGCTTGCGGCACTTCGTCGGCAATCGCGCGTGTTCGGGTGTCGGGCAGTCGCGCGCGGTCAGGTATCGAACAGCTTCTCCCCCATCTGGTCGATCAGTTGCCGCGCCTTGCGCAGGGTGTGGGCGCGGGCGGCCTCTTCGGAGTCGAGGATGTCGGCGCGGATCAGGTGGTGGGTGCGGGTCGCGCCGTCCACGTCCTTCTCGATCCGGCCCTCGACGCGGTAGCCGCCGGGGGCCTTCGCGGGTTCGGGGTAGACGCGGAAGCCGTTGTGGACCTCGGGCTCGGGCGCGGGCTTTGCCGCGCCGCCGCTGCCACCGCCGCCGAAGAGGCGCGAGAGAAGGGACATCGGGGGCTCCTCCGGTTGCGGGGCGCTACTGGTCGAGGAAGCTGCGCAGCTTGCGGCTCCGGCTCGGGTGCTTGAGCTTGCGCAGCGCCTTCGCCTCGATCTGGCGGATGCGTTCGCGGGTGACGGAGAACTGCTGGCCGACCTCCTCGAGCGTGTGGTCGGTGTTCATGCCGATGCCGAAGCGCATGCGCAGGACGCGTTCCTCGCGCGGGGTGAGGGAGGCGAGGACGCGGGTGGTGGTTTCCTTGAGATTCAGCTGGATGGCGGATTCCAGTGGCAGGATCGCGTTCTTGTCCTCGATGAAGTCGCCGAGCTGGCTGTCCTCCTCGTCGCCGATCGGGGTCTCGAGGCTGATCGGCTCCTTGGCGATCTTCATCACCTTGCGGACCTTTTCCAGCGGCATCTGGAGCTTTTCGGCCAGCTCCTCGGGCGTCGGCTCGCGGCCGATCTCGTGCAGCATCTGGCGGCCGGTGCGGACGAGCTTGTTGATCGTCTCGATCATGTGCACCGGGATGCGGATCGTGCGGGCCTGGTCGGCGATCGAGCGGGTGATCGCCTGGCGGATCCACCAGGTGGCGTAGGTCGAGAACTTGTAGCCGCGGC
>CAZNSP010000003.1:0-151576 GCA_964575795.1 uncultured Rhodobacterales bacterium
GTGGCGCACCCGACAGGATTCGAACCTGTGACCTCTGCCTTCGGAGGGCAGCACTCTATCCAGCTGAGCTACGGGTGCCTGCGGGCTTTTATAGGGTGCCGCGGCGGGCGGCGCAATGTCCATTCGCGGCACCCCGCAAGTCGTCGCGGAACCGTCGGTCGGGGAATCATCGCGGTTGCCTCCGCAGGGCGGGAACGGGTGCGACGCCCGGTTCTTCGACACCTGGGGACGAGGACGCCCCCGATCACGCATCTTCCCGCGCGAGTCGAACGGTCGGGTGGCGGGCAATCCGTCGATATTCACTCAATTTCGAAAAAAATGCTGTGAACATGCGCCGGTTGCGGTAAGGTTGCCGTGGGGAGCTTCAGACGTCGCCTGCTGAAGGGCAAGCAAGGTTTCTGTGTCGTGAGGGGTTCATGGTAGACGTTTCAAGCGTGTATGGCGTCGCACATCCGTGCGGCGGCCCGGCACGTTCCGACCGGTCCGAATCGGACCAGGCCGATCCGGACATCACGGTCGGCGGGAGCGCGGCCTTCTGGACGGCGAAGCGGCTTTTCGACGTGACGGTCGCGGCTCTGGGCCTGCCCTTCGTGGTCGTGCTGGGGCTCGTCCTCATCGTCGCGAACCCGTTCTGGAACCCCGGGCCGCTCCTCTACCGGCAGAAGCGCATGGGCCGCTTCGGGCAGGAGATGACGGTCTGGAAGTTCCGCACCATGCTCGAGGCCGGTGAAGGCGAGCGCGGGCCGGAGGATCCGGTCGAAACGCACCGCATCACTCCGCTCGGCGGCTGGCTGCGGCGGACCCGCCTCGACGAGCTGCCGCAGTTCCTGAACGTGCTCGTCGGCCAGATGAGCCTGATCGGCCCGCGGCCCGACACGGTGGAGCACGCCCGGGTCTATGCCCGCGCCATCCCGGGATACCGCAAGCGCCACGTGGTCAGGCCCGGCATCTCGGGCTTTGCGCAGGTGCGGCTCGGCTATGCCGAGGGCTTCGAGCTGACCGCGCGCAAGACCCGCCTCGACCTCATCTACATCCGCCGGGCGGGGTGGTGGCTCGAATACCGCGTGCTCCTGCGGACGTTCTGGGTGATGGCAACCGGCTTCGGCGCGCGCTAGAGCTTCATCGGAACATCACGATTGCCGGCTTGCAGGGTCGCCTTGCCGTGTTTCATGATTTGTTGAGACAATTCTTAGAAATCTGCCGCACCGGTCGCTCCGGACCCTGCCGGGAGAAAGCCCCATGCTGACGCGGCACCGTTTAGATTTCGAACTGCAGCCGACGATCCGGTGGTACGCGGTGCAGACCCAGCCCTCGCGGGAGCGTTTCGCCGAGGAGAACCTGCGCCGGCAGGGCTACGACACCTACCTGCCGCAGGTCCGCCGCACCGTGCGCCACGCGCGGCGCCAGCGCGACGTGCTGCGCCCGCTCTTCCCGCGCTATCTGTTCGTCACGCTCGACGTCGCGGTCGGGGGCTGGCGTTCGGTCCAGGGAACCTTCGGGGTCCGCTCGCTGGTGATGGAGGGCGACCGGCCGCTGGCGGTGCCGCGCGGCCTCGTCGAGCGCATGATCGCGGTCTCGGATGCGGAGGGCTGCATCGACCTGCGCTGCGACCTCGCCCCCGGCAGCCCGGTCCGGTTCCTGCGCGGCCCCTTCGCGAATCGCCTCGGCACGCTGGCCGAGCGCAAGGATGCCGACCGTGTGGCGGTCCTGCTGGAGATCCTCGGTTCGACCCGCGAGGTCGAGGCCGATCCCGCCGACCTGCTGCCCGCCTGATCGGCCTGCCCGCTCCAGACGAAAACGGCCCGCCGGAGGGCGGGCCTTCGGTAGGGAGTGACGGTCAGGCGATCAGGCGCTGGGGGCCTCGGCCTTGCCCTCGATCGCGTCGCGCCGGGCGATCTCGATGCGCCGCGGCTTCAACGCCTCGGGCACCTCGCGGACGAGTTCGATGTGCAGCAGGCCGTTCTCGGTGCGGGCCTCGACCGGCTTCACATGGTCGGCGAGCTGGAACCGGCGCTCGAAGGCGCGGGTCGCGATGCCGCGGTGCAGATAGGCGGTCTTTTCCTCGGCCTCGGCCTTGCGGCCGGTGACCACCAGCTGGCCCTCGCGGCTCTCGATGCCGAGTTCGTTGTCCGAGAAGCCCGCGACCGCGATCGTGATGCGATAGGCGTTCTCGCCGGTCTTCTCGATGTTGTAGGGCGGATAGGTGTTCTGGGCCGGGTCGGCCGACATCACCTGATCGAGGATGTTCGCCAAACGGTCGAAGCCGACGGTCGAACGGTAAAGGGGCGAAAAGTCGAAATGGCGCACGGGTGCATCCTCCACAGAAGCGACACAGGTTACGGCCCTCCCTCGGGGACGGGCCTCGATAGATCCGCCCGGCCCGCCATGCGGCGCCGGACGTCCGGAATCTGGTAAGCCGGCCCGCGCCGTTCAAGACCCTCACTCGGCTTGCGCGAAGCCGAGTTCGGACCCCAGTTCACCCAGGAACGGCCCGACCGGCACGGCGAGCGTGACCGGCGTGCCGTCCGCCGCCGTGCCGATCGCCGAGACGACGCCGACCACCCTGCGGTGCGGGGCCGTGCCGGTCAGCACCGGCCCGCCCGAGCCGCCGCGCGCCGAGACGCAGCCGAGCGTCACCACCGGACCGACCGGTCCCGCCGGGGTGCAGGGGCCGCTCACCACCGGGATCGCGTCGCGGTCGCGGAAGTAGCCGACGATCTCGACCGGCTCCCAGGAGGCCCAGACCTCGCTCGCCGTCTCGGCCCGCACGTCGTCGAACGGGCGGTCGAGCGCCACGAGGGCCACGTCGCGCGCCACCGACTCGGCCGAACGGTCGGACAGCCGATAGCCCGCGGGCACCGCCATCGCCGCCACGCGCCGCGCCGTCCGCTCCTCGGGGGTGCGACCGCCGATGGTGAAACGGACATCGCCGAGCGGCACTGGCGCACCGGTCCGCGGGTCATGCAGGCAATGCGCGGCGGTCAGCACATGGCCGGGACCGACCAGCGTCCCGGTGCAGACCCCCCGACCGCCACGCTCCAGCCGCCCGACCGCGCGGTAATCCGCCGCCTCCTCCGGTCCCAGCACCCGCCGCTCCGGCGCCTCCTCGGCCGCAACCGCCGAGGCGAGCAGGAGCAGGAGCGCCGCCGCCCTCATTCCGCCGCGATGTGCAGCGCCCCCAGCGCCCGGGGCTTCGGCCCGCCGGTCGCCCAGTCGAGCAGTTCCGCCGTATGGACCACCGGCACCGAGGTGCCCGAGCCGATCTGCATCATGCAGCCGATGTTGCCCGCGGCGATCACCTGCGGCGCCTTCTCCTCGAGCGTCGCCACCTTGCGCGCCTTCAGCTCGCCCGAGATCGCCGGCTGCATCAGGTTGTATGTCCCCGCCGAGCCGCAGCAGAGATGCGCGTCGCGCGGCTCGACCACCTCGAAGCCCGCGGATTTCAGGAGCGTCTTGGGATGGGTCTTGATCTGCTGGCCGTGCTGGAGCGAGCAGGCGGCGTGATAGGCGACGCGCAGCCGCGGCGCGGCGGTCTCCTTCAGCCCCAGCGTCACCATCACCTCCGAGATGTCCTTCGCGAGCCCCGCCACCGTCGCGGCATCCTCGGCCAGCGCCTCGCCGCGGAACATGTGGCCATAGTCCTTCACCGTGGTGCCGCAGCCCGAGGTGTTGATCACGATGGCATCGAGCCCCGCGCCGCGGATCTCGCGCGTCCAGGCGCGGATGTTCCGCGCCGCGGACGCATGGCTCTCGGCGGTCTTGCCCATGTGATGGGTCAGCGCCCCGCAGCAGCCCATGCCCTCGGCGATCACCACCTCGGCGCCGTGCCGGGTCAGGAGCCGGATCGTCGCCTCGTTGATGTCGGTGTTGAGCGCACGCTGCGCGCAGCCGGTCATCAGCGCCACCCGCATCCGCCGCTCGCCCTCGGCCGGGAACACCTGCGGGTCGTCCATCCGGCTCGGCGGCGGGATGTCCTTCGGTGCCATGGCGAGCATCGCCTTGAGCCGCGGGTCCGGCATCAGCCCGGAGAACGGCCGGCCGATCTTGGCCGCGAGCAGCGCCAGCCGGAACCGCCCCGGATAGGGCAGGATGCGCGCGAGCGTCCAGCGCAGCGCCCGCTCGAAGGGGGGCCGCCTGTAGGTCTGCTCGATGTATTCCCGGGCATGGTCGACGAGATGCATGTAATGCACGCCCGAGGGGCAGGTCGTCATGCAGGAGAGGCAGCTCAGGCAGCGGTCGATGTGCTTGACGGTCTTCTCGTCCGCCGGCCGGCCGTTCTCCAGCATGTCCTTGATCAGGTAGATGCGGCCGCGAGGGGAATCGAGCTCGTCCCCCAGTACCTGATAGGTCGGGCAGGTCGCGGTGCAGAACCCGCAATGCACGCAGGTCCGCAGGATCTCGTTCGACCGCGCCATCGCCGGGTCGCGCAGCTGTTCGGGGGTGAAGGTGGTCTGCATCAGGAACCCGTCCGTGTCAGGGGGCCGGCCGCGCCGCCAGCGCGCGCACCGCGGCCAGCAGTTCGACGAAGGAGGAGGTGGCGACGAAGGCGTCGAGTTCCGCGATCGCCGCATCGTTCCGCGCGAGGCTCGCGGCCGAGCTGTAGAATCCGTAGGGTCGTCCGTCGCCCGCCGCGCGCAGCTTGCGCAGGAGGTCGAGCCCCGCGTCGCGTCCTTCGGGCCGGCCCATGTCGGACAGGATCGCGTCGAAGCGCCCGGTCCGCAGCGCGGCCTCCGCCTCGGCGCTCGAGCGCACCGTGCGGATGCGGTGCCCGGCCTCCTCCAGCGCCGCGATCTCGAAGGCGTTGTTCTGCGGCCGGTCGTCGACCCAGAGGATACTCAGCGCGACGGGCTGCGGCGCGGCCCCGGGCGTCGGCACGATCTCGAAGGGCTCGGTGCCGCCGCCCATCACCTTGAATTTCCTGCTTCCCGCCTCCAGCCCCGCCACCTTGCGCTGCAGATCCTCGATCTGCTTCCCAAGCTGTTCCGCCGCCTCCTGCGCCGACAGCTCGAAGGGTCCGACCTTGATGGTGAACTTCCGGCTCGCCACGATCTCGCGGATCGGGCCGTAGAGCTTCCAGATCAGCACCACCGCCGCCACCGGCAAGAGCGTCAGGCCGAGCGCCTGGATGAAGCCGCTCCACTCCGCCAGCGTGCTTCCCCGCGCCGCCAGCGCCTCGGCCGCCGCGGCGGCTCGCTCCGCCGCCTGAGCCGCCCGGCAGACGATCTCCAGTTCCGGATTGTCGGGCAGGGCAGGGCATTCGGCCATGGATCAGGCCGCGACCGGGGCGTCCGCGCCCATCCGTCCGGGGTTCAGTATGCCGGCCGGATCGAACTTCGCCCGCAGCCCGCGCGTGATCGCCGCGACCGGCGCCGGTTCGGGCGGGAACACGCCCCAGCGCGCCTTCGCCGGCTCCGACGCCCGCACCAGCGTCGCATGCCCGGGGATTCCGGCCAGCATGGCCCGTACATCGACGTCCTCGTCCACCAGCGCCCAGATCAGCCCGCCGGCCCAGTCCATCACCAGATCGGCCCGGGGCAGGGCGGCGGCCACCTTCGCCCCGTCGGTCGGCTTGACCGAGATGCGCCAGACGGCACCCTCTCGGCCACCGAAGACCGCCGCGTCGCGCACCGCGGCCCAGTCTCCCGCCCCCTCGACCAGCCGCGCCGCGCCGAACCGTCCGAGCGCCCCGGAAAGCTCCTTCGCCCGGTGCGCGACCGAACCGGCAAAACCTTCGAGCCGCAGCATCGTGCGCCCCTCGGCCGGCAGATGCGCCGCCCCCGTCACCTCGTAGGGCGTGCCGGTCGCCGCGGTCATCGCCGCGACCGCCTGTTCCGGGGAATGCCCCTCGAAGACGAGGCTCGCCACCGTCTGGGGTTTCGGCAGCACCTTGAAGGCGACCTCGGTCAGGACCCCGAGCGTGCCGTGGCTGCCCGCCATCAGCTTCACGAGATCGAGCCCGGTGACGTTCTTCATCACCCGCCCGCCGTTCTTCACCACCGTGCCGGTCCCGTCGACGAAGCGCACGCCGATCATGCTGTCCCGGCAGGCGCCCGCCTGCAGCCGCCGCGGGCCGGAGGCGTTGACCGCAACCATGCCGCCGACGCTCGGCACCCCGTTCGCCCCGGTCAGCGCCCGCCCGTCCCAGGGCTCGAACGGCAGCTGCTGGCCCTCCGCCGCGAGCGCCGCCTCGACCTCGGCGAGCGGCGTGCCCGCACGCACCACCAGCGTCAGGGCGCCCGGCTCGTAGAGCGTGATCCCGCTCAGCCCCGCGGTCACCAGCGCCGTGCCCTCGACCCCGTGGCCGAGGCCGCGCGTGCCGCCGCCCTTCACCACCAGCCGCTCGCGCCGTGCCGCGGCGGCGCGCACCATGTCGGACAGCTCGGCCTCCGAGGCCGGGTGCAGCGTGGTCATGCCGCCCGCCTGCTCTCGCTCGCGGCGAGCGGAAAGACCTTGGCGGGGTTCAGGAGCCAGCGCGGGTCGAACACGTCCTTGACCCGCAGCTGCGCCTCCAGATCCGCCGGCGCGTACTGCACGTCCATCAGGTCGCGCTTCTCCACGCCCACCCCGTGCTCCCCGCTCAGGCAGCCGCCCACCTCGACGCAGAGCTTCAGGATGTCCGCCCCCAGCGCCTCCGCCTTGTCGA
Source organism: uncultured Rhodobacterales bacterium (assembly GCA_964575795.1). Taxonomy (GTDB): domain Bacteria; phylum Pseudomonadota; class Alphaproteobacteria; order Rhodobacterales; family Rhodobacteraceae; genus Amaricoccus. Next base: position 6,644 of record CAZNSP010000003.1, read on the forward strand.
GATCGCCCGGCTTGTTGGCATCGTAGAGGATCAGCGGATGCATGTTGCCGTCGCCCGCGTGGAAGACGTTCGCGACGCCCAGCCCGTAGCTCTCGGTCAGCTCGCCGATCCGGCGCAGCACGAACGGCAGCTCGCTCACCGGGATCGTGCCGTCGAGGCAGATGTAGTCGGCGATCTGCCCCATCGCCCCGAAGGCCGCCTTGCGCCCCTTCCAGATCAGCGCGCTCTCCTCGGCCGAGCGGCTTTCGCGCAGCTCCACCGGGTTGTGGCGTTTCGCGATCTCCACGATCTTGCCCAGCTGCTCGGCGATCTCGGCCTCCGAGCCCTCGACCTCGACGATCAGGAGCGCCTCGACATCCGGGTAGCCCGCCTTGGCGAAATCCTCGCAGGCGCGGATGCAGGGCCGGTCCATGAACTCGATCGCCACCGGCAGGAGACCCGCCCGGATGATGTCCGAGACGCAAGCGCCCGCCACCTCGTTCGAATCGAAGCCCATCAGGACGGGGCGCGCGCCCTCCGGCTTCTTCAGGATGCGCAACGTGGCTTCCGTCACCACGCCGAGCTGGCCTTCCGAGCCGCAGACCACGCCGAGAAGGTCGTAGCCCCCCGCGTCGAGATGCGCGCCGCCGAGTTCCACCACGGTCCCGTCCATCAGCACCATGGTCACGCCCATGAGGTTGTTCGTCGTCACCCCGTATTTCAGGCAATGCGCCCCGCCCGAATTCATCGCGATGTTGCCCGCGATCGCGCAGGCGAGCTGGCTCGACGGGTCGGGGGCGTAGAAATAGTCCTCGCCCTCCACCTCGCCCGTCACGCTCAGGTTGGTGCGCCCGGTCTCGACCCGGATGAAGCGGTTGTCGTAATCGACCTCCAGCACCCGCTTCATCCGCGCGACGCCGATGATCACGCTGTCCGCCGTCGGCAGCGACCCCCCGGCGAGGCTCGTGCCCGCACCGCGCGGCACCACGGGCACGCCCATCTCGGAGCAGACGCGCATCACCGCCGCGACTTCCGCCGTCGAGGAGGGCAGCACCACCGCGAGCGGCGGGCAGCGATAGGCGGTCAGCGCGTCGCATTCGTAGGCCTTCACCTCGGCGGGCGCGTGGATCACGCCGTCGGACGCGGCCACCACCGCCTTCAGCCGTTCCACGATCTCGGCCTTCCGCGCGACAATCGCGGCATCGGGTTCGGGCATCTGCATGATCGGTCTCTCCCCGGGGGGTCCGTTCCGACCGGACCCTGCGCGAATCATATGGCGGCAGTCCCCTGTTGCAAGCGGTTTCCCGCCGCCTCCCGTGCTGCGGCAAGCCCTTCGCGCCTGCGGAAACAATCCGCTTTCCATCGCGGCACAATCGCCTAAAGTGCGGCAAGACACGCAAAAGCAGAACCACCGCAGCGGGACAGTCGACATGGGCCACATCATCACCTTTGCGCAGCAGAAGGGCGGGGCGGGCAAGACGACGGTGCTCGTGCATCTTGCGGCGGCCTGGGCGGCGGCGGGCAGCAAGGTCGCGCTGATCGACCTCGACCCGCAGAAATCGCTGACGCGCTGGGCGCATCTGCGCGCCGACCCCAATCTCGAACTGATCGAATCCCGCGACTATCGCGCCGGCAGCGACATGAAGTCGGCGGCGAAGTCCCACGACGTCGTGCTCGTGGATTGCCCCGGCGCCGCGACGAGTCTGCTCGAGACCGCGATCCGCGAGAGCGACCTCGTCATCGCCCCCTGCCAGCCCTCGGTGATGGATGTCTGGGCGATCCAGTCGGTGATCGACACCGCGCAGAAGCTGAAGACGCCGCTTCGGATCCTGATGAACCGCATGCCGCCGCGGATCGGCACGATGGAGGACGTGCTCGCCGCGATGGGCGACGCGCAATCGCAGCTCCTGTCCACCCAGCTCGGCAACCGCATCGCGTTTTCCCAGGCGGTGCTGACCGGCCGCACCGCGCCCGAGCTCGCCCGCCGCTCAACCGCCGCCGCCGAGGTGGAGGCCCTGCGCGGCGAGATCGACGGCCTGCTCGCCGCCTGAGGCTCCCCCGAACGAATCGTCTTCCCCAGTCCTCCCGTCGCGGAGTAGCGTCTGCCGACCGGCCGCCGAGGGGGGCACATGGACTGGCTGCGCGATCTGGACGTGGGCGTCTTCTGGTTCGGCTGGTTCATCCTCCTCCTCCTGACGGTGGTGCCGCTCGCGGCCATGGTCTGGGCGCGGCGCAACGCCGCCGCCATCGCCGCCCAGACGCCGGTGGACGTGAAGGACCTCGACGAGGGCTACCGCCTCGGCTGGGGCCACGCGCTGGGACCGGAGCAGAAGGCGCCGCTGACCGGGCGGCCCTGCGTCTGGTGGAAGATCGAGATCTGGGAATCGCGGCGCGAGAAGACGGCCGGCGACAAGGACCACAGCTGGGTCTGGCGCCGCGCGCTGGCGCATCAGTCCGACCGCCCGCTGATCTTCGGCCAAGGCGCGGCGCGGGCTGCGGTCTCCGCGCAGGGCGCCACGGTCTACCCCTCGGTCTGGTCGGACTGGCGCGGCCAGAACCTGCCGCCCGAGGACCGCAACCCCGTCGCCCATGACGACGGGATGCCGGCGCAGCAGGGGCTCGAGCGCGACGTGCAGGGCACCTTCGGCCCGAAATGGCGCTACCGCGAGCAGATCATCGTGGCCGGCGCCCCGATCTTCGCCCTCGGCGCGGTCGAGCGCATCGACAGGACGCTGCTGGAACCCGAGGAGGACGAGGGCCGAGGCTACGCCGCCCGGGGGTGGGACACGGGCGAGGAGGCCGCCGTCGCCAAGCGGCTGAAGCTGAAACGCACGCATGATTCCGTGATCGACGCCGACATGCGCGGCGCGGACTGGATGTTCCTCAAGGCGAAGGGCCGGCCTTTCATCCTCTCGACGCGCCACCCGGGCGAGGTCGAGGACCAGAACCTGCTGGCCGCGAAGGGCGGAATGATCATGGGGCTGATCTTCGGCGCGCTCGCCCTCGCGGCGCTCTACGCGCGGCTCGGCGGTTAGCAACCCCTCCGTGCCTTCCGCCAGCGTATGGTCTCCCGCTCCGCGATCGACCCGGGGGGCCAGATCGTCATCGCGTACCTCTGCCCTTGACTTCCCGCACCCCTTTTCGGATTGGAGGGGCGCTTTCGCACCGGCGAACACCATCGCATCCGGCCGGGCGCCGGGATAGGGGGATCCACGCATGAAGAAGGTCTATTCCACCGCAGCCGAGGCGCTCGACGGCCTCCTCTTCGACGGCATGACCATCGCGGCCGGCGGCTTCGGCCTCTGCGGCATCCCCGAGAACCTGATCGCCGCGATCCGCGATTCCGGCGTGAAGGACCTCACCGTCGCCTCGAACAACGCGGGCGTGGACGACTTCGGCCTCGGCATCCTGCTCCAGACCCGGCAGGTGAAGAAGATGATCTCCTCCTACGTGGGCGAGAACGCGGAGTTCATGCGCCAGTACCTCTCGGGCGAGCTGGAGCTCGAGTTCAACCCGCAGGGCACGCTGGCCGAGCGGCTGCGCGCCGGCGGGGCGGGCATCGCCGGCTTCTACACCCGGACCGGCGTCGGCACCGTGATCGCCGAGGGCAAGGAGCACAAGGAGTTCGACGGCGAGACCTACATCCTCGAGCGCGGCATCGTCGCCGACCTCTCGATCGTCAAGGCGTGGAAGGCCGACGACACCGGCAACCTCGTCTTCCGCAAGACCTCGCGCAACTTCAACCCGCCCGCCGCCACCGCCGGCCGCGTCTGCGTCGCCGAGGTCGAGGAGATCGTCGAGCGCGGCTCGCTCGATCCCGACGCCATCCACCTGCCGGGCATCTACGTGCATCGCCTGATCCAGGGCACCTTCGAGAAGCGCATCGAGCAGCGCACCACGAGGGCGTCATGAGCGGGATGCTGGACGAGTTCGACGCCGCCCGCCGGGCCGTCGCGGGCAGCGCGGTCGCGGTCAGCGACCTGATCCTCGACGCCGCGGTCAGGAAGATCGACGCCCTTTTCGGCAAGGGCTACGCCGCGGCCAATCCCGCGCTCGTCGGGCAGTACCTCATGGCCACCGCCCAGACCTTCCAGAACGACATGGCGGCCATCACCGAAGTGGCCGAGGACAGCGATCTCGACGAGATGCTGGCCGAATTCGACAGGAGGAGCTGACATGCCCTGGGACCGCAACCAGATGGCCGCCCGCGCCGCGCAGGAGCTCGAGGACGGCATGTACGTGAACCTCGGCATCGGCATCCCGACGCTGGTGGCGAACTACATCCCCGAGGGCGTCGACGTGACGCTCCAGTCCGAGAACGGCATGCTCGGCATCGGCCCGTTCCCCACCGAGGACGAGGTCGACCCCGACCTGATCAACGCCGGCAAGCAGACGGTGACCGAACTCGCCCGCACCGCCTATTTCGACAGCGCCCAGAGCTTCGCGATGATCCGCGGCGGCAAGATCGCCATGGCGATCCTCGGCGCGATGGAGGTGGCCGAGAACGGCGACCTCGCCAACTGGATGATCCCGGGCAAGCTGGTGAAGGGCATGGGCGGCGCGATGGACCTCGTCGCCGGCGTGAAGCGCGTCGTGGTGGTGATGGACCACACCTCGAAGGCGGGGGAATCGAAGCTCCTGAAGCAGTGCACCCTGCCGCTGACCGGCAAGGGCGTGGTCGACCGGATCATCACGAACCTCGGTGTCTTCGACGTCGTGCCGGGCGGGCTGAAGATCGTGGAACTCGCCGACGGTGTCACCGAGGCCGAGGTCCGCGCCTCGACCGAGGCCACGCTGGTCGCCTGATCGCCGCCGGGGCCGGCCACCGGGCTGGCGCTACGCCTGTTGCCGAAGGGCATCGCGCCCGGCGGCCGGGCGCCTGCGTTAACCTTTTCGGTTGACCGAAGGACCACTTCGCGCCACTTGCTGAGGCAGCGGAGAAGGGAGCGGCAATGCCCCGGAAATCCCCCGAGCCCGCGGCCGAGCCCGCGGGGATGCCCTACGACCAGCTCGCCTGGGAGGCGCGGGTCGCCGCGGCGCGTGCCCGCCGTGCCGCCAGTCTCGCCAGCCGCAGCACCGTGCAGGACCCGCAGCCGGGCCTTTCCGAGGCGGGGGCAGAGCCTTGGGAGGCCACCGCCCACCCGCCCGCCGCGCCCGAGGCCCCGCCCGCGCCCGCCCGCCGCAAGCCGATCGGCACCGGCCTTCTGGTGCTCGCGGCGGTCTTCGTCGGCGGCCTCGGCATCGGGCTCGGCGCGGCGCTGGTGATGACCGGCCCGATCCAGCTGCGCCAGGAAACGCTGGCCGAGGTCGCGCCCGCGGCCCAGCCCGTCGCCGCCCTCCTGCCCGAAGCCGCGCCGCCCGCCCCGGTCCCCGAGCCTCGGCCCCAACCCCAGCCCGCGGCCACCCTGCCGCCGGACCCCGCACCCGAACCGGTGCCGGAGCCTACCGCGACCGCCCCGGCGGAGCCCGCAGCCGAACCTGCGCTCGCCGCCGCGCCCGAACCGGCCCCCGGGTCCGCGCCGGCTTCCGTGGCGGAAGCCGTGCCGCCCGCGGACGCCCCAGACGAACCGCCGACCGAACCGCTCGCCGCAGCCGACGCCTCCGCGCCCGATCCGGAAACCGCCACCGCAGCCGCCGGGATCGCCTTCGCATCGGACCCCGACGCCGTCGTCGACCCGGCCGCCCCGATCGCCGACGCCGCCGCCGCCGCCACCGAAACCTTCGCCTTCGTTCCCGCCGTCGCACCGCGCCCGCGCCCCTCGGCCGCGGCCTTCGAAGCCGCCGCCGGCACCGCGGCCGACGCGCTTCTCGGCCCCGACGGCGCGCCGCTGATCGGGCCACCGCCACCGCCGGGCCTGCTCGGACCTGTCGCCACCGTGCGCATCCATGCTCCGGTCAACCTCTCCCGCGCCGAGGTCGACCGCGCCATCGCCGCCCTGCGCGCCCAGGGCCACCGGATCGACGGACCCTACCGCGTCAGCTTCTCGATCAGCCGGAGCAACGCCCGTTACTTCCACGGCGCCGATGCCGAGGCCGCCCGCGCCGTCGGCGGCGCGCTCGGCCCCTCGGCGCGCGGCACCACGGTCGAGACCCGCGACTTCACGCATTTCTCCCCGCGACCCCCTGCCGGCACGGTGGAACTCTGGCTCGCCGGGCGCGGTGCGGCGCAGCAGAGCGCGCCGGTGGCCGCGGACCGGCGTCCGTCGAACCCGATCGAGGCGCTCGGCCGCGAGATCGCCCGCATCTTCAACCCGAATCGCTGATATCCCGCCCCCGGCGGTCGGCTCCCGTTGACGCAACCGCCCCCTTGATGTCATGGTTAATGATCGGTGAACGCCGCCGCGGCGGGCACGTTGCCGTCGGGGGAGCCGCAAGGGCAGCGAGGCGGCCGATGCTCCCGCCCGCCGCGGGATCTCGGGTCGGCACCGGTAACTGGATGGGCGGTCCGGGATGTTGCCGGCGCCGGGATTACGGGGGTGAGCCATGGATTGCAGTGGCCGGTCGAACACATCGGACCCGCGCGAGGCGTCCGACGGTCCCCCCGCCGAGCAGATCTTCGATCCCGTCGCCTTTTCCGAACGCCTGAAGGAGGCCCGCGCCCGCCGCGCCGTGGCGCTCGCCCGGCGGGAGGGCGTCCGGACCGTGCCCGCCGCAGATGACAATGCTCCGCTGTCCGCCGATTCCGACGCCGCGACCGTGGCCGAATTCGCCGGCCGCACCCCGGCCGAGCCCCGTCGGCCCGGCCAGCCGCTCCGTCCTGCCACGAGCCTCAGCCTCTTCCGCGACGAGCCGGACCTCGCCGCCGATCCCCTGCCGGCCCCGCCGCTCCACGAGCAGCCGCGCTGGCATTTCGGCATCCGCCCCGGGCGGGCCGCGGTCGGCGTCATGGCGGTCTCGGCCATCGCCATCGGCACGGCACTGGCGGCGCTTCCCGGCCACCTGCGCGCGCCGCTCATCACCTTCCTTGTCCCGGGCGAGGCCGACGCGCCCGCGCCCGCTTTGCCCGCGGTCCGGACGGAACCCGCCCCGGCGGTGGCGCTCTTCGACGGCCTGCCGACGCCGATCGTCCCACCCGCCGCGTTCCCCCGGTTGGCCGCGTTGCCCGCCGTGACGCCGCCGCCCGGGGCCGCACACCAGCCGATGCCGCCGATGGCCGCCGCCACCGAGCCCGCACCGGTCCGCCCGCCGGTCACCGCCGTCGCGGCGCCGCTCGATGCCACCCCGCCGGTGGTGCTCGCGGCCCTTGCGGTCCCGGTCGCCGCTTCGCCCGCCACCGGCCCGGCGCTGCCTCCGCCGGCCGAGGCCGAGGCTCTTTTCCTGGCCGCCGCCGCGCCGATACGGCCGATGGCGGCGGCGGCCGAACCCGCGCCCCCGCGGCCCTCGCAGGTCCCGGCCGAGGCGCCATACGCCGCGCCGCCCGCAGTCGCCGAAGCGCTGCCGGACCTCGCGCAGCCCGCCGCCACGCCCGCCCCTGCGCTTTCCGCCGAGGCCGCGCCGCAGATCGCCGCCGCGCCGGCCGCGCTCGCCCCCCAGCGGGCGGCGGCCGCGCCCGATGTCCCCATCGCGCCGCTTGCCGAACGCCCGCAGGCAGGCCTCGCCGCGGCGCGGATCGTGGTGCATGCACCGCGCGGGTCCGATCCGGAGCGGTTCGCCGCGGCCATCGCCACCCTGCGCGACCGCGGCATCGGCGAGGCGGTGCCGGTCGACGCCAGCCTCGCCATCAGCCGCAGCAACCTGCGCTATTTCCATCGGGAGGATGCCGAGACCGCGCAACTCCTCGTCCAGACCCTCGCCGATCCGCTCGGCGGCGCGCCCGAACTGCGCGACTTCACCCATTACGACCGCCCGCCGCCGGCCGGCACGTTCGAGCTCTGGCTCGCCGGCCGCCCGCCCGCGGCCGTCCCGCAGGTCGCCCGACAGCAGACCCGGCCGCCGGTCGCGGTCGAGGCCCCGACGCCCGTCCAGGTCGCCCATGCCCCCGCCGCCGCCGCGCCCACTCAGCCCGCGGCCCAGCCGAGGCGCGGCTTCCTCGCGCGGATCTTCGGCCCGCGCGACGACGCCAACTCCAGCCCGCCCAGCCGCAGCGGCACCGCCGTCGCCGGCACACCCCCCGCCACGGGCACTCCGCCCGCCACCACGCCACCGACGTCCGGCGGAACACCACCGACGACCGGCACGCCGCCCGCAGGCACACCACCGACGACCGGAACGCCACCCGCGACGGGCACCCCGCCCGCCACCGGAGGCAGCCAGACGGGCGGTTCCACGCCCTCGCCGGGCACCGGCAACAGCGCGCAGCCCGGCGGCACCGATGGCGGCGGCCAGACCGGCGGCGGCTCCACCGGCGGCACGAACACCGGCGGCCAGACCAGCGGCGGCTCCACCGGTGGCACGAACACCGGCGGTCAGACCGGCGGCGGCTCTACCGGGGGCAGCCAGCCCGGTGGTGGTACGACCGGCGGTGGCCAGACGGGTGGTGGCCAGACGGGCGGCACCTCCGGCCCGGGCAATTCGGGCGGCGCCGGCAATTCGGGCAATGCGGGGGGTGGCAATTCCGGCGGGTCCGGGGGCAGCGGCTCCGGCAACTCCGGCGGTGGCGGAAACTCGGGCAACGCCGGTGGCGGCTCGGGCCCCGGCAACTCCGGCGGCGGCGGGAACTCCGGCGGCGGCGGGAACTCCGGCGGCTCCGGGAACAGCGGCGGCGCCGGGAACTCGGGCAACGCGGGCGGCGGCAATTCCGGCGGCGGCGGGAACTCCGGCGGCTCCGGGAACAGCGGCGGCGGGAACTCCGGCGGGGGTGCCGCCGGAGGCTAGGGCAGGGGACCCGGATCCGCCCCGGCCCCTTTCGCCCTCCGGGCCGCACCCGACGGCCGCGCGCAGCCCCGCTTGCGTTCCCTCCGGCGGTCGGCGGCCGCCCGATGGACGCGCTTGGCTCCCCGGCACCCTTTCCCGCCCGTCCCGCCGATCGAGCCTGCTTGACCGCCCCCCGCATCCGCCGCATATCGGCGGCCATGACCGACATCAGCCGCATCCGCAACTTCTCGATCGTCGCCCATATCGACCACGGGAAATCCACCCTCGCCGACCGCCTGATCCAGGCGACGGGCACCGTCTCGGACCGCGAGATGAAGGAGCAGCTGCTCGACTCGATGGACATCGAGCGGGAACGCGGCATCACCATCAAGGCCCAGACCGTGCGGCTGCACTACACCGCGCGCGACGGGCAGGACTATGTCCTGAACCTTATCGACACGCCCGGCCATGTCGACTTCGCCTACGAGGTCAGCCGGTCCATGCGCGCGGTCGAGGGCTCGCTCCTCGTCGTCGACGCCAGCCAGGGCGTCGAGGCCCAGACCCTCGCCAATGTCTACCAGGCGATCGACGCGGGCCACGAGATCGTGCCCGTCCTCAACAAGATCGACCTGCCCGCCGCCGAGCCAGCGCGCGTGAAGGAACAGATCGAGGACGTGATCGGCATCGACGCCTCGGAGGCGATCGAGATCTCGGCCAAGACCGGCATCGGCATTCCCGAGGTGCTCGAGGCCATCGTCACGCGCCTGCCCGCGCCCCGCGGCGACCGCGAGGCACCGCTCAAGGCGATGCTGGTCGACAGTTGGTACGACGCCTATCTCGGGGTCGTCGTGCTCGTGCGCATCATCGACGGCGTGCTGCGCAAGGGCGAGCGCATCCGCATGATGTCGACGGGCGCGCTCTATCCGGTCGACCGGGTCGGCGTCTTCCGCCCCCGCATGTCGCCGGTCGAGGAACTCGGCCCGGGCGAGCTCGGCTTCCTCACCGCCTCGATCAAGCAGGTCCGCGACACCCGCGTCGGCGACACGATCACCACCGAGCGCAAGGGCACCACCACGCCCCTGCCGGGCTTCAAGCCCGCCCAGCCCGTGGTGTTCTGCGGCCTCTTCCCGGTGGACGCCAACGACTTCGAGGACCTGCGCGACGCGATCGAGAAGCTTCAGCTCAACGACGCCTCCTTCTCGTCGGAGATGGAAACCTCCGCCGCCCTCGGCTTCGGCTTCCGCTGCGGCTTTCTCGGGCTCCTGCATCTCGAGGTGATCCGCGACCGGCTCGAACGCGAATACGACCTCGACCTGATCACCACCGCGCCCTCGGTCATCTACCACGTGTACAAGACCGACGGCACGATTCTGGAACTGCACAACCCCGCCGACATGCCCGACCCGGTGCGCATCGACCATATCGAGGAGCCGCGGATCAAGGCGACCATCCTCGTGCCCGACGAATTTCTCGGCGAAGTGCTGAAGCTCTGCCAGGACCGCCGCGGCGTGCAGCTCGACCTCACCTACGCCGGGTCGCGGGCCATGGTGGTCTACGACCTGCCGCTCAACGAGGTGGTCTTCGACTTCTACGACCGGCTGAAATCGGTGACCAAGGGCTACGCGAGCTTCGACTACCAGGTCACCGGCTATCAGGAGGACGACCTCGTCAAGATGGCGATCCTCGTCAACGACGAGCCGGTCGACGCGCTCTCCACCATGGTCCACCGCGCCCGGGCCGAGGCGCGCGGCCGCGCCATGGTCGAGAAGCTGAAGGAGCTGATCCCCCAGCACCTCTTCAAGATCCCGATCCAGGCGGCGATCGGCGGCCGCATCATCGCGCGCGAGACGATCTCGGCGCTCAGGAAGGACGTCACCGCCAAGTGCTACGGCGGCGACATTACCCGCAAGCGCAAGCTCCTCGAGAAGCAGAAGGCCGGCAAGAAGAAGATGCGCCAGTTCGGCCGCGTCGAGATCCCGCAGGAAGCCTTCATCAACGCGCTGAAGATGGACAGCTGACAGGACCCCCGCCTTCGCGGGGGTGACAGACCTTCGCACCCCCTGTCATCCCCGCGAAGGCGGGGATCCGGCCACGCCGCAGGCGGGATGCTCCGGTTCGGCCGCGGAGGCCGGCCGCAGCCGACCATTCACGACGCTGTGGGATCGCTGCCCGCACGGAGACCCCCGCCTGCGCGGGGGTGACAGTCCGGGCGCCTCTCCTGTCATCCCCGCGAAGGCGGTGACCCACCACCGCCCTGACCGGGAGCGACGCCAGCCCGGCCGCATCGGCCTCCCGCATGGGCCCTCTCCGACCCGCCGATCCCGGTCCCCCGACAATGGACCCCCGCCTGCGCGGGGGTGACAGCCAGTGCACACCCCCGTCATCCCCGCGAAAGCGGGGACCCATCAACGGTGCAGGCAGAGGCCCGCCCGGTGGCCCGCGTACGCATCCCGCAGGAGACCCGCATCGACGCGCCGAAGACGGCGTCCCCGCGGCAGACCCCCGCCTGCGCGGGGGTGACAGGCCAGTGCACACCCCCTGTCATCCCCGCGAAGGCGGGGACCCATCACCGCGACCGCATCGCCGCCCGCTCACCTCCCCTTAACCCTCCACCCCGCACTCTCGCGCCCATGCGCGAACACCGCTACTTCGTCTACCTGCTCGCCAGCCGCCCGAACGGCACCCTCTACTGCGGCGTGACGAACGACCTCGTCCGCCGCACGTGGGAACACCGCGAGGGGCACGCCGAGGTCGCCTTCACCCGCCGCCACGGCGTCCACCATCTCGTCTGGTTCGAGGAACACGCCGACATCCGCGAGGCGATCCTGCGCGAGAAGCGGATCAAGAAGTGGAACCGGGCGTGGAAGGTCCGGCTGATCGAAGCCGCCAACCCCGGCTGGCGGGATCTGGCCCGTGACTGGACGGCCTGAGCGGCGTGGTCTGCGGCGTCCAGCGCCTCAACGCCGACGAACCGCTAGCAGGCTGCTGAAGAAGTCGCGCTGAAGATGGACACCTGACGAGCCCCCCGCCTGCGCGGGGGTGACAGAGCGGCTCCCCTGCTGTCATCCCCGCGAAAGCGGGGACCCAACCCGTCCGGCCGCTTCGCCCCAACGGGCCGCAGGGGCGTCGCGGAGGCGCATCACGTCCGCCCCGATGCCGCATGATCGCGCTCGCGCATCAGCGCCCATTCTGCTATGCTGTGATCACAGCCGGGCCCGCGAATCTGCCTTTGCAATCTGGGGTTTACCGAAATGCTGCTCCTGAGATCACACCCGATTGCCGGCGCGCTCCTCCTCGCGCTCGGCGCGACCACGACGGCCCAGGCCGCGACCTACTGGAACCTCTTCAACATCGAGGGCGACAGCACCGAGACGGCGCAGTACGTCACCTATGCGAGCTTCACCGACATGCTGGGCGACAGCAACCGTCTGGCGGTGTTCAACCCGCAGGGCTTCGGGGTGGGCGCCAACGTCGTCGGCTCGGGCGCAACGATCCTCGCGGCCGCCCCGCCGCCGATACCGCTCCCGGCGGGGATCTGGTTCCTCGTCCCGGGCCTCGCGCTTCTCGGCTGGACCGCGCGCGGACGGCCGGCGCGCTACCGCAGCCCGGTCTCCTCCAGGAGCCCCTTGCGCTTGGCCTCGTAGTAGTAGCCGCGCGCGTACCACGACACCGCCCGGTCGGGGTTGCCGTCGGCCACCAGCCAGGCGCCGCGCAGGTAGCGCACGCCGTAGCGCAGGTTGGTCTCGGCGTCGAGCAGGTCCTCGGGCCGGCCGCGGAAGCCCATGGTGCGCGCGGTCTGCGGCAGGATCTGCATCAGCCCGTAATAGGGGCCGTTGCGGGCGGCGGGGTTGTGGCGGCTCTCGCGGATCACCACGCGCTGCACGAGTTCCACCGGCACGCCGTTCTCGTGCGCGGCGCGCTCGATCATCCGGCGCAGCTCCGGCGTCTCGTTCGGGTGCAGCGCCGCGCGCGAGGCGGGCGCGTCGCCGAGCCCCGAGCCCGGCGCGCCGCCACAGGCGGCAAGGCCGAGGCTCGCGGCCAGGATCAGGGCGGTCATGGGACGGATCCGGGGGCGGATCCGCGGAAGGGGACGGACAAGGATCGGCATTCGGCCTCGCTGCTCGGATCTTTTCCGCGCAGTCTAGCCATCTGCCGGGCTTCCGGGAATCCGGACCCTGCCGCCGGGCCGGCGCCGTGGCGGGATTCCGCCGATGGCGCCGGATCGTCGGCAGGGCACTCAGCCGAGGTCGATCTCGCCCTCGACCGTATGGCTCATGCCGTGGCCTTCGATCGTCAGCACCGTCGTCACCCGCAGCTTGCCCGAGCTGTCGCCGTGCTCGCGCACATGGCGCTCGATCGCCTGCTGCGAGGTGACGCCGACCTGCTTGAGGTACTTGCGCATCGACATGTTGAACTTCTCGTCGTCCATCCCGGTCCCTCCGTTGGTCACGCGGCCCATCTTAGCCGAGACGCCGGTCCGGGCGAAAGCGGTGCGATGCGGCGATGGCGCCCCGGGGCGGCGTCTCGGCGGATCGTGGCACCGAAATAGCACCCAAATAGCACCCGAATATCACCCGCAGGAACCGGCGCCGGGACCGGGCAGGGCGGCCCGGGGGGTGAAGGATGCGTTAACCGGTGCGCCATGGACAGTGCCGTGAAATTTCCCTATTTCTGATATGTTAACCCGTTCAGATCACGTGCCGGGTGCGCCCACGACCGAGCCCCCAGGACCGAGCCGATGTCCCAGACGAAACTCAGGAACGCCCTCGTCGCCGCCGCAATCGGCAGCATCGGCCTTGCGACTTACCTGATCGTCAATCGGCTTGTACCACAGGATGTTACGGACGTTTCCTCACAGACGGAGGCGCCGTCCCCGACGCCCGACCCCGCCCCTGTCGCCGAGGCGGAAGCCGCGCCCGGGGCGCCGAGCTTCGACGTGGTCCGCGTCACGCCCGAAGGTTCCGCCCTCGTCGCCGGCCGTGCCGAGCCGGGTTCCACCGTCACGATCTACGCCGGCGACACCCCCGTCGCCGAGGCCGAGGCAAGCCCCGAAGGCGAGTTCGTCAGCATCTTCCAGACCCCCCCCTCCGCCACGCCCCAGACCCTGACCCTGACCGCCAACGACCTCCCCTCCGAGGACACCGTCCTCCTCCTGCCTCCGACGTCGCCGCATCCGCCCACCGATGTGGAGCCCCCGGTCGCCCTCGCGACACTTCCCTCCGAGGTCCGGCCAGCGGCAGAGACCGTCGCTCCGGTGGAGAGCGCGGCGGAGCCGGACGTGGTCGTCGCGGCCATGCCGTCCGAGGGCGGGGCCGTCGCGGAACCCGCCGCCGAGGCCGTCGAGGCGGAGGCCGTGACGCCCGCGCCGGCGCAGGTTGCCGCGACCGTGATCCTCCGGCCCGACGCGCAGCCGGAAGTCACCCCGACGGCCCGTCCCAGCGCAGCCACCGGGAGCGGCGTCACCCTCGCCAGCATTTCCTATGCCGACGAGGGGCTGGTGACGCTGGCGGGTCTCGGCACCGCCGGATCCACGTTGCGGGTCTATGTGGACGACGCCTTCGCCCGCGATGGGTTGGTCGAGGACGACGGCCGCTGGGCGTTGCAGCTCGACAACGTCGCCGCCGGGGTCTATCGGCTGCGTATCGACGAGGTGCGCTCGGACGGGACCGTCGCCAGCCGGGTGGAGACGCCGTTCCAGCGGGACATCCCCTCGCCCCAGCCGGGCGAGGCGACCGCCGCCGCCGGTCAGGGTTCGGTGACCGTGCAGCCGGGGAACAACCTCTGGACGCTCGCCCGGATGCATTATGGTGAAGGCATCCTCTACTCGCGGATCTTCACCGCGAACACCGATCTCATCCGCGATCCGGACCTGATCTATCCGGGCCAGATCCTCGCGTTGCCCGAGGTCGACAGCAGCGCACCCGCGAACCTTTCCGCTTCCGGCCTGCCGCTGCCCCGCCCGTGAGATTGCCGACCCGATGACATCCACGACTGGGACAGCCGACGACCGGCGGAGCGGCTGGCGCACCATCCGCAAGATTTCCCCCTATCTCTGGCCGGAGAACGATCCCGGCGCCCGGATGCGGGTGGTTCTGGCGCTCGTGGCGCTCTTCCTGTCCAAGATTGCCACGGTCACGACGCCGTTCTTCTTCAAGGAGGCGGTCGACACCCTGGCGCCCGAGGCGGGTGCCGCGCAGCCGGCCTTCATGCTGGTCACGGGTGCGGTCGGGCTCGTCGTCGCCTACGGAGTGATGCGCCTCGCCGGTGTGGGCTTCGCCCAGCTGCGCGACGGCATCTTTGCCAAGGTAGGGCAGCATGCGCTGCGTGCGCTCGCGCTCGAGACCTTCCGGCACATCCACGCGCTGTCGCTGCGCTTCCACATCACCCGGCGGACCGGGGGGCTGTCGCGGATCATCGAGCGCGGGGTCAAGGGCGTCGACTTCCTGCTGCGGTTCCTGCTCTTCTCGATCTTCCCGCTGATCCTCGAGCTGGTGATGGTCGGGGCGATCCTGTTCTGGGTATTCGACGTCTGGTATCTGGTGGTCGTCGCGCTGACGATCTGGCTCTACGTCTGGTTCACCTTCCGCGTGACCGAGTGGCGGGTGGCGATCCGCAAGCGCATGAACGAGCGCGATACCGACGCGAACCAGAAGGCGATCGACAGCCTCCTGAACTTCGAGACGGTGAAGTACTTCGGTGCCGAGCGGCGCGAGGCCGATCGCTACGACGCCTCGATGGCGGGCTACGAGAAGGCGGCGATCCAGACGGCGACGTCGCTCGCATGGCTGAACTTCGGGCAGACCGTGATCATCACCGCCGGACTCGTCGCCGTGATGGTGATGGCGGCGCTCGGCGTGCAGCGCGGCACGCTGACGGTGGGTGACTTCGTGATGGTCAACGCCTACATGATCCAGATCACCATGCCGCTCAACTTCCTCGGCACGGTCTATCGCGAGATCCGGCAGTCTCTGGTGGACATGGCGGCGATGTTCGACCTGCTCGAGCAGCCTTCCGAGGTCGTGGACCGGCCCGGGGCGAAGCGGCTCGAGGTCACCGCGGGACGCATCGAGTTCCGGAACGTGGCCTTCGCCTACGAGACCGAGCGCGCGATCCTGCGCAACCTCGACCTGACCGTGGAACCCGGGCAGACCGTAGCGGTCGTGGGGCCCTCGGGCTCGGGCAAGTCCACGATTGGGCGGCTTCTGTTCCGCTTCTACGACGTCAATTCGGGGGCGATCCTGATCGACGGGCAGGACCTGCGCGACGTTACGCAGGAAAGCCTGCGGGCGGTGATCGGCGTCGTGCCGCAGGACACGGTGCTCTTCAACGACACGATCTACTACAACATCGCCTATGGCCGTCCGGAAGCCGGCCGCGCCGAAGTCGAGGCCGCTGCCCGCGCAGCCCAGATTCACGATTTCATCGCGGCCCTGCCGCAGGGCTACGAAACCACCGTCGGGGAACGAGGACTGAAGCTATCGGGCGGCGAGAAGCAGCGGGTCGGCATCGCCCGGACCCTGCTCAAGAATCCCCCCATCCTGCTGCTCGACGAGGCGACGAGCGCGCTCGATACCGAGACCGAGCGGGAGATCCAGGAAAGCCTCTGCGCGATGGGGCGCGGCCGCAGCGTCATCACCATTGCGCATCGGCTCTCGACCGTGGTCGACGCCGACCGGATCGTGGTGCTCGAGAGCGGCCATGTCGTCGAACAGGGTCGGCACGAGGAGCTGCTGGCGCAGGGGGGGCGTTACGCCCGCATGTGGTATCGCCAGCAATCCGAGGCCGAGGACGCCGCCTAGTCGGCATGACAATTCCGGTCCTCGGCGCCGCCTTGTCCGCGCCCCGTGCTCTCGGCTATTCGGCGGCGTGTCGCGGTCCCATCATCATCTCCGGACCACGCGGGGCCGCTTCGGACCATTCCACGTCCTCGGGCGGGGTGCGCTCGGCGAGGCGGCGGAGGGCCCGGTCGCGTGCTGCCTGCCCCTCCTTGCCGCCGAAGGTCGCCGCGGCCAGCGTCCAGGTGCCGTAGGCGCCTTTCGAGAACCAGACCCGAACCGCGAGAAGGGCGGGGGTCACCACGAGCGTCAGCACTGTCGCGAGACCAAGGCCGAACACCACGGCGGTGGCGAGCTGCTTCCACCACATCGCCGATGGCGAATCCACCGTGTATCCGCCGTTCGCGAAATCCAGCGATACCCCGAACATCATCGGCGTGAGCCCGGCCATCGTCGTGATCGTGGTCAGCAGCACCGGCCGGATGCGCGCCTCCGCCGTCCGTACGATCGCCTCGAGCCGCGGCATGTAGCGCACGAAGTCCTGATAGGTGTCGATCAGCACGATGTTGTTGTTCACCACGATGCCCGCCAGCGCCATGATGCCCGTCCCGGTCATGATGATCGAGAAGGTCTGGTCCATCACCAGCATCCCGATCAGCACGCCCGTCACCGACAGGACCACGGCCGTAAGCACCAGCGTGGCATTGTAGAACGAGTTGAACTGCGCGAGCAGGATGACGAACATCAGCCCCAGCGCCATCCCGAAGGCCACGAGCAGGAACGCCTGGCTTTCCGCCTGGTCCTCCTGGTCACCGGTCCATTCCCAGGAGATGTTCGCCGGCAGGTCGGCTTCGGTCTCGAGCCATTGCGTGATCTGCGCGATCTGGGCGTTGGCGTTCTCGCCCGATCGCACGTCGGCCCTCACATCCAGATACCGCTGGCCCTGGGAACGATCGATCTGCGCGAGGGATGGGACCGGCTGGCGTGTCAGGAGGGTGCTGAGCGGTATCAGGCCCTCCGCAGTCCGGACGCGCATGGTGTCGAGCGTCGACAGCAGACGGTCCTCTTCCGGCAGGCGAACCCGGATGTCGATCTCTTCCTCGGAACTTTCGGTTCGCATGGTGTCGAGTGTCAGGCCGCGCGTCACGAGCTGCACGATGGCGCCGACGGTCGCGACATCCGTCCCGAAGCGACCGGCCTGCGCGACATCCACGTCGATCTCCCAGTCGATCCCGCGCAGCGGCAGTGTGTCGTCGACGTCCACCAGACCGGGCTGCCGGTCGAAATGTGCCCGGACCCGGGCGGCCTCGCGCTGCAGCCCTTCCCAGTCCGACCCTCGGAGGCGCAGATGCACCGGCTTGCCCTGGCCGGGCCCCTGCGCATCGGCGGTGATCTCGGCCTTCAGGCCGGGAATCGTGGCCAGACGGGCGTTGATGTCCGCGAGGATCTCGTTCCCCGGGCGCCGCGTGCCCCAGGGGGCGAGCTCGATCTGGACCTGACCGATCGCGTCCCTTGGCCCGGTGTTTCCCGCCATCCGGTTGAGGCCGCCCTGACCGGCGAATGCGAAGGTCGCGCTGACGCCGTCGGTGAGCATGATCTCGCGCTCGACGAGCCGGACGAGTGCATCCTTTTCCTCGAGCGAGAGGTTGCCGCGCGCCCGGACATAGGCGACCGCCCGCTCCGGCTCGGTATCCACGAAGAACTCGACGCCCTTGCTGTGCTGTCCGTAGTAGCCGAAGACCGCCACCACGAAGACGCCCACGGCGACGAGCGAGACGAAAGGCATGACCGGATTGCCGGTCAGCAGCGCGATCAGACGGCCGAAGGGGGTCCTTCTGTAGCCCGCCGTCGGGACCGACACTGCCCGCCGCGAAGCCAGAGACCCGCCGACGAGCGCGAGGGCGAGGCATCCGAGAACGAAGCTTGCAACACCGAACAGCGCCTGACCGCGCACGATCGCCAGCAGTCCCGAAAGGACGAGGCCGCCCGCGGGGAGCAGCAGGAGAAGCCGCAGCCAGAAGGGAAGCGCGTCCCGCAGGACCACGGCCGCGCGGTCGATCGCGCGGGAGAACCTGCCGGAGAGCCCGCCCATGACCGGCAGGTAGACGAGCGCCACGATCAGCGAGGCGGAGAGAACGAAGATCAGCGTGACCGGAAGGTTGCCCATGAATTCGCCGGCGACCCCCGGCCAGAAGAGCAGCGGCAGGAAGACGCAGAGCGTCGTGGCGGTGGAGGCGATGATCGGCCAGAACATGCGCTTGGCGGCTTCGCCATACGCGCGCATCGGTCCCTGGCCCTCCTGGATGCGCTTGTCGGCATATTCGACGACGATGACGGCTCCGTCGACGAGGATCCCCACCGAAAGGATCAGGCCGAACATCACGATGTTGGAGATCGAGATGCCGAAGACCGCGAGGAGCGCGAAGCAGAGGGTGAAGGACATCGGAATGGCGAAGCCGACCAGCAGCGCCGAACGCATGCCCAACGACGCCAGCACCACCACCATCACGAGGCAGATCGCCGTGACGACCGATCCTTCGAGCTGGCGCACCATGTCGGCGACGCCGATGGAGTTGTCCATCGAGAAGGACACCTCCACGGACTGCTGGAGCTCGGGGGGCCATGAGCCGCGAACCTCCGCGACGCGATCCTGCACCATCGCCACAGTGTCGATGACGTTGAAACCCTTGCGCTTGACGACCTGCAGGGCGACCGTCGGCTCGCCGTTGAACCGGGCGGTGCCGGTGCGATCCTCGAAGGTCAGCCGGATGTCCGCGATGTCGGAAAGGGTGACGATGCTGTCGCCGTCGACCCGCACGGGCAGGTTGAGGACGTCGCGCGGGTGGTCGAATGCGGCAGGTATCTTGACCGCGAATGCCCCCGAGGCGCCTTCGACGTCTCCTGCCGCGATGATCCGGTTGTTGCGCGTGACGACGTTGATCAGGTCGTTCGCGGTGACATCGTAGGATTCCAGTTTCAGCGGGTCGATGATGACCTCGAGCATCTCGTCCCGATGCCCCGCGAGGCCGGCTTCGAGGATGGGGGTCAGCGCCTCGATCTCGGTCTGGAGCTCCTTGGCGACGCGGAGCAGCGTCCGCTCCGGCACGTTGCCCGAGAGCGAGACCACGAGGATCGGGAACTCGGCGAAATTGATCTCGTTGATCGTGAACCGTTCGGCGCCGGCGGGGAAATCCGCCTGGGCCCGGCTGACGCGATCCCGCACGTCGGCGAGCGTCTCGGTGCGGTCCCAGCCGAACTCGAATTCGAGAACGATGCCGGCATAGCCCTCGGCGGCGGTGGAGGTGAACTTCTTGAGCCCGTTCAGGCCGCGGAGTTCCGTCTCCAGCGGGCGCACCAGCAGCTTTTCCGCATCCTCGGCCGAAACGCCGGGGAACGGGACCGAGACGAAGAGGGCCGGTATCTCGATGTCCGGCTCACCCTCCTTCGGGAGCGCGTTGTAGGAATAGATCCCGATGGACAGGGAAAGAACGATGAAGGCGAGAATCATGCGCGCCCGCCCGGTCGCCCAGTCGACGATGCCGGTCATGGTTCGAGCGGCTCGCGGTAGGTCAGTGCGACGCTCTGGCCTTCGGTCACGAAGTCCTGACCGACCACGATCACGTCGACCTCGTCTGGCAGTCCCGTCACCCATGCCCCGCGGGCATCGTCGCGGATGATCGTGACGGGAAGGAACGTCGCGTTGCCATCGACCGCCGTCCGGATGCCCAGGCGTCCCTGATCGTCGAGCGTGAGCGCCGATAGCGGCAAAAGGTGCCCGACATTGCCCTCGAGCGCGATGACGATCGTCGTGCTGATCCCGCTGCGGATCTCCCGATCCGCGTTCGGAGCCTCGGTCTCGATGCGGAAGGTCCGGGTCGCCGGATCGGCCGACTGGGCGACATGGCTGACGCGTCCGTGCACGACCTCGCCCGTCACCAGATTGCCGACGACCGATGCGCCGACCCGGACCTGCTCGACACTTCCTTCTGAGACGAAACCTACCAGGCGTATGGGATCGATGTCGATCAGGGTGGCGCAGCTGGAACCCGGCTGGAGCAGGCTGCCGATTTCGGCCGTGTCCGATTCCAGCACGCCGTCGAACGGCGCCCGGATCTCGAGGCGCGAAATCTCGATCGTGGCCTGTTCGACCAGGGCCTGTGCCGATTGCAGGGCGGCCCTGCGGGCGATCGCCGTCGTCTCGGCGGCGAAACCCCTCTCTGCGAGGGCCGCGGACGCCCGGTCGTTGGCCTCCGCCTCCAGCAGCCGCGCCTCGGCCTCGGCCAGGAGCGCCGGGCGGGAGCCGGGGTCGAGACGGCAGAGGACATCGCCACTTCTGACTTCGGTCCCCTTGGGCACGCGCTGGGATACGACGCGACCGCTCGTTTCCGCCTGAACCTCGACACGGCGCGCGACCTCGGTGCGCCCTCTCAGCACTATCCCGGCATCGACGGAACGTGCATGCGATCGGAGTGCGACGACGGCGATCGCTTCCTCGGGCTCGTCGGCGATCTCCACGACAGCTTCCGGATCGGAGGGTTCGGCATCAGCGAGCGCGCGGACCGCATCACGCTGCATGATGAAGGCGTAAAGGGCCAGACCGACGAGTATGGCGGTAAACAGGGGGACAGTGCGCATCCCAGCACTCCAATGGCGCGGAGGCCGGGGGGTATCCCGCCTCCGATGCCTGCAGGCGCCGCAGGGAACGTCCCGAGGCCGGGCGTTCACCTCTTGTTTCTAGACGGAAGCACTTGAATTCGTAAAGAGAGCCGGTCCGGACTGGACCGGTTTCCGTAGGAATCCAGAAGGCCTGCCAGCAGATTTTCCATCGCCGGCTTGCGTCTACATAGCGTCCGGCCTCGGATTGGCAACGGTCTCGCCGGCTTTGCGGTTCTCGGGGGATGCGGTATTGGCAGGCGGCCATGCGGGGGCTATACGGACACGCCTGCACGCGGAGAATGTTCCTTGGCCGACACCGATTCATTCATAAGCGAAGTCTCCGAAGAGGTTCGTCGCGAGCGGTTCTACGGATTTCTCAGGCGCTACGGCTGGCTGATCGCGCTCGTGGTTCTGCTCGCGGTGGGCGGAGCTGCGGTGAACGAGATCCTGAAGGCCCGCAGGCTTGCAGCCGCGCAGGCGACCGGCGACGCGCTGCGGGCGGCGCTCGCGACGGCGGATGCCCAGACGCGGGCCGGGCTTCTGGCAGACCTTGCGGATGCCGAGCCCGCTGCCCGTCCGCTGATCGCCCTCGCCGGTGCAGGTGCGCTGGCCGAAAGCGGCGATCGGACGGGCGCCACCGCTTCCCTGATCGCGATCGCCGAAGACGGTTCCGCGCCGAACGAGTACCGGGACTTGGCTTCGATGCTCAGTCTGGGGGCGGGGAGCGACAGCGCCGACAGTAATGTGCGGGCAGCCATTCTGGATCGCCTGACGGCGCCGACGTCGCCCTGGACCAAACTGGCGGTCGAACAGCGCGCGCTGGACGGGATCGCGGCATCGGAACTCGAGTCCGCGAAAGCCGATCTGGAGACGCTCGTGCAATCGGTCGAACTGTCCGAAGGCCTCGTGGCACGGGCGCGCCAGCTCCTGATCGCGATCGGAGGATCGTTGCCGGCCGCGGCTCCGGTCGAGGCGGGCGATGCGGTGCAGCCGGCCGATGGCTGAGGCAATGATGTCTCGCGTCTTCCAGCCGCGGCGAACCTGGGCGTTGGCGCTGGGGCTTCTGCTCGTCGCGGGATGCGGCAGCGACGAGCCGATCCTTCCGGGAGAGCGTTTCTCCGTTCGACCGCAGGCCGAGGAGCCTGCAGCCGAGACGGCGGCGCGGCCGCTCTCCCTGCCGCGAGCGGTTGTCAATGCGGAATGGTCGCACCGGAACGGGACCGCTGCCGGCCGCCTCGATCCGCCCCCTGCGCTTGCGGACAGTCCGCAGCGCGTCTGGACGGTCAGTATCGGTGCGGGCAGCGCACGCCGGTCGCGCCTGCTGGCGAGTCCCATCGTCGCGGGCGGCCTCGTCTTCACGCTCGACGCCGAGGGGCAGCTGAGTGCGGTGACGCCGCAGGGCCAGATGGCCTGGCGTTCGAGCCTGGTGCCGGAAGGGCAGCTCGCGGATTCGGGGCCGGGCGGCGGCATGGCCTTCGACTCCGGGCGGCTCTACGTGAGCACCGGCTTCGGCGAGATATTCGCGATCGACCCTGCGTCCGGAGGCGTCATCTGGCGGATCACCGTTGATGCGCCGGTGCGCGCGGCTCCCACGGTCCTGGACGGCCGCGTCTTCGCCGTAGCCAGAAACGACACCGCATATGCCCTGGATGCGGCGACCGGACAGGTCCTGTGGCGCGTGCAGGGGGCGGCGGGCAGTGCGGGCGTGCTGGGCGGATCGACGGCGGCCGCAAGGGGCCCGCTCGTGGTCGTCCCGTTCAGCTCTGGCGAGGTGCTCGCGATCCTCACCCGCAACGGCCAGCAGATATGGGGGACGGCGGTCACCGGCGGCCGCCGTGAGCTCGTCCGGAACCGGATCAACGACATCAGCGGCGACCCGGTCTTCGATGGCGACGTGGTCTATGCGTCCAACCAGAGCGGCCGCACCGTGGCGGTGGACAGCCAGAGCGGCGAGCGGATCTGGACGATCTCCGAAGGCTCCTACGGACCGGCATGGCCGGCGGGAGGCGCGCTCTTCATGATGTCGGATCTGGCGGAACTGGTGCGCGTCGACGCGCGCGACGGAAGGATCGTCTGGCAAGTGCAGCTGCCCCAGTACCGCAACGAGCGGCGGCGCCTTAACGCGATCGGCCATTACGGGCCGATCCTCGCCGGCGGACGCCTGTGGGTCGCGAGCGGCGATGGCGTGCTGCGCGGGTTTCAGCCGGAAAGCGGCGCCCTGGTCCACGAGGCGGAACTGCCCGGGGGTGCGGCGGCGCCGCCGGTCGTCGCGCAGGGCGTCATGTACATCGTGACGCAGGACGGTCGGCTTCACGCTTTCCAATAGGCGGGCAACGGGCTAACAGGTCGCGTCCGGGTCCGTTGGTGTCCCGGAACCGTCGAGAGAGCCCTGCATGCCGCTTACCGTCGCGATCGTCGGCCGACCGAATGTCGGCAAGTCCACACTTTTCAACCGGCTCGTGGGCCGTCGGCTGGCCCTCGTGGACGATCAGCCCGGCGTCACGCGCGACCTTCGCGAGGGCGCCGCGCGGATCGGTGCGCTGCGATTCACGGTGATCGATACCGCCGGTCTCGAAGACGCGCATGACGACAGCCTGCAAGGCCGGATGCGCGCGCTGACCGAACGTGCGGTGGGCATGGCGGATGTCTGCCTCTTCCTCTTCGATGCGCGGGCCGGGGTCACGGAGGCCGACCGCCAGCTCGCGGAGCTTCTGCGGCGCCGGGCGGCGCGGGTGATCCTGGTTGCCAACAAGGCCGAGGGGCGGGCGGGGGAAGCCGGAGCGATCGAGGGATACGAACTGGGACTCGGCGAGCCGGTCATGGTCTCGGCCGAGCATGGCGAGGGCATGGAGGACCTCCACCGCGCCCTGGTGCCGATCGCGGCCGAGCACGAGGCCCTGTCCGAGGAGCCCGAGATCGAGGTGGCGCTCGACGATACGGTCGACGAGGAGGGCGAGGCCGAGCTGCCGCGGCCGGGACGGCCGATCCAAATCGCGGTCGTGGGGCGGCCGAACGCCGGAAAGTCCACGCTTATCAATGCGATCATCGGCGAGGACAGGCTGCTGACCGGGCCGGAGGCGGGGATCACGCGGGATGCGATCTCGGTCGATGCCGAATGGCTGGGCACGCCGGTGCGGATCTTCGACACGGCGGGGATGCGCAGGAAGGCCAAGGTTCAGGAAAAGCTGGAGAAACTGTCGGTCTCGGACGCGCTGCGGGCGGTGCAGTTCGCGGAGGTCGTGGTGGTTCTGCTGGACGTGCAGGTGCCCTTCGAGAGCCAGGACCTGCGGATCGCCGACCTCGCCGAGCGGGAGGGCCGCGCGGTGGTCGTGGCGGTCAACAAGTGGGATCTGGAGGAGGAAAAACCCCAGAAGCTCAATCACTTGCGCGAGGCTTTCGGGCGGCTGCTGCCGCAGCTGCGCGGGGCGCCGATGGTGATGGTCTCGGGGCTGACCGGCAAGGGGCTCGACCGGCTGCACGATGCGATCCTGAAGGCATATACCGTATGGAATTCAAGGATTTCGACGGCGAAACTGAACAGATGGCTGGTCGATCAGGTGGCCGGACATCCGCCGCCGGCGCCGGGTGGGCGGCGGATCAGGCTGCGGTACATGACGCAGGTAAAGACGCGGCCGCCGACCTTCGTGGTCTTCGCCTCGATCCCGGAACTGGTACCGGACGACTACAAACGCTTTCTGGTCAATGGGTTGCGGCGCGATTTCGAGATGCCGGGCACGCCGATCCGGCTGCATTTCCGGGGCGGCGAGAACCCTTATGCCGGGCGGCGCAAGCCCAGCGTGACGGCGCTCGACAAGCATCGGCCCAAGCGATTCTGACATGAGCGACTTGGTCTATGGCGTTGCGATCAATGGAGAAACGTCGCATCTGAGCGGGCTCGAGCTGCTTCAGGAAATCGTGGCGGGGCGGTTGCCGCAGGCACGCATGGCCGGAACGCTGGGGTTCGCGCTGGTGGAGGCGGAATTCGGCCGCGCGGTCGTGGAGGGCGTGCCGGGCGAGCATGTGACGAACCCCGCGGGGGCGGTGCACGGAGGCTGGGCGCTGACGCTGATCGACAGTGCGACGGGCTGCGCGGCGCATTCGACGCTGGCGCCCGGCGTCCGCTATGTGACTGTGGAGACTAAGGGAAATCTGACGCGGCCGATCCTGCCGGGCATCGGGGTCCTGCGCTGCGAGGGGCGGGTCGTGCAGGGCGGGCGGCGGGTGATCCTAGCCGAGGCGACCCTGCGCGACGGCGGGGGGAAGGTGTATGCCCACGGGACCTCGACGCTGATCGTCACGGGCACGGGAGACTGACCGGGCGGCTCCGGTTCGGCGGCCCCAGGGCGCCGGAACGGCAGGTGTCATTCGGGTGCTATTTGGGTGCTATTTCGGTGCCACGAATTCGCGCCCGACGGTCGCTTCCTCCGCCGGAGGTGAGGGCGGCGGGCCTGCCGAGGGCGCCGGAACGGCAGGTGATATTCGGGTGCTATTCGGGTGCTATTTCGGTGCCACGAATTCGCGCCCCAAAGGTCGCGCCGCCCGCCGGCGTCAGAGGCGGACGCCGCCGCGCCACACCCCCGCGAGCTGGAGGTCGTCGCCGAGATGGACGAGGTCGGCGGGCAGGCCGGGGGTGAGGGCGCCGAGCTGGCCGGCGACGCCGAGGGCGCGGGCGGGGGCGCCGGTCGCCATGTGCCAGGCGCGGGGCAGGGTCAGGCCGACCGCCCCGGTCAGGAAGCGCAGGGCTGCGGGGAAGTCGACATCGGCACCGGCGAGCGTTCCGTCCTGAAGCGTGAGCCGTCCGTCACGGCGCAGGATGCGGCGGCCGTTGAGGGTGAAGCCGTCGAGGTTGGTACCGGCCACGGCCATCGCGTCGGTGACGAGGAAGACCGCGTCCGCGCCCCGCTTGGCGGCGAGCGCGATGCGCACCACCTCGGGCGCGACATGCACGCCGTCGGCGATCAGGCCGCAGGCGACGTCCTCGGCGTCGAGCGTGGCGCCGACGAGGCCGGGCTCGCGATGGCCGAGCGGGCTCATCGCGTTGAAGAGGTGGGTGACCATGGTGGCGCCGGCGGCGAAGGCGGCGCGTGCGGCCTCGGCGGAGGTGTCGCTATGCCCGAGGCTGACCACGGCGCCGGCGCCGGCGAGGGCGGCGACCTGCTGCGGCGTCACGCTTTCCGGGGCGAGGGTGACGATCAGATGCGGCAGGCGCCGGGCGGCGTCGGTCAGCATCGCCAGATCGACCTCGGTCATCGGGCGGATCAGCGCGGGGTCGTGCGCGCCCTTGCGGCGCGGGTCGAGATGCGGGCCTTCGAGATGCAGGCCGAGGAAGCCGGGCAGGCCGGCCGCGGCGGCCTCGATCCCGGCGGCGATCGCCGCGCGGGTGACCTCGTGCGTGTCGGTGATCAGCGTCGGCATCAGCGCGGTGGTGCCGAGCCGGGCATGGGCGGCGCAGATCGTGCGGAGCCCGTCGAGGTCGGGCCGGTCGTTCAGCATGATGCCGCCGCCGCCGTTCACCTGAAGGTCGACGAAGCCCGGGCCGAGCCAGCCGCCGCCGAGGTCGATGCGCTCGCCCGCGGGCGCCTCGTCCGGCGGCAGGATCGCGGCGACGCGGCCGTCGTCCACGACCAGCACCGCGTCGCCGTGCAGGCGGTCGCCGTCGAAGATCCGGGCGCCGGTGAAGACGGTGGTCATGCGGCCTCCGGATGCGGGTGGCGGAGGAGGGTGCGCCTGCCGGGCCGGAGCAGCGGATGTCCGGTGGACATCCGCCCGGACCGGTCGCCCGGAGCAAGCTTGCGGAGGGCGAGGGGGGCAGGTGCGGCGTTGGGTGGTCGGCGCGCGCCTGCCTGGGTAGGCGCGGAATCGCGCCTGCCGAGCGGCAGGCAGACGCGGGCCGATCCGCCACGGGTCGGATCGGCCGGGAGGGTGGAGGGGGCCGTTCTCCGAACTCGAACGTGGCGCTGGGAGGGTCTCATATCGTCTCCGTCACCTTGCGCAGATGCGGCGGCGTGTCGGGGTTGAAGCCGCGGCGGCGGGCGAGGGCCTCGATGAAGGCGTAGAACGAGACGGCGAGCACGAGCGGCGCGGTGAGCGGATGCACCTGCGGCACCGAGGGGAGCGTGCGCACCGGGGCGGCGGCGCCGGAAGCGGTCAGGAAGACGTCGGCGCCCTGGCCCGCGAGCCGCTCCGCCGTGGCGACGACCTGGGGCAGGGCGGCATCCTCGACGCCGAGGGCGAGCACGGGGAAATGCGCCTGCACGATGGCGGCGGGGCCGTGCAGCACTTCGGCGGCGCTGTAGGCCTCGGCATGGATCGCGCAGGTCTCCTTGAACTTGAGGGCGATCTCGTTCGCGATGGCAAAGCCGGGGCCGCGGCCGAGCACGAAGGCGGAATTGGCCCGCACCAGCCGGTCGGCGAGCGGGGACCAGTCGCAGGCGAGGGCGCGCTGGAACTGGTCGGGCAGGGCGGCGACGGCGGCGGCGAGGCCCGCGTCCTGCCGCCATTCGGCGAGGAGCGCGAGACCGGCGAGGACCGAGGCGACGAAGGTCTTGGTGGCGGCGACGCTGCGCTCCGGGCCCGACTGGAGCGGCAGGGTATGGTCCGAGGCGAGCGCCATGGGCGAATCGGCGAAGTTCGAGATCGCGACGGTCAGCGCGCCGCCGGCGCCGGCGCTGCGCATCATCTCGACGATGTCCGGGCTCTGGCCCGATTGCGAGATGCCGATGCAGGCCGCGCCCCCGAGGCGAAGCTGGCGGCCGTAGATCGAGGCGACGGAGGGGCCGACCGAGGCGACGGGCACGCCAGCGAGCAGTTCGACGGCGTATTTGAGGTAGGTCGCGGCATGGTCGGAGGAGCCGCGCGCGACGGTGACGATCAGGCCGGGATCGGCGCGGCGCATCGCGGCAGCCGCCTCGGTGACGGCGGTGCGCGAGGCGTCGAGGAAGCGGGCGGCGGCGGCGGGGATCTCCTCGACCTCCGCGCGCATGTGGGTCTGGGGTGCGGTCACGAGGCGGGTCCTCCGGGGTCGGGGGGGATCTGGAGCTCGGCGGCGAAGTCGTAGGCGTCGCCGCGGTAGAGCGAGCGGGTGAATTCGACGACCCGCCCCGAGGGCAGGTAGGAGATGCGCTCGATGCGCAGCCCGGCGGCGCCGGGCGGCACCTCGAGCAGTTCGGCATCGGCGGCGGAGAGGTTGGTGGCCGAGATGCGCTGGACCGCGCGGACCGGGCGCAGGCCGCGGGCGGCGAGGACGGCGTAGAGCGAGGTCTCGACCGCCATCGGGTCGGGCAGGATCTCGGTCGAGAGCGCGGCACGCTCGATGGCGAGCGGCACGCCGTCGGCGAGGCGGACGCGTTCGAGCCGGGCGACGAGGTCGCGGGCGCCGAGTCCGAGCGCCATCGTCTCCTCGGGCGAGGGCGGGTGCACCGCGCGCGAGAGCCAGACCGAGCGCACCGTCCGGCCGCGCCGGGCCATGTCCTCGGAGAAGGAGGTGAGGAGGGAGAGCGAATGCTCCACCCGCTCGATCCGGGGGGCGACGAAGGTGCCCGAGCCGCGGCGCTGCACGAGACGGCCGGCCCCGACCAGCGCCTGCACGGCCTTGCGCACGGTGACGCGGCTGAGGCCGGTGAGGGCGGCCATCTCGCGCTCGGCGGGCAGGCTCTGGCCGGGCTGGAGCTCGCCCGCGTCGATGGCGTTGCCGATGCGGCGGGTGAGCTGGAGATAGAGCGGGCCGCCGCCCGGTTCGGTGAAGGCCTCCGGCGTGAAGAGCCCGGTCACGGGAGATCCCTCGCGAGCGCGAGCGCGCCGTCGAGGCCGGTGCCGCGGGGTTCGCGGATCAGGCCCGGGTAGCGCGGGGCGAGGCGGGCGGCGAAGGCGCGGCCGAGCCCGCCGAGGAAGCAGAGGGGGAGGGGGCCGTCGGCCATGAGCCGGTCGATCGCGCCGGCGATCGCGGCATCGGCCTCGGCGAGCACGGCGGCGGCGGCGGGGTCGGTGCCGGCCGCGTCGAGAATGCGGGGGACGAGGCGGGCGTAATCGGCGGGCACGGCGCTGCGCGACCAGGCGACGAGGCCGGCGGGGCCGCCCGATTCGGCGAGGACGGCGGAGAGGAGCGGGGAGGGGGGCGCGAGGCCGTCATGGGCGAGGAGCGCGCGTTCGAGGAGCGCGCGGCCGATGCGCGCGCCGCTGCCCTGGTCGCCGAGGAGGAACCCCCAGCCGCCGATCATGCGGATCGCGCCGCCGCGCTGCACGCCGAAGACCGAGCCGGTGCCGATGGCGGCGGTGATGCCGTCCTCGGGCCCGAGCGCGCCGCGGAGTGCGATGACCGCGTCGCTCTCGATGCGGGTGCGGGCGAAGGGGAGGCGGGGGGCGAGGTTCTCGACGGTGGCCGCGACATTGGCGCCGGCGAGGCCGAGCACGGCGTGGAGGGCGGCGAGATCGGCGCCGGCTTCGTCGGCGGCGGCCCGGGCGGCGGCGAGGATGTTGCGCAGCGCGCCCGCGGGGTCGGACCAGATGTTGGCCGAGCCGCCTTCGCCCCGGCCGAGGATCCGCCCCTCGCCGTCCGCCACCGCGGCACGGCAGCCGGTCCCGCCCCCATCGATTCCAAGGTAGAGTGTCATGGTGATGCCCTCGGGCGCAGTAATACCAAAAAAATACCAGAAGGGAAGGGGGAGGATGGTTTCGAGGGGAAATTTTTGTGGGATGCACATTTTTCTGGACAAGTGGTATTTGTTTGGCATTATCCAGCGCAAACGGGGGGATTCGCAATGACGACGAGCACCGAGGCGCGGCATCCGGATGCGGAGGGGTTGCAGGAGCGGCCGGCCGAGGCGGTGCTGGCGCGGCTGCTGGCCGGGCAGCGGGCGGCGGCGGGTGCGGTCGAGGCGGCGATCCCGGCGATCGCGCGGGCGGCCGATGTGGCGGCCGAGGCGATCGCGGGCGGGGGCAGGCTCGCCTATGCCGGGGCGGGAAGCTCGGGGCTGATGGCGCTCGCCGATGCGCTGGAACTGCACGGGACCTTCGGCATTCCGGCGGAGCGCACGCCGGTGCTGTTCGCGGGCGGGGCGGCGGCGCTGCTGACGATGACCGGCGCGGTCGAGGATGTGGCCGAGGACGGCGCGCGGGACGTGGCGGCGGCGGGGCTCGGCGCGGGCGACGCGATGATCGCGGTCTCGGCGAGCGGGACGACGCCCTACACGCTGGCCGCCGTCGAGGCGGCACGGGCGCGCGGGGTGAAGGTGGTGGGCATCGCCAACGTGGCGGGAAGTCCCCTGCTGGAGCGGTCGTTCGTGCCGGTGCTGCTCGACACCGGGGCGGAGCTGGTCGCGGGATCGACGCGGATGGGCGCGGGCACGGCGGCGAAGATCGCGCTCAACATGCTGTCGACGCTGATGGGCGTGAAGCTCGGGCATGTTCACGACGGGTTCATGGTGAACGTGGTCGCGGACAATGCGAAGCTGCGCGCGCGGGCGGCGCGGATCGTCGCGGCGATCTCGGGCGCGGATGCGGAGGTCGCGGCGCGGGCGCTGGAGGATTGCGGCGGCGCGGTGAAGCCGGCGGTGCTGGTCGCGGCGGGGGCCGGGGGCCGGGCCGAGGCCGACACGCGGCTGGCCGGGACCGGCGGGCGGCTCGGGCCGGCGCTGAAGGCGCTGGGTGAAAAGGTTTAACCAACGGGGCCCGCGTGGCCCCACTCTTCGGGGAGTAGAGACATGAAAAGAGGGTTTCTGAGGGCGGCGATGCTCGGCACGACGGTGCTGTCGGGCGGGGCGGCGCTGGCGCAGGACGTGACGCTCTCGATCGAGAGCTGGCGCAACGACGACCTGACGATCTGGCAGCAGACGATCATCCCGGCCTTCGAGGCGGCGCATCCCGGCATCCGGGTCACGTTCAACCCCTCGGCGCCGGCGGAATACAACGCCGTGCTGAACTCCAAGCTCGACGCCGGCAGCGCGGGCGACCTGATCACCTGCCGGCCGTTCGACGCCTCGCTGAGCCTGTTCGAGAAGGGGCAACTCGCCGACCTGACGGACCTCGAGGCGATGGCGAATTTCTCGGACGTGGCGAAGTCGGGCTGGTCGACGGACGACGGGAGCCAGACCTTCTGCGTGCCGATGGCCTCCGTCATCCACGGCTTCATCTACAACGCCGACGCCTTCGCGGAACTGGGGATCGAGGAGCCGACGACGCTCGACGAGTTCTACGCCGTGCTCGAGGCGATCAAGGCGGACGGCACCTATATCCCGATGGCGATGGGCACCAACGACCAGTGGGAAGCCGCGACGATGGGGTATCAGAACATCGGACCGAACTTCTGGAAGGGCGAGGAGGGCCGACTCGCGCTGATCGCGGGCGAGCAGAAGCTGACCGACGAGGGCTGGGTCGCGCCCTATCGCGAACTGGCGAAGTGGGGCGACTATCTCGGCGACGGCTTCGAGGCGCAGACCTATCCCGACAGCCAGAACCTGTTCACGCTGGGCCGGGCGGCGATCTATCCGGCGGGCTCGTGGGAGATCTCGGGCTTCCGCGCGCAGGCCGATTTCGAGATGGGCGCCTTCGCGCCGCCGGTCGCGGCCGCGGGTGACACCTGCTACATCTCGGACCATGTGGACATCGCGATCGGGCTGAACGCCGCCTCGCCGAACGCCGAGGCCGCGCGGACCTTCCTGAACTGGGTGGGCTCGCCGGAATTCGCCGCGCTCTATTCCAACGCGCTGCCCGGGTTCTTCTCGCTGTCGAACGAGCCGGTGGCGCTCGAGGATCCGCTGGCGCAGGAATTCGTCAGCTGGCGCGAGGAATGCGAATCGACGATCCGCTCGACCTACCAGATCCTGTCGCGCGGCACGCCGAACCTCGAGAACGAGACCTGGAACGCCTCGGCCAACGTCATCCGCGGCACCGAGGAGCCGGAGGCCGCCGCCGCCCGGCTGCAGGACGGTCTCGCCAGCTGGTACGCGCCCCAGCAGTAAGCGGGCGCCGGGCCCCGCCCGCGGGCGGGGCCCCACCTTTCCCCCTTTCCCGAAAGAGCCGGGCGATGACCGACCGCAAGCCGTTCCGCTGGCATATCCTCGTGTTCCTCGCCCCCGCGGTGCTGGTCTACACGGCGATAATGATCGTGCCGCTGTTCGCGACGCTGAACCTCGCGCTGTTCCGGGCCGAGGCGGGGGAGCGGGTCTTCGTGGGGCTGGAGAACTTCCGCACGCTCTTCGGCGATCCGCGCTGGTCGGCGACGTTCTGGAACGCGCTGGCGAACAACGCGTGGTTCTTCCTGATCCACATGCTCGTGCAGAACCCGATCGGCGTGCTGCTCGCGGCGCTCCTGTCCTCGCCGCGGTTGCGGATGGCGGCCTTCTACCGCACCGCGATCTTTATCCCCACGATCCTGAGCTTCGTGATCGTGGGCTTCGTCTGGAAGCTGATACTGTCGCCGATCTGGGGGATCGCTCCGGGCATGCTGGATGCGGTCGGGCTGCGGTCGCTCTTCGCACCCTGGCTGGGGCAGGAGGGGAGCGCGCTGACCACGCTGGCGCTCATCTCGGTCTGGCAGTTCGTCGGCATCCCGATGATGCTGATCTATGCAGCCCTCCTGTCGATCCCCGACGAGGTGATCGAGGCCGCCGAGATGGACGGCGTCACCGGCATGAGCCAGTTCTGGAAGATCAAGCTGCCGCTGATCCTGCCGTCGATCGGGATCATCTCGATCCTGACCTTCGTCGGCAACTTCAACGCCTTCGACCTGATCTACGTGAGCCAGGGGGCGCTCGCGGGGCCGAATTTCGCGACCGACATCCTCGGCACCTTCCTCTACCGCACGTTCTTCGGCTTTCAGCTGCAGCTCGGCGACCCGCACATGGGGGCGACGATCGCCACGGCCATGTTCTTCATCATCCTCGCCGGCGTCTCGATCTACCTCTTCGGGATCCAGACCCGGCTGCGCCGCTACCAGTTCTGAGGGGGGACGATGTCGCAGGCCCGCAGTTCCACCCCGCACACGATCGCGGCGCACGCGATCCTGATCACCTACACGCTGATCGCGCTCTTCCCGGTCTTCGTGATCGTGATCAACTCGTTCAAGTCGCGCCGG
The DNA here is from genome assembly GCA_964575795.1 of uncultured Rhodobacterales bacterium. Classification (GTDB taxonomy): domain Bacteria; phylum Pseudomonadota; class Alphaproteobacteria; order Rhodobacterales; family Rhodobacteraceae; genus Amaricoccus. Next base: position 39,917 of record CAZNSP010000003.1, read on the forward strand.
GCGATCTTCGCCGAGCCGCTGGCGCTGCCCACGTCGGAGACCTTCGACACCATCGGCTATCGCACGGTGCTGGAGCAGGGGGATTTCCTGCTCTATTTCCAGAACAGCCTGGTCGTGACGGTGGTGTCGCTGTTCTGCGTGCTGCTCTTCGGGGCGATGGCGGCGTTTGCGCTGTCGGAATACCGGTTCCGCGGCAACCTGCTGATGGGGCTCTACCTCGCGCTCGGGATCATGATCCCGATCCGGCTGGGAACGGTGGCGATCCTGCAGATGATGGTCGCCTCGGGGCTGGTGAACACGCTGACGGCGCTGATCCTCGTCTATACCGCGCAGGGGCTGCCGCTGGCCGTCTTCATCCTGTCGGAGTTCATGAAGCAGGTCTCGGCCGACCTCAAGAATGCCGGGCGGATCGACGGGCTGAGCGAGTACCGCATCTTCTTCACGCTGGTGCTGCCCTTGGTGCGGCCGGCGATGGCGACGGTCGCGGTCTTCACCATGATCCCGATCTGGAACGATTTGTGGTTCCCGCTGATCCTGGCGCCGGCGGAGGCGACCAAGACGGTGACGCTGGGCGCGCAGGTCTTCATCGGGCAGTTCGTCACCAACTGGAACGCGGTTCTGGCGGCGCTGAGCCTCGCGATCCTGCCCGTTCTCGTCCTCTACCTCATCTTCTCGCAGCAGCTGATCCGCGGCATCACCTCGGGAGCCGTCAAATGATCCGGACCCTCGTCGCCGGCCTCGGCAACATGGGGCGCAGCCATGCGCTCGCCTATCACAAGGACCCCGCCTTCGAGATCGTGGGGCTGGTCAACCGGTCGGAGGTCGATCTGCCGGCGGAGCTGCAGGGCTATGCGCGGAGCGCGGATTTCGCGGAGTCTCTGGCGCGGCTGAAGCCCGATCTCGTGTCGATCGCCACCTATTCCGACAGCCATGCCGATTACGCGGTGATGGCGATGGAGGCGGGGGCGCATGTCTTCGTGGAGAAGCCGCTCGCCACCACGGTGGCGGACGCCGAGCGGGTGGCGGCGAAGGCGCGGGAGACCGGGCGCAAGGTGGTGGTGGGCTACATCCTGCGCCATCACCCGAGCTGGCAGCGGCTGATCGCGGAGGCCCGGGCGCTCGGGGGGCCGTATGTGTTCCGGCTGAACCTCAACCAGCAGAGCTCCGGCCCGACCTGGGAGGTGCACAAGGCGCTGATGCAGACGACGCCGCCGATCGTCGACTGCGGGGTGCATTACGTGGACGTGATGTGCCAGATCACCGACGCGCTGCCGGTGGAGGTGCGGGGGATGGGCCTGCGGCTGAGCGACGAGATCGCGCCGGAGATGTACAATTACGGGCATTTCCAGGTGCTGTTCGCCGACGGCTCGCTCGGCTGGTACGAGGCGGGCTGGGGGCCGATGATGTCGGACACCGCCTTCTTCGTGAAGGACGTGGTGAGCCCCAAGGGGGCGGTCTCGATCCGGATGCCGGAAAGCGCGCGGTCCGACGACATCGACACGCATACCAGGACCTCGATGCTGCGCATCCACCGGGTCGGGCGCGGGGACGAGGACGTCTCGATGGCCGACGAGCCGGGGCATCAGGAGCTGTGCGACCGCGAGGCGGCGTTCATGGGCCGCGCGATCCTGGAGGACATCGATCTCGACCGGCATCTGCAGGATGCGGTGCAGTCGCTGCGCATCTGCCTGGCCGCGGACGAGAGCGTCCGGACCGGCCGGCCGGTCAAGCTGTGAGGAGGGGCGGATGGGCAAGCTGAACCTGAGCGGGGTGACCAAGTCCTTCGGGCCGGTCGACGTGATCAAGGGCGTCGACCTTGAGGTGGAGGACGGCGAGTTCTGCGTCTTCGTCGGACCCTCGGGCTGCGGGAAGTCGACGCTTCTGCGGATCATCGCGGGTCTGGAGGACGCGACCGCGGGGGACATCCTGATCGACGGGGCGCGGGTGAACCTGACGCCGCCCGCGCGGCGCGAGATCGCGATGGTGTTCCAGTCCTACGCGCTCTACCCGCATCTGACGGTGCGGGCGAACATGGCGCTGGGGCTGAAGCAGGCGGGGGCGAAGGCCGAGGTGATCCGCGAGCGGGTGGCGGCGGCGGCGAAGATGCTGTCGCTCGAGCCGCTGCTCGACCGGCGGCCGGCGGAACTGTCGGGCGGGCAGCGGCAGCGGGTGGCGATCGGGCGGGCGATCGTGCGCACGCCGAAGCTGTTCCTGTTCGACGAGCCGCTCTCGAACCTCGACGCGGCGCTGCGGGTGCACACGCGGATCGAGATCGCGCGGCTGCACCGGGAGCTGAAGGCGACGATGATCTATGTCACCCATGACCAGGTCGAGGCGATGACGCTGGCCGACAAGATCGTGGTGCTGAACGGCGGCCGGATCGAGCAGGTCGGCGCGCCGATGGAGCTCTACAACAACCCGGCGAACACCTTCGTCGCGGGGTTCATCGGCTCGCCGCAGATGAACTTCCTCGAGGCGGGGGCGCTGGGCGCGCCGGGCAAGACGCTGGGGGTGCGGCCGGAACATCTTGCGATCGACCGTGCGTCCGGCGCGATCCCCGGAACGATCAGCCATGTGGAGCATCTGGGCGGCGAGACCAACGTCTATGTGCGGACCGAGCACCACGGGCTTCTGACCGTGCGGCGGTTCGGCGAGCACGATTACGACGTGGACGAGGTGGTGCACCTGACGCCCGAGATGGGACGGGTGTTCCATTTCGGCGCGGACGGGCTGCGGCTGGCGGCCTGAGCCGGGCTCAGGCCGATTCCACCATGGCGACGCCGTTGATCTGCTTGATGGCGGCGACGAGGTCGGGCGACATCGGGCAGGGGGGCAGCTCGAACTCCACCTCGACATCGGGGCCGGTGTTCATCAGCGTGAGGTAGACCGGCACCACGGTGGTGCCGCGGGCGTTGATCATCCGCGTGGCCAGCGATTCCAGCGCCCGCTCGTCGCGCAGGTAGATGCGCACCCCGGCGGGCGTCAGGGTCGTCACCACCCGGTCGATCGGCTGGGCGGCCTTGGCGAGCAGGCGCAGCTCGTCCCCCTCCATCGTCGCCTCGACGGTCAGCACCACGTTCTGGCCCGGCTCGAGATGGGCGCGGGCGGCGTCGAGCGTCTCGGAGAACACCCGGACCTCGTAGACCGCGGTCGGGTCGGAGAGGCGCACGAAGGCGAAGCGGGTGCCGCGGGCGGACTTGCGTTCCTCGCGCGCCGCGACCGTTCCGGCCAGCCGGGCGATGGCGGAGGCGCCGCTCCTCAGGCGCGCGGCGAGCTCGGCATGGGTGTCGATCTTCATGCTGCGCAGCGCCGGGCGGTAGGGGTCGAGCGGGTGGCCGGAGAGGTAGAAGCCGACCGAGGCATGCTCGTTCGAGAGCCGCTCGGCCGGGGCCCAGTCCTCGACGGCGGCGAGCCGGGGGCGGGGCAGGTCGGAGCCCGCCTCGCCGAAGAGGCTGACCTGCGCGGAATTGCGGTCCTCGAGCGTGGCGGCGGAATAGGCGATCAGCGTGTCGAGGCTTTCGAACACCCGCCGGCGGTTGGGGTCGAGCGCGTCGAAGGCGCCGGCGCGGGTCAGCGTCTCGAGCGGGCGGCGGCCGATGCGGCGCAGGTCCACGCGCTGGGCGAAGTCGAAGAGATCGGTGAAGGGACGGCCGTCGCGGGCGCGCGCGATCAGCTGCATCGCGTCCACGCCCACGTTCTTCAGCGCGCCGAGGGCGAAGAGGATCCGGCCCTCGGAGACCGCGAAGGTCGCCTCGGAGCGGTTGACGCAGGGCGGCAGCATCCGGATGCCGAGGCGGTCGACCTCGCGCTTGTAGCCGCCGAGCTTGTCGGTGAGGTGGATGTCGCAGTTCATCACCGCGGCCATGAACTCGACCGGGTGGTTCGCCTTGAGCCATGCGGTCTGGTAGCTGACCACGGCATAGGCGGCGGCGTGGGACTTGTTGAAGCCGTAGTTGGCGAACTTGTCGAGGAGGTTCCAGACCTCCTCGGCCTTGGCCTTGCCGATGCCGTTCTCCCTGGCGCCGTCGAGGAAGAGCGGCTTCTGCGCGTCCATCTCGGCCTGGATCTTCTTGCCCATGGCGCGGCGCAGGAGGTCGGCGCCGCCGAGCGAGTAGCCGGCCATGCGCCGGGCGATCTCCATCACCTGTTCCTGGTAGACGATGATGCCCTGGGTCTCGTCGAGGATCGGGTCGATGGAGGGATGCAGGCTCTCGCGTTTCTCGCGGCCGTTCTTGACGTTGCAGAACTTCGGGATGTTCTCCATCGGGCCGGGGCGGTAGAGCGCGACCAGCGCGATGATGTCCTCGATGCAGTTCGGCTGGAGCTGGCGCAGCGCGTCGCGCATGCCGGAGCTTTCCACCTGGAAGACGGCGACGGTCGCGGCGCTGGCGTAGAGCTCGTAGGTCGCGGGATCGTCGAGCGGGATGCGGCCGATGTCGATCTCCACCCCGCGGGCCTTCAGGAGGTCGAGCGCGTTCTGGATGACGGTCAGCGTCTTGAGTCCGAGGAAGTCGAACTTCACGAGGCCCGCCTCCTCGACCCATTTCATGTTGAACTGGGTGGCGGGCATCTCGGAGCGCGGGTCGCGGTAGAGCGGCACGAGCTGGTCGAGCGGGCGGTCGCCGATCACCACGCCCGCGGCATGGGTCGAGGCGTTGCGGTAGAGCCCCTCGATCTGGCGGGCGATGTCGAGCAGGCGCTGGACCTGCGGCTCGCGCCGCGCCTCCTCGCGCAGGCGGGGCTCGTCGGCGAGGGCCTTCTCGACCGAGACCGGCTTCACGCCCTCGACCGGGATCATCTTCGAGAGGCGGTCGACCTGGCCGTAGGGCATCTGCAGGACGCGGCCCACGTCGCGCACCGCGGCCTTGGACAGGAGCGCGCCGAAGGTGATGATCTGGGCGACCCGGTCGCGGCCGTATTTCTGCTGGACATAGGCGATCACCTCCTCGCGCCGGTCCATGCAGAAGTCGATGTCGAAGTCCGGCATCGAGATGCGCTCGGGGTTGAGGAACCGCTCGAAGAGGAGGCCGTAGCGCAGCGGGTCGAGGTCGGTGATGGTGAGCGCATAGGCGACGAGCGAGCCCGCGCCCGAGCCGCGGCCGGGGCCGACCGGGATGCCGTGGTCCTTGGCCCACTTGATGAAGTCCGCCACGATCAGGAAGTAGCCGGGGAAGCCCATCTTCTCGATGACGCCGAGCTCGAATTCGAGCCGGGCCTCGTATTCGGCGACGGGTGCCGCGTGCGGGATCACGGCGAGGCGGGCGGCGAGACCCTCGCGCGCCTGGCGGCGGAGTTCCTCGACCTCGTCCTCGGCGAAGCGGGGGAGGATCGGCTTGCGCTTCTTCGGGCGGTAGGCGCAGCGGCGGGCGATCTCGACGGTGTTGGCCGTGGCCTCGGGCAGGTCGGCGAAGAGCGCCAGCATCTCCTCGCGCGACTTGAAGCCGTGCTCGGGCGTCAGGCGGTGGCGCGGGTCGTTCTGGTCGACATAGGCGCCCTCGGCGATGCAGAGGAGCGCGTCATGCGCCTCGTACATCTCGCGGCTGGGGAAATGCACGTCGTTGGTGGCGACGAGCGGCAGGTCGAGCTCGTGGGCGAGGGCGACGAAGGCGGGTTCGGTCGCGGCCTCGGCGGGGCTCCTCTGCCATTCGCCATCGGGGTGGCGCTGGATCTCGATATAGAGCCGGCCGGGGAAGGCCGCGGCGAGATCGATGCAGAGCGCGCGGGCGCGGTCGGGATGGCCGCCGCGCACCAGCCGGCCGGGCGGGCCATCCGCGCCGCCGGTCAGGCAGATCAGCCCCTCGGCATGGGCGCGCAGGCGGTCGAGCGGCAGATGCGGCGCGGTGTCGGTGTTCAGGAGGTAGTAGTCGGAGGCGAGCTTGATGAGATTCGCGTAGCCCGCCTCGGACTGGGCGAGGAGGACGATCGGCGCGGGTGGCTCGGCCCGCTCGCCGGGGCGGGGCGGGGGCGCGAAGGCGAGGTCGAATTCCGCGCCCACGATCGGCTGGATGCCGGCCTTGGCGGCGGTCTCGGAGAATTCGAGCGCGCCGAAGAGGTTGCCGGTGTCGGTCACGGCGACCGCCGGCATGCCCGCCTCGATGCAGAGCTTGGGCAGGGCCTTGACGTGGATCGCACCGCGGAGGAGCGAATAGGCGGAGTGCAACCGCAGATGGATGAAGCCTGGATCGTCGCGCATGGCCGGCAGGCTAGCAGCGCGCGGCGGCGGTGAAAACCGGCAAAGCGGTGCGCCGCGCCCCTTGCAAAAAGGTCAGTTATCGTGCCTGACTGGTGAAAATCCCCGAATGTGGAGGGTTGGATGGGACGGTTGACCACGCATGTCCTCGATACCGCGCGCGGGGTTCCCGCCGAGGGGCTGCGCATCGAGCTCTATCGCCTGGAGAGTGACGGCGGCCGGGTGAAGATCCTCGACACGGTGACGAACGACGACGGACGGGTGGACGCGCCGCTGCTGGAAGGTGACACCTTTCAGCACGGGGAATACGAGCTGGTCTTCCACGCCGGGGGCTATTTCGACGCGACCGGGCAGGCGACCTCGGCGCCGAAGTTCCTCGACGTGATCCCGCTGCGATTCGGCATCTCGAGCGACGGGCACTACCACGTGCCGCTACTCGTCTCGCCGTTTGCCTATTCGACCTACCGCGGCAGCTGAACCCGGTGGGGCGGCGCGGGGCATGAAGGGCGGATCGTGACGGCGCTTCTTGAGGTCGTGGGGCTGTCCAAGGCCTATCCGGGGGTGGTCGCGAACGACGACGTTTCCTTCGACGTGCGCCCGGGCGAGATCCATGCGCTGCTCGGCGAGAACGGCGCGGGCAAGTCGACGCTGGTGAAGTCGATCTACGGGCTGGTGCATCCGGACGCGGGCGAGATGCGGCTGATGGGGGCGCATTACGCGCCGCGCAGCCCGGTCGCGGCGCGGCGGGCGGGCGTGTCGATGGTGTTCCAGCACTTCTCGCTCTTCGAGGCGCTGAGCGTGGCGGAGAACATCGCGCTCGGCATGGAGGACCCGCCGGCGCGGCGCGACCTCGCGCGCAGGATCCGCGAGGTGTCCGCCGCCTACGGCCTGCCGCTCGACCCCGACCGGCTGGTGGGCGACCTGTCGGTGGGCCAGCGCCAGCGGGTGGAGATCGTGCGGTGCCTGCTGCAGGACCCGAAGCTGCTGATCATGGACGAGCCGACCTCGGTGCTGACGCCGCAGGAGGTGGAGCTGCTGTTCGGGACGCTGCGCAAGCTGCGCTCGGAGGGGGTGTCGATCCTCTACATCAGCCACAAGCTCGAGGAGATCCGGGTGCTCTGCGACCGGGCGACGATCCTGCGGGGCGGGCGCGTGGTGGCGACCTGCACGCCATCGCGGGAGACGGCGCGGTCGCTCGCCGAGATGATGATCGGGCAGGCGCTGGCCGCGCCGGGGGCGCAGGTCTTCGACCCGGGGCCGGTGGTGCTGAGCCTGCGGGGGCTGAGTCTGCCCTCGACGGATCATTTCGGCGTGTCGCTGCGCGAGGTGACGCTCGATCTGCGGGCGGGCGAGGTGCTGGGCATCGCGGGGGTCGCGGGCAACGGGCAGGACGAGCTGATGCTGGCGCTGTCGGGCGAGCGGCCGGTGGCGGCGGAGGCGCTGCTGATCGAGGGCCGGCCCGTGGGGCATCTGGGGCCGAACGCGCGACGGAGCCTCGGCCTGCTGGCAGCACCGGAGGAGCGGCTGGGCCATGCGGCGGCGCCGGAGATGACGCTGGCGGAGAACGCCTTCCTGACCGGGCAGCGGCGGATGAACCTCGCCCGCGGCGGCTTCCTCGACTTCGACCGGATCGACGATTTCACCGGCGCGATCATCCGCCGCTTCGACGTGCGAACGCCGGGCACCGATGCCAAGGCGCGGGCGCTGTCGGGGGGCAACCTGCAGAAGTTCGTGATCGGGCGCGAGATCCTGCAGGACCCGAAGATCCTGGTGGTCAACCAGCCGACCTGGGGCGTGGACGCGCGGGCGGCCTCGGTGATCCATGCCGCTCTGCGCGACCTGGCGCTGAAGGGCGCGGGGGTGCTGGTGATCAGCCAGGACCTCGACGAGCTGATGGAGATTTCCGACACCTTCGCGGTGCTGGCCGGCGGGCGGCTGTCGGCGCCGGTGCCGAAGGCGGAGATCGACGTGGAATCGCTCGGGCGGCTGATGGGCGGGGCGGAGGTGGCGCGTGCTTAGGCTCGAACCGCGCGCGAGATCCTCGGCGCTGATGCAGGCGCTGACGCCGGTGATGGCGGTGGCCGCGACGATGGTGGCGGGCGGCATCCTGTTCGCGATCCTCGGCAAGGACCCGCTGGAGGCGATCCGGATCATCTTCGTCGATCCGCTGTTCGACCCCTATTCGCGCAACGAGCTGGCGATCAAGGCGGCACCCCTGATCCTGATCGCGGTGGGCCTGAGCTTCGGCTTCCGCGCGGGCGTCTGGAACATCGGGGCGGAGGGGCAGTTCGTGATCGGCGGGCTGGCCGGCAGCGCGGTGGCGCTGGCGTTCTGGGGCACGCCGGGCATCTGGCTCCTGCCGCTAATGGCGGTGGCCGGGGCGCTGGGTGGCATGGCCTGGGCGATGATCCCGGCGATCCTGAAGATCCGCTTCAACGCGAACGAGATCCTCGTGAGCCTGATGCTGGTCTATGTCGCGGGGCTGCTCTTGTCCGCCATGGTGTCGGGGCCGCTGCGCGATCCGCAGGGGTTCAACTTTCCCCAGAGCCGCAACTTTCACGACAGCGCGCGGCTGCCGATCCTGATCGAGGGCACGCGGGTGCATCTGGGGGTGCTGGTGGCGCTGATCGCGGTGGCGGCGGCGCATGTCCTGCTGAACCGGCATGTCTTCGGGTTCCGCGTGCGGCTGATGGGCGACGCGCCGCGGGCGGCGGATTTCGCCGGGGTGGGGCGCAAGACCATGGTGGCGGTCTGCCTCGGTCTGTCGGGCGCGCTGGCGGGACTCGCCGGGATCTTCGAGGTGTCGGGGCCGATCGGGCAGCTCCAGCCGAGCCTGCCGGTCGGCTACGGCTTCACCGCGATCATCGTCGCGTTTCTCGGGCGGCTGAACCCGGTCGGCATCCTGCTCGCGGGGTTCGTCATGGCGCTGACCTATATCGGCGGCGAGACGGCGCAGTTCATGCTGCGCATCCCGGCGGCGGCGATCTCGGTGTTCCAGGGGATGCTGCTGTTCTTCCTGCTCGCCATGGACATCCTGACGCGCTACCGGCTGGTGCGCGTGCGGCGCGGGGCGGCGTGATGGACCTGTCGCTGATCAATCCGGTGGCGCTGTTCGCGGGGCTGGTGATGGCGGCGACGCCCTTGATGCTGGCGGCAATCGGGGAGCTGGTGGTCGAGAAGTCGGGGGTGCTGAACCTCGGCGTCGAGGGCATGATGATCATGGGTGCGGTCGCGGGATTTGCGTTCGCCGTGAACACCGGCACGCCATGGGCGGGGTTCCTCGCCGCGGCGGTGGCGGGCGCGCTGATGGCGCTGCTCTTCGGGTTCCTGACGCAGATCCTCCTGTCGAACCAGGTGGCGACGGGGCTTGCGCTGACGCTCTTCGGGCTGGGGCTCGCCGCGCTGATCGGCCAGCCCTATTCGGGGATGCGGCCGCCGGCCTTCGGGCGGATCGACATTCCCGGGCTGAGCGACCTGCCGGTGCTGGGGCGGGTGGCCTTCGGCTATGACCTGATCGTCTATTTCGCGCTGGCCCTGGTCGGGGCGGTCTGGTTCTTTCTCAACCGCACGCGCGCGGGGCTGGTCCTGCGGGCGGTGGGCGAGAACCACGACGCGGCGCATTCGCTCGGCTATCACGTCATCGCCATCCGCATGGCGGCGCTCGCCTTCGGGGGGGCCTGTGCGGGGCTCGGCGGGGCATATCTCAGCCTCGTGCGGGTGCCGAACTGGACCGAGGGCATGACCGCGGGGGCCGGGTGGATCGCGCTCGCCATCGTGGTCTTCGCCTCGTGGAAGCCGGGGCGGGTGGTGCTGGGGGCCTGGCTCTTCGGGGGGGTCACCATCCTGCAGCTGAACCTGCAGGCCTCGGGCCTCGCCGTGCAGGCGCAGTACCTGAATATGGCGCCCTATCTGATGACGATCCTCGTGCTCGTCGTCATATCGGCGGACCGGACCCGGTCGGCCTTCAACGCCCCGGCGAGCCTGGGGCGGGTATTTCACAAATCCGGCTGACGCACCGGAGGGAGAACAATCGGGAGGAAGGCGTCACCTGTCCGAACCAACGAGGAGTTGCGAATGTCGAGAACAACGAGTCTGATTGCGGCGCTGATCGCCGCGGGCCTGGCCGGGCCGGTGCTGGCCCAGCAGGACACCGCGAAGGTCGGCTTCATCTATGTGGGGCCGGTCGGCGACTATGGCTGGAGCTACGAGCACGACCAGGGCCGGCAGGCCATCGAGGCGCATTTCGGCGACAGGGTCGAGACCACCTATGTCGAGAGCGTGCCCGAAGGCGCGGATGCGGAGCGGGTGATCCGGCAGATGGCCCAGTCGGGCCATGACCTGATCTTCACCACCTCCTTCGGCTTCATGAACGCGACCGTCAACGTCGCCCAGCAGTTCCCGGACGTGAAGTTCGAGCATGCGACCGGCTACCAGCGGGCGGACAACGTCGCGACCTATTCCGCGCGGTTCTACGAGGGGCGGCACGTGATCGGGCTGATCGCGGGTCACATGACGGAATCGAACATCATCGGCTATATCGGCGCCTATCCGATCCCCGAGGTGATCCAGGGCATCAACGCGGCCTATCTGGCGGCGAAGTCGGTCAACCCGGACGTGCAGTTCCGCATCGTCTGGGTGAACACCTGGTTCGATCCGGCGCTGGAGGCGGACGCGGCGCAGACCCTGATCGAGCAGGGCGCGGACGTGATCATGCAGCACACCGATTCCACCGCCCCGATGACCATCGCCGAGAACGCCGGGATCATGGCCTTCGGGCAGGCCTCGGACATGATCGCCTTCGGGCCGAACGCGCAGCTGACCGCGATCATCGACAACTGGGCGCCCTACTACATCGAGCGGGTGCAGGCGGTGCTGGACGGCACCTGGGAGTCGCAGGACGTCTGGGGCGGCATCGACAGCGGGATGGTGGAGCTCGCGCCCTTCGCGGAGCGGATCCCCGAGGAGGTGCGGGCGCAGGCGCAGGCGGCGGCGGACGCGATCGCGGCGGGCGAACTGCATCCCTTCACCGGGCCGATCAACAGGCAGGACGGCTCGGCCTGGCTCGCCGAGGGCGAGACGGCGGACGACGCGACGCTGCTCGGCATGAACTTCTATGTCGAGGGGATCGAGGGCGTGATCCCCAACTGATCGCGGACCGGCGCGGCGCCCGGAGGTGCCGCGCCGATACCTGTCCAATGTCGTTTTCGGCGCGGTCCCGGGGACGCGGGGCCGCTAGCCTGCGGGGCGAAGCAATCTCGGGTGATCTCATGCTTGCCGCCGTCTGCCGTGCCTTCAACGAACCGCTGACCGTCGAGGAGGTGAGCCTCGACCCGCCGGGACCGGGCCAGATCCGGGTGCGGCTGGCGGCCTGCGCGATCTGCCATTCCGACATCGCCTACATGCAGGGCGCCTGGGGCGGGGCGCTGCCGGCGGTCTATGGCCACGAGGCGGCGGGGCATGTGGAGGCGCTGGGCGAGGGGGTGCGGGACCTCGGCATCGGCGATCCGGTGCTGGTGACGCTGATCAGCGCCTGCGGCACCTGTCCGAGCTGTGCGGGGGGCGATCCGACCTCCTGCGACCATGCCTGGGACGCGCCGCCGAGCCCCTTGCGCGACGCCTCGGGGCTGCCGCTGGTGCAGGGGATGAAGACCGGGGCCTTTGCCGAGGGCGTGGTGGTCGGGCGCGGGCAATGCGCGCGGCTGCCCGGGGACATGCCGCTCGACGTGGCGTCGCTGCTCGCCTGCGGGGTGATCACCGGGGTGGGCGCGGTGGTGAACACCGCGCGGCTGCGCGCGGGCCAGACGGCCGCGGTGATCGGCGCGGGCGGCGTGGGGCTGAACGCGATCCAGGGCGCGGCGCTGGCGGGCGCGTCGCGGGTCGTCGCGGTCGACGTGGTGCCGGAGAAGCTGGACGCCGCGCGGGAGTTCGGCGCGACAGACGGGGTGCTGGCCGGGCCGGAGGCGATCGCCGGCGTTCGGGCGGCGAACGGTGGGCGCGGGGTGGATTTCGTCTTCGTGACCGTCGGCGCCGCCGCGGCGATCGCCGACGCGGCGGGGATGCTGGCGGCGGGCGGGGCGGTGGTGCTGGTGGGAATGCCGCCTTCGGGCGTGACGGTGCCGCTCGACCCCACGACGCTCGCCGCGATGAACCAGCGGGTGCTCGGCTCGCGCATGGGGCAGTCGGTGCTGGCGCGCGACATTCCCTGGCTGATCGCGCAGTACCGGGCGGGGCGGCTGAAGCTCGATACGCTGATCTCGGAGCGGTTCCCGCTGTCCCGGATCAACGAGGCGATCGCCGCGTCGCGGACGGGCAGCGCCCGGCGCAACGTGATCGTCTTCGGGGAGGGGGGGCGGTGAAGCTCGCCGATTGCGAGGTCGTCGTCACCGGGAACCCGCCGCCGGGCTTTGGCGGGCGGTATTTCATCTTCGTGAAGGTCACGACCGCCTGCGGGATCACCGGCTGGGGCGAGGTCTATTCCGCGAGCGTCGGGCCCGAGGCGATGCGGGCGGTGATCGCGGACGTCTTCGGGCGGCACATGGCGGGCGAGGAGCCGGGCAACATCGAATTGATGTTCCGGCGGGTCTATTCCGCGGGCTTCACCCAGCGGCCGGACCTGACGGTGATCGGGGCGTTCTCGGGGCTGGAGATTGCCTGCTGGGACATCCTCGGCAAGGCGCTCGACCGGCCGGTGCATGCGCTCTGGGGCGGGCGGATGAATTCCCGGCTGCGGGCCTATTCCTATCTCTATCCCGATGCCGGGCAGGACCCGGCGAGCTTCTACAACGACCCCGACGCCTCGGCCGAGGTCGCCGCGCGCATGGTGGAGGACGGCTGGACGGCGGTGAAGTTCGATCCCGCGGGGCCCTACACGATCCGTGGCGGGCACCAGCCGGCGGTGGCCGATCTCGACCGGTCAGAGGCGTTCTGCCGCAGGCTGCGGGAGGCGGTGGGGGACCGGGCGGACCTGCTGTTCGGGACGCATGGCCAGTTCACCACCGCGGGCGCGATCCGGCTGGCGCGGCGGATCGAGCCCTATGATCCGCTGTGGTTCGAGGAGCCGGTGCCGCCCGACAATGCGCTGCAGATGGCGGCGGTGGCGCGGGCGGTGCGGGTGCCGGTGTCGGCGGGCGAGCGGCTTTCCACCAAGGCGGAGTTCGCCGCGCTGATGCGGGCGGGGGGCGTGGCCATCGCCCAGCCGAGCCTCGGGCGGGTCGGGGGCCTGCTGGAGGCGCGCAAGATCGCGGCGATGGCCGAGGGGTTCAACGTGCAGGTGGCGCCGCATCTCTACGCCGGGCCGATCGCCTGGGCGGCGGGGGTGCAGCTCGCCGCGTCGATCCCGAACTTCCTGCTGCTGGAGACCATCCAGGAGGGCGGCGGGTTCCACGGGATGCTGCTCGACCGGCCGCTGGTCTGGGAGGCGGGGCATGTGCTGGTGCCCGACGGGCCGGGGCTGGGGGTGAACCTGAACGAGGCGGTGGCGCGGGCGCATCCCTTGGAGGGGAGCCGGCTACATCTGGAGATGCAGGAGGACGCGCCCGATCCGCGCGGCGGCACGCTCTTCGGCGGCGGCTGAGGGTCAGCGGACCGGTTCCACCTCGCGCATGCGGGCCTGCAGCGCCTCCCACGCGCGGTTGATCGCGGCGATCCGCGCGTTGCCGAGGTTCACCGTCTCGGCGGGCAGGCCGCGGGCGATCAGCTGGTCGGGGTGGTGGGTCTTGACCAGTTCCCGCCACCGCCGGCGGACCGTGGGCAGGTCGGCATCCTTCGACACGCCGAGCACCTGCCATGGGTCGGGCTCGCGGCCGGGCACGTGTCGGGCGGCGATGCAGGCGAAGTCCGCCTCGCCGATGCCGAAGATCCCGGCGACCGTGCGCAGGAAGCTTTCCTCGTCGGTGTGAAACGACCCGTCCGCGACGGCGACGTGGAAAAGGCCCTCGAGGATGTCCTCGAGCACGCCCTGCCGGCCGGTGAACATGCCGGCGATACGGCGGGCATAGGCGTCGAAGCCGGCGATGTCCTGACGGGCGAGGTTGAAGACCCGGGCGGCGGCCGCCTCGTCCTCGGGGGCGATCAGGAAGACCTGGCGGAAGGCGGCGACCTCGGACGGCTTCACCCGCCCGTCGGCCTTGGCCATCTTGGCGCCGAGCCCGACCACGGCGATGGTGAAGGCCACCGAATGCTCGGGCGGGGTGGGCGTGCGGTCGAAGAGCGCGAGCAGGCCCTCGCCCTTTGCTGCAAGGGCGCCGAGGGCTTCGGCGATACGGGACCAGATCGACATGGGCAGAAGCTAGCACATGTTGCAGCGCAGCAAAACCGGAACTTGCGAAGGATGCGGCAGTTTCCGGCGGGATGCCGCCGTCAGAGCCGCTTCTGCATCAGCACGAGGTCGAGCCAGCGGCCGAACTTCCAGCCGACCTCGGGCAGGCGGCCGATCTCGGTGAAGCCGATGCGGGCGTGGAACGCGAGGCCGGGGGGGTTGGCGCCCGAGACGCCGCCGATCAGGGAATGGACACCGCGGGCGCGGGCCTCGCCGGCCAGCGCGTCCATCAGCCGACGGCCGATGCCCCGGCCATGGGCCTGCGGGGCGAGGATGACGCTGTGCTCCATGGTCCGGGCATAGCCGACGCCCTTGCGGAACTGGGCGTAGCTGGCGAAGCCGAGCAGGCCGCCATCCTCCTCCACGACCAGCCAGGCGTGGTCCTGGGCGCGGTTCTCGGCGATCATGGCGGCGATCTCCTCCGGTGTGCGCTCGACGCTGTTGAACGTGATCAGCGTGTCGCGGATCACCGGGTTCCAGATTGCGGCGATGCCGCTTGCATCGGCGGGTTCGGCATGTCTGATAGTCGCCATCCATCGATCTCCGGGCGGGGCTGGCGCGACGTTAGGGCGCGGCCGCGGCGCGGGAAAGCAGGAAAACGGAGGGGCCGCATGTGGGATTTCTGGATCGACCGCGGCGGCACGTTCACCGACATCGTGGCGCGCGACCCCGACGGCGTGCTCCATCGCGCGAAGCTCCTGTCCGAGAACCCAGAGCAGTATGCCGATGCGGCGCTGCACGGCATCCGGCGGTTCCTGGGGCTGGGGGTGGAGGCGCTGATCCCGGCGGGTGCGGTGCGCTCGGTGAAGATGGGCACCACGGTGGCGACAAATGCGCTGCTGGAGCGCAAGGGCGATCCGGTGGTGCTGGTGACGACGCAGGGACTGGGCGAGCAGCTGCGGCTGGCCTACCAGCACCGGCCGCGGCTCTTCGACCGGCACATCGTGCTGCCGGAGATGCTTTACGCGCGGGTGATCGAGGCGCGCGAGCGGCTGCGGGCGGATGGCACGGTGGAGGTGCCGCTCGACGAGGGGCATCTGGCGGCGGCGCTGGCCGAGGCGCGGGAGGCGGGGCTGACCGCCTGCGCGGTGGTGTTCGTACACGGCTATCGGCACACGGCGCATGAGGCGCGCGCGGCGGAGCTGGCGGGGGCGGCGGGCTTCGGGCAGGTCTCGGCCAGCCACCGGGTCAGCCCGCTGATGAAGATGGTCAGCCGCGGCGACACGACGGTGGTAGACGCCTATCTGACCCCGATCCTGCGGCGCTACATCGACCGGGTGGCGGCGGCCTTCGACGGCGAGATGCGCGGGAAGCTGATGTTCATGCAGTCCTCCGGCGGGCTGACCGATGCGCGCATGTTCGACGGCAAGGACGCGATCCTGTCTGGGCCGGCGGGCGGCGTGGTGGGTGCGGTCCGCACCAGCCAGATCGCAGGCCAAGGGCGGATCATCGGCTTCGACATGGGGGGAACCTCGACCGACGTCTGCCATTTCGCCGGCGAGTACGAGCGGGTGCTGTCGACCGAGATCGCCGGGGTGCGGATCACCGCGCCGATGATGAACATCCACACGGTCGCGGCCGGGGGCGGGAGCCTGCTCACCTATGACGGGGCGCGGATGCGGGTGGGCCCGGAGAGTGCGGGGGCCAATCCGGGGCCGGCCTGCTACGGGCGGGGCGGGCCGCTGGCTGTGACGGATGCCAACGTGCTGACCGGGCGGCTGCGGCCGGAGTTCTTTCCGGCGATCTTCGGGCCCGAGGCCGACCGGCCGCTGGACGTGGACGCGACGCGGGCGGGGTTCGAGGAACTGGCCGGCGCGATCGGCAAGCCGGCGGAAGAGGTGGCCGAGGGGTTCCTGCGCATCGCGGTCGAGAACATGGCCAATGCGATCAAGAAGATCAGCGTGCAGCGCGGCTATGACGTGACGGAGTACTGCCTGACCGTGTTCGGGGGCGCGGGGGCGCAGCATGCCTGCGCGATCGCGGACACGCTGGGCATGTCGACCTGCCTGATCCATCCTATGGCCTCGCTGCTGTCGGCCTATGGCATGGGGCTCGCGGACATCCGGGCGACGCGGACGCGGGCGGTGGAGGCGGAACTGGACGAGACGACCCGGCTCGACGCCGCGGCCCGGCTCGACGCGCTGGGGGTCGAGGCGCTGGGCGAGGTCGAGGCGCAGGGGGTGGCGGAGCGGTACATCCGGCTGACCCAGACGCTGCACCTGAAGGTGAAGGGGACCGACACCGCGCTGCCGATCCGGTTCGGCGAGATCGGGGCGATGCGCGCGGCGTTCCAGGCGGCGCACCGGAGCCGGTTCGGCTTCGATCCCGGCGCGGTGCCGCTGGTGATCGAGTCGGTGCAGGTCGAGGCGATCGGCGATGCAGCGGACCTGACCGAGGCGGCACGGGAGGAGGTCGCGCGACCTGAAGAAACCTATCCTAATGCTTTGAAATCAAATGTATTCATTGGCGGCACCTGGGTCGAGGCGCGGTTCGTGCGGCGCGAGGACCTGCGCCCCGGCGACACCCTGAGCGGGCCGGCGGTGCTGGTCGAGCCGCATACCTCGATCCTGATCGAGCCGGGCTGGCGGGCGCGGATCACCGCGCATGATCACGTGCTCTTGACGCGGGTGGCGGCGCGCGAGCGGCGCGACGCGGTGGGGACGAAGGCCGATCCGGTGATGCTGGAGGTGTTCAACAACCTCTACATGTCGATCGCGGAACAGATGGGCGCGGTGCTGGAGAATACCGCGGCATCGGTTACCATCAAGGAAAGGCTCGACTTTTCCTGTGCGGTCTTCGATGCGGCGGGCGACCTGATCGCCAACGCGCCGCACATGCCGGTGCATCTGGGCAGCATGGGCGCGAGCGTGAAGACGGTGATCGCGCAGAACCCCGACATGGGCCCGGGCGATGTATTCGTGCTGAATGCGCCCTATAACGGCGGCACGCATCTGCCTGATATCACCGTGGTAACGCCGGTCTGGGACGAGGCGGGCGAGACGGTGCTCTTCTACACCTCCGCCCGCGGGCACCACACGGATGTGGGCGGGCTGACGCCGGGCTCGATGCCGCCGGACAGCCGGTCGATCCACGACGAAGGGGCCTATATCGACAACTGGAAGTTGGTCGACCGCGGCCGGTTCCGCGAGGCGGAGACGCGGGCG
The DNA here is from genome assembly GCA_964575795.1 of uncultured Rhodobacterales bacterium. GTDB lineage: Bacteria > Pseudomonadota > Alphaproteobacteria > Rhodobacterales > Rhodobacteraceae > Amaricoccus. Next base: position 57,588 of record CAZNSP010000003.1, read on the forward strand.
CTGCTGCTTTCGGGGGATCATCCGGTGCGCGCGCCCGAGATCAACATGGCGGACCTGAAGGCGCAGGTGGCGGCCTGCGAGAAGGGGGCGCAGGAATTGCGCAGCATGGTCAGGCACTTCGGGCTGGAAGTCGTGCAGGCCTACATGCGCCATGTGCAGGACAATGCCGAGGAGAGCGTGCGGCGGGCGATCGATTCGCTGCGGGACGCGGAATACGTCTATCCGATGGACCCCGACTACGACGGCACGCCGCGCGAGATCCGGGTGAAGGTGACGGTCGATCGGGAAAACCGCAGTGCGATCATAGACTTCACCGGCACGACGGCGCAGCTCGCCACCAACTACAATGCGCCCGAGCCGGTGACGCGGGCGGCGGTGCTCTACGTCTTCCGCTGTCTCGTCGACGACAACATCCCGATGAATGAAGGGGTGATGAAGCCGCTGGAAGTTGTCCTGCCGAAGGGCACGATGCTGTCGCCCGAGTATCCCGCCGCGGTGATCGCGGGGAACGTCGAGACGAGCCAGGCGGTGACCTCGGCGCTGTTCCTCGCGCTCGGGGTGCAGGCGGCGGCGCAGTCGACGATGAACAACACGACCTGGGGGAATGCGAAGTACCAGTATTACGAGACGGTCTGCGGCGGGACCGGGGCGGGGGTGCTGTCGGACGGGTCCGGGCATCCCGGCACCAGCGGCGTGCACAGCCACATGACCAATTCCCGGCTGACCGATCCGGAGGTGCTGGAATGGCGTTTTCCCGTGGTTCTGGAGGAGTTTCGCATCCGCAGCGGATCCGGCGGGAAGGGGCGATGGGACGGCGGTGACGGGGTGACGCGGCGCATCCGGTTCCTGGAGCCGATGACGATCTCGATCCTCTCGGGGCACCGCACGGTGCCGCCGCCGGGGCTGGCCGGGGGGCTGCCCGGGGACTGCGGGCGGACTCGGATCGTGCGGGCGGACGGCACGGTGGAGGTGCTGGCCGCGGCCGACCGGCGCGAGATCGGGCCGGGCGACGTGTGGTGGCTGGAGACGCCGGGGGGCGGCGGCTACGGTTCGCCGGGTTGAGCGCGGCGTGACCGCCCGGCCACGGTCGGGGGGCATCCGCGCGGGGAGCGGCGCGCGCCAACCTTTCGGCGAACCGGCCCGGGAAGGGTCCGCTCTAGGGTGTCATTCGGGTGCTATTTGGGTGCTATTCGGGTGCCCATCGGGTCGTGCCGGCACCCGCGCCGGAAGGGGTTAACGCGGCCGCGCAGTCGTCCGGTCGCGTGGCATCTGCGCCACGCCGGGCGGGCGTTCCCGCGCCGTCCGCGATCGTTGTCCGTCCTGCGGATTTCAGGTAGCATGAATGGTATTGAGGGGTGCGTTCCCGGTCGCATTATTGAGTGTCGACTTCGACGGGCCGGCCGGTGGCCGGTTTTCTGCTTCCGTTCATCTGGGGGAGCCGCATGGTCAGCATCGACAACAATCATCGTATCGTCGGGGCGCGGAACGTGCCGTTCAGCACCGGGGCGGCGCTGAGCGACCCGCGGTTCATCGTGGTCCACAACACGGCGGGGAATTCCGTCTCGGGCGCGGTCTCGGCGCTGCAGGGGGCGGGCACGTCCTACAACGTGCTGATCGACAAGGACGGGAGCTATCATCAGCTGCGCCCGTTCAACCAGCGCACCGGCCATTGCGGGCGCAGCAACTGGAAGGCGTCGGGCGGGCTCGAGAACGGCTCGACGCTGAACGCCACGGGGATCAGCATCAGCCTGGTCAATCTCGGCGGGTTCATGAATCTGGTCGGCGGGCGGTGGTTCTATGACCTGAAGAACGGCGCAGGGTCCGGTCCCAGCGTGGCCGAGGCCGAGGCCAATCTCGCGTCGTCGGTCTACCGTCCGGCGCGGCCCAATCACTGGACGCCCTATCCCGCGCCCCAGATCGCCGCCACGCGCGAACTGATCGCGGCGCTGGTGGACCGCTATCCCTCCATCGAGGAGATCGTCGGGCACGAGGATGTGGCGATCGGCCGCAAGATCGATCCCGGGCCGCTCTTTCCCATGGAGGAGATGCGCGAGGCGTTCGGCAAGCAGGGGGGCCTCGGCCTCGTGGCGCGGGTGCGGTCGCCCGATGGCGAGCTCAACCTGCGGGACCGGCCCGGGACCGACGGCCGCGTGATCCGGGTTCTGCGCAACGGCGACACTCTGCATGTCCGGACCGTCGCCTATACCGGCCGGCTGAGCGGGCTGGTGGTGCCGTCGAGCGGCCAGGCGCTGAGCGGGTGGGCTTCCGTCGACGTGGACGGCTCGAACCGGCACGCGGGCTTCGTCCACATGCGCCACCTGACGGCGACGCCGCTGGCCGCGGCCTACGCCGCCAGACTCTGAACCCCGCGGATCGCGAGGCCGGCGCCGATCGGAGGCCGGTGGCACGGTCGACCCGACCGGTCGCGTCGGTCCGCGAGGTCCGGACGGTGGGGTTATCGAGGGCCGCCGCGCTTTCCCCTTTCGGTTGAATCGGCTAGGGTGCCGGCAAAACGGGCAGAGGCAGGAGGCGAGGCGATGCGGGTGACGCGGCGGGCGGTGACACTGGGGATGGCGGCGGTGGCGCTCGCATCCTGCACGAGCGGGGGGCGGATGGGCGCGCCGGCGGTCGGGCGGGCGAGCCCGGTGCCCGAGCCGGTGCTGCTGCCCGCGCCGAACCCGGGGTTCGATGCCTGGGTGGCGGGGTTCCGGCCGCGGGCGCAGGGGCAGGGGATCTCGGCCGCGACGCTCGACCGGGCCTTCGCCGGGGCGGGGTTCCTGCCCGGCGTGATCGAGCGCGACCGCAACCAGACCGAGTTCACCCGGACGCTGGAGGATTACCTCGCCATCGCCGCCTCGGACGAGCGGGTGGCGAACGGTCGGGCGGCGCTGCGGCAGTACGCGAGCACGCTCAGCGCGATCGAGGCGCGGTTCGGGGTCGAGCCGAAGGTCGTGGTGGCGGTCTGGGGGATGGAGAGCAACTACGGGATGCGGCGCGGCAACGTGCCGGTGATCTCGGCCCTCTCGACGCTGGCCTATGACGGGCGGCGGGGCGCGTTCTTCGAGCAACAGCTGGTCGCGGCGCTGCGCATCCTGCAGAACGGCGACGTGCCCCCCGAGCGGATGACCGGCAGCTGGGCCGGTGCGATGGGGCATACCCAGTTCATCCCGACCTCGTTCCTCGCCTATGCGGTGGACTTCACCGGCGACGGGCGGCGGGACATCTGGTCGGACGATCCGACCGATGCGCTGGCCTCGGCGGCGGCCTATCTCAGCCGCTCGGGCTGGCGGCGCGGCCAGCCCTGGGGGGTGGAGGTGGCGCTGCCGCAGGGATTCTCCGGCCCCGTGGGACGTGGCACGACGCGGAGTGCTGCACAATGGGCGGCGGCGGGGGTGCGCGACATGGACGGGCGGCAGGTCCCGGACCACGGGCCCGGGTCGGTGATAACGCCGATGGGCCGCAGCGGGCCCGCGTTCCTGGTGTTCCGGAACTTCGGGGTGATCCTGCGCTACAACAATGCCGAGAACTACGCGATCGGGGTCGGGCATCTGTCGGACCGGATCGCGGGCGGGCCGCCCATCCGGGGGCGGTTCCCGCCGGATGCGCGCGGCATGACCATCGCCGACCGGCGCGAGTTGCAGCAGCGCCTGACCGCGGCGGGGTTCGACACCCAAGGGTCGGACGGGGTGATCGGGCCGAACACGCGGACCGCGATCGGTGCCTACCAGCGCGCGGCGGGGCTGCCCGTGACCGAGGAGCCGTCGCTGGAACTGCTCGCGCGGCTGCGGGGGTGAGGATCCCCGGCCGCAGGATCAGCCGTTTTCGTTCATCCGCCAGGCGAAGAGCACCGCCGCGATGAGGACGAGAAAGACGACGATGCCGAGAAATCCGCTCATGGTCCGTTCCCCCGAAGGACAGATGACAGCGGCACGGTAGCAAAAACGTGACGCCGGTTCAAACGGTTGGAAGGGGTGTCCCGGCGCGGGGCGCGCCGGGACGCAGCGGAGCGGCCCGTTGGCCGCAAGACGTTTTCCCCCGCCTGTTGGCGGGGCCCCGCGACTGCCCGATAGGGTTTCTGCCAGTATGAAACGGGCAGGGGAGGTGGCGCCGGGGCTCAGGTGCCCCGGGCGATGGCGGCGACGCCGGTGCGGGCCACCTCGGAGAGGCCGAGGGGGCGCATCAGTTCGACGAAGGCGTCGACCTTGTCCGGCGCGCCGGTGATCTCGAAGACGAAGCTTTCGAGCGTGGTGTCGACCACCTTGGCGCGGAAGATGTCGGCGGTCCGCAGCGCCTCGACGCGCTTTTCGCCGGTGGAGGTCACCTTGATGAGCGCGAGCTCGCGTTCCACGGCGGGGCCCTCGACGGTCAGGTCGTGCACGTCGTGGACCGGGACCATGCGCTGGAGCTGGGCCTTGATCTGCTCGATCACCTGCGGGGTGCCGGTTGTGACGATGGTGATGCGCGAGCGGTGGCCGAGGTGGTCGGTCTCGGCGACGGTCAGGCTCTCGATGTTGTAGCCGCGGCCGGAGAAGAGGCCGATGACGCGGGCGAGCACGCCGGCCTCGTTGTCCACGAGGACGGCGAGGGTATGGGTCTCCATGCGGTCGTCGAAGCGCGAGCGCAGATCGTAGGCGGAATGGCTTGAGGAGCCGCGCTTGATGTTGAGGGCGTTCATCTCCGTCTCCTCAGACCATGACCGCGCCGGTCTCGTCGATGACGCCCTGGGTGGCGTCCTCGCCGAGCAGCATCTCGTTGTGGGCCTTGCCCGAGGGGATCATCGGGAAGCAGTTCTCGTGCTTCTCGACCACGCAGTCGAAGATCACCGGGCCGGGATGGTCGAGCATCTCCATGATCGCGTCGTCGAGCTCGGCCGGGTCGCGGCAGATGATGCCCTTGGCGCCGAAGGCCTCGGCGAGCTTCACGAAGTCGGGCAGCGCCTCGGACCAGGAGGAGGAGTAACGCTCGCCGTGGAGGAGTTCCTGCCACTGGCGGACCATGCCGAGGCGTTCGTTGTTGAGGATGAACTGCTTGACCGGCAGGCGGTACTGCACCGCGGTGCCCATCTCCTGCATGTTCATCAGCCACGAGGCCTCGCCGGCGACGTTGATGACGAGGGCCTGCGGGTGGGCGAGTTGCACGCCGATCGAGGCGGGGAAACCGTAGCCCATGGTGCCGAGGCCCCCGGAGGTCATCCAGCGGTTCGGCTCGTCGAAGCCGAGGTACTGGGCGGCCCACATCTGGTGCTGGCCGACCTCGGTGCAGATGTAGCGGTCGCGGCCGCGGGTCAGCGCCTCGAGCCGTTCGAGCGCGTACTGCGGCTTGATGACCTTGTCGGAGTTCCGGTAGGCGAGGCACTTGCGGGCCCGCCATTTCGCGATCCGGGCCCACCATTTCGCGACGGCGGCGGAGTTGGTCCTGGACCCGCGTTCCTTCCAGATCGCGAGCATGTCCTCGAGCACGTGTGCGACGTCGCCGACGATCGGCACATCGACATGGACGTTCTTGTTGATGGAGGAGGGGTCGATGTCGATGTGGATCTTGAACGAGCCGGGCGAGAAGGCGTCGAGCCGGCCGGTGATGCGGTCGTCGAACCGCGCGCCGATGCAGACCATCACGTCGCAGTCGTGCATCGACCAGTTGGCCTCGTAGGTGCCGTGCATGCCGAGCATGCCGATCCAGGAGCGGCCAGAAGCCGGATAGGCGCCGAGGCCCATCAGGGTGGAAGTGACCGGGAAGCCGGTGGCCGCGGCCAGTTCGCGCAGGAGCGCGGTGGCGCGGGGGCCGGAGTTGATCACGCCGCCGCCGGTATAGAGGATCGGCCGCTCGGCGGTCTCCATCGCCTCGACGGCGGCGGTGATCGCGGCGCGGTCGCCGCTGACCCGCGGCTGGTAGTGAGAGGTGCGCGCGGCCTCGGGGGGCGTGTAGGTGGCGGTGGCGAACTGCACGTCCTTGGGGATGTCGACGAGGACGGGACCCGGGCGGCCGTGGGTCGCGACGTGGAAGGCCTGGTGGATGGTCTCGCTGAGCTTCGCGGTGTCCTTGACCAGCCAGTTGTGCTTGGTGCAGGGCCGGGTGATGCCGACGGTGTCGGCCTCCTGGAAGGCGTCGTTGCCGATCATGAAGGTCGGGACCTGGCCGGTCAGGATGACGAGCGGGATCGAATCCATCAGCGCGTCGACCATGCCGGTGACGGCGTTGGTCGCGCCGGGGCCGGAGGTGACGAGCACGACGCCGGGCTTGCCGGTGGAGCGCGCATAGCCCTCGGCGGCATGGGCCGCGCCCTGTTCGTGGCGCACCAGGATGTGGCGGATCTCGTTCTGCTGGAAGAGCTCGTCGTAGATCGGCAGGACCGCGCCGCCGGGATAGCCGAACACCACCTCGACGCCCTGATCCTTCAACGCCTGCACCACCATGCGGGCGCCGGTCATCTGGCGGCTGGTCGTTTCCTTGCGGTCCTTTGCTGCGCTCGGGCTCATCGGCGCTTCTCCCCCTCGTGATGCCATAAAAAAACCCCCGGTCAGGGGGCCATGGCGCGACTGTCCGGCGGTGAGCTAGCTCCGCCGGGCCCCGCGCCCATCCGTTACGATTACCAACTGCGACATGGATTCCTCCGCTGCAAGCTGATTAGGCCCAGCGGACGGCGGCGTCAACACCCCCGCGCGGAGAAAATGTCGCGCGAGGCACCGGGGATTTAACAAAGTTTCGCGAAACCGCTTACCTTGCGCGACCGCCTCGATGGACAAGGCGGCGCGAAAGGCTGTAGAGGCTCGTCAAACAGGGAGCCTCGGAAAAAATCATGCACTTCGCTGCCTTCGTCGTGCGCGCGATCTGGGCGTTCAACACGGTTCTGGGATGGATATTCTCCGTCTTCTCGATCGGTATCGTGCTGATCTGCTTCGCGGTCGTGGTCATGCGCTATGTGTTCCAGACCGGATCGGTCCTGATGCAGGACCTCTACGTCTGGATGAACGGCATGATGTTCATGGGCATCGCCGGCTATGCGCTGCTGAAGAACGCCCATGTGCGGGTGGACATCTTCTATCGCGAGGCGCCGCAGCGGCGGAAGGCGCTGATCGACATGTTCGGCGTCGTCTTCTTCATCGCGCCCTTCATGGCGGTGCTGTGGATCTGGGCCTTTCCCTATGTGCAGCGGTCCTGGGGGCTGCGGGAGGGCAGCGCGAACTTCGGGGGGATGCCGGGGCTCTACATCCTCAAGAGCTTCCTGCTCGTCTTTGCGCTGGTGATCGCGTTGCAGGCGCTGGCGATGTTCCTGCGCGGGGTGCTGGTGCTGGCCGGGCGCGAGGAGCTCTTGCCCGAGGCCATGCGCTATGAAGCCGCTGAGGGCTGAGGCATGGATCCGGTCCTGATCGGGGAGATCCTCTCCCTCCTGATGTTCTTCGGCATCATCGCCGCGCTGATGCTGGGCTTTCCGGTGGCCTTCACGCTGGCGGGCGTGTCGCTGATCTTCGCGCTGATCGGCTATTCTCTCGGGGCGTTCGACCCTTCGATCCTGTCGAGCGTCGCGCCCCGCTACATGGGCATCATGATCAACGACGTGCTGGTCGCGGTGCCGTTGTTCATCTTCATGGGGATGATGCTGGAACGCTCGGGGATCGCGGAGCAGCTGCTGATCACCATGGGGCGGCTCTTCGGGACGCTGCGCGGCGGGCTCGGCATGTCGGTGATCCTGGTCGGCGCGCTGCTCGCCGCCTCGACCGGGATCGTGGGGGCGACGGTGGTGACGATGGGCCTCCTGTCGCTGCCGGCGATGCTGCGGGCGGGCTACGATCCGAGGCTCGCGAGCGGGGTGATCTGCGCGAGCGGGACGCTCGGCCAGATCATACCGCCCTCGACCGTGCTGATCTTCATGGGCGACATGCTGGGCAGCATGAACGCGCAGGTGCAGATGGCCAAGGGCAATTTCGCGCCGCAGGTCGTGTCGGTGGGCAACCTCTTCGCCGGCGCCTTCATCCCCGGCCTGATGCTGGTGACGCTCTACCTGATGTGGATGATCTGGAAGGCGTTCCGCCATCCCGAGAGCTGCCCGGCGCTGGAGGTGACGCCGGAGGAGCGGCGCAACCTCGGGCGTGACGTGGCGGTGTCGATGATCCCGACGCTGGCGCTGATCGTGGCGGTGCTGGGCTCGATCCTCGCAGGCGTCGCCACGCCGACGGAATCGGCCTCGGTCGGTGCGGTGGGGGCGATCCTGCTGGCGGCAGCGCGGCGGCGGCTGACGCTCCAGAACCTGCGCTCGGTGATGGAATCGACCGCCGTCACCACCTCGATGATCTTCGTGATCCTGCTCGGCGCGTCGATCTTCGGGCTGGTGTTCCGGATGATGGGCGGCGACAAGCTGGTCGAGGACTTCATGACCCAGCTGCCGGGCGGGCGCACGGGGGCGATCATCTTCGTTATGGTGCTGATGTTCGTGCTCGGCTTCATCCTCGACACGTTCGAGATCATCTTCATCATCATCCCGGTGACGGCCCCGGTGCTGCTGATGATGGACGTGGACCCGGTCTGGCTGGGGGTGATCGTGGCGGTGAACCTGCAGACGAGCTTCCTGACGCCGCCGTTCGGATTCTCGCTGTTCTATCTCAGGAGTGTCGCGCCGCGCGCGGTGCGCACGGCGCAGATCTATCGGGGCGCGCTGCCCTTCGTGGCGCTGCAGATGGTGGCGATCGCGCTCCTGATCACCTTCCCGGGGCTGGTGACCTGGCTGCCGGACCTGATCTACGGGCCGTGAGGGGTGGCCCGGCTCAGCGCCGGGCCAGGATCCTGCCCTCGGGTGCGTGCAGGACGAGCGCGCCGGTCGGGTCGATCTCGAAGCGGTTCACGGCGGCGAGCGTCGTGTGGAACCGCTGTTCGAGGTCCATCAGCGCCTCGGCGCAGGCCATCATCGTGGAGGCGGCGGGGCCGAAGCCGAGCGTCTCGCCGGTCAGGGTGAAGGCGGCGTTGTAGCGGTTGCAGCCGCCGGTGCCGGCGACGCGGCCCTCGGGCAGGAATTCGAGGGTGACGCGGGCGCCGTCGGGGATGCCGGCGCCGTCGATGTCCTCGACCACCCATTCCGGGCCGGTCAGGAGGTCGACCGCCTCGCCGCCGCAGCCGGCGAGCGGGCCGTCGGCGGTCTCGAGCATGACCGTCGCGGGATAGGGCATGCCGGTCATGTTGTCCTGGCAGAGCCGGTCCTCGATGCGGAGCGTCAGCTCCTCGTCGGGCAGGCGGTAGACGGTGGCGCCGTCCTCGAACTCGGCGGTGGGCAACGGTGCCTCGACGGTGCGCTGACCGTAGCCGAGGCTGAAGGCGATGCGGCCGCCGGCGATCTCGACGGTCCAGCCGGGCTCGTTGCCGCGTGCGCGGAAGGGAGGGAGGGCGACGGGGATGCCGATGGTGCATTCCGGCAGGGCCTCGCCCGCGACCGAGACGGTGGCCGCCTCGCCGCGCGACCAGAAGAAGGTGCCGGGGTCGTCGGCGGAGGTGAACTTCGCCCCCGAGGCGGTGACCTCGGGCACGAGGTCCCAGGTGGTGCCGCCGACCTGCATGCGGGCGATGTCGCCGATGAAGCCGACCACGACCTCGGTCTCGCCGCAGCGGAAGGCCGAGCTGAAGCCCATGGGCGTCACGGGACGGAGGAGGAGCGTGCCGAGCGCGAGCGCGTCGGCGCCGGCCGCGACCTCGACCGGGTCGGTCGCCCAGCCCGGCATGCCGCCGGTGACGATGCCGCCGCGCAGCGTGCCCTCGGTCCCGGCGGGCACGGCGAGCTCGAAGGGCAGGGGCACCTGGCGGTCGGAGGTGCCGAAGCGGGTCTCGGCGACGACCGCGCCGGTGGCGTCGCGGAACTCGACGATCGCGGTGGAATCGGGCGGGAGGGCGATGCGCTGGAGATAGGTGATCTCGCCGCTGAGGGCACGGTCCTGGGCCTGGGCGCGGCCCTCGCCGAAGGGTGCGAAGAGCGGCAGGGCGGCGAGGGTGAGGGCGATCAGTCGAAGGGTCATGGGCTGGCTCCGGTACGGCGATGCGCAAGAATGTTAGCCGGCCGCGCGGTCCGTTTCCAGCGGGTGGAATGTCACGTCCGCGGGATGGCCCGCGGGTACGAAAAAGGGGCGGACACTACGGCCCGCCCCCGCGCTGTGCCGACGCCGAGGTCAGGTCAGGTCGAAGAACCGCTCGCGGGCCACGAGGAACGGCATGTCGGTGCCTTCGGTGCGGGTGCGCAACGTGTTGAGCGAGGTAATGAAGCTCTCGGTCACGCGCTTGGTCAGGTCGTCGCCGCTTTCGCGAAGCTCGGTCAGGATGGCCTTGGCTGCGTTGGCGCCAGCCTCGAGGATCTCGTCGGGGAACTCGTGGTGGACGATCACACCATGCTGCTCGACCAGCGTCTTCAGCGCGTTCGGGTCGTTGGCGTAGAAGTCCGAGGCGACCTGGTCGTATTCGGCCTGGCAGGCGATGGCGATGATCTGCTGCAGGTCGTCGGGAAGCGCGGTGTACTTCGCCTTGTCGACCGCGAGTTCGGTCGCGAGGCCCGGCTCGATGAAGCTGGAGATGTAGTAGTGCTTGCAGACCTGGTGGAAGCCGAGGGCGAGGTCGTTGTAGGGGCCGACGAATTCGGCGGCGTCGAGCGCGCCCGACTGGAGGGCTGCGAAGATCTCGCCCGCTGCCATGTTCACCACGGTGGCGCCGATGTTCTGCCAGACCTGGCCGCCGAGGCCGGGGGTGCGGAAGTTGATGCCCTGGATGTCGGCGATGCCGGTCAGCTCGTTGCGGAACCAGCCGCCGGCCTGGGTGCCGGTGTCGCCGTTGATGAAGCCCTTCATGCCGAACTGGTCGTAGACCTCGTCCCAGAGCTCCTGCCCGCCCATGTAGCGGATCCAAGCGGCGAGCTCGCGCGAGGTCATGCCGAAGGGTACGCCGGTGAAGAAGGAGGTCGCGCGCGACTTGTTCTGCCAGTAGTAGGCGGCGCCGTGGCTCATCTCGGCCGAGCCCTCGATCACCGCGTCGAAGGTGCCGAGCGCGGGCACCATCTCGCCGGCGGCGAAGACCTCGACGGTCAGCCGGCCGCCGGACATGGCGGTGATGCGCTCCGCCAGGCGCTGGGCGCCGACGCCGAGGCCGGGGAAGTTGCGCGGCCAGGTGGTGACCATGCGCCAGGTGATGCGCTCCTGCGCGATGGCGGGCGCGGCGAGGCCCGCGGCCGCGGCGCCGGCGACGGCGGCGCCGGTGAGAAACTGACGGCGTTCCATGATAGAATTCTCCCTGTCGTGCCCGGGCGGGTCGGGCAATCGTTTGTGCCGCCGGTAATGCATGGCCGATTTATGGCGGGGCGGCGCGGGGGAATCAAGCGGACGAGTCGCGGGTGGCTAACACGTGACCGGCGTGCCGGCGCCGCCTGCGGAGGGGCTGGCCGGGCGGCCTATTTCGTCGCGGGCAGGTGGATGGCCGAGACCTGGTCGCTGATCGCGGTGCGGTCGATGCCCTGGGACCTGACCGCGGCGATGTCGACGCGGTCGAGCGTGGTCCAGCGGCCCTCGACGAAGATCTCGAGCGGGTCGAAGCGGGCCTTGTAGTCCATCTTGGGGCTGCCCGGGACCCAGTAGCCGAGATAGACGTAGGGCAGCCCCACCTCGGCCGCCATGGCGATGTGGTCGAGGATGATGTAGCTGCCGAGGCTGTCGCGCGCGTACTCGGGGTCGTAGAAGGAATAGACCATCGACACGCCGTCCGAGAGGATGTCGGTCAGGCAGACCGCGGCGAGCGCGCGTCCCGCGGGGCCGTTGCGGTGGTATTCGACCACCCGGCTCTTGACCGGGGTCTCCTCGATCATGGCGGCGAATTCGTGAAGGTCCATGTCGGCCATGCCGCCCGTGGCATGGCGCGCGTCGAGATAGCGGCGGAAGAGGTCGTACTGCGCCTCGGTCGCCCAGGGGCTGCCGATGCCGCGGGAGAGGTCCGCGTTGCGCGCGATCACCCGGCGCTGCGAGCGCGAGGGGCGGAAGTCGCCGACCACGATCCGGGCCGAGAGGCAGGCGCTGCAGCCGGCGCAGGACGGGCGGTAGAGCACGTTCTGCGAGCGGCGGAAGCCCTGGTGCGACAGCGTGTCGTTGAGCGCGATCGCGCCCTCGCCCTGCAGCGCGGTGAAGAGCTTCCGCTCCACCTTGCCGGCCAGATACGGGCACGGCTGGGGCGCCGTGACGTAGAACTGGTGCGACTGGGGCAGGCTGTGACGCATTTCACGATCCCGAGGAAACGGTCCCTCCGGGGCGGAAGGGTAACAACAGCGATCCGCTCACGGCAACAGGATTCTCGGGGACCCCGCCGCGCGGGGGCCGGAGGTCAGTCCGCGGGGCTGTTGATCGCCGTCGTGCCGAGGATCAGGTCGTGCAGGCCCTGCTGGTAGCGGGTGACGAGGATCAGCCCCATGCTGAGGACCTGAAGCACCATGACCCCGATGCAGATGGTGTAGATCGCCGTGTGCAGGAAGGCGGTCAGGATATCGAAACGCGACCCGTCGCCGCGGCGCAGCTCGATCCCCATCAGCCGCATCCCCCATGTCGCGGAGCCGCCGGTGATGGTCGCGACGCGATAGACGAAGCCCACCGCGGCGAAGACGAAGGGGATGACGAGGAAGCCGAGACCGAGGGTCAGGATGCCGAAGACCGGGATCACGATCAGGCTGATCGCGATGATGACGAAGAGGTCGACGAACCACGCCGCGAGCCGGCGCGAGGGCACGCCCTGATAGAACTGCCGGTCCCGGTCGGGATCGGGCAGGCCGGCGAGCGGGCCGGCGTAGGCGGACGGGTTCATCATCGGCAGTCTCCTTTTCCGAGACCGTCAGATGGGAACGCGCGCCGCCGGGTGCAAGCGCCTCAGGCCTTGCGCAGGACCTCGGGGCCGCCGGTGATGCGGGGATCGGGCGGCGATGCCGCCTTGCCGGGATAGTCGAGCCGGGCGAGCACCGACTGCATGGTCGCGAGGCGGCCGCGGGCCTTGTCCTCGAACCAGATCACGGTCCAGGGGGTGATCGGCCGGTGGGAGCGGGCGAACATTTCGGTGATCGCGGCGGTGTAGTCGTCCCAGCGGTCGAGCCCGTCGATGTCGATCTGGCTGAGCTTCCACTGCTTCAGCGGGTCCTTCTCGCGCTGGAGGAACTGGCGCAGCTGCTCGGCGCGGCCGATGGCGAGCCAGAGCTTGATCAGGATGATGCCGTCGCGGACCAGCATGTCCTCGAACTCGGGCACCTGGTAGAAGAAGCGCTCGCGCTCCTCGGGCGTGCACCAGCCGAAGATGTGCTCGACCACGGCGCGGTTGTACCAGGAGCGGTCGAAGAGCACCATCTCGCCCCGGGTGGGCAGGTGGTCGATGTAGCGCTGGAAGTACCACTGGCCGCGCTCGCGCTCCGACGGCGCGGGCAGGGCGACGGTGCGGGCGTGGCGGGGATTGAGGTTCTCGGTCAGGCGGCGGATCGTGCCCCCCTTGCCGGCGGCGTCGCGACCCTCGAAGACGATCACCACGCGCTGTCCGGACTCGCGCAGCCAGCGCTGGACCTTGATCAGTTCGAGCTGGCAGGCGTCGTAGGCGCGCTGGTAGTCCTCGGCGCCGATCTGGGTGTCGTAGGGATAGGCCGGGTCGAGGATCTGGTTCTTCTTGCGCTCCTTGAGCGCCTTGCGGATCTCCTTCGGCGCCTCGTGCTCCGCGTAATGGCTGATGGCGCCGTCGAAGGGCTTGGCGAATTCGTCGGCGGTCATGGCGGCTCCTGCGCTCGGGGTTCCGCCAGTATGGGCCGCGGCGGGGCCCGCGGGCAACAGGTGCTACGCAGCCAGCCGGTCGAGGGCTTCGAGGATCACCGGCAGGTGGCTGTGGTGCGGCATGTGGCCGGCGCCGGGGATGCGGGTGAGGCGGGCGTTCGGAACCTGCGTGGCGAGCGGCTCGGAATGGATCGCGAGGGGGACGGTGGTGTCCTCGGTGCCGTGCAGGATCTCCACCGGCATCGGCAGGCCGGGGTAGCGCGGGACCATCGTGCGCAGGTGGTCCTTGAGCGTGCTGAGCTGGCGCGCGTTCGCGCGCAGGACGGCGGGATCGAGCAGGAGGGCGCGGTCCATGTGCGTGACATAGCCCGGGGGCGGGTCGGCCGGGGCGAAGACGCGGGCCACCGCGCCCTCGATCACCCCGTCGGTGACGAAGGCCGGGGCGGCGCGGCTGAGGAAGGGGCCGGTGAGCGGGCTCGCGAGCAGTTCCGAGGAGAGGCCGACGCCGCCGGGGAACACCTGGCTGGGGGCGCCGATGACCATGAGGCCCGCGACGGATTCGGGCGCGTCGAGTGCCCAGGCGAGCGCGACGGTGCCGCCGTAGCTGTGGCCGATCAGGAGGACGCGGTCGGTGCCGGACTGGGCCAGCGCCCGGCGCATGAGGCGGGCCTGGACGAAGGGGCTGTCGGCGCCGGCGGCGGGTGCCGCGCTGCGGCCGAGGCCGGGGCGGTCGAAGGCGGTGACGGAGAAGCGTTCGGCCATTGTCTGGAGCGCGCCGAGGGTCCAGTCGCGGGCGTTGCCGCTGGCGCCGTGGATCAGGACGACGGGCGCGCCGCTGCCGGCGTGGAAGAAGGTGAGACGGATGTCCTCGACCGGCACGGCCTCGGACGCCGCGCGGGCGGGTGTCGCCGGGTCCATCTCCATTCCGTCCCCTCCACCGCAGGCCACGAGCGGCAGCGCGGCCGCTCCGGCGAGAAAGCGCCGGCGCGACGGGCGCGCCGCCGGATCGTCAGGCGCCGATCCGGTCCAGCTCATAGGGAGTGGTCTGGTAGATCTGGTTGATCCAGTTCCCGTAGAGCAACTGTCCGTGACTGCGCCAGCGGTTCTCGGGCGGACGCTTCGGGTCGTCCTCGGGAAAGTAGTTCACCGGCAGGCAGATCGGCCCGCCCTCGGCCACGTCGCGGTCGTATTCCTCGCGCAACGTGGTCGAGTCGTATTCGAGGTGGTTCATCATGTAGAGGGCGCGGTGGCGGGCGTCCTCGATCAGGCAGGGGCCGACCTCGTCGGAATGGATCAGCACCTCGAGATCGGGGTGGAGCGCGATGTCCTCGCCGCGGATCTCGGTCCAGCGGCTGACGGGGACGAGGAAGCTGTCGGAGAAGCCCTGGAGATAGGGCGAGGCCGGCGCGACCGCGCGGTGGCGGTAGACGCCGAAGGCCTTTTCCGGCAGGTCGTGCTTCGGCACGCCGTAGAAATGGTAGAGCATGGCCATGCCGCCCCAGCAGATGCCCATGGTCCGGTGCACGTTGGTCTGGGTCCAGTCGAAGACCTGCTGCAGTTCATCCCAGTAGGAGACCTCCTCGTAGGGCAGGTGCTCGACCGGGGCGCCGGTGATGATGAGGCCGTCGAAGCGTTTCTTCCGCGCCTCGGCGAAGGGCAGGTAGAACGCCTCCATGTGCTGGGCCGAGGTGTGCCGCGACTGGTGCTCCGTCATCCGGATCAGCGTCATCTCGATCTGGAGCGGCGTCGCGCCGATCAGCCGGGCGAACTGGGTCTCGGTGACGACCTTCTTCGGCATCAGGTTGAGGAGCGCGATCTGGAGCGGGCGGATGTCCTGCCGCAGCGCCGTCTCCTCGGACATGACCATCACGCCCTCGCGCCGGAGCACGTCATGGGCGGGAAGGGTCGCGGGGATCTTGATGGGCATGGGCGGAATCCGGGAGAGGCGGCCGAGGGTGGCCGGAGCGGTCGATATAGGAAAACCGCGGCGGGCGCGCAACCGCGGCGCGATCAGCGGCGGGGTTGGCGGCGGGCGATGGCGGCGGCGATCAGGTCCGTGAAGTCCTGCGGCTCGCGGATGGCGGCTACCTCCTCGGACTCGACGGTCACGCCCCAGTTGCGGGCGATGGCCTCGTAGCGCGGCAGGCGGTGGGCGAGGAGCCGGCGGAAGCCGTGGCGGATGAAGGCGTCGGGGTCGACCCGGTCGGGCGGGCAGTCGTGCTCGCGCTGGTATTCGGCCCAGAGCTCGCGCAGGAAGGGCTCGGGGTAGTACATCGGCTTCGGTGCGCGGTCGAAGCGGGCGACGAGTTCCTCGACCTGGGCCTCGGTGCCGCGGATCCAGACCGGCAGCGTCGCGGAGGCGAGATCGGTCAGGACGGGATCGGCCGGGTCCTCGGGGTTCACGACCTCGCAGAGCGAGCCGGAGGTGTCGGCGATGAAATGCGCGTAGCCGTAGATGTCGGCGGCCTTGTCGATGAAGACGAGGACGTCGCGGGTGGCGGCGATTTCGGCGGTGCGGTGCTGGCGCTGGCGGCGGAGGTATTCGTCGAAGGGGATGCCGCCCTTCGACGGGTCGCCGGGCTTGCCGAGATAGGTCGAGAGCGGCGCGAGGTTGTGGAAGCTGATGTTCGAGGCGATGTAGATCGAATCGCCGCGCAGAAGCTCGCGCAGGAAGGGGTTGCGCATCGCCTCGCGCTTGAAGTTGTCGACGATGTGCTCGCCCATGTAGCGGGTGCCGATGCGGAAATCGATCGAGTAGTGGAACCATTCGGCCCGGTCGCGCAGCATCGCCGCGATGTGGGTCTTGCCGAGCCCGGACATGCCGAAGAGCGCGACCCGCCGGTGCCGCGCCCCGGTCCAGTCCTGCGCCGTCTCGTAGATCATGCTGCGCCCCGCCGTTGCCATGCGCCACGGGCTAGCCGGGCGCGGGGCGGTTTGCAATCGGGATGGTTCGCGAAGCGAAGGCCAATACGACGCCGGGGCGAAGCAAACGGCGGCAACGATGCGCCGTCCGGGCCGGATCAGCGGATGTCCGGTGGACATCCGCCCGGTCCGGTCGCCCGCAGCAAGCCTGCGGAGGGCGAGGGGGCGAGTGCCGCGCCGGGTGATCGGCGCGCGCCTGGCTGGCGGGCGCGGTAACGCGCCTGCCGAGGGGCAGGCAGGCGCGGGCCGATCCGCCGCGGGTCGGATCGGCCGGAGATGTGGCCGCCGCCGGTACCGCCTGGGGAGGGGCGGCGAGAAGCGGGCGCGTCGGCCCTCAGGCCTTGGCCTTGACCGCCTCGAGCGAGGTCTGGAGGATCTGCTCGGCCTCGGCGCGGTGGCCCCAGCCGATCACCTTGACCCACTTGCCTTCCTCGAGATCCTTGTAGTGCTCGAAGAAGTGCTTGATGCGGTCGCGGGTCTTCTGGGGGATGTCGTCGAGGTCCTTGATATGGGCCTGGAACGGGTCGACCTTGGCCACGGGGACGGCGATGAGCTTGTCGTCCATGCCGCCGTCGTCCTCCATCTTCAGGACGCCGACCGGGCGGCAGCGGATCACGACGCCCGGCTGGAGCGGGAAGTCGCAGATCACCAGCACGTCGGTCGGGTCGCCGTCGGCATGCAGCGTGTTCGGCACGAAGCCGTAGTTGCAGGGGTAGAACATCGGGGTGTTGACCACCCGGTCGACGAAGACCGCGCCCGAGTCCTTGTCGATCTCGTACTTCACCGGCGCACCGCCGGCGGCGCCGCCGGTGATCTCGATCACCACGTTGATGTCCTGCGGCGGGTTCTTGCCGGCCGGGATCAGGTCGATGTTCATGCGCGCACTCCTCGTCGGGAACCGGATTCGGCCGCGTCGCTAGCACGTTCGCCGGGCCGGCG
Organism: uncultured Rhodobacterales bacterium; assembly: GCA_964575795.1. Lineage (GTDB taxonomy): Bacteria > Pseudomonadota > Alphaproteobacteria > Rhodobacterales > Rhodobacteraceae > Amaricoccus. The sequence goes on from CAZNSP010000003.1 coordinate 75,194, forward strand.
GAAGGCGGTCGTCAGGCTGCGGGCCGGGCCGGGCGGCGTTCCGCACGCAGGTTGACGAGATTGGCGGCGATGATGACGAGCGCGCCCACCAGCACCGCGGGGCGCAGCGGTTCGGCATAGAGCCACATGCCGACAAGCGAGATCATCGGCAGGCGCAGGAATTCCATCGGCGCGACGATGGTGGCCGGCGCGTGCGAGAGCGCGGAGGTCAGGCAGTAATGGGCGCTGAGCCCGGTCAGGCCGACGACGACGATCCAGGGCAGGACCCCGGGCGAGGGCACGGGGATGCCGCCGGGCAGCGACAGGAGCAGGCTGACGACGCTCTGGCTGAGGGTCATCCAGAAGAGCACGCAGAGCACGCTGTCGAAGCGCATCAGCCGCTTGGTGTAGACCGTGTTCATCGCGAAGCCGATGGCCGACAGGAGGGCCGCGGCATGGCCGAGTTCGAGCGGCGAGACGCCCGGCTCGGCCACGATGACCACGCCGACGAAGCCGAGAAGGGCGGCGAGGATGCGGATGCGGGTGAGCCTTTCGCCGAGCATCAGCGGGGCGAGCAGCGCCACCCAGAGCGGGTTGGTGAATTCGAGCGCGACGAGCTGGCTGAGCGGGATGGCGGCGACGGCGTAGAACCAGAGGTTCTGGCCCGCGTAGTGCCAGAGGTTGCGCCGGGCGTGCAGCATCGGCTGCGCGGTGCGGACCTGGGCGAAGCCGGGGCGGCTGAGGGCGACCACCGCCGCGACCACCGCGAGGCCGATCACCGAGCGGTAGAGCATCAGCTCGAAGGTGTTCATCTCGACGCGGATCTCGCGCCCGGAGACGGCCATCAGGATGAAGGAGGCGATCGCGCCCGTCATCCAGGCGAAGGCGAGGAGCGGGCGGGAGGCGGGACCGGCGCTCACAGCGGGGTCTCCGCGAGCAGGGCCTCGGCCTCGGCCGGGGCGGTGCCGGCGAGGAGGGCGAAGTTGTAGCGCAGGCCGCGGAGCGCGTTGAGCCAGGTGCCCGCTGCCTCGCGCAGGAGACGGTCGAGGAGCGCGGGGCCGAAGGGTTCGGTGAAGGGTTTCGCCGGATAGGGAATCAGCGCGGGGCTGCGCGCCCAGGCGAAGGCGGCCCAGGCGCGGAAGAGATGGCTCGCGTCGGTGACGAGGATCGTGCCGGCGGGCAGGCGACCGATCTCGTCCACGGTGAACCAGGCGTTCTGCAGCGTGCTCAGCGAGCGGTCCTCGTGGGTGATGCGCAGGTCGGGGAAGCGTTCGCGGGCGAGCCGGGCCATCAGTTCGCCCTCGGTGATGCCGCGGTGGGTGTCGCCGCCGGCGAAATGGATCCAGTCGGCGCGGCCCTCCTCGATCAGGCGAAGGCCGGCCTCGAACCGGGTGACGGTGTGGATGCCGAGCGTGCCGTCCGCGGCCATTCCCGCGCCGAGCACGACGACGAGCGGCGCGCGGTCGGGCAGCGCGCGTTTCGTGGCGTCGCGGAACCCGAAGAGCACCACGCCGTGCAGGGTGAGGGCGAAGGCGAGGAACGCGGCGGCGGTGAGGAAGGCGAAGGCCGCGGCCGCGGCGCGGAGGACCGCCCCGGGCGCGGGGACGGTCACTCCCACTCGATCGTGCCCGGGGGTTTGGAGGTGATGTCGTAGGTGACGCGGTTGATGCCCTTGACCTCGTTGATGATCCGGGTCGCGGTCTCGGACAGGAAGGCGTGGTCGAAGGGGTAGTAGTCCGCGGTCATGCCGTCGACCGAGGTGACGGCGCGGAGCGCGCAGACGTGGTCGTAGGTGCGGCTGTCGCCCATCACGCCCACGGTGCGCACCGGCAGGAGCACGGCGAAGGCCTGCCAGATCGCGTCGTAGAGGCCGTGGCGGCGGATCTGGTCGAGATAGACGGCGTCCGCCTTGCGCAGGATGTCGAGCTTTTCGCGGGTGATCTCGCCGGGGCAGCGGATGGCGAGGCCGGGGCCGGGGAAGGGGTGGCGGCCCACGAAGCTGTCGGGCAGGCCGAGTTCGCGGCCAAGCGCACGGACCTCGTCCTTGAAGAGCTCGCGCAGCGGCTCGACCAGCTTGAGGTTCATGCGGTCGGGCAGGCCGCCGACGTTGTGGTGGCTCTTGATCGTGACCGAGGGGCCGCCGGTGAAGCTGACGCTCTCGATCACGTCCGGGTAGAGCGTGCCCTGGGCGAGGAACGTCGCGTTACCGACTGATTTCGCGTGCTTTTCGAAAACCTCGATGAAGAGGCGGCCGATGGTCTTGCGCTTCGTCTCCGGGTCGGTGACGCCGGCGAGCGCGTCGAGGAAGAGATCGCTCTCGTCCGCGTGGATCAGGGGGATGTTGTAGTGGTCGCGGAAGAGGGTGACGACCTCGGTCGCCTCGCCCTGGCGCATCAGGCCGGTGTCGACGAAGACGCAGGTGAGCTGGTCGCCGATCGCCTCGTGGATCAGGACGGCTGCGACCGACGAATCGACCCCGCCGGAGAGGCCGCAGATCACCCGCTCGGACCCGACGCGGGCCCGGATCTCCTCGATCGCCTGGGCCTTGTAGGCGCCCATGGTCCAGTCGCCGGTGAAGCCCGCGAGTTCGGTGAAGTTGCGCAGGAGCTGAGCGCCGTTGACCGTGTGGTGCACCTCGGGGTGGAACTGGACCGCGAAGAAGTTGCGCGCGGTGTCGGCGATGATCGCATAGGGCGCGTTCGGCGAGGCGCCGATCACCTCGAAGCCCGGCGCGAGCGCGGTGACGCGGTCGCCGTGGCTCATCCAGACCTCCTCGCGGCCCTGGCCGAAAAGGCCCTTGAAGAGCGGGTGCGCGAGGTGGCCGACGGGGGAGACATAGGCGCGGCCGAATTCGGCATGGTGGCCGGCTTCGACCCGCCCGCCGAGCTGTTCCATCATCACCTGCTGACCGTAGCAGATGCCGAGCACCGGCACGCCGAGGGCGAAGACGGTGTCCGCGGCGCGGGGGCTGCCGGGTTCGGTGACGCTGGCCGGGCCGCCGGAGAGGATGACGGCGCGGGGGGCGAAATCCCGCAGGAAGGCGTCGGTCACCTTCTGGAACGGGTGGATCTCGCAGTAGACATGCGCCTCGCGCAGGCGGCGGGCGATGAGCTGCGTCACCTGGGAGCCGAAGTCGATGATGAGAAGGCGGTCGTGCGCGGCGCTGGTCATGCCTAGCTCGTAGGACAGGGTCGGACGGGCCGCAAGGGGCAGCGCCTTGACGGATGCGGCTCGACCGGGCTTCCTGTCGCAATAGGTAAGTAGTGGGAGTCCAGGTGATACGGCACGCAGACCCCTTGCGCCGTATTGCCGGCGCAGGCCGCATCGATGATGTGCTCGGGCTCGTCGGGGCGCGGGTGGCGCAGTTCGGCTTCGATGTCTTCGCCATCGGCGCACCGCACCGCAACCGCGATTTCTCGGGCTATTTCCATTCGACATGGCCCGCCGCCTGGCTCGACGTCTACATCGCCGAGAGACTGGCCGAGCACGACCCGCTGCCCGCGGCGGCGGCGGTGAACCTGATGCCCTTCCGCTGGTCGGACCTGATCGCCGGGCGCGCGCGGATGACGCTGACCGAGGAGCAGCGCCGTGCCCTGGAGATCGGGGCCGCGCACGGCTATCGCGAGGGGGTGTGCGTGCCGATTCACGGGCCGGGCGCCTATCTCGTGCTCGGCAGCTATGCCGGCGCCGCGCCCGATACCTCGGCCGAGGCGATGGCCGAGCTGCACCTCCTCACGCTCCACGCCCATGTCCGCCTCGCCGCGCTTCACGCCCGTCGGCCCGCGGCACCCGCCGAGGCCACGGGCGCGGCGCTGAGCGCGCGCGAGATCGAGGCACTGGCCTGCGTCTTCTCCGGACTGACCGACGCGGGCATCGGGCGGACGATGGGGGTCGGCGAGCGAACGGCGCGTTTCCATGTCGACAACGCGCGGCGGAAACTCGGCGCGAAGACACGGGCGCAGGCGGTGGCGGCGGCGTTCGCCCTGGGACTTCTCCGCCCCTGACCCGTCGGAATCGACAGGTGCGCGAATCGCCGGATCAACGTTGCGTTAAGTTTGTGCGGGCGGGGGGTCCGCCTCGTTGTGTCCGGTGGAGTGTACCATGCATCAGCTCAAGAAGACCGTCCTGCCTGCCGCCGCGCTGGCCCTTGCCGTTTCCGGCCTCGCCGCGCCGGCGACCGCGTCGGTATACATCCTCGATTTCAGCGGCCCGAAGACAGGTCCCGACAGCATCTGCACGAACAATATCCCGCCATTCGCCACGGTGGACTGCGCGTCCGGCGGCACGTTCATCAGCCAGAGCTACGGCGACCAGCCGGGCGTCGACGTCCAGTATTTCACGCAGGAAATCCTGAATGGGGTCCAGAGCTTCCAGTACTGGTCCTCTGGCTATGCCGACCTGATCGACGTCGCCTTCTACAACCCGCTGTCGACCATCAGTTTCGTCGCGCAGCCCGGCTACAGCGTCGGCCTCGCCGGTCTCAGCCTCGGCTGGTTTGGCCCGACAAGTGCTGCTTTCAAGGAACAAGTCAAGATCACCGACTTGTCGACCAATGAAGAACTGTACGACTCGGGGCTGCAGACAATACCCGGCTCCGGCAATAATGCGCTGGTGCTTGACTTCACCACCGCGGAGAATCCCTCCGGCCCCACGTCAACGTCTGGGCTGGTGCTCACGTTCGTCACCGGGGGGGGCAACTTCGCCGTGGACAATGTCATCTACTCGGCCAAAACGACCACAACCCAAGAACCGCCCGGCGTCATCCCGCTTCCCGCGGGCCTGCCGCTGTTTCTGGCGGGACTCGGTGCATTCGGACTGCTCCGCCGCGGTCGCGCCTGAAGCGGGGCGCAAGAGCCTGAGCGGGCCGGCGGTCGGTTTGCCGGCCCGTCGCGACTTCCCCCCATGTCGCTTTCCGGCGCGAGGGGGCGGAAACGGCCCATGGCGTGGCCCTGCGCTCGGCTAGACCGGCCGCGAGATGAGCGCGGAGGGCCGGACGATGGCAGAGGCAGACGTTGGCCGAAGGGCGCGGGGCGGCGGCGGGGCTGCGCGCCGGGCGGAACGCACTGCCGTGCGGATCGAGGCGGCGCCCTATATCCGCCGGCGGATCCCGAACTACGAGATCCTCGACGACGAGGGGCTCGCGCTGATCGAGGCGAACGCGGACCGCGTGCTGGAGGAGATCGGCGTCAACTTCGTGGACAACCCCGCGGCGCTGGAACTGTGGCGGAACGCGGGAGCCGACGTGAAGGGCGAGCGGGTGCGCATCCCGCGCGGGCTGGCCCGGAGGCTCTGCGCCACCGCGCCGAGCCGCTACGTGCAGATGGCGCGCAACACCGAGCGCAACGTGGAGGTCGGGGGCAAGAACCTGGTGCTGGCGCCGGTCTACGGGCCGCCCTTCGTGCGCGACATGGAAGGCGGGCGGCGCTATGCGACGATCGAGGATTTCCGCAACTTCGTGAAGCTCGGCTACATGTCGAAATGGGTTCACCATTCCGGCGGCACGGTCTGCGAGCCGACCGACATCGCGGTGAACAAGCGCCATCTCGACATGCTGCTCGCGCATATGGAGCTGAGCGACAAGCCGTTCATGGGCTCGGTGACCGAGCCGGTGCGCGCCGAGGATTCGGTCGAGATGTGCCGCATCCTGTTCGGCCCGGAGAACGTCGGGCCGAACTGCTACATGACGAGCCTGATCAACATCAATTCGCCGCTGACCTTCGATTCGGTGATGATGGGGGCGCTCGAGGTTTATGCCCGCGCGGGGCAGGCGACGATCGTCTCGCCCTTCATCGTGGGCGGCGCGATGGCGCCGGTCTCGGTCGCGGGGACGCTGACGCAGGTGCTGGCCGAGGCGATGACGGGGATCGCCTATGCGCAGCTGGTCAATCCGGGCGCGCCGGTGATCTTCGGGGCCTTCGTGACCTCGATCGACATGAATTCCGGGGCGCCGACCTTCGGGACGCCCGAGGCGACGAAGATATTGTTCGGAGCCGGGCAGTTGGCGCGCAGACTTAACCTGCCGTTCCGGTCGGGCGGCGGGCTCTGCGGGTCGAAGCTGCCCGATGCGCAGGCGGCTTACGAGACGGCGAACACGCTGCAGGCGGCACTGCTCGGCGGGGTGAACTTCATGCTGCACGCCTGCGGCTGGCTGGAGGGCGGGCTGGTGTCGTCCTACGAGAAGTTCGTGCTCGATGCCGACCAGCTGGGGGTGCTGCATTCGATCGCCGAGGGGATCGATCTGAGCGAGAACGGGCAGGCGATGTCGGCGATCGCGGAAGTCGGACCCGGCGGGCATTACCTCGGCTGCGCGCATACCCAGGCGAACTTCAAGTCGGCCTTCTGGCGGACGGAGGTTCTGGATTACCGACCCTACGAGACCTGGGCGGAGGCGGGGGGGCTGGATTCGATGCAGCTCGCCAATGCGCGGATGCGGCGGATGCTGGCGGAATACGAGGCGCCGCCGCTCGACGAGGGGGTCCGGGAGGGGCTGCACGACTATGTCGCACGGCGCAAGGCCTCGGAAAAGGACGCCTTCGGCTGAGGGCGACGCCGGCGCTGCCGGGTCTTCTCCGGGCGCGGGACGCCCGGGCTTCGGTCGGGTCGCGCCGCGCTCAGCGCGCGGCGCCGACCGGCGCGGGAAGCAGGCGCACTTCGGCGAGAAGTGCGGTCAGCACGGCGACATGGCGCTGGATGCTGTAGTTGGCGCTGCCCGACTTGCGCGTGGATTCGAGCCGGTCCTCCTCGGCGAGGAGCGTGTTGATCGCCTGCGGGCCGTGGCCGGATTTCGGGCCGCGCAGGATGCGCTTCAGGTCCCGGTCGCGCTGATATTCGCAGACGCCGGCGCGGGCGGCGCGGATCAGGATCTTCGGGCGGCGGAGGGCGGTGAGAACCGTTGCGATGTCAGTCATTTCATCCTCGTCGGCAGCGTTTTCGATGGCTGCATACTCCCGCTGCTCAACCTGCCGTTGCACAACCTACGCGTGTATCGTTCGCTTCGCCCCGAACGCCCAAATCGGAAATGTGTCAGTTTTCCGCTGGTTAAGACAATCTTCACGAATCAACTTTAAGACGAGTTTTGCGAAAATTGTAGCGACCAAGGCGATCACGTGCAGAACTGCGCCCCTGGCTCCGTCCCCGAGAAGGGAGACAATTTCCAGCCTCTCGCGGATCTCCCCGACTGGCTCCCGGAGCCGGCCGTCACCTATCTCGTCCATACCTGCGGCGGGCTCGCGATCCGGGCGCTGGCGCGGGCGAAGGGCTGTCATGCCTCGACCGTGCTGCGTCAGGTGCGGCGGGTCGAGGCGTGGCGCGACGATCCCCTGGTCGACGAAGCGCTCGAACACATCGGAACCGCGCTGACCGGTTCCGCCATCGATCTCGCCGATGCGGAGGAGTTGAAGTCCATGGTATCCAGACCGGCCCCGAGCGAAGAACGGACCGAAGGCAAGATCGAGCGCGAGGCGCGCCGGATCCTGCGGCGGCTCTGTGAAAAGGGGGCCTTTCTGGCCGTCGCGCCGAACATGGAGAAGGCGGTGGTGCTGCGCGAAGTGGTGCCCGGCAAGCAGAACCGCATCGCCGTCGTGGAACGCGAGGTGGCGCATGCCTTCGCGCTGCAGGAATGGATCAGCTGCGACCGGGCGGGCAAGATCGCCTGCTATTCGATCACCGCGGTCGGCCGGGCGGCGCTGAAGCGGCTGCTCGCCGAGGAGCGGCGTGTGCGCGAGCCGCAGAGCGGCTTCGCCGAGGCGCAGACCCCGTTCCAGGAACAGCACAAGTTCTATGCCGAGCGCGTGGTGATGGCCGAGGACGGCTCGGGCGAGCAGCGGCTGCGGTTCAACCTGGCCGAGAGCCCGCTGACGGTGCTGGGGCGCAAGCGCGACAAGGACGGCGAGGCCTATCTGACGCCGGACCTGATCGAGGCGGGCGAGCGGCTGCGCGAGGATTTCGAACTGGCGCAGATGGGACCACGGATTGCCCAGAACTGGGAGCGGCTGATGACCGGCGGCGCCGGCGGTTCGCCGATCCCGCTGCGCGGGCCGGCCGAGGGGCCGGGCGACGCGCGGACGCGGGTTGCGAAGGCAATGGAGGCGCTGGGTCCGGGCCTGTCGGACATCGTGTTCCGGGTGTGCTGTTTCCTCGAGGGGCTCGAGACCGCCGAGAAGCGGCTCGGCTGGTCGGCGCGGTCGGGCAAGGTGGTGCTGAAGATCGCGCTTGAACGCCTGGCCACGCATTACGGCATCGCGGCGGCGAACCAGAACCGCCGGGTGAGCTGAGCGCATCCGCCGGGTCGGATTAGGGGGGCGGGGCCGGTGACGGCTCCGCCCTCGCGCATTTCCGGGAGTGGGATGTCGGGATCAGCCAGCGGCGGCGATGATCGGGCCGAAGTCCTCGGCCTTGAGCGAGGCGCCGCCGACGAGGGCGCCGTCGACGTTTTCTAGTGCGAAAATCTCCGCCGCGCTGCCGGGTTTGACCGAGCCGCCGTAGAGGATGCGCACGCCTTCGGCCGTGTCCGCCCCGAAGCGGCCGGCGAGCTCGGCGCGGATGAAGCGATGGACCGCGGCGATCTCATCGAGTGTGGGCGTGCGACCGGTGCCGATGGCCCAGACGGGTTCGTAGGCGACCACGAGGTTCCGCGCGTCGGCCGCGTCGGGGATCGAGCCGGCGAGCTGGCGGCCGACGACGGCGAGGGTCTCGCCCGCGTCACGCTGGGCCTCGGTCTCGCCGACGCAGACGATGGCCATGAGCCCCGCGGCCCAGGCGGCACGGGTCTTGGCGGCGACCATGGCGTCGGTCTCGGCATGATCGGCGCGGCGTTCGGAATGGCCGAGGATGACCGCAGTCGCGCCGGCATCGGCGAGCTGGGCGGCGGAGATGTCGCCGGTGTGGGCGCCGGAGACCTCCCAGTGGCAGTCCTGCGCGCCGATCGGGATCGGGCCGCCGGCGAGGGTGGCGATCAGCGTCGCGGGCGGGCAGACCAGCACGTCGCAGGCGGGGGCGGGATGCGCGGCAGTCAGCGCGTCGAGCACCGCGGACGAGGCGCGGGTGCCATGCATCTTCCAGTTTCCGGCGACGAGCTTGCGGCGGGTCATTTCGGCCTCCCTGACGTTTCGCGTCGGGGCGAGTGCCTAGCAGAGGGGATGGGGGAGGGAAAGCCGGGCGGTCACATGCCGGCGAACTTGATCGACTCGCCGCAGCCGCAGGCCTCGGTCACGTTGGGGTTGTGGAACTTGAAGCCCGATTCGAGCAGGCCGGTCTCGTAGTCGATCTCGGTGCCGAAGAGGAACATCTGCGCCATGGGCGCGATCATCACCCGGGCGCCGTTCTGTTCGACGACCTCGTCATGGGGGTCGATCGTGTCGACATAGTCCATGGTGTATTCCATGCCGGCGCAGCCGCCCTTCTTCACGCCGATGCGCAAGCCCTTGGTGGCGCCGCGCTGCATCAGGCGCAGGATCTGCGCCTCGGCGGCGGGGGTGATGGTCACGGGGGGCTTGCCGGGAATGCCGAACATGCGGTCGGGCCTCTTACCTGATCGAATTGGTAAGGTAGTGCCAAGCCGGCCCGGGCTCAAGAGGCGAGGGCGTTGAGGGCCGCGAGCGTGGCATAGCCGGTGGCGAGCGCCCAGGCGAAGCTGGCGAGGGTGCCGATGATGACGTATTCGCTGACGTGGCGGTCGGCCTCGCCCGCCAGTTCGTTGAAGCGCAGGATGGACTTCGCGGCGATCAGGAAGCCGATGCCCCCCGCCTCGCCGGCGAGCACGAGGATCAGGATGAGCAGGCGTTCGAGCTGGCCGATCAGCCGGCCGCCGCGGGGCAGGCTTTCGGGCTTGGCGGGCATCTGCACGTTGGTCATCAGGGCGGCGACCGCATAGCCCCCGGCCCAGACGGTGGCGACGAGCCCCGCGACGAGGGCCATCGCCTCGGGCAGGCGGTCGATGCCGGGCAGGGGCGCGATCGCGGGCGCGGCCCAGAGGCCGCTGGCATAGGCGCCGGGAAAGAGGGCGGTGCCGATGCCGATGAAGCCGAGATGGGCTGCCTGATCGAGGGCGAAGGCGCGGAATCCGTCGTTGCCCCAGTTCAGCTTCATGGCGTCGATGGCCAGATGGCTGACTGCGATCAGGGCGAGCAGTGTCCAGGCCGGCGCGAAGCCGAGGGCCGCCCAGCTGGCGGCGGCCACGATGGCGATGTGGGCCAGCAGGACCTGCGGCTTGCGCTTGTTCCGGACCATGCCGTCGGTCTGGAGCGCGAAATCCGCGAGCACATGGGCGAGGACCAGTGCGATGGCGGTCTCGAGCATCAGGCCGGGATCCGGATTGCCGGAAAGGGTTGTAAGGCGAAAAACAACCTTGAAGGGTTGTTAGGCGGACGGGTCAAGTGCCGGCCTCCACCGCCAAGAGGGCACGCTGGAGCGCCCAGTCGCCGCTGCCGCCGAGACGCTTGGCGATGGCCTGCTGGCTGACGCCGTGCCGTTCGGCGATCCGGTGCTGCGGGAGGCTGCCCGGGGTGAGCGTGTCCATCATCGCCGCGGCCTGCCGGGCGGTCCAGAAACGGGACACCTCGTCGGCGAGCGCGACGACGGCCTCGGTGAGCGCGGCGCAGGGCGGGGGGACGGCCCAGGCGAGGGCGAGCTGCTGGACCTTTGCCATGTCGTCGAGGCCCCGGCCGGAAAGCTCGAAGGCCGGACCGCTGGCCGCGGCGAGATCATCGCCCGGGGGCAGGGAACCGGGGCCGATGCCGATCGAGATCCGGGTGTCGAGGTCGAGGTTCGCGGCACGCAGGCAGGCCCGGAGAAAGAGCGCCGCCCTGAGCGCGGAGGCGGGCGTGGGTGCGAGGCACTGCCAGCCGTCGCCGCGGAACCGGGTGAAGCGCGCGGGCCGGCCGTCCGGCCAGGCCGGCATCGCCCCGGCCCCCGCGGCGAGCGCCTGCATCGCCGCGTCCAGCACGCCGGCGGGCTGGCGTCCCGAGCGAATCAGGTCGCCCGTCAGCACGGCCAGTTCGGATTGCGGCATGTGTTCGGGTCCGTGCAATGCTCGAGCGTTCGAGCATGCCGCCGGGTCGGTGGGCCCGCAAGCCCTACATGAAACCGAGTTCGAGCCGGGCCTCGTCGGACATCATGTCCATGCCCCACTGCGGCTCCCACACCAGCTCGACGTCGACATGGCGCACGCCGGGCAGGGCGGTGATCGCCTCGGCCACCCAGCCGGGCATCTCGCCGGCGACGGGGCAGCCCGGCGCGGTCAGGGTCATCGCGACGTTCACGTCGTTCTCGCCGGTGATGTCGATCGTGTAGACGAGGCCGAGGTCGTAGATGTTCACCGGGATCTCGGGGTCGAACACGGTCCGGCAAGCCTCGACCACGGAATCGTAGAGCGGATGGTCGGTGGTCGAGGGCTTGATCAGCGGTGTCCCCTCCATGGGGGCGTCCGTCTCGGCATTCATGAGCTACGATCCCGGCCTTGGAATTCCCGAGTAAACATATAAGAAAAGCCCCGGGATTCGTCCAGAGCCAGCGGGACCATGGCCTCCACCGTCGATTTTCAGGTACTTGCGCGCGATGGCGCGGCACGGACGGGCGTCCTTCGGATGCCACGCGGCGAGATTCGCACGCCGGCCTTCATGCCGGTCGGGACGGCGGCGACCGTCAAGGCGATGCTGCCGGAATCGGTCCGGGCGACCGGGGCGGACATCCTGCTCGGCAATACCTATCACCTGATGCTGCGGCCGGGCGCGGAGCGGGTCGCACGGCTCGGCGGGCTGCACCGCTTCATGAACTGGGAGCGCCCGATCCTGACCGATTCCGGCGGTTTCCAGGTGATGAGCCTGACCGACCTGCGCAAGCTGACCGAGGAAGGCGTGACCTTCCGCAGCCATGTCGACGGCTCGACGCACCACCTGACGCCGGAGCGCAGCATGGAGATCCAGCGGCTGCTCGGCTCGGACATCGTGATGGCCTTCGACGAATGCACGCCCTACCCCTGCACGCGGCAGGAGGCGGAGACGAGCATGCGCCTGTCGATGCGCTGGGCCCAGCGGTCGCGTGATGCCTTCGGCGACCGGCCGGGGCATGCGCTCTTCGGGATCCAGCAGGGATCGGTCTTTCCCGACCTGCGGGCGGAAAGCGCCGAGGCGCTGACGCGGATCGGCTTCGACGGCTATGCGATCGGCGGGCTGGCGGTGGGCGAGGGGCAGGAGCGGATGTTCGAGGTGCTCGATTACGCGCCCGGGCAACTGCCGGAGGATCGGCCGCGATATCTGATGGGCGTGGGAAAGCCGGACGACATCGTCGGCGCGGTCCTGCGCGGGGTCGACATGTTCGATTGCGTGCTGCCGACGCGGTCGGGGCGCACCGGACAGGCGCAGACCCGGATGGGGGCGATCAACATCAAGAACGCGCGGCACGCGGAGGATCCCCGCCCGCTCGATCCCGAATGCAGTTGCCCCGCCTGCACCGGCTATTCGCGGGCCTATCTGCACCATGTCTTCAAGGCCGGCGAGATCATCTCGTCCATGCTGCTGACCTGGCACAACCTGCATTACTATCAGGAGCTGATGCAGGGCCTGCGGGAGGCGATCGCCGCCGGCCGGCTCGAGGCGTTCGCGGCCGACTTTCACGCGCGGCGCGCCGAGGGCGACCTGGAGCCGGTGTGACGGCAGGGCGCGGTGCGGGACGACGCAGCCTCGCACGAAGGTTCAGGGTCCGCCCGCTTGCCTATGGGCCGGGCTCGGCGCAGAATGCCCGCAGGGTTGAAAGCCCGAAGGCGCCGGGCCATTTACCGATGTGACCATGGGGGTTCCTCGGCCGCTGGATGATCCGGGGTGAGGAACCTCGCTAGACAAGGACAATCCACATGACGGAACTGAGCGGCTCGAGCTACCCCGTTCTCCCCCTGCGCGACATCGTGGTCTTCCCGCACATGATCGTCCCGCTTTTCGTGGGGCGCGAGAAGTCGGTGCGTGCGCTCGAAGCGGTTATGAAGGACGACAAGCAGATCCTGCTGTCGAGCCAGAAGGACGCCTCGGAGGACGATCCCAGCGACGAGGGCATCTTCCGGATCGGCGTGCTGGCGAACGTGCTGCAGCTCCTGAAGCTGCCCGACGGCACGGTGAAGGTGCTGGTCGAGGGCAAGGTCCGCGTCGCGATCACGCGGTTCATCGAGAACGATGCCTATTTCGAGGCCGAGGCGCGCGAGATCACCGAGACCGAGAAGGACCCGGACGCGATTACCGCGCTGAGCCGGGCGGTGGTCGAGGAATTCGAACGCTATGCCAAGCTGAACCGCAACATCGCCGACGAGGCGGTCTCGGCGGTGTCCGAAGCCATGCCCGCGGCGAAGCTCGCCGACACGGTCGCGGGCCATCTCGGCGCGAAGCTCGAGGAGAAGCAGAAGCTGCTCGAGGAAGCCGACGTGGGTGAGCGGCTGGAGCAGATCTATGCGCTGATGCAGGGCGAGATGTCGGTCCTGCAGGTCGAGAAGAAGATCAAGTCGCGCGTGAAGTCGCAGATGGAGCGGACCCAGCGCGAATACTACCTGAACGAGCAGATGAAGGCGATCCAGCGCGAGCTGGGTGGCGGCGAGGAAGGCGGCCAGGACGACGCGAGCGAGTTCGAGGAGCGCATCGGCAAGACCAAACTGTCGAAGGAGGCGCGCGAGAAGGCGCTGGCCGAGGTGAAGAAGCTGCGGTCGATGTCGCCGATGTCGGCCGAGGCCACGGTCGTTCGCAACTACCTCGACTGGATGCTGTCGATCCCGTGGGGCAAGAAGACCAAGGTCAAGAAGGACCTCGCCCTCGCCCAGAAGATCCTCGACGACGATCACTACGGGCTGGAGAAAGTGAAGGAGCGCATCGTCGAGTTTCTTGCCGTGCAGCAGCGCAGCCAGAAGCTGCGCGGCCCGATCCTGTGCCTCGTCGGCCCGCCGGGCGTCGGCAAGACGAGCCTCGGCAAGTCGGTCGCGAAGGCGACGGGGCGCGAGTTCATCCGCATCTCGCTCGGCGGCGTCCGGGACGAGGCGGAGATCCGCGGCCACCGGCGCACCTACATCGGCTCGATGCCCGGCAAGATCATCCAGTCGATGAAGAAGGCGAAGTCCACCAACCCGCTGATCCTGCTCGACGAGATCGACAAGATGGGTCAGGACTTCCGCGGTGATCCGGCTTCGGCCATGCTCGAGGTGCTCGATCCCGAGCAGAACGCGACCTTCATGGACCACTATCTGGAGGTGGAATACGACCTCTCGAACGTGATGTTCATCACCACGGCGAACTCGTACAACATGCCGCGGCCGCTGCTCGACCGCATGGAGATCATCTCGATCTCGGGCTACACCGAGGACGAGAAGGCCGGCATCGCCCGGATGCACCTGATCGCCAAGCAGGAGAAGGGGCACGGGCTCAAGAAGGGTGAGTTCGAGCTGACCGACGGCGCGCTGCAGGACATCATCCGCTACTACACCCGCGAGGCGGGGGTTCGGAACCTCGAACGCGAGATCGCGAAGCTCTGCCGCAAGGCGGTGACCGAGATCGTCAAGGGCCGGACCGCGAAGGTCGTGGTCACGCCCGAGAACCTCGAGGAGTTCCTCGGCGTGCGGCGGTTCAAGTACGGGCTGGCCGAGGAGGCGGATGCGGTCGGCGTCGCGACGGGCCTCGCCTGGACCGAGGTTGGCGGCGATCTGCTGTCGATCGAGGCGCTGAAGCTGCCCGGCAAGGGTCGGATGAAGACCACCGGCAAGCTCGGCGACGTGATGAAGGAGTCGATCGACGCGGCGTCCTCCTACGTGCGGTCGAAGGCGCCGGAACTGGGGCTGAAGCCGCCGATGTTCGAGACGGTGGACATCCACGTGCACGTGCCGGAGGGGGCTACCCCGAAGGACGGGCCGTCGGCGGGCATCGCGATGGTCACTTCGATCGTGTCGGTGCTGACCGGTATCCCGATCCGGCGCGACGTGGCGATGACCGGCGAGGTGACGCTGCGCGGCAACGTGCTGCCGATCGGCGGGCTGAAGGAGAAGCTGCTCGCGGCGCTGCGGGGTGGGGTGAAGACCGTCCTGATCCCGCAGGAGAACGTGAAGGACCTGCGCGAGATCCCGGACAACGTGAAGAACGGTCTGGAACTGGTGCCGGTCTCCAACGTGATGGACGTGCTGCGCGTGGCGCTGGTGCGGATGCCCGAGGCGATCGACTGGGACGAGGCGGCAGAGGCGGCAAAGGCCGCCGCTGCGCGGGAAGCGACCCCGTCTCCGGCCAGTCCGGCGGCGCACTGAGCCACAAGCCCTTGAAATGCCCCGGCAAGCCGGGGCATTTTTTCATCGGTGTCCGGGGCTTGATGCCGGCGGGGAATGCCTGTATCAGGACGCGCGTCGGGTGATTAGCTCAGCGGTAGAGCGCTTCGTTCACATCGAAGATGTCGGCAGTTCGATCCTGTCATCACCCACCATTTTCCCGCATTCCGTCGATGCGGCCAATGCCTTCGGGTGATTAGCTCAGCTGGTAGAGCGCCTCGTTTACACCGAGGATGTCGGGAGTTCGAGTCTCTCATCACCCACCAGGCGTATCCCTGAACGGAGCGTGGGCACTTCGGGTGGAGTCGCGGCCAGGGGGCGTCGGGCCGGTCAGGCGGGGTGCCGGATCCGCGGAGGGGAACACCGCACTGCCGATCGATTCGTCCCCGGCGGAGCCCCGTGGCACCGGGTTGCGGATGCCCGTGCTCCGAGGTGACCGACTTTCCCTCCGGCTTCCGCGATCGGGTTCGCAGAGCTCCGGATGGGCCGCGTCCGTGGTCGGACGTCCGGGAAGCCGCCCGTTGGCGGCCACAAGGTGCACGCGGTGCGCGCGAGTCGTCTGGTGGCGCGGGCTTGTTCGCCAGCGCGATCTGCTCGACAGGGTGAGCTTGCCAGTATGAAGCGGGCTGGGTGCAGGGTGGGGCGCGCTGGCGGAGCAGGGGCCTCGGGCGACGCGGCGGTGCCGGTGGCTGCAGTCACAAAAGCGAAAGCCCCGCCGGGGGCGGGACTCGGGCAGTCGTGTGCGGCGCAGCCCTGGAAGGGCCGGGCGGTGGCTACTTGATCTTGCCTTCCTTGAACTCGACGTGCTTGCGCGCGACCGGATCGTACTTCCGCACGGTCATCTTCTCGGTCATGGTGCGCGAGTTCTTCTTGGTGACGTAGAAATAGCCGGTGCCGGCGGTCGAGTTGAGCCGGATCTTGATCGTGGTTGGCTTCGCCATCGTGTCCTTCCTCGCGGCGCGGCGCCGCCCCTTCGGCGAACACCCGCGTCTGCGCGCGGGCCCGCCCCAAAAACCAGAGCCTACCTTCTACCGCTTCCGGCCCGCCTGTCAAGGCCGGCGCGGACGGATCGGGCTCAGATCAGCCGAAAATGCGCGCCGGCCGCGTCATGGTGGAAGAAGGGCACCGGCCGGTCCGCATCCGGCGTCCGCAGGAGTGCGGCCACCTCGGAGAGCACGACTTCGGTGATGAAGGGCAGGGCGAGGTCGCGGGCTGCGGCGAGGTCGATCCATTGCAGGTGGGAGAGCTCGCCCGAAGCGGCGGCGAAGCCGTCGATGTCACCGTGGAGCGTGGCGGCCTCGGCGAGGAAGAAGCGGGCGTCGAAGCGGCGCGGGCGGCCCGGCGGGGTGACCGCCCGGAAGACGAAGCGCAGGGGCGCGCAATGCGGCACGAGGCCCGCGCCGTAGAAACCCCGCCAGCCCGGTGCGACCGCGCGGTCGCGCGCGGATGGATCGGGACGGCCGAGCATGAGGCCGGTTTCCTCCCAGAGCTCGCGCACCCCGGTCAGCGGCAGAGCGCGCGCGATCGCTGGGTCCGAATGGACCGCGAGCCGGCGCGCGGTCTCGGGCGCGAGGGGAGGTGCATCGTCGAGGGTCAGGTCCTCGGGGTCGACCGCGCCGCCGGGAAAGACGAACTTGTCCGGCATGAAGGCGGCCTTCGTGCCGCGCTGGCCCATCAGGACCTGCGGGCCGGTTCTGGCGCGCCGCACGAGGATCACCGTGGCGGCGTCGCGGACCGCTACCGCCGCCGGTTCGGCCGTCAGCATGGAGTCACGACCCGGTCATGCGCCCCGTCATGTGCCGGGCGCGATCGCCGGCAGGTCGCCGAAGCCGTGCATGCGCTTGGCCCATTGCACGCCGACGAAGGCGCCCTTCAGCCGCGGCAGGAGCGCGAGCGAGAGCCCGAGGAAGATCGCCGAGAGCGAGAGCGCCATGACCCAGGCCTCGGGCCGCCAGAACTCGTAGACCATGAGCATCACCGGCGCCATGATGTGGCCGGTGATCAGGATGGTCGCCCAGGCCGGGCCGTCGTCGGCGCGCTGGTGGAAGAGTTCCTCGCCGCAGTCCTGGCAGTGGTCGCGCACGGTCAGGTAGCCCTCCATGAGGCCGCCCTTGCCGCAGGCGGGGCAGCGGCGCCGCCAGCCACGGAGGACCGAAGTCCTGAGGTCGCGTTCGGCGGGTTGTGGATGATTCCCTTGTTCCATGCCGGATACATAGCCACTGCCATCCGGTTTTCCCAGTGTCGCGTTCCGCATGTGCCGCCCGTCGCGATTCCGTGATCGGACGTGCGCCGGAACGTCGCGGCCGGTCCGTTCATCCGGTTGACAGTTGCACCGCAACCTGTCGAGAGCGGAACAACGAAGGAAAGACACGATGAACCGACCCCTGATTCTCGCCGCGTTGGCAGTCGCCGCCGGCATGGGTGTTGCGGCACCGGCGCTGGCCGACCGTGGCGGCATGCGCGGCGCCCAACTCGATTTCGACGCGATCGATGCGGACGGCGACGGTGCGATCACCCGTGCCGAGCTCGAGGCACATGGCACCGCGCGCTTGGCCGAGTACGATGCGAACGGTGACGGGATGCTGGACCGCGCCGAGCTGATCGCGATGACGCCCGCGTCTCGCGGGATGCGGCCGCTCTTCCAGCGCGATCCGGCCGAGATGCGCGTCGATCGCCTGCTCGGGCGCCATGACGCGGAGGAGGCCGGTGCGGTGGCGGTCGCCGAACTGCTCGACAGGCGGGTGGCGATGACGCTGCGCATGTGGGACCGCGACCAGGACGGTGCGATCAGCCGCGCCGAGGCCGAGGCCCGGCCCGAACGCTGGGCCGGCGCGCGCGACGGCCGGCACCGCATGCGCGACTGACGACCCCGGGGGGGGCGCGTGCCCCCTTTCCGGAGGAAGCACGCCCCGCGATGACCATGGCCTTCGACGCCGCCAGCGAGGAAAGCGACGAGGTGCTGCTGCGGCACTACGCCGGCGGCGACCGGGCGGCGGCGCGTGTGCTCACCTTGCGGCACGCGCCACGGGTCCTGGCGCTCGCCCGGCGGATGCTGGGCGACGCTGCCGAGGCCGAGGACGTGGCGCAGGAGGCGATGCTGCGGCTCTGGCGGGTGGCGCCGGACTGGCGGGCGGGAGAGGCGGCCCCGGCGACCTGGCTCTACCAGGTCGCGGGCAATCTCTGCATCGACCGGCTTCGGCGGCGGCGGCCCGTGGTGGCCGAGGTGCCGGAGATCGCCGATCCCGCGCCGGGGGCCGAGGCCGGGCTGATCGCGGACGACCGGGCGCGGGCGCTCGAGGCGGCGCTGGCCGGGTTGCCGGAGCGGCAGCGGCTGGCTGTGGTGCTGCGACATTTCGAGGATCGGTCCAATCCGGAGATCGCGGCGATCCTCGACACGACGGTGGAGGCGGTGGAGAGCCTGCTCACCCGGGCGCGCCGCATGCTTGCCGAACGACTGCTCCCCCAGGCCGAGACGCTCGGCTTCGATCGATGAAGGACCGTAGAATGACACCGGCCGACAAGGATGACAGCATGCGCGACGATCCCCGGTCCGAGGAGGGTCCGCTCGGGCCGTTCTTCGCCGCGGCAAGGGCAGCGGCCCCCGCGCCGGATCCGGCGCTGATCGCCGCGATCCTGGCCGATGCGGAGGTGGCGATGCCCAGGCCGCCGTCGCGGAACCGGAGCGTGCTGGCGCCGGTTCTCGAGATGCTGGGTGGCTGGCAGGGGGCGGGTGCGGTGGCGGCTTCGGCGCTGATCGGCTTCGGCATCGGGCTGTCGGGGAACGGGCTGGTGCCGGAGGACCCGGCGGTCTGGCTGGCCGGCGGCGACGTGCTCGCGACCCTCGCGGATCCGGTCGCGCCGCTTTTCGATACTGCGCTCGACGGAGGCTGAAGGATGACGGGCATGCAGGAAAGCGCCCCCCGGCGTACACGCTGGCTGAAGATCACGCTGGTGGTCTCGCTCGCGCTCAACCTCGCCGTGGCGGGGCTCGTCGCGGGGGCGGCGCTGAAGGGCCGGCCGGATACCGACGCGCGCGACGGGCTCTGGCCCTATTCGCGGGCCCTGCCGGAGCCCTATCGCGACGACCTGATGCGGGCGCTGCGCGAGAGCCGGCGCGACTGGATCGCGGACCGAGAGGCGCTGGGATCGACGCGGGCCGAGCTCGCAGCGGCGCTGGTGGCCGAGCCATTCGACGCCGCGGCCGTCACGGCGCTGCTCGCCCGGCAGCGCGACCGCTTCAACGCGCTCGCCGACCGGGGTGCTGCGCTTCTGGTGGAGCAGATCGGGCGAATGTCTCCGGAGGAGCGGCTGGCCTATGCCGAGGCGCTGGAGCGGGGGCCGCAGGGCCGCGAGCGCACGGGGCGGCCGCGGGACTGAAAGCCGCGGGCATCAGTGGCCGGTGGGTCTTCGGGCCTGCGGCCTCGGGATGCGGAGCGCGGCAACGAAGCCGGTCAGCGCCGTCAGGGCCTTGCGCGACTTCTCCGTGCCCCTGCCGGCGATCTGGTGGGCGGCCGCACCGCGCTGATCCAGGGCGCGCGCGAGGTAGTAGCCGGAGTCTATCGAACCATCCCGGCGGCGGCGGATGTGCTGAACATCGGTCATGTTGTCCTCCCTGAGTTGCGAGGACCAATCTGCGCCGAAGTCGCTGTTCCTGCTTGAAGGCGGGCTAAAGGATTCCTTCAGAACGCTTCTGAACATCTTCGAAATGGTTGAGGCGGGTCCGTTCAAGGCGCAAGATCGCGTCATGCGCTATGCATTCGCCGATTGCGAACTGGACCTCGGTGCGCACGCCCTGCGCCGGGCGGGTGAGGTAGTCTGGATCGAGCCGCAGGTCTTCGACGTCCTGCATGTCCTGGCATCGAGGGCCGGGGCGCTGGTCACGAAGGAGGACCTGATCGACGCGGTCTGGGGCGGACGCATCGTGTCGGATGCCGCGATCAGCGCCCGCATATCGGGCGCCCGAGCGGCGGTGGGCGACAACGGCCGCGACCAGTCCATCATCCGCACCGTGTCGCGCCGTGGCTTCCAGATGGTGGCCGATGTTACCGTGAGCGATGCCGTGATGGCCGCGGCCCCGAAGCCTTCACCCGGTCAGGTTATCCGGTACACCATTTCGCAGGATGGAGGCGGCGTCGCCTGGTCGCGTGCCGGTGACGGGCCGCCCGTCCTCCATGCCTGGCATCATCTGAGCCACCTGGAACTCGACTGGACGAGCGAGCTCCTGCGGCCTGCTCTCGCCACGCTGGCCCGCTGCCACAGCCTCATCCGGCTCGACATCAGGGGTGCCGGGCTGTCGGACCCGCTGCCGTCCGGGGCCACGATCGACGATCATGTGGCCGACATGAAGGCGGTCGCCGATGCAGCGGGTCTGACGCGGTTTCCGATCGTCGCCACGCTGCAGGCCTCGGCGGTGGCGATCAGGTTCGCCGCGCGTAACCCGGAGCGCGTGTCGCGCCTCGTGCTCCACAACCCCTATGCGCGGGGCCGTGCCGTCCGGGACGGTGCGCCCCCTGCGGAGAATGATCCGTTCATCGCGCTTCTGAGGAGCGGGAGCTGGGGCGATCCGGCCAACGGGTTCATGCGGGACTGGGCGACCATGGTCCTGCCGATGGCGTCTGCGGAGGAGACGACCGAGCTCATCCGCCTGATCGCCCATTCCGGCCCGGCGCAGGCCGCGCTGCACCAGCGGACCCTGATTGACCGTTTCGACGTGTCCGGAGACCTCGCGCAGGTGAAGGCGCCGACGCGCGTGATCCACGCCCGCCTCTGTGCAATCCACCCGGTCGGCGAGGGACGGAAGGTGGCGGCCGGCATTCCCGCGGCGGAGTTCATGGAGGTGGACAGCTCCAACACCATCCTGATCGGGAGCGATCCCACCTTCGAGCGGGTGATGGCTGCGCCCCTGGAATTCCTCGCGCAGGATGGCCTAGCCTGATGCGGACGGACCGCGGGGCGATGCCGATGCCGCGGCGGCCTGTGCGTTTCAATCCTGCGCCGGGGGCGCGGTCAGGCCGCCTGGGCGAAGAAGCTGACGCGGTTGCGGCCGGCGTGCTTGGATTCGAAGAGGGCACTGTCGGCGCGCTTGATGATCGCCTCGGGGTCGGTTTCGCCGGCATCGGCGATGGCGACGCCGATCGAGACGGTGACGCTGACCTTCTCGGACGTGCCTGGCACGACGAAGGGCGTGCCCTCGACCGCGCGGCGGATGCGCTCGGCGGCGGCGGCGGCCTGGACCTTGTCGATATCGGGCATCGCCACGAAGAATTCCTCGCCGCCGAAACGGGCGACGAGATCGACGCCGCGGATGTTCTCCTGCAGCCGGCGGGAGAATTCCCGGAGAACCGCGTCGCCGGCGTCGTGCCCGTGGCGGTCGTTGATCGCCTTGAACTTGTCGAGATCGACCATCATCACCGCGAAAACGCCGTCGGCCTCGCGCGCTCGCTCCATCACCCGGTTCATGTGCTGGGCGGCATAGCGGCGGTTGTAGATGCCGGTCAGCGGGTCGATCACCGCCATCTTGAGCCCGTTCTTCACGTTCGAGCGCAGCCGGTCGGAATACCGCTTGCGGCGGAGCTGCGAGCGGATCCGCGCGATCAGTTCGCTGACGTCGAAGGGCGTCTCGATGTAGTCGGAGGCGCCGAGCTCGAGCCCCTTGGCGGCGGTCTGCACGTCGCCGTTCTTGACGACGAGGATCACGGCAGCCTGCCGGGTCTCGGGGCGCGAGCGCAGGGCGGAGACTAGCCGCAGCCCGTCGCCGCCTTCCATCAGGCTCTGATGGATGACGAAGCAGTCGGGCAGTTCGAGCCGGGCGAGGTTCATCGCCTCGCGCTCGGAAAAGGTGACGATGGTCGCGATCTTCAGCCGCGACCGCAGGGCATCGGCCCAGAGCGCGCCGCAGCGGTCGTCGGGCGGTGCCAGCAGGATCGGTCCGCCGAGTTCGGGGTCCATCTCCTGCTCGGTGACGAAATCGGTCAGCCCCAGCTCGCGCGAGGTCAGGTCGCGCAGCCGCAACTCGTCGAACATCATCTTCATGCGCATGAGGTTCTTCACGCGCGCGAAGAGGGCGAGGTCGTTGAAGGGTTTCGACAGGAAGTCGTCCGCCCCGGCCTCGAGCCCGCGGACCCGCTCCTCGGGCGTGTCGAGCGCGGTCACCATGATCACCGGGATGTGGGCGGTCTGCTCGCAGCCCTTGAGGATGGAACAGACGGTGAAGCCGTCCATGTCCGGCATCATCACGTCGAGCATGATCATGTCGGGCTGTTCGCTGCGCGCCATTTCCAGCGCCTGGGCGCCGTTCTCGGCCACGATCACGTCGTAATAGGCGGAGGAAAGTTTCGCTCGCAACAAGAGGCGGTTGGTTGCAACATCGTCTACAACCAGAACCCGACCCGACATGCGATTCTCCCCTAGGAGCCGGTGCAGAACGCCCGCTTTCGTACCATCGGAGTAAGCCGAAAATATGTTAACGAATGGTTTAGCCTGTGTGGCGACTGCCGCATTCCCCGCCCCGGATTCACGCCATGAAGGCTGATTCTGCGCGGGATCTCGCCCAGGACGCGCTCATTTGGCTGACCAGTCAACCGGAGGTTCTGGAGCGCTTCATGGCGGCCTCCGGTGCGGGACCGGATTCGTTGCGCGCGGGACTGGCCGATCCGGAATTCCTCGGCTTCGTGCTGGATTTCCTCCTAGGTGACGAATCGCTGCTGCTCGCATTCGCCGCTTCGACCGGGATCGGCCCCGACCTGCCCGCGCGGGCGCGGGCCGCGCTGCCCGGCGGTGATCTGCCGAACTGGACCCAGGCGACGCGCAGGGCGCCGAGCGCGTCGCGCAGACGGTCGGGCAGGGGGACGGGGCGGCGGGTCACGCGGTCGACGCAGACATGGGTGAAATGCGCCTCGGCCGATGCCAGTTGCGCGCCTTCGGCGAAGAGTCCGACCTCGTAGGTGACCGACGACCGGCCGATCCGCCGCACCCGCAGGCCAGCATCGACGCCGCCGGGAAAGCCGAGGCCCGCATGGAAGACGCAGCCGGTCTCGACCACGAGCCCGATCACTGGCCCGTCCGGCAGGTCGAGCGCGCCGGTGCGGATCAGCCAAGCGTTTACAACGCTGTCCACATACTCGTAATAGACCGCATTGTTCATGTGCGCGTAGACGTCATTGTCGCGCCAGCGCGTGGCGAAGCTCTCGAAAAGCGCGTAGTCGGCGCGGGAACTGCGGGGACGGGTCATGACGGCTCGGGCGGATACGAGGTCACACTACCAGCGGACGGCGCCGAGACAAGCGCCGGGGGCGCTTCGCGGGCTGATCTTCGACAAGGACGGCACGCTGTTCGATTTCCACGAGACCTGGGGCAGCTGGAGCGCGGGTTTCATCCGCGACCTGTCGGGTGGTGCGCCGGAGCGGGCGCGGGCGCTTGCCGACGCGCTGCAGTTCGACCTCGAGACGCAGCGCTTCGCCAAGTCGAGCCCGATGATCGCCGAGACGATGGAATTCGTGGTGACCGCGGTGCTGGGCGTGATGCCGCATCTCGACGAGACGGCGTTGCGGCGGCACATCATCGAAAGCTCCGGGACCGCGCCGCTGATCGAGGCAGCGCCGCTCGCGCCGCTTCTGGACCGGCTGCGGGCCGGGGGCTACCGGCTCGGCGTCGCCACCAACGATTCCGAGGCGCCTGCGCGGGCGCAACTGACTCAGGCGGGCATCCTCGACCGGTTCGACTTCGTGGCGGGCTACGATTCCGGCTTCGGGGCGAAGCCGGGGACGGGGATGCTCGATGCCTTCTGCCGCACGACCGCGCTGACGCCGCCGGCGGTGGCGATGATCGGCGACAGCGTGCATGACCTGCATTCCGGCCGGGCGGCGGGCATGTTCACCATCGGGGTGCTGACCGGCCCGGCCGAGCATGCCGATCTGGCACCGCATGCCGACGTGGTGCTGGAACATGTCGGCGACCTGCCGGCGCTGCTGGACCTGCCGGCGCCCGCCGGGGATGCAAAAACCGACGGCTGAAGTCGGAAAGAGACGCGCGGGGGCGGGCGCGGACCGGTCCACTGGCCCGGCAACCGAGGCAGGAGCCCCATGACCGACCGCAGGACCCGCCGCGGCGCCGCAGGACGTGCCGGGCATTCCGGACCGGCGCGTGCCATCGTCCAGATGCCGTGGCGCATCCCGCTGAACACCGACCGCCCGACCGAACCGCTGCCCGCCGAGGGCGTCGCCGCGATCCATGACGCGGCGATGAGGGTGCTGGAGGAAACCGGGATCGAGTTCCTGCATCCCGATGCCTGCGCCGCCTTCGCGGAGGCGGGATGCCGGGTCGAGGGCACGAACGTGCGGATGGGCCGCGACTTCGTGATGGAGATGGTCGGCCGTGCGCCGGCGCAGTTCGACATCACCCCGCGCAACCCGGAGCGGCGGATCACGCTCGGCGGGCGGCACATGGTCTTCGGCAATGTCTCCTCGCCACCGAACGCGATGGACCTCGACCGCGGACGGCGGGTGGGGGATTTCGAGAGCTTCCAGGACCTGATGAAGCTCACGCAGTATTTCGACTGCATCCACCTCGCCGGGGGCTATCCGGTGGAGCCGGTCGACATCCACCCCTCAATCCGGCATCTCGACTGTCTCTTCGCCAAGCTGACGCTGACCGACAAGGTGGTGCATGCCTATTCGCTCGGGCCCGAGCGGGTGGAGGACGCGATCGAGATGGCGCGGATCGCGAGCGGGCTGGGCGCGGAGGAATTCTTCGCCGCGCCGAGGCTCTTCACCAACATCAACTCGTCGAGCCCGCTGAAGCACGACTGGCCGATGCTCGACGGGGCGATGCGCTTTGCCCGGCGGCGGCAGCCGGTGATCGTGACGCCCTTCACGCTGGCGGGCGCGATGGCGCCGGTGACGATGGCCGGGGCGGTGGTCCTGTCGATTGCCGAGGCGCTCGCTGCCATCGCGCTGTTGCAGTGGATCGCACCGGGCACGCCGGTGATGATCGGGACCTTCACCTCCAACGTCGACATGAAGTCGGGGGCACCGGCCTTCGGGACGCCGGAATACATGCGCGCCACCCAGATGACCGGCCAGATGGCGCGGTTCTACCGGCTGCCGCTGCGCGCCTCGAACGCCTGCGCGGCGAATGCGCCGGATGCCCAGGCGATGTGGGAGAGCATGAATTCGCTCTGGTCGGCGGTGCAGTCGGGGGTGAACCTCGTCTATCACGCCGCAGGTTGGCTGGAGGGCGGGCTGATCGCGTCCTACGAAAAGTTCGTGATGGATTGCGAGGTGTTGCAGCAGATCCAGCGCTATTTCGATCCGGTGCTGACCGATGCCGGGCCGGAGGCACTGGCGGTCGAGGCGATCGCGGAGGTCGGGTCGCAGGGGCATTTCTTTGGCGCCGCCCATACCCAGAGCCGGTACACCAGCGCGTTCTACGCGCCGTTCCTGAGCGACTGGCGCAACTACGAGGCCTGGTCGCAGGCGGGCGCGGTCGAGACGGACCTGCGGGCCAACCGCATCTGGAAGGCGATCCTCGCCGAATACGGGGCGCCACCGATGGACGAAGGCATCCGCGAGCAGCTGGAGGCCTTTGTCGCGCGGCGCAAGCGCCAGGGTGGCGCGCCGACGGACTATTGAGCGGCCGGCAATGCGAAGGGGCGCGGGATGTGACCCGCGCCCCTCGTACCGGCCTGGTTGCGGCCGATCAGAAGTTCCAGAGGACACCCAGCCGGAACACGCTCTCGGTCGGGTCGAACTTGACCCGTTCGCCGCCCGCGTTGACCGTCATGTCGTCGTAGGCCTGGTACTTGTACTCGCCGCGGATGGAGACGTTGTTGGCGAGCATGTATTCCGCGCCGACGCCGAGGTGCAGACCCCAGTTCCAGTCGCTGCTGTTCCAGGTCGACGTTCCGTCCGTGACCCGTGCGTCCATGTCGGCCGTCTGCACGCCGCCGATCAAGTAGGCCTGCAGGTTGGGCTGCACGACCGCGCCCATCTTTCCCGAGAGGAAGATCTCCCAGTCCTTCTCAAGACTTCCGTCGAACGACGTCGTACCAAAGAGGCTGCTCGTCGAGCCGTCCACATCGCTGTAATTGCCGCCGAGCTCCACGCCGAGCACGAAGTTGTTCGAGAACTGCCGGCGCCAACCGGCATTGAGGCCGATGTCCCAGCCGTCATAGTCCATTTCATCGGAGCGCGTGGAACCGTCTCCCGGCTTCCACTCCAGATCGGCTTCGCCGGTGTTGTAGCCGAGTTCGCCACCGACATAGAACCCGTCGAAGGTTTGAGCCTGGGCCACCGACGCCATCAGCGCCAGAGCACTTGCACTGGCAATAAGCTTAATCATTTCAAGACCCCCGTGGTTGCGATGGCGGTAAAGTAGCCCCTTTGCCTGTGAAGTTGAAGGGTTTGCGCTGCGAGATCACAGTCTCGTGGCAACATGGCAACAATTGAATGTGTTTGCAGGTTACTCGCCTTGAGTGTCGACAGCGCAGCTGCAACCGCCGAATGCCTGGTCAGCGGGCCGTGTCGCCGGCCTCCGGTTCCACCGCTCCGAGCCGCCGGAGCCAGCGCGCGACGAGCCAGCAGAAGAGCGCCCAGGTCGCACCGGCGAGCCAGCCTGCCAGCACGTCGGTCGGCCAGTGTACGCCCAGATAGACACGGCTCGCGCCGACGAGCAGGATGATCAGGGTGGCGACAGCGATCAGGTAGATCTTCACCGCGCGGCGCGGCTCGACACGTGCGTACATCACCGCAAGGGTGAGATAGGTGACCGCGGCCATCATCGAATGGCCGCTGGGGAAGCTCGCGGTGTAGACCGTCGCGCCATGGGGCACGAGGTCGGGGCGCGGGCGGTCGAAGGCCTCCTTGAAGAGCGTGCTGATGAGCAGGCCGCCTGCGACCGAGACGAGCACAAGGATCGTCGACCGCCGGAGGCCCTGCAGCATGAGGAGGCCCGCCACAGCGAGGGTGACGAGCGTCAGTACGCCCACGCCGCCGAGGGCGGTGATGTCCCGCGCCAGTTCCTCGAACCATCCCGGCCCGAGCGGGTCGGCCGGGTGGCCCGGCACCCGCAGGGCCAGGAGGATCGTCGTGTCGATCGAGCGGGTCTCGCCCTCGCGCACCTCGTCGGCAAGTTCCACGAAGGCCCAGGCGAAGCCGGCCGCGAGCAGGAGCACCACGAGGCTCCGGTTGCCGATGAACGGCCTCAGGGCGTCCCCCCGGTACGCGCCGCCGAGTCGCTGCCGCATGGCCTGGAAGATCCTGCTCATCGCCTCCGCCTTGCCGGGATCGGTTGAGCTTGACCGATGCAGGCGTCGTGGACAACGGGAGGAGCGGCTCGACCGTGGTTCTCAGCCATCTGTCTCGACCAGCAGGAACTCGGCAAAGAGGGTTCGCTGCAGCGGGAACCAGTTGTCGTCCGATAGCAGCGTGACGCGGGTGCGGCCCCCGGAATCCCGCCATACGGAGATCGCCTCCATGTTGTCCAGATCGCCGAAGGTCGTCTCGAGCAGGGTGATGCCGTCGTCGAAACTCTGCGGGCCGAGGGTGAAGCGGCGGACTCGGGTCGCGAAGCCGCCGAGCCAGCGGAAGTCGCGTTCGAGCAGGTAGAGCCGCCCGTCCGGGCCGAAGTCGGCGCCGGAGACTAGGAAGGGGCCCGTGCGCGTCAGGCGCAGGTCACGGTCCCATTGGCCGTCCCGAAGCCGGTAGACGGGAAAGGGGCGGTCGAGCACGCCGGAGCGTTCCGGGATGGCATAGAGCGTGCCCGCCGCGTCGATGGCCAGCGCCTCGAGGGCGGAGTTGTTCTGCAGGCTGGGGAAGTCGGGATGCCCGTCGACATGGGTCGCTGGGCCGTCGATGCGGTCGTAGCGGCGGATGCGGTGGAAGGCCTCGAAGCTGACCCAGAAGTGGCCCCGGGCGTCGATGGCGAGGCCCTCGGCGTCGATGTCCTCGCCTGCGAGCGGCTGGCCGTTGACGCCGAGGAGGTGGCCGAATCCGGTGAGCCGGACGCCGGTCAGCCGGTCGTCGTCGCGGTCCATGGTGCCCGTGGCCCAGTGGCCCTTGTCGGTGATGGCGACGAACCGGCGGCCGCCGTCGATCACTTCGAGCCCCGAAAAGCTGCCGAAGCCCGGGACGGGGTCGCGCCAGACGAGCTTCGTCTCCAGTTCGAGCCGCGGCGCGCCGGCGGCAAGCGTGGCGGTTCCGGCGGCCAGCGCCAGGGCCGCGGCGAGGAGGAGACGGATCATCCGTCGTTCAGCACCTGCGTGCATTGCGGCGGCAGGTCGGCGAGCCGGAGCGGCGGCCGGGGCTGCGGCGGGGGCGCGTTCGGATCGGGCGGCTGGAGCGCCTCGGTTACCCACCAGACAGCATCGGCACAGCCATCACCAGCGGGCAGCGGGTCGGGGTTGCGGCAGCCGACGGCGCCGGCGGGGCAGCGCAGCCGCACGTGGAAATGGGTGTTGTGGCCCCACCAGGGCCGGATCTTGGCGAGCCATGCCCGGTCGTTCGCAGGCGCGTCGCGGCACATCGCGAGCTTCACCGGCGGGGTGATGAAGATGCGCTCCACCTCCGGGTCGCGGGCGGCGGCCTCGAGGATGCGGTGGTGCGAGGCGGTCCAGTTCCCGTTCACCCGGCGCTGGTCGGCGCTGCGCACGTCGAGCGAGGAGATGTTCTCGCGCTCGCGCCGCGAGAGGTCGAGCCGCTGCGGCGGCAGGAGCCAGATGTCGATGTCGAGACCGATCTGGTGCGAGGCGTGGCCGGGCGCCGGCCCGCCGCGGGCCTGGCCGATGTCGCCCACGTAGAGCCCGGCCCAGCCGGGTTCCTGCGCGGCGCGACGGCTGAGGCGGTCGACGAAGGCGATGGCAGTGGGGTGGCCCCAGTTGTGGTTGCGCGACAGGCGCATCGCCTGCCAGGTCGGGCCGGTTTCGGGCAGCTGCACGCCGCCGGCGAGACAGCCGCGGGCATGGGCGCCGACCGGGTGGGGATCGTGCGGGCTGGGCGTGGCCTTCGCCCCGAAGAGCTGCTGGGCAGTCTGGGCCCCGGCGGCCGGCGCAAGGAGTGCTACGCCGAGCGCGAGGAGAATGGGTCTGATCATGCTGCCTGTGCTCCGGTTTCCGCTGCCTCGGTTTTGACCCAGAATAGCAGAACCAGCCCGACGAGGAACAACAGGATCACAGGGCTGATGCCGACGCGCTGGGAGTCGAAGACGGTCGTCGCGGTCGCGACGAGGGTCGGACCCATAAGCGAAGTGGCCTTGCCCGACAGCGCGTAGAACCCGAAGGCCTGGCCGTGGTCGACATGGCCCGCCGCCTGGTGGACCAGGAGCGTGCGCGAGGAGGCCTGAAGCGCGCCGGCCATGGCGCCGAGCAGACTTCCCGCGATCAGGAACACGATGTCGGGCAGGCGGGAGTCGGCGGCGACCGGCAGGAATAGGACCGAGCTGCGCGTCGTCGAAAGCGTGATCAGGCAGACGGCGATCAGCACGAAGATGGCGGTGACGATGACCGGCCGCGGGCCGAAGGCCCTGTCGGCACGGCCTCCGAGCCAGGCGCCGAGCGCCCCGGTTGCCGCGGCGACGATGCCGAAGAGGCCGAGCTGGAAGAGCCCCCAGCCGAGGACGCCCGCGGCATAGATCCCGCCGAAGATGAAGAGCGAGTTCAGCGCGTCGCGGTAGAACATCGAGGCGCCGAGGAAGGCCATCAGGCTGCGGTGCAGCCGGATGGTGCGGAAGGTGGCGAGGATGTCGCGCAAGCCGGCGCGGATCACCCCCGGGCCGGCGCGGCGCCGTGGCGCGTCGGGGGTGAAGAAGAGGAGCGGTGCCGCGAAGACCACGTACCAGAGCGCGCTGATCGGACCGCTGGCACGCGAGGGCTCGCCCTCGGTGGGGTCGAGGCCGAAGGCGGGCAATAGGCCGAAGAGCGTGCGGTCGCTGTCGGGGACAGGGGCGATGAACCCCAGCATCAGGATCAGCGAGGCGAGCCCGCCGAGATAGCCGAGCGCCCAGCCCGAGCCGGAGATGCGGCCGATTTCCTCCTTCGGGCCGAGGTCGGGCAGCATGGAATTGGTGAAGATCAGGGTAAACTCCGAGCCGACATAGGCCAGCACGAAGAAGACCAGCGGTACGATCGGGTCGGGCATGCCCGGCACCGCCGTCCAGAGACCGATGCAGCCGATCAGGTAGGGGATCGAGAAGGCAATCACCCAGCGCTTGCGCGCGCCCGTTCGGTCGGCGATGGCGCCGAGGGGTGCGGCGAGGAGTGCGACCGTCAGCCCGGCGAGCGCCGCGGCGGTGCCCCAGATCGCCTGGCCCGAGACCGGGTCGGGGGCGACGGCGGCCGCGAAGTAGGGTGCGAAGACGAAGGTGATGATCAGGGTCTGGAACGGCTGGTTGGCCCAGTCGAACAGCATCCAGGAAAACACGCCGCGGCGGTCGACTGTGGGGCGGGGAATCGGCGCGACGGAGGTCATGGGGATGTATCGCAGAACGGCGGTACCGCTCGCAAGACGGGTGTTGAGGCTTGCAGCCGGGTGCGGGGCAGACTAGGTGTCGGGCTCCGGAACGGCCAGACAAGGACGGTTTGCGCGATGATGTCCCTTCTCCAGATCCTCCTGCTGATCCTCGACGTGATCTGGTTCATCGTGATCGCGCATGTGATCATGAGCTGGCTGATCAATTTCAACGTGCTGAACCGGAACCAGCCGCTGGTCTGGCAGATCTGGACCGGGTTGAACCGCGCGCTGGAGCCGTTCTACGGGCCGATCCGGCGCATCCTGCCGGACATGGGCGGGCTTGACCTGTCCCCGATCGTGCTGATCATCGCGCTCTACGCGCTGCGGGTGATCCTGATCAACAACGCCGCCGTCTTCATGTGACGGCGCCACGGCGGTCGGGGTCGGGACAAGGGGCCGCCTGCCTCTGATTTCTGCGTGGGCAGGACAGGCGTGACGATCTCCCGGGCAGAGCACGGCCTGAGCGGGCTTGGCGAAGATCGCGGTGCGCAATGCACCGCCCGCGGTCGTAATCGGGGCGAGGGCGAGCGCCGGGACGGCGGTCGGCATTCGCGTCCCCGCAATTAAACCGGCGTTCACGCAGCAGCCGGATCGGCCGTCGCCGAGGGCTAACCTTCATGCTCCGTTAGCATTTTGCCGCCAGAGAGACGGGAGAAAACACGGCGAGGTGTTGCATGGCTCGGAAGAGCAGCCGAATCCCCGGTCTCCTGGTTGTCGTCACTCTGGTCGCGAGCCTGACCGGGCCGGTTGCGGTCGCCACGGTCCGTGCGGTGGCGCCGGCGAACGGCGTCTATCTTGTGATCACCCCACCCTGGCGGGACGCGGCGACGGTGATCTCGGAGGCGAACGGACGCGAGGTCGGCGTCGTGCAACCGGTGGTGGGCCGGGTGGTCCAGGGCCGTGATGCGGAGTTCACCGACCGGTTGTGGAAGGCCGGCGCCTGGCTGGTGCTGAGCGACCCGAGGCTTCTCGCCCTTTGCGGAGTGCAGGCATGAGCGCGGAGACGAGCAACCTCGAGGCGTCGATCGCGCGGGTGGCGCGGCTGTTCACCACGGTTTCCTGGGCGCATGCGCCGCTGCTCGGGCTGATCGCCTGGGCCATCGGCGGCCCGGTCGTTCCGGTCATCGTCCTGTCGCTGATCCTGTCGGCTTGCGCGGAAGCGGCGCTGCGCTTCGCGCCGTCGGTCAGCGACATGGTGATCGCGGGGGCGCTGGTCGGGCAGGCGGCGCTCTTTACCGCCAGCTTCGCCGGCCATCCTTGGCAGGCGGATACGCACATGTATTTCTTCGCCATGGTCGCGGCGATCTCGGCCCTTGCGAGCGTGCGCGCGCTGGCCGTGGCGGCGGCGGTGGTCGCCGTGCACCATCTGACCCTGAACTTCGTCATGCCGGCGCTGGTCTATCCCGACGGGTCGCACATCCTGCGCACGCTGATGCACGCGGCGATCCTCGTCATCGAGACCGGCGTGCTGATGGTGATGGTGCTGGACCGGCTTCGGATCAACAGGCTGGCGATGGAGGAGGCCGAACGGGCCCAGGCCGATGCCGAACGCGCGCTCAGGGCCGAGCAGTCGGCGGTGGAGGCGGAAGCCCGCAACGCGGCCGAGCGCGAGGCGCTCCTGCGCGAGGTCGAGGCGGCCTTCTCCGAAATGGCCGACCAGGGGCTTGCGGGCAACCTGGGAGCCCGGATCCAGCGGACATTCGACAACGAGGTGCTGCAGTCGCTCGCGGTGAAGCTGAACGCCTTCTTCGGCGGGCTGGATGCGATGCTGGCCGATCTCGACACCCGGCTTCAGGCACTGGCGCGGGGGGACCTGTCGGTCGAGATGACCCGGCCGCAGAAGGGGCGGTTCGAATCGCTGCGCCAGCAGATGAACCTGACGGTGCGATCGCTGCGCGACGTGGTGATCGGCATCAGCCAGGCCTCGAGTGCGGCGCGCGCGGCCTCGGGACAGATCGCCACCGATGCCGTCGATTTCGCGCGGCGCACCGAGGACACGGCGGCGGCGCTGGAGGAGACGGCGGCGACGATGGAGCAGATCTCGCAGACGGTGCGCAACACCGGCGAGCTTCTGTTCAAGGCTCGCAGCTTTGCCGAGGACCTGGCGCGGAACTCGCGCGAGGGGGCCCGGCGTTCGGTCGAGGCGGTCGATGCGGTCGTCGCCATCGAGAAGCAGAGCCTGCGCATCGCCGAGATCGTCTCGGTGATCGATTCGATTGCCTTCCAGACCAACCTGCTGGCGCTCAACGCCGCGGTCGAGGCGGCCCGGGCCGGCGAGGCGGGCAAGGGTTTCGCGGTGGTGGCGAGCGAGGTTCGGGTACTGGCGCAGCGTTCGGCCAATGCGGCCCGCGACATCGCCCAGCTGATCGAGGCGAGCTCGCAAAGCGTGTCGGCGGGCACCCGGATGGTGCAGCAGACGGGCACCGCGCTCGGCGAGATCACCGCGGCGATCGAGAGCCTGACCGCCACGATCTCGGAGATCGCCACGGCGGGGGGCGAGCAGACCACGGGGATCGTCGAGATCAACCAGGCAGTGTCGCGCATGGAGCAGGACACGCAGTCGAACACCCAGGTTGCCGATCGGACCGTGCAGGCGAGCAAGGCGCTCGATCACCAGGTCGAGACGCTGGAGGGGCTTCTCGGTCAGTTCAGCCTCGGCACCGAGTTGGCGATGGAGGCCGAGTTTTCCCGCGACAGGACCGCGCGCGACGAGATGCCGGCCCCGCCGCGGCGGCGGGCTTCAAAAGGCCCGGCGATCCCGGCGGACGACGACTGGTCGGAGTTCTGAGTTTCGAGTGATGGTGCGGGGGGCTGGCTGGCTCCCCGCTTTCTCCGTTCGTCAGTGCCTGTCGCGCATGGCGAGGAGCCGCAGGCGCAGCGCGTTGATTTTGATGAAGCCGGCGGCGTCCTTCTGGTCGTAGGCGCCGGCATCGTCCTCGAAGGTCACGTGGCTCTCCGAATAGAGCGAACGATCGGACCAGCGCCCCACGACCGAGGCCGAGCCCTTGTAGAGCTTCAGGCGGACGGTGCCGGTGACGTTCTCCTGGCTGCGGTCGATGGCGGCCTGCAGCATCTCGCGCTCGGGGCTGAACCAGAAGCCGTTGTAGATCAGCTCGGCATAGCGCGGCATCAGCTCGTCCTTCAGATGCCCCGCGCCGCGGTCGAGCGTGATCTGCTCGATCCCCCGATGGGCCGCGAGCAGGATCGTGCCGCCGGGTGTCTCGTAGATGCCCCGGGACTTCATGCCTACGAATCGGTTCTCAACCAGATCCAGCCGTCCGACGCCGTGCCTGCCGCCGAGTTCGTTGAGACGGGTGAGGAGCGTGGCGGGGGAGAGGGGCTCGCCGTTCACCGAGATTGCATCGCCCTTTTCGAAGCCGATCTCCACGAACTCCGGCTCGTTCGGGGCGTCCTCGGGATGCACCGTGCGCTGGTAGACGTAGTCGGGCGCCTCCTCGGCGGGGTTTTCCAGAACCTTGCCCTCGGAGGACGTGTGCAGCAGGTTCGCGTCGACCGAGAAGGGGGCCTCGCCCCGCTTGTCCTTCGCGATCGGTATCTGGTGTTCCTCGGCGAACTGGATCAGCCTGCTGCGGCTCGTGAGCGTCCATTCCCGCCACGGGGCGATCACCCGGATCGAGGGGTTGAGCGCGTAGGCGGAAAGCTCGAAGCGGACCTGGTCGTTGCCCTTGCCGGTGGCGCCGTGGGCGACGGCGTCGGCGCCGGTCGCCTCGGCGATCTCCACCAGCCGCTTGGCGATCAGGGGACGGGCGATCGAAGTGCCGAGAAGGTACTGGCCCTCGTAGACGGTGTTGGCGCGGAACATCGGGAAGACGAAGTCGCGGACGAATTCCTCGCGCAGGTCCTCGATGTAGATGTTGTCGGAGCGGACGCCGAGCAGCTCCGCCTTGGCGCGAGCCGGTTCGAGTTCCTCGCCCTGGCCGAGATCGGCGGTGAAGGTCACCACCTCGCAGCCGTATTCGGTCTGCAGCCATTTCAGGATGATGGAGGTATCGAGGCCGCCGGAATAGGCGAGCACGACTTTCTTCGGTGCGGACATGGGCGGGCTCCGTTGGCGCGGGACGCGAGCCGTCTAAGGGGTTTTCCGGGCGGCGGCAAGGCGGGGCGGTCTGGCGGCGGCAGGCGGTGTCGGCATCTTCGGAGAGATCGAGCGACGTCCAACGGTCCGGAGCCGACTGGGCGCGATTTGACTTGGGCGCGGTTTCGCCTTTGATGGCGTCGGGGGGATCGGTCCGATGCGGGATTTCGACTTTCACACCAATCCGGTGGACCGGTCCGAGCCCGGTGCGGCCCCGGGGGCAGGGCGGTGAGCGCGTTCCTCGACGGGGTCGCTGCGGCCGAGGCGGCATTGCGGCCGATCTTGGAGCCGACGCCGCTCCAGCGCAACGAATACCTGAGCGCGCGGTACGCCGCCGAGATCTGGCTGAAGCGCGAGGACCTGAGCCCGATCAGGTCCTACAAGATCCGTGGCGCCTCGAACGCCATGCGCAAGGCGCTGGCCGCGGACCCCGACCGGCGACGCTTCGTCTGCGCCTCGGCGGGGAATCATGCTCAGGGCATGGCCCATGCCTGCCGGCACTTCGGCACCGAAGGCGTGATCTTCATGCCGGTAACGACGCCGCAGCAGAAGATCGACAAGACCCGGCAGTTCGGCGGGGGCGCGGTCGAGATCCGGCTGGTCGGCGACTATTTCGACGACACGCAGCGCGCGGCGCGGGAATATTGCCTTCAGGCCGGCGCGCTGTTCCTGCCGCCCTTCGACGACCCGGACGTGATAGAGGGGCAGGCGACCTGCGCGCAGGAGATCCTCGCCCAGCTGCCCGAAGGGGTGGTGCCCGATCTCCTGGTGCTGCCGGTGGGTGGCGGCGGGCTTTCGGCGGGCATGATCCAGGTCCTTGCGGAACGATCCCCGGCGACGAAGGTCCGGCTGGCCGAGCCCGCAGGTGGCGCCAGTCTGAAGGCCGCGCTGGCGGCGGGGCATGTGGTGACGCTGGATGCGGTCGACAACTTCGTCGACGGCGCCGCGGTGGCGCGGGTGGGCGAGCTGAACTTCGCGGTGCTGAAGGCGATCCCGGCCGACGACGTGCTGGCGATCGCCGAGAACCGGCTCTGCGCCACGATGCTGGAGATGCTGAACATCGAGGGCATGGTGCTGGAACCCGCGGGTGCGCTGGCCGTCGATGCGCTGCGCGACCTCGACGTGGCGGGACGCACGGTGGTGGCGGTGGTCTCGGGGGGGAACTTCGACTTCGAGCGGCTGCCGGACGTGAAGGAGCGTGCGCTGCGCTGGGAGGGGCGGAAGAAATACTACATCCTGCGCCTGCCGCAGCGGCCCGGCGCGCTGCGCGAGTTCCTCGGGGTGCTGGGGCCCGACGACGACATCGTGCGTTTCGAGTACCTGAAGAAGTCCGCGCGCAACTTCGGCTCGGTCCTGCTCGGCATCGAGACGCGCGGGCGGGGGGATTTCCCGGGGCTCGAGGCGCGGATGACCGGCGCGGGCTTCACCTATCTCGACATCACCGACGACGCGGTGATCACCAGCCTGATCGTCTGAGGGGGATGCGATGCTGAACACGATCGTCCACGGGCACGCACATGGCGGGGTTCCGCTGGTCATCGCCCACGGCCTCTTCGGCTCGGCGCGCAACTGGGGCGTGGTCGCGCGGCGACTGGCCGAGGGGCGGCGGGTGGTCGCGGTCGACATGCGCAACCACGGGGACAGCCCGTGGTTTGCCGAGCATTCCTACGAGGCGATGGCGGCGGACCTCTCGGAGGTGATCGCATCGCTGGGCGGGCGGGCGGACCTGCTCGGCCATTCCATGGGCGGGAAGGCGGCGATGGTGCTTGCGTTGACCGAGCCCGCGCGGGTCCGGCGGCTGATCGTCGCCGACATCGCCCCGGTGGCCTATGGCCACAGCCAGATAGAGTATGTCCGGGCGATGCAGGCTGTCGACCTGCGCGGGGTCACGCGCCGGTCCGAGGCCGATCCGCGGCTCGCCGAAACGGTCGTTGACCCGGCGCTGCGCGCCTTCCTCCTGCAGAGCCTGAGCGTGGAGGACGGGCGCGCGGCGTGGAAGCTGAACCTCGACACGCTGGCCGACCAGATGCCGCGGATCATGGGCTTTCCGGAGGTCGCGGGACGGTTCGAGGGGCCGGCGCTGTTCGTGACCGGCGAGACCTCGGATTATGTCCGCGACGACCACTGGCCGCACATCCTGGAGCGGTTCCCCGCCGCGCGGCGGGTGGTGATCCATGGCGCGGGGCACTGGGTCCATGCCGAGGCGCCGAAGGAATTCGCCGCGGCGGTGGCGGCGTTTCTGGAAGAGGCGGCGGCTTGACCAAGGCCGTATGATCCCGCTGGACGGGCGCGGTCACACTTGCTAAACGGACCGGCAGTGCCGCTGTAGCTCAGCTGGTAGAGCAACGCATTCGTAATGCGTGGGTCGGAGGTTCGAGTCCTCTCAGCGGCACCAGTTTCCAGGGAAATCGTTGAAGCTCCGGAGCGCGCGTTACGCCCGCTTGCCGTCGCGTGCGCCATGAAAAACCCTCCGCCGGACGGGCCGGCGGAGGGGATAGAGCCGTCCGGGCAGCGAGGCCGCCCGGAAGCGGGGTTTCAGGCGTCGGCCTTGCGGCGGCGCGACGCGAGTCCGAGACCGCCGATGCCGGCGAGCAGCAGCCACGCGGCGGCGGGCAGGGGGATGACGGTGGTGGTGAACACGCCTTTAAGTGTCGCCTTGTTTTCCGCGTTCTCAATGGTCAGGAAGCTGGATCCCACATCGAAACCGGTAACCGCGAGGTAGTATAAAAGGCCGCCGATTTCGAACGTGTCGCTCAGACTGGGATTGATGACGGCAGTCACCTTGTCGGCGCAGCCATTGATGTTGACGCCCTGGTAGTTAAAGCCGCCGTATTTGCACGGGTTGTCGCCGTTCGGTGTCTCGTCATGATTGAAGATGTAAGTCGACTTGAAGGTGGGAATAGCAGTCTCATCAACTTGGCCTGCGTTGAACACCAAGTCGAAGGTAACCTCGAGGATCGCCTGAGTGATCGCGGAGCCCGAATTGATCGGAAAGTTGAAATGTGTGAAATCGCCGAGGTTGAACGGTGTGTCCTCGGCGTAGGGACCCTGCGGCGGTGGCGCCACTCCAACGAACGTGTAACCGCTCTGAGGACTGGTCGTTGGCAAACCCCACTTTACGGCGTTTGTGTTGAGGCCGTTTACCCCCTGTCCCCCAGTCACCGAAAGCCATTTTCCAGTGACCGAGTTGATCGTAACGGTTGGTGCTGCGAGGGCCGCCCCCGCCATGAGCACTGCGGCCGTGGTCAGGGCCGTCAGTCTGGTCAGACTTCTCATTGATGTACCCCATTCTGGTTCGAGTTGAAGAAAGCAGCCAGACCCTCTGTTACTTGCACGGACCGGCGAGCGCCGGGGCCTGTGGGCCGGGAGGGACGGCCGTGAACCGCCGCGCCCACGGGGCGCGGGCGGAACTGCGTGCGGGTTCGACCCGTTCTTGGTTTTGTGTCCGGCCGTCCTGCGCCGGCGCCGCACGGGGCGGCGGGATGCTGGACGGCGGGCAAGGGGAAAGCCGCGGACGGCCCGTCCCGGAGGCGGGCCGTCGGCGGCTGATCGGCGCAGACGGTCGGGCACGCCCCTGCGGACGGCCCGGACATGGGTCGGAGGGCCGCGGCGCGCGGCGGAGCACGTTCGGCGGTGGCGGCGTAGCGGTGGCCGGCGCCGCCGCAGGGCCGGACGGGGCTGCCGGTGCCGGGGGAAAAGGCGCGGGGCCGCCAGGCATGGCGCAGGCGCGCCCGCGCGGCACGGCGCAGCGCCGGGGGCAGCAGGAAGCGTGGGCGGGCGGGGTCGCCGGGCGCGTGGCGGAGGGCCGAGCCGCGCAGGGCGGTGCCGAGCAGCTCGACCTCCGCCCCCTGCGAATCGGCCAGCGTGGCCGCGCGACGGCGACGCATCAGGCCGAGCGCGCCCATGCCGGCGAGCACCAGCCATCCGGCGGCGGGCAGCGGGATCGGCGCGACGGTAGCGACCTGGCCGAGCGCGGTGCCGTCCCAGAGCGACGTGCCGATGCGGACGACGAAGGCGCCGTCGAATTCGACGGGCACGACCGGTGCAGCGGCGAAGCCCGCGTCGCAGAGTGCGGTACTCGCGGCAATGCAGACCGGTCCGCGTGTCGGCTGGGAAGCCTCCCCCGCAGTCCCGACCATCGGTGCGGCGGTCGCGGGGGCGATCAGGAGCAGGGCTGCCACGAGGAGCAGCAGGCACGGCAGGACGCGGCGCAAGCGCCACGCGTCGATGCCGATCAGCCGCTGCACTGCCATCGTGTCCCCCCAGCGATCCGAAACAAGCGGCTCACGCCTCTGGCGTGGACGCGCACTCCCTCCGGCTCTTCCCCGATGAGACGATACCACGGAACGCAGTTCGGTCAAACTTTAATGACCGCGCCCGTCGCGATCGTCGTGAACTATCGAAGTAGAGAGTGAATATTCACGCGAGAGTTGATTCGGTCTGTTGGAAAAAGGGAAGCGGCGCAGCGTCGCCGTCGATCCGATCACCGCGCCAGCCGCAGGAGCGCGCTGCCGAAGAGGGTGATCATGGCGGAGGCGACCTTGGCGAGGTCGAGGCGTTCGCGCAGGACGACGACGCCGATCAGGAGCGCGAAGACGATACTGGTCTCGCGCAGCGCGGTGACGAGCGCGATCGGGGCGTGCATGAAGGCCCAGATCACCAGCGTGTAGGCGACGAAGGAGGCGCTGCCGGAGAGGAGTGCGGTGCGCTTCGCGCCGCGGGCGATCTCGGTGATCATGCCGGGGCGGATCAGGCGCGAGAGCAGGGTGAAGACCACGGCGTTGCCGATCGAGGCCCAGGCGAAGTAGCCGAGGGCCGAGCCGTAGATTCGCGCGCCGGTGCCGTCGACCAGCGAATAGGCCGCGATGAAGCAGCCGGTAATCAGCGCATAGACCGCGGCACGCGGATTGCGCAGCCCGTCATGCCGGCGCACCAGGCTGAGGCTCATGATCCCGGCGGCGATGGTGGCGACGGCCAGCAGTTCGAGCGGCTTCAGCTCCACCCCGAGGAAGAGCACCGAGACCGCGGTGACGATCAGCGGCGCCGAGCCGCGGGCGATGGGATAGACCTGTGTGAGGTCCCCGATGCGGTAGGAGAGGATCAGGAAGGTCTGGTAGCCGGTGTGGAGCGCGAGCCCCGCCAGCAGGTACGGCCAGGCCTCGCGCGGCGGCAGTGGCACGAAGGGCAGGGCGACGAGCGCGATCGGCAGGTGGCCGAGCACGACCGCGGTCATGGCGAGGTGCTTGTCCGCCCCGGACTTCACCATCGCGTTCCAGATCGCGTGCAGGAGCGCCGCGGCGAGGACCGCGAGAAAGACGGCTGTGGACAATCGGAAACCCGCCCGGGCTGGATGATGGCGCCTCGGGCGGAATCTCTGTCACGGAACCGTCATCAACGGCAAGGGGGTCGTCAGCCCTCCATTGCCTCCAGCTCGTCGATGAAGCCCGCGATCATCGAAAGGCCCTTGTCCCAGAACGCCGGGTCCGTCGCGTCGAGGCCGAAGGGGGCGAGCAGCGCCTTGTGATGCTTCGAGCCGCCGGCCTTCAGCATCTCGAAGTATTTCTCCGCGAAGGCCGGATCCCCCTCCTCGTAGACGGCGTAGAGCGCGTTCACGAGCCCGTCGCCGAAGGCATAGGCGTAGACGTAGAACGGCGAATGGATGAAATGGGGTATGTAGGACCAGAAGGTCTCGTAGCCCTCCATGAAGGTGAAGGCCGGTCCGAGCGATTCTGCCTGTACGCTCATCCAGAGGGCGTTGATGTCGTCGGGCGTGAGCTCGCCCTTGCGGCGCTCGGCATGCAGCTTGCATTCGAAGTCGTAGAAGGCGATCTGGCGGACGACCGTGTTGATCATGTCCTCGACCTTGCCCGCGAGCAGGATCCTGCGCTGACCGGCGTCGGTCGCCTGGCCGAGGAGCTTGCGGAAGGTCAGCATCTCGCCGAAGACGGAAGCCGTCTCGGCCAGCGTCAGCGGTGTCGAGGACAGGAGTTCGCCCTGCGGCGCCGCGAGCACCTGGTGCACGCCGTGGCCCAGCTCGTGGGCGAGGGTCATCACGTCGCGCGGCTTGCCGAGGTAGTTCAGCAGGACATAGGGATGCACGTCGGTGACGGTCGGATGCGCGAAGGCACCTGGCGCCTTTCCCGGCTTCACCGGCGCATCGATCCAGCCCTTGTCGAAGAACGGCTGAGCGAGGTCCGCCATGCGCGGATCGAAGCCGGCATAGGCGTCGAGCACGGTGGCGCGCGCCTCGTCCCAGGGAATGCGGCGGTCGGCCTCCTGCGGCAGCGGGGCGTTGCGGTCCCAGATCTCGAGCCGGTCGATGCCGAGCCACTTCGCCTTGAGCAGGTAATAGCGGTGTGACAGCCGGGGATAGGCGGCGACCACGGCGTTCCGCAGGGCCTCGACCACCTCGGGCTCGACGTCGTTCGACAGGTGGCGCGCGGCCTGCGGGGTCGGGAGCTTGCGCCAGCGGTCCTCGATCTCCTTGTCCTTGGCGAGCGTGTTGGTGATGCGCGCGAAGAGCGGCAGCTTTTCCTGGAAGACCTCGGCAAGGGCGCGGGCGCCGGTCTCGCGGCGGGTGCGGTCGCGGTCGGAGAGGAGGTTGAGCGTGGCCTCGAGCGGCAGCGTCTCGCCATCGACTTCGAACACCAGCCCGGCCATGGTCTCGTCGAAGAGCCGGTTCCAGGCGGCGGCTCCGACCACCGACTGGTCGTGGAGGAATTTCTCCAGCTCGTCGGACAGCTGGTAGGGCTTCATGGCGCGGATCCGATCGAGCACCGGACGGTAGCGGCCGAGGGCGGGGTCGGCGGCGAGCAGGGCGTCGAGATGCGCATTCTCGACACGGTTGAGCTCTAGCGTGAAGAAGACGAGCGGGGTCGAGAGATCGGTGATCCGCGTCTGCATGTCGCCGAAGAACTTGGCGCGCGCCGGATCGACGGTGTTCTGGTAGTAGCGCAGGCCGGCAAAGCTCATGATCCGGCCGGAGACGCGCTGGATGTCCTCGTAGCGCCGGATCGCGCGCAACATTGCGGCCGAGTCGAGCGACGCGAGCCGGCCCTCGTAATCCGCGGCGAACGCGGCGCATTCGGCGGCGAGCCAGTCGAGGTCGCGCGAGATGTCCGGCGAATCCTCGGCGGCGTAGAGATCGCTCAGGTCCCATTCGGGGAGGGGTCCGAGGGATTCGCCGGTGGCAGGGTCGCGGGCGTCGGACAGGGGCTGGCGCATGGGGTCTCCTATCGGTGCGTGCCCCTGTCTAGGAGATGGCCGGGCGGGTGTCGAGCCGAGGCAAGGTCACGATGGCGCGCGAGAAAGGCGAGCGACCGGTGGGTCGACATGGATGACGGGGCGGAAAGCGGCGGCCGTGCGTCCCTTGGGCAGGGTCGCCGCTGCTGATGACACCCGGCCGGCCGGTTCATCGCCGCTCGCCCGGTTCACACCACGCGCGACGGCAGCGGCTGACCCTCGAAATGGGCGATCAGGTTGTCGACCGCCAGCATCCCCATCGCAGTCCGTGTCTCGATCGTCGCCGAGCCGATATGGGGCAGGAGAGTGACGTTCGGCAGCCCGATCAACTCGGCCGGGACCTTCGGTTCCTCGGCGAAGACGTCGAGCCCGGCGCCGGCGATGCGGCCCGCGGCGAGCGCGGCGACGAGCGCGGGTTCTTCCACCACGTCGCCGCGTGCGGTGTTCACCAGATAGGCCGTCGGCTTCATAAGGGCGATGCGCTCGGCCGAGATCATGCCGCGGTTCGACCCGCCGCCCGGCATGTGCAGCGAGACCACGTCCGCCTCGGACATGACCGCTTCGATCGAGGGCCGTGCCTCGGCATCGAAGGCGAGCCCGGTGACCGGCGAGCGATTGTAGTAGATGATGCGCATGCCGAAGGCGGCATGGGCGCGGTACGCCGTGGCCTGGCCGATCCGGCCCATGCCGATGATCCCGAGCGTCTTGTCCTGCAACCCGGTGCCGAGACGCTCGACGGGCCTGAAGCCGCCCCATTCGCCGCGGCGAAGCACCCCCTCCCACTCGCTCATACGGCGGGTGGCCGCGAGCATCAGCGCGATGGCGAGATCGGCGGTCGCGTCGGTCAGCACGCCCGGCGTGTTGGTGACGATCACCCCGGCCTCCCGCGCAGCCTCGAGGTCGATGTTGTTCACGCCGACGCCGAAGTTGGCGATGATCGCGGCACGCCGCCGCCCCTCGGCCGCGAGCGCCTCGGCCGTCACTGCATCGGTCACGGTGGTGATCACGCCGTCCGCCTCCTGTAGGGCGCGGACCAGACGCTCGGGTGAGAAGGGGGTGTCGTCGGCATTCAGCGCCACGGTGAAGAAAGCGCGCAGCCGGTCCTCCACGGCGTCGGGCAGCTTGCGGGTGACGATGACGCGCGGGCGGTCGGTCGTGTCGGTCTCGGTCATGGTGGCTCCGTTCAGTGCAGCCGGGTACCGAGCGGCACCTCCCGGTCGGGGGCTGCGAGGACGATGGCGCCGTCGGCATCGCAGAAACCGAGGACGAGGACCTCGGATCGGAACGGCCCGATCTGGCGCGGGGGAAAATTGACGACGGCCATAACCAGCCGGCCGGCGAGGTCGGCCGGCGCGTAATGGACGGAGATCTGCGCGGAGGACTTGCGCTCGCCGATCTCGGGGCCGAAGTCGATCCAGAGCTTCAGCGCAGGTTTGCGGGCCTCGGGGAAGGGTTCCGCCCGGATCACCCGGCCGACACGGATGTCGACCTTCAGGAAATCGTCGAAGCTGATCGTGTCCATCGCTGTCCCACGCATTTCGGCGGGCGTCAGATGAACCGGTGCGCGGGCGAAGGGCAAGGGCCTTGTCGATCGGGCGACAACAGTCGTGCGACGAAAAGCCCCGACGGTCGCCGGGACCGTCGGGGCTTGGGATCGGCTGCCACCCGGCGGGGCGGCGGCTGGTGTCAGTGCTTGTGGGTCATCTTCGCCGCGTGCTCACGGAGCTCGGCGAGCGATTCCTTGATGCGGGCCGAGACAATCTCGTAGGCGTCGCTGTTGGCCTTCTGCGCGGCTTCGGCGAGCGCCTGCATGTTGGCCAGCGCCTTCTCGAAAGCGGCCTTGGCGAGATCGGCCTGCTTGCGGGCGGCATCGGCGTCGAGCTTGGTCGAATCGAAGCCCTTCAGGTGCTTCTGCGCCTCGGCCATCGTCTCCTCGAAGATCGACATCTGCTTCTTGAAGAGATCCTGATAGCCGGCGGCAGCCGCCTTGTTGGCCTCGACCAGCGCGTCCATGTTCTTCTTCTGCGCAGCGACCACCGCGTCGGTGTCGAAGCCCGGGAGCTTCATGCCGGCGAGCTGCTTGGTAAACTCGTTGTTCTTGAAGAAGTCGGTCATCTTCTCGACGTCGAGCGTGAAGGTCTTGGGATCGAACATGGGTTCCTCCTCGGGTTCGGTGTGGTGCCTTGTGATCGCGATATGGTGCAGTGCAGCAAAAATGTCAAGGCCATTGTGCAGTGCAGCATTGATGACCGCAGAACCCGGTGATGTTTTCACCCGCCGAGCGCCCGGGACCGCGCAGCGGCCGCCGCCACCGCCTCGCGCAGCAGCGCCGGCAGGCCCGATTCCGCGCGCATCAGCACGGCGAGCGCGGCGGCGGTGGTGCCTCCTGGGCTGGTGACGTCGATACGCAGTTGTTCGGGACTGTCGGACGA
Organism: uncultured Rhodobacterales bacterium; assembly: GCA_964575795.1. Classification (GTDB taxonomy): domain Bacteria; phylum Pseudomonadota; class Alphaproteobacteria; order Rhodobacterales; family Rhodobacteraceae; genus Amaricoccus. The sequence continues at coordinate 119,720 of CAZNSP010000003.1, forward strand.
GGTCTCGGCGAGCTGGCCGGCCCCGCCGACCGTGGCCCGGGCAAGGCGCATCGCGAGATCGGGGGACAGTCCCTCGGCCTCGCCCGCCGCGGCGAGCGCCTCGATCAGGAGGAAGACATAGGCGGGGCCGGATCCGGAGACGGCTGTGACCGCATCCATCTGGGATTCGGCCTCGAGGCGGACCGTCTGTCCGACAGCGGAGAGCAACTCCTCGGCCAGTGCAAGTTCCGCGTCGCCGGCGGCGGCATTGCCGATGAGCGCGGTTATGCCGCGCCCAACCGCGGCCGGTGTGTTCGGCATGGCCCGCACGACGGGGGTGGGTGCACCGAGCACGTTCTCGAAGAACCGGATCGGCGTGCCCGCGGCGATCGAGAGGAACACGGTGCTGCCGCTGCCGAACGGCGCGAGCCGGGGCAGGGCGTTCGCCATCATCTGCGGCTTGACCGCCAGCACGCAGACCGCCGGCGCGGCGGGCAGGTCGGCGTTCAGGCGAAGTCCATCGGCGACCAGTTCCGTCAGGCGCGGCGCCGGGTTGGGCTCGAGGACCGTGAAGGCCGACGGCGGCAGTCCGCGGGCGAGCCAGCCCTCGAGCATGGCCCCGCCCATCTTGCCGCAACCGAGCAGCACGAGGCCGCGGGCGCCGATTTCCGAGAGTGACATGTATCCCCCTTTCCAGCCCCCTGAGGTGGCGAAAAGGGGGCCGGTTTCAGGCCCGACCGTAGGCCTCGGCCATGGCGATGCCAAGCGCCTTCTCGGGGTCCTCGTGGCCCCAGGCCACCAGCTGGAACGCGGGATAGAAGCGCTCGGCCGCCGCAACGGCACAGCGGACCATGTCGTTGATCTGGGCTCCAGATGCCTGGGCGCCACCAGTGAGGTTGAGGCTGTAGCGGTAGACCATCAGCTTCTGGTCCGGCCAGAGGGTGAAGGCACCCGACCAGCAACGGTCATTGGCGAGCGCCATGGCCTTGTAGAGATGGTTGCGCCGCCGGGTGGGGGGCTCCATCTCCCAGGCGCAGATCAGCCGCAGCGTCTCGTCCTGCGCGGACCAGGCGAGGGTCACGGAATACGTGCGCCAAGCGCCCTCGATCGCCATGGCGATCTGATCGTCGGCGATCCGGTCGAAGTCCCACGAACGCTCCTCGGCGAGCGTCTCGCAGATATCGATCGGGTGCGTTTCCTCGGAGTAGAAATCTCGCTCGACAATGCCCATGCCCGTGCCTCTGTTATTGGCCTCCGGCGGAGCAAGACCCCGCGCGGGGCGCTGAGGTTAACAACAGGTCAACGGCGATTGCCGCCGACCTACCAAATATGGTGGTAGACGGTACAGATTCTGTAAAGAAGAATTTTGTGAAATTTACCGCACGGCGGAGCGCCCGCCGGGATGCGGCGGCGTGGGTCAGCCTTCCTTCGGCTTTCGCTTCGCCTTCGCCGCTTCGAGCGCGTCGAGCCGCGCCTTCAGCACCTCGTTTTCCTCGCGCGCCTTCTGGGCCATCGCACGTACCGCGTCGAATTCATCGCGGGAAACGAGGTTCCGATCGGCGAGCCAGCGGTCCATCAGGCTCTTCATCGCGGTCTCGGCCTCGACCTTCGCGCCCTGCGCCACGCCGAGCGCGTTCTGCATCAGCTGTCCGAGATCGTCGATAATCTTGTTGCGGGACTGCATCGTGGCCTCCGAAAAGCGTTCCGCGAGATATGGTCGGCCGCGACGGCTTTGCCAAGGGTGGGGACGGGGCGGGTTGACTCCCCGGCGGACGCCCCCGATGGAGGGGCGGCTTCGCGCGCGGGGTTCCATGCAGTTCGTTCTTTCCTTTCCGGACATCGATCCGGTGCTTTTCTCGGTCAACCTCTTCGGGTTGGAACTGGCGATCCGCTGGTACGCGCTCGCCTATATCGCCGGTCTCGTCCTCGGCTGGCGCTACGTGATCTGGCTGAACCGCCGGCCGGCGCTCTGGGGGGGCACCGCGCCGATGAGGCCGGAGGCGGCGGAGGATCTGCTGACCTGGATGGTTCTGGGCGTGATCCTCGGTGGCCGGCTCGGCTTCGTCCTGTTCTACCAGCCGGCCTACTACCTGGCCAATCCGGCCGAGATCCTCGCGGTCTGGCGCGGCGGCATGTCGTTCCACGGCGGGTTTCTCGGGGTGGTCGTCGCGCTGACCCTCTTCGGCTGGCGCAACGGGGTCAGCCCCGTGCGGGTGGGCGACGCGGTCGCGGCGGCAGCGCCCATCGGCATCTTCTTCGGGCGGCTGGCCAATTTCATCAATGCCGAGCTCTGGGGGCGTCCGTCGGATGTTCCCTGGGCCGTGGCGTTCCCGGGTGCCGGCGCCACCTGCCCGCCAGACTGGACCGGGCTTTGTGCCCGGCATCCCTCTCAACTCTACGAGGCGGGGCTCGAAGGCCTGGTGCTCGGCCTCGTGATCCTGTGGGCGATCCTGAGACTGGGCTGGCTGGCCCATCCCGGGCGGATCATCGGAGTGTTCCTGGCCGGCTACGGCGCGGCACGGATGTTCGTGGAACGCTATCGCGAGGCGGATGCGCAGTTCGTCACACCAGACAACCCTTTCGGCTTCGTGCTGCGATTCGGCGAGGCCGGGCTCAGCATGGGACAACTCCTGTCGCTGCCGATGCTGCTCGCGGGCCTCGCGCTGATCCTCTGGAGCCGGCGGCGGACATGACCCCGCTCGGGCGGCTGATCCGCGAACGGATCGCGGCGACGGGGCCGATCGGCGTCGCGGAGTACATGGCGCTCTGTCTGGGCCATCCGGTGCACGGCTACTATGCGACGCGCGATCCTTTCGGGGCGGCGGGTGACTTCGTGACGGCGCCGGAAATCGGCCAGCTCTTCGGAGAGATGATCGGGGCCTGGCTGGCGCAGGTCTGGCACGATCAGGGGCGGCCCGACCCCGTCATTCTGGCGGAACTCGGCCCAGGACGCGGCATGCTGATGGCCGATGTGCTGCGCGTGACAGAACGCCTTCTCGGTTTCGCCGCCGCCGCGCGGGTTCATCTGGTCGAAACGAGCCCTGTGCTGCGCGCGCGGCAGGCCGAGACGCTGGCGGGATGGCCGGTCGCCTGGGCGGAACGGGTGGAGGCGCTTCCGGAAGGGCCGCTGTTGCTGGTCGCCAACGAGTTCTTCGACGCCCTGCCGGTGCGCCAGTTCCGGCGGGCTGATCCTGGATGGCAGGAGCGGCGGATTGTCCTGGACGGCGGCGTACTGCGCTTCGACTGGGGGCCGCTCCGGGTCGATCCGGGTGTGGAGCGGCGCTTTCCGCTCACGCCGGACGGGACGATCGTCGAGATCTGCGAGGCTGGTGAGGCGACCGCCGCCGTGTTGGGCGAACGGATCGCTCGATGGGGTGGTGCGGCGCTGATCGTCGACTACGGTGAATGGGACGGGACCGGTGACACCTTGCAGGCGGTGGTCGGGCACGCGCCGGCCGAACCGCTCGCGGCGCCTGGCGCGGCAGACCTTACGGCGCACGTCCGCTTCAAGGCGCTGGCGGAAGCCTCGGGGCTGAGGCCGCACGGACCGGTGGGGCAGGGCGCTTTTCTCGAACGGCTCGGCATCGGCCGACGGGTGGCGCGGCTCGGCGAAGGTTCGACCGACGCCGCGCGCAGCCGTCTCGTCGCGCAACATCGGCGCTTGACCGATCCGGCCGAGATGGGACAGCTATTCAAGGTCATGGTGCTCACATCGCCAGACGCTCCGCCGCCACCGGGATTCGATCCATGAGCCTCGAGGTCCTGACGTCCGAGCTGCTGGAAGGTACCCGCCACGGGTTCTTCACCCGCCGCGGCGGCGCCTCCTCCGGTGTCTATGCCGGGCTGAACTGCGGTCAGGGATCGTCGGATCAGACCGAGGCGGTCGGAATCAACCGCGCGAGGGTCGCGGAGGCGATGGGCATTGCGCGCGAGAGGCTCCTGTCGCTCTATCAGGTGCATTCGGCGGATGTGGTGGTGGCGGGACCAGAGGGCTGGCGCGAGCGGCCACGGGCGGACGCGGCCGTCACCGACCAGCCGGGTATCGCCCTCAGCGTCCTGACGGCCGATTGCGCTCCGGTCCTGTTCCACGATCCCGAGGCCGGGGTCATCGGCGCGGCGCATGCCGGCTGGCGCGGCGCGCTCGACGGGGTGATCGAGGCGACGCTCGAGGCGATGGAACGGCTCGGCGCGCAAGCCGGACGGGTGCGGGCGGCGGTCGGCCCGACGATCAGCCAGCGCGCCTACGAGGTCGGGCCGGAATTCTTCGAGGCCTTCATGGCCGAGGACCCGGCACACAGTCGCTTCTTCGTCGGTGGCCGGGAGGACCGGTTCCAGTTCGATCTGCCCGGTTTCGTGTTGTGGCGGCTGCGACGCGCCGGGGTCGGGGATGCGGTCTGGATCGGGGAATGCACCTATTCCATGCCCGAGCGGTACTTCTCCTACCGGCGCAAGACCCAGAAGGGCGAGGCCGACTACGGCCGGCTGATCTCGGCGATCGCGCTCTAGCCGAACGCCCAGAGCGCCACGTAGAGCACCGCCATTCCGCCGAGGATGGCGCCGAGCACGCTCCGGCTCCACGCCCCGATCGCCAATGCGGCTAGTGCCGCGATCATGCGGGGCGTGTCGGTCACACCGCCGGTCGCCTGCGGCCAGACCACCAGCGGTGCGACGAGGCCCGGCATGACCGCAACGGGGACGTAACGCAGGAGGCGCTGCGCCCATAGCGGCAGGGTCCGCCCGCCGACCAGACCGATGAAGGAGAAGCGGATCAGGAAGGTCCCGATCCCGAGCACGACGATCACCAGCCAGATCCGGGCATCGCTCATCTGCGCCCCTCCTGCCATATCTCGACCAGTGCGCCAGTGACCATCGCCAGCGCGGCGGCGATCATCAGGCCGAGCCCGAAGGGTACGGCGGCGAGCAGAAGCGCCGCGATCACCGAGACGAACGCCGCCGCAAGATGCGGCAGGCTGCGCAGCGCCGGCGCGACCAGGGCGATGAAGGTGATCGGCACGGCGAAGTCGAGCGCGAGTTCGGGCGGGATCGCCGCCCCCGCCACCGCACCCGCATAGGTCGCCGCGTACCATGGCAGGCAGACCGGCGTCACCGCGCCGAAGAAATAGGCGATCTTCTGCGCCGCACTCATCCGCGGGGTCAGCGTGTAGCGGTTGATCGCCGTGCCGTAGGTCTGATCGACGAGGAAATAGGCGGCCAGCGCGCGCTGCCAGAGCGGCGCCGTGCCGATATGCGGCGCCATGCTCGCCGAATACATCGCCATCCGCAGGTTCACAGCGAGCGCGGTCAGGATCACCATCACCGTGGGCGCGTTCTCGGAAATGAGCTGCAGGGCGGTGAACTGCGAGGCGCCGGCGATGACCATCACGCTCATCGCCATGACCTGACCGATGTTCCAGCCGGCTTCGGTCGCGAGCATGCCGAAGAGGACCGCGAAGGGAACGATCACGATCAGGAAGGGGGCGCTGTCCCGCACGCCCTGCCAGTAGGCGTCGGATCGGGAGGGACTTGGCATGGTGCGGGCTCTACCGTATGGCTGGCGCCTGCTCTATCTTGTCCTTGCGGCATGGTTCAACGGGGAATGCGCCGATGGGCGAGAGCTATCTGATCCGTCCCGAGCCCGGGAATGCGCGCCTGACCCGCGCAGTGGTCGGGGTCGATCACGAGGGGCGGAGCGCCGAGCTGCGCGTGGTCGAGGAGCGGCCGCTGACGATCTATCTCAACGCGCAGGAGATCGTCACGGCGATGACGATCGGCGATTATCCCGAATACCTTGCGGTCGGCTACCTGCGCAATCAGGGCATGCTCCGTGACGACGACACGATCACCGCGGTGGACTACGACGCCGAACTTGAGACTGTCGTCGTGCGCACCGCGCGCGGCACCGACTACGAGGAGAAGCTGCGCAAGAAGACCCGCACGTCGGGATGCGCCGTCGGCACGGTCTTCGGGGACATGATGGAGGGGCTGGAGGGTTTGAGTTTGCCGCGGACGCCGGTGCGCACCTCGGATCTCTACGCGCTCGCCCATGCGATCAACACGACGCCCTCACTCTATCTCGAGGCGGGCGCCATCCACGGCACCGTGCTCTGCGAGGGGCCGCGCCCACTCGTCTACATGGAAGATGTCGGCCGTCACAATGCCGTCGACAAGATCGCCGGCTGGATGGCGATGGAGGGGGTCGGACCGGAGGGCAGGATGCTCTACACCACCGGTCGGCTGACCTCGGAGATGGTGATCAAGACGGCGCTGATGGGCCTGCCCGCGCTGGCCTCGCGCTCCGGCTTCACGGCTTGGGGCGTGGAGATCGCGCGACAGGTCGGCCTGACCCTGATCGGGCGCATGCGGGGCAGGCGTTTCATCTGCCTCTCGGGTGACGACCGTCTGGTCTGGGATGCGGACCCGGCGGCCATTCCGGAGGAATCCGCCCGCCATCGCCGGAAGTCCGCCGGGGAAGACGCCGCATGATCGGAGGTGTGATCCTCGCCGGCGGATTGTCGCGCCGCATGGGGGGCGGCGACAAGTGCCTGCTCCCGCTCGGGGGAAAGCCGGTGCTGCAGCATGTCATCGACCGGCTCGCCCCGCAGGTGGACCGCCTAGCGTTGAACGCGAACGGCGACCCGGCCCGCTTCGCCGCCTTCGGCCTGCCGGTGATCGCCGATTCCGAACCGGGCTTCGCGGGTCCGCTCGCAGGTGTTCTGGCCGGCATGGACTGGGCGGCGGACCAGGGGATCGACGTCATCGTCACGGCGGCAGCCGACACGCCGTTCTTTCCCGAGGATCTGGTCGTCCGCCTGCGGGAGGCGATGGTGTCGGCGGGAACGCCGCTCGCCGTCGCGATGACCGACGATCACGAGCGCGGCCTGAGCCCTCATCCGACCTTCGGCATCTGGTCGGTCGCATTGCGCGAGGATCTGCGCAGCGCGCTCCGGGACGGGCTTCGCAAGGTCGTCCTGTGGACCAAGCCGCACGGTTGCGCCCCCTGCTTCTTCGCCGCGCCCTACGAGCCCTTCTTCAACGTCAACACGCCCGACGACCTCGACCGCGCGGAGGCGATGCTGCGCGCCTTCGCCACGTGAGATGACTGTGCGGGTCTACGGGATCATCGGCTGGAAGAATTCCGGCAAGACCACTCTCGTCGAGCGGCTGGTCGCGGAGATCAGCCGCCGGGGATATTCGGTCTCGACCCTCAAGCACGCCCATCACACCTTCGATGTCGACCAGCCCGGCAAGGACAGTCACCGCCACCGGATGGCAGGCGCGCGCGAGGTGCTGGTCGCGTCGCGGGAACGCTGGGCGCTGATGGCCGAGAACCGCGGGCAGCCCGAGCCCTCGCTGTCCGATCTGCTCGGGTGGCTTTCGCCGGTCGATCTGGTGCTGGTGGAGGGTTACAAGCGGGAAGGCCACCCGAAGATCGAGGCCCGTCGCGAGGCCACTGCCCAGTCCTCGATCGCCGCCGGCGACCCGACCGTCGAGGCGATCGCCTCCGACAGCCCGGTCGAGGGCGCCGAGGTGCCGGTCTTCGATCTCGACGACATTTCCGGCATCGCGGATTTCATCCTGGCACGCGTCGGTTTGCGATGACGGATATCCCGCCCCTGCGAAACGACTGCTTCGCCCTGCCCCCGGGGGTCGACTGGGTGCCGGTCGACAAGGCGCTCGCCACCCTGCGGGCGCGCGTTTCCCCTGTGGTCGAGGCGGAGACGATCCCGCTGGGGTCTGCGGGAGGGAGGGTTCTCGCCGAACCGCTCTTCGCCCGCAGGTCGCACCCGCCGCAGGCCAATGCCGCCGTGGACGGTTACGGATTCGCGCACGCTTCCCTCGGCGACGGGCCGCACGAGTTGCCGCTCGTCGAGGGCAGGGCCGCCGCGGGGGCGCCTCTGGGTGTCGCGGTCCCGCCGGGCAGGGCGGCGCGCATCCTCACCGGCGCCGTTCTGCCGGAAGGGGTGGATACCGTGGTCCTGCAGGAGGACGTGGTTGTCGGGGAGGGGCGCATCCGCTTCGCCCGCGGGCTGAAGCGCGGCGCGAACACGCGCGCGGCCGGCGAGGACGTGGCCGCCGGAGAGGCGCTCTTCGAAAAGGGTCACATCCTGCAGCCCCAGGACCTCGCCCTCGCCGCCGCAACGGGGCTTGCCGAGGTCCATGCGCACCGACCGCTGCGGGTGGCGGTCCTCTCGACCGGCGATGAACTCGCCGAACCGGGGACGACGGCGGGCACGGACCGGACCTTCGATGCCAACCGTCCGATGCTGCTCGAGCTCCTGCGCCGATGGGGCATGGTGCCGGTCGATCTGGGAATGATCCCCGACCGTCGCGCGCGGGTCGAGGCCGCGCTCGCCCGGGGGGGCGCCGGCGCCGATGCGATCCTCGCCTCTGGCGGCGCGTCGGCAGGCGACGAGGACCATGTCTCCGCCGCCTTGCGCGCTCGTGACGCCCTGACGACATGGCGGATCGCGATCAAGCCCGGGCGGCCGCTGGCGCTCGGGCTCTGGGACGGGGTGCCGGTCTTCGGCCTGCCGGGCAATCCGGTCGCCGCCTTCGTCTGCGCGCTCATCTTTGCCCGACCCGCGCTGCTGCAACTCGCGGGGGCGGGATGGCACGAGCCGCAGGGCTACGCTCTGCCCGCGGCCTTCGCCAAGGACAAGCGCCCGGGTCGGCGCGAATACCTGCGGGCGCGGCGGAACGGCAACGGTGCCGTCGAGGTTTTTGCCTCCGAGGGTTCCGGCCGCATCTCGGGGCTTGCATGGGCCGAAGGTTTGGTTGAACTCGGAGACGGAGCGGCGACGATACGTCCCGGCGATCCCGTCCGATTCCTGCCCTACACCGCCTTCGGTCTCTGATCCTTGAACCTCAACGTCTTCTCCCATTACGGGCGGCACACGTCGCTCTTCTATGTCGCGCTGTTCATGGCGACCGGCGTGCACATGCCGTTCTGGCCGCTCTGGCTCGAGGACTGGGGTCTCACCGCCGCCGAGGTGGGGCTCTACACCGCACTCGGCATGGGCGTCCGGGTGGTCGCGGGCCTCGTGATCCCGAGCCTCGCCGACCGGTTCGACGCCCGTCGTGACACCATCGCCGTGGCGACCGCGGTGGGTATCCTGCTCTTCATCGGGCATCTCTGGATCGAGACGAAGCCCGTGCTCCTCTTCGCCACGCTCGCCGTGGGCGCGGTGTTCGCGGGGGTTGGTCCGATCGCCGAAGCACTCGGCGTCGCGGCGTCACGGGCCCACGACTTTCCCTATGCACAGACGCGCGCACTCGGCTCCCTCGGCTTCCTTGCGGCGAACCTCATCGTCGGCGCGCTGATCCCGGTCTTCGGCGTCGAGATCGCCCTCTGGTGGATCGTGGTCTGTCTGGTCTTCGTGATCCTGCTGGTGCACCGTCACCCGGGCGGACGCCGCGTCAGGGGCCAGATCCCGCCGAATCTGCGCGAGATCGGGCGGCTGCTCGTCCACCCGCTCTTCACGCTTTTCGTCGCCACGGTGGCTTTCACCCAGGCGAGCCACGCGGTCTTCTATGCCTTCGGCTCGATCCATTGGCGCAATCTAGGGCTGTCCGAGCCGGTCATCGGCGGACTCTGGGCCGCCTCCGTGGCAGCCGAGATCATCTTCATGTTCACGATCGGCGCGGCGGTGGTGCAGTGGCTGGGCCCGGTGCGCGCCCTGGCCCTGTCGGGCATCGCGGGGATCCTGCGATGGGGAGCGATGATGACCGATCCCTCGCTCGCCCTGCTCTGGCCGCTGCAATTGACGCATGCCATCACCTTCGCGACCGGCCATCTCGGGGCGATGGCTTTCGTCAGTCAGGCGGTCCCGGCACGTTACGGCGCCGCCGCACAGGGAGCCATGGGGTCGATGGCGGTGGGCCTCCTGCTCGCGGTCGGCATGGCGGTCGCCTCCGTGGTCTATCCGATGCTCGGCGGTGCGACCTATGGGATAGGGGCGGCCTTTTCCGGGATCGGCCTCATGCTTGCCTGGCTCCTCGCCCGGCGATGGAAAGGCCAGGCGATCGACGTCTGATCAGTCGAAGGATCCGCTCACCCGCGCGCAGAGCATGAACGCCCGTCCCGAGCGCGTGTCGGCGATCTGCAGGAGCTGAGCGTCCGAGGCCTCGCGCCCGTATTCGCCGAGCACGACATCGAAACGACGCTGGAAGAAGAGCGACGTGTCGCGGAAGATCGGGTCGGACCGCATCAGCCCGCGCGCTACGTCGAGCGCGCGCTCGTCCCGGATGCCGCCGACCCCGGCGACGCTGCTGCCCCGCCGACCGGCGATGAAGCTGCGCCAGTCTCCGGCATCGCCCGGGACGTGCTCGAGGTCGTCCATGTAGACGCCCTCCTGGCTGAGGAGGTTAAGCACGTCCTCCGCGGCCTGCAGCATCTGCGCGAGGCTGTGATGGCGGAGCACCCGCCGCAGGGCCGCGAAACCTTCCCGGTCGTCGGCGTTGCGCGGGAAGTCGAGCGCCCGGACCAGGTCGGGCCAGTTCGGCCGGTCCGAGGGATCGGGTCCCGCCGGGATCATCGGCAGATCGGGCTGCCGATCGGCGCCTTCCTGCTCGGTCGGCTGGCGCGCGGGCGCAGGTTCCGGCGCGGAGCGCGGCGCCGCCGATTTCTCGCCCTGTGCCGATCGGTCCGGAGCCGTGGAGGGTGGCGGTGCGGGGGCCACGCTCACGGCGGCCACCAGCGCCTTTTCCAGCCGTGCCTGTCCGTCCCGCAGTTCCAGGACAGACGCGGTCAGGCTTGCACCGATATCACGCTGTACGCGCTGAAGGCCGGCTTCCACGGCGGCACGGACCGCCTCGGCGGACATCGGCTTCGGCGGTGCCATCGTTGTCCCGGCCCGTTCGAGTGCCGCCATCAGCGGCGCCGCCGCCTCCACGAGCCGGTCGACCGCCGCGCGCTGCCGGGCGAGTTCAGCCGCGAGCCAGGCGGCGAGCCAGATCAGGATCAGCGGCAGCACGAGCGCGATCAGGAAGAAGACCCAGTCGAGAAAGACCGTTCCGCGGGGCTGGCCTTCGCCCATGCCGGAAAAGAACCCGACCGCATAGCTCAGAACCAGAACGAGCCACAGAACCGAGAGCGCGGCCGCACCCCGCGTGATCACGGGCATGTCCATGAACCGCGCGCCGCCGCTGCGCAGGCTCTCGAGCAGCTGTCGGGGCGATGGGGCCGCCATCGTTCCGGTCCTCCTCGTCCCGTTCAGACGAACTGCACGGTGAGAATCTCGTAGCTGCGCTCTCCACCCGGTGTCCGCACCTCGACCACGTCGCCCGCCTCCTTCCCGATCAGGGCCCGGGCGAGGGGGGACTTCATGTTGAGCAGCCCTTCCTCGACGTTGGCCTCGGCTTCGCCGACGATCTGGTAGGTCCGTTCCTCCTCGCTGTCCTCGTCCCGCAGGACGACTGTCGCGCCGAACTTGACCCCGCCGTTCAGCCGTGTGACGTCGATGACCTCGGAGCGGCCGATCAGACCCTCGAGCTCCTTGATGCGGCCCTCGATGAAGCTCTGGCGTTCCCGCGCCGCATGATACTCCGCGTTCTCGGACAAATCGCCGTGTTCGCGCGCCTCCGCGATCGCCTTGATCACCGCGGGTCGGTCCACGGTCTTCAGCTTCTTGAGTTCCGCATCGAGCTTCGCGAAACCCCTTGCGGTCAGCGGCACTTTTTCCATCTTCGGCCTCCTTCCCGACGCGCATCCAATGCACGGCACATAAACAAATCAGGCCGCTGCGCGTGGCCTCGGCCTGATCATCCGGATATCACCCGGCTTGAGATTCAGAATAGGAGCGCCATTCTCGCACTGCAAGCGCAAGCGCATGGTGGTTCGCCACCGGTCCGGCGGTCAGATTGACCCCCGACGATCACATGCGATAGGGACGGGCGCTCAGACGGCAGGGGAAATGGAGCAGAAACAATGACGCAAGTCATTCGCGAGCAGATGGAATACGATGTGGTCATCGTCGGGGCCGGCCCTGCCGGACTGTCGGCGGCAATCCGCCTGAAGCAGCTCGATCCCGAACTTTCCGTCGTCGTTCTCGAAAAGGGCTCGGAGGTGGGCGCGCATATCCTCTCCGGCGCGGTGCTCGATCCGTCCGGCCTCGACGCATTGCTGCCTGACTGGCGCGAGCGTGGCGCCCCGATCCGGACCGAGGTGACCGAGGACCGGTTCTACCTGCTGGGCGAGGCCGGGGAGATCCGCATCCCGAACTGGCCGATGCCGCCGCTCATGAAGAACCACGGCAACTACATCGTCTCCATGGGGAACGTCTGCCGGTGGATGGCGGGGATCGCCGAGGAATTGGGCGTGGAGATCTTCCCCGGCATGGCGGCGAGCGCGCTGGTCGAGGGCGAGGGCGGCGAGATCCGTGGCGTGGTCGCCGGCGAATTCGGTCTCACGCCCGACCGGACGCCCGGCCCGAACTACGAGCCCGGAATGGAACTGCTCGGCAAGTACGTCTTCCTGGCCGAAGGCGTGCGCGGCAGCCTGTCGAAGCAGGTCATCGCGCGGTTCGATCTCCAGAAGGGGCGTGAGCCGCAGAAGTACGGTCTCGGCATGAAGGAGATCTGGGAGGTCCGCCCCGAGGTCCACCGCGAGGGACAGGTGACGCATACCATGGGCTGGCCGCTCGGCGGGAACGCCGGGGGCGGCTCGTTCATGTACCATCTGGAAAACAATCAGGTCTATGTCGGCTTCGTGGTGCATCTCAATTACGAGAACCCGCACCTCTATCCCTACATGGAGTTCCAGCGCTTCAAGCACCATCCGATGATCGCGGACGTGCTGAAGGGCGGCAAGCGGATCGCCTATGGCGCGCGCGCGATCAGCGAGGGCGGCTGGCAGTCGATCCCGAAGGTCACCTTTCCAGGCGGCGTGCTGCTCGGCTGCTCGGCGGGATTCGTGAACGTCCCGCGCATCAAGGGCAACCACAACGCGATGCTCTCGGGCAAGGCTGCGGCGGAAGCCGCGCATGCGGCGATCCGCGCCGGCCGTCAGGGCGACGAGCTCGAAGCCTATGCCTACGAGATCAAGTGGGGGCCGATCGCCCGCGACCTCAAGCCGGTCCGCAACGTCAAGCCGCTGTGGTCCCGGTTCGGCCTCACCACGTCGCTGTTCCTGGGCGGCATCGACATGTGGATCAACTCGCTCACCGGCGGCCACTCGCCGCTCGGCGACATGAAGCACGGCAAGACGGATGCGGATGCGACCGGGCGGGCCGCGCGCTTCCCGGTCATCGAGTATCCCAGGCCGGACGGGGTCCTGTCCTTCGACCGGCTGACGAACGTCGCCTACAGCTTCACCAACCATGCCGAGGACCAGCCGCCCCACCTGACGCTCAGGGACCGGGACGTGCCGATCCACATCAACCTGCCGCGCTACGACGAGCTGGCACAGCGCTATTGCCCGGCCGGCGTCTACGAGGTGGTGCGCGACGAGGACGGCTCCGAGCCCCGCTTCGTGATCAACTTCCAGAACTGCGTTCACTGCAAGACCTGCGACATCAAGGACCCGACCCAGAACATCGTCTGGGTCACGCCACAGGGAGGTGACGGGCCCAACTACCCCAACATGTAGCACCGGCGGGGCGGCGGGCTGATTGCAACTTCGCGCCGGGCGTCCTAGGCTCGGCGAACCTCGAGAAACGGGAGCGTCGTTTGCCGAAATCCATCGCCGCCTTCGCGCGGAGCGCCGTTCTGGGACTGGCACTGCTAGCGGTCGCACCGGCGGCTTATGCCGCAAGTCTCGCGGGGCCCTACCTCGCGGCTATGCAGGCCGATTTCCGCAATGACTACGCTGCGGCCTCGCGCTACTACGGACGCGCTCTGGCAGGCGATCCGAACAATGTCGGGTTGATCCAGAACGCGGTGGTGACGAATGTCTCCGCCGACCAGATCGCGGCCGCGCTGGCGCTTGCCGACCGGCTGGACGTGGCGATGCCCGGCAACCAGGTCGCGGCGCTGGTCCGGATCGCCGACGCCTTCGCCAACGAGGATTACGAGCGGGCCGAAACCCTGACCGAGGCGGCCCCCGCGAACGAGCTCAACACGCTGCTTGCGGGGCTTCTGTCGGGCTGGGCGGCGGTCGGCGACGAGGCGTTTCAGGTCGCGCTCGAACGCTTCGACGCGTTGAGCGGCAACGAGGCGCTCGAAGCCTACGGCCAGTATCACAAGGCGCTGGCGCTCGCATTCGCGGGTGATTTCGTCGCCGCCGAGGCGATCCTCGCCGGCGATGGAGACGTGCCTCTGCATCCCGACCGCAGCGCGCTGATCGCGCATGCCGAGATCCTCGCCCAGATCGACCGGGAGGACGAGGCGATCGACCTCCTCGAGCGGACGATCGCGAGCGGCTTCGCGGAGACGACGCTGGTCGATCTGCTCGAACGTCTCCGTTCGGGCGAGGAGGTCCCGTTCTCTTCCGTGACCCGGGCCGCCGACGGCGCCGCGGCGGCCTATCTCACCCTCGCGCTCGCCTTGAACACGGAAAACTCCGACCGTTTCGGCCTCGTCTATGCGCGCCTTGCCGCGCACATCCGGCCGGACCTTCCGGATGCCTCGCTCCTGGCGGCGGAAATCCTCGAACGTCATGGACAGTACGAACTGGCGACGGCTGCGCTTGCGAACGTACCGAGCGGGTCGCCGTGGTATGTGACGAGCGAGATGCGCCGGGCCGCGACCCAGCGCGCGGCCGGCGACCCGCAGGCGGGGATCGACACCCTGCGCGCCCTCGCGGCGGCCCATGGCGACGCGATCGAGGTCCAGTCGGCGCTCGGCGATGCATTGCGCATCGCGGAGCGGTTCGACGAGGCCGCCGAGGCCTACAGCAGGGCCATCGCGCTGATCGGCACGCCGCGGCCGATGCACTGGGTGCTCTACTACACCCGTGCCATCGCCTACGAGCGGTCGGGTCAGTGGGACCTGGCCGAGGCTGACTTTCGCAAGGCCCTGGAGCTCGAGCCGGATCAGCCGCTCGTGCTGAACTACCTCGGCTACAGCCTCGTCGAGCAGCGCCGCAACCTCGACGAGGCGCTCGACATGATCGAACGCGCGGTCGCCGGCCAGCCCGACGACGGCTACATCACCGACTCGCTCGGTTGGGTGCTCTATCGTCTGTCGCGCTACGACGAGGCGCTGCCGCACATGCTGCGCGCCGTGGAACTGGCACCTGCCGATCCGGTCATCAACGACCATCTCGGCGACGTGCTCTGGATGGTCGGACGCAAGCGCGAGGCTGAATTCCAGTGGCGGCGCGCACTCTCGCTCGGCCCTGCCGACGATCTCGACATGGATCGCATCCGCCGCAAGCTCGAAGTCGGGCTCGACAAGGTGCTCTCCGAGGAGCAGGCGGCCGAGACCGAAGGCTGAACCGATGTCCTTCGGCGAGGCGGAGCTTGCGCCCGCCAAGGTCAATCTCGCGCTGCACGTCACGGGCCGGCGGCCGGACGGCTACCACCTGCTCGACAGCCTCGTGGTGTTTCCTGCCATCGGTGATCTGGTCGAGGCCGAGCCGGCCGAGGGCCTTTCCCTGACGCTCGCGGGGCCCTTCGCCCGCGACCTCGGCACCGGACCCGACAACCTTGTGCTGCGCGCTGCCCAGCTGATCCGGCCTGCGGGGCAGGGGGCGGCGATTCGGTTGGTGAAATCGCTGCCGGTGGCGAGCGGCATCGGGGGCGGCTCCTCCGACGCCGCCGCGGCGCTGCGTGTCCTCGCCCGTCTATGGAAGGTGCCGCTGCCACCCGCCGGGCGGACCGCCGCGCTCGGCGCGGATGTGCCCGTCTGCCTCGACATCACGCCTCAGCGCCTGCAGGGCATCGGCGAGCGCGTGACCTCGGTGGACCTGCCGCCGTTCTGGATCGTTCTGGCCAATCCCGGCTTTCCTGTCGCTACGCCCGAGGTCTTTGCCAGGCTCGCCCACCGGGACAACACGCCGCTGCCGGAAATGCCCGCCCGGTTCGCGACGCAGGACGCTCTGATCACGTGGCTCGGTCGTAGCCGCAACGATCTCGAGGCGCCCGCCATCGCGCTGCAACCCGCCATCGCCAGGGTCCGCGATGCGCTCGCCGCGCTGGCGGGATGCCGCCTCGCCCGGATGTCGGGATCGGGCGCGACCTGTTTCGGCATCTTCGACGGCGCGGCCACGGCCCTCGCGGCCGCCGACACCCTCCGCCACGCCGAGCCCGGCTGGTGGGTCGTCGCGGCCCCCGTCGGCTGAAGGCTGGTCAGACCAGCCGCGCCACCACGTAATCGGCCAGATTGCTCAGGTGCCCGCGCAGCGGCCCGTCCGGCAACGGCGCCAGCGCCGCCCGGGCCCGCGCCGCGTGGACGAGTGCCGTTTCCCGCGCGCTCTCGAGGCTGCCGTGCCGGGCCATCAACCGAAGCGCCTCGGCGAGATCGTCCTCTCGCTGGTCACCCCTTTCGATCACCCGCACCCAGAACGCCCGCTCGTCCGCATCCGCGGCCGCGACCGCGCGGATCACCGGCAGTGACATCTTGCGCTCGCGGAAATCGTCCCCGGTATTCTTGCCGAGCGCGGCACTCGTGCCCCCGTAGTCGAGCAGATCGTCCGTGATCTGGAAGCTGATGCCGAGCGCGTCCCCGTAGTCCCGCAAGGCGGCGACCTGCTCCTCCGGCGCCCCGGCAATGACCCCGCCAACCTCGGTCGCCGCCGCGAAGAGTGCCGCGGTCTTGCCCCGGATCACCTGCAGGTAGACGGCCTCCGACGTCGCCAGGTTCTGCGCCGCGGTCAGCTGCAACACCTCGCCCTCGGCGATCACCGCCGATGCATTGGCGAGGATGTCGAGCACCCGCAGGCTGCCGGTCTCCACCATCAGCTGGAAGGACCGCGCGAAAAGGTAATCCCCGACCAGCACGCTCGACTTGTTGTCCCACAGCAGGTTGGCCGTCGGGCGCCCGCGCCGCCGCGCGCTCTCGTCCACCACGTCGTCGTGGAGGAGCGTTGCGGTGTGGATGAACTCGACCGTCGCCGCCAGTCGCAGGTGGTGCGCGCCCTCGTAGCCGCAGAGCCGAGCCGCGGCGAGCGTCAGCAGCGGCCGCAGGCGCTTGCCGCCGGCCTCGACCAGATGTGCGGTGACCTCGGGAATGCGCGGAGCATGTTTGCTCGCCATGCGTTCCCGGATCAGCGCATTCACGGCGGCCATGTCGTCGGCCAGCGCCGACTGCAGGCTCTCGACCGGCGTTTCCGGCTGCGCGCGAGGGTTCACGCTTGCCACTCGACCGGCCCGCCTGCTGCCCCTAGACTCGTCACCATGAAGGAAATCCTGCGCACGACGGACCCCACGCTCATTGCCTTTTCCACCGCGCTGCTGCGCGCGGAGGATATAGACTGCTTCGTTTTGGACGTCCATATGAGCGTGCTCGAAGGCGGCATCGGGCTCTTTCCACGCCGGCTCGCCGTGGCGGACCGCGATGCCTTCCGGGCGCGGGCGGTCCTTGCGGACAACGGGCTCGACGTGCTGGAGGAGCCGTGACCGAGTCCTTCGCCGAGACAGCGCTGACGCGCGACGCCTTCCTCGGGGGCAGGCTCTCGCTCCTGCAGCCGCGCGAAGGTTATCGCGCGGGCACCGACCCGGTGCTGCTCGCCGCCTTCGTTCCCGCCAGGGCGGGCGAAAGCGTGCTCGACCTCGGTTGCGGCGCTGGCACGGCGGTGCTCTGCCTCGCCGCACGGGTGCATGAGCTCGAACTCCACGGGCTCGAGCTCCAGCCGGCCTATGCCGAGCTCGCCCGTCGCAACGCGCTGGACAACGGCATCGCGCTGCAGGTCCATGTGGGCGATCTGCGCGCCATGCCGAAGGACCTGCGCGGGCTGACCTTCGATCACGTCCTGAGCAATCCGCCGTTCCACAGCGCCGCGACGCCGTCCCGCGACGCCGGCCGCGCCGTCGCGCATCACGAGGGCGACGCCGGTCTGGGGGACTGGATCGCGGCCGGCCTGCGGCGGCTTCGGCCCGGCGGTACGTTCAGTCTCGTCCAGCGAATCGAACGCCTGCCCGAGGCGCTCGGGACGCTGGCGGGCAGGGCAGGGGCCATCGAGGTGCTCCCCCTTGCGGCGCGCACCGGCCGTCCCGCCGGGCGGTTCCTGCTGCGCGCGCGCAAGGGCAGCCGTCGGCCGTTTGTGCTGCACTCACCGCTGGTTCTGCACGCAGGGCCCGCACATGTGGTGGACGGCGACGACTACGCCCCCTCAGTTCGGGCCATCCTGCGCGATCTTGTTGCGCTGCAACCGGAGGCCGGCCCCGCCGGTCCCGCGGCGTGACAAGTCGCACAATCTGTGGTTCACTAGAGCTGCTTGATGATGTCCCGAAGGGAGGAAATGAATGAGCCTCGACGCGCATCTGTCTGAGTTGCGGAAGAAACACGAGACCCTGTCGAAGATCATCGAGGACGAACAGCGCCATCCGTCCTCAGACGATCTCTCGATCAAGCAGATGAAGCGGCAGAAGCTGCACCTGAAGGAAGAAATCGAACGACTGTCGGGCCAGCTCTGATCCGACCGCCGCTCAGGCCCGCGCGGCGATCAGTGCGCCGCCGGTGATCAGGGCGGCCGCGGCGAGAAGCCCCAATGTCGGGGCGGCGATCCCTGCCCCGACAAGTATCAGTGTCGACAGCAGCGGCGCGGCATAGGACGCCACGCCCAGAAGCTGGATGTTTCCCCGCTTCACCCCGATATCCCAGAGATAGAAGGCAAGGCCCACCGGCCCGATGCCGAGACCTACCACGGCCGCCCAGGCGGTGGCGCCGGCGGGCCAGATGGTTTCCTCCCACAGCAGGTGCGCCCCGAACGAGAGGGCCGCCGTCGCGAGGCAGAAGACCGCCACGGTCTCGGTCGGCGCCTCGCCGAGCCGACGCATCGCGACCGAATAGCTCGACCAGATGAAGGCGCAGGCGACCGCCGCGGCATAGCCTCGCCAGTTCTCCAGCCCGAAACCCGAACTCGGTCCTGTGATGAGCATCGCGGCCCCGCCGAAGGCGATGAGGGCGCCGACGACATGCGCCGTCCGCAGTTTCTCGCCCGGCAGAAGCCCCGAGAGCAGCACGATCAGAAGCGGCCAGAGATAGGCGATCAGGCTCGCCTCGGCGGGCGGGGCGTTGGCGATGGCGGTGAAATAGAAGAAGTGATAGCCGAAGAGGCCGCCGATCCCGACCAGCCAGACCGCTGGTTCGATCCGGCGCAGCCGCGCCAGTCCGTGACCCGCGACCGCCATCCAGGCCAGCCCGATCATCCCGCCGATCGTGAAGCAGATCGCCGACAGCTGGAACGGCGGCACCGGGCCCGCCGCGACGGACAGGAGCGCCAGCATCGCCCAGAGGGCCACGGCACCGAAGCCGATCGCGCTCGCCTTCCGGACCGTCATGGCAGGACCTGTCCCGACCAGCCGTCAGGCCGCGGCCCGCGACTGCGCCGCGCGATGCAGGTATTCGACGATCCAGCGCGCCCAGTCCGCGGCATGGATCGGACGCTCGAGCGACGCCCGCCCCTGGTGCGCGACATCCGCGGGGATCACGGTGCCTGCTCGCATCGCGATCAGTTCGTCGAGGAAGCCGGGCTCGAATTCCGGATGCGGCTGCACCGAAATGGCCGAAGGGTCCTCGGGATCGCCATAGGCGAGCGCGGCGTATTCGCAGAACGGCGATGTCGCCAGCACATGCGCCTCGGCCGGTTTCTCGACGATCTGGTCCTGATGCATCGCGCCCACCGAGAAATGCGCGGGCAGGTCGGTCATCCAGCCCGGCCGGCTGAC
This sequence comes from uncultured Rhodobacterales bacterium, assembly GCA_964575795.1. GTDB lineage: Bacteria > Pseudomonadota > Alphaproteobacteria > Rhodobacterales > Rhodobacteraceae > Amaricoccus. The sequence goes on from CAZNSP010000003.1 coordinate 139,465, forward strand.
CACGTGATAGTCGTGGACACCGACCCCCCACCCCTTCGCGGATTTCTCGACCCTGCCGCCCAGCGCCTCGGCCAGCAACTGGTGACCGAAGCAGATGCCCACCACCGGCACCCGCGCCGCGATACAGTCGCGCAGGAACTGCTTCAGCGGCGCAATCCACGGCAGATCGTCATAGACCCCGTGGCGCGAGCCGGTGATCAGCCAGCCGTCCGCCTGATGCGGCCCCGCCGGCATCTCTCCCCGCACCACGCTGACCGTGGCGAATTCGAGCGTCGGATCCTCGGCGCTCAGCAGGCGCTGGAACATCGCGGGATAGTCGCCATGGCGGCGCTTCAGGTCCTCCGCCACCTCGCCGGTTTCCAGAATGCCGATCTTCATGGGACGCCTCCGCGCAACTGCCGCGGCACTAACCACATGTGGCACCGCGATTCAATCCGGTCGTACACGCGGCGCCGGCGGGCACACACCCCCCTGCGCTCGACCACGCGACCTTGCGCGCGGGGGCACGAAGGCTATAGTCGCGCGCCTGTCGCAGCCGCCGGAGCCGAGAGCATGTCCGCAGCCCTGATCGGGATCGTCATGGGGAGCCAGTCGGACTGGCCGGTCATGCGCGCGGCCGCCGAGATGCTGGAGACGCTGGGTGTCCCCTACGAGGCCCGGATCGTCTCGGCGCACCGTACCCCCGACCGGATGTTCGCCTATGCCGAGGGTGCCGCAGGGCGGGGACTGAAGGCGATCATCGCCGGTGCGGGCGGTGCCGCGCACCTGCCGGGAATGCTCGCGGCCAAGACCCGTCTGCCGGTGCTGGGCGTGCCCGTCCCGTCGAAGGCGCTGTCGGGGCTCGATTCGCTCCTGTCGATCGTGCAGATGCCGAAGGGCGTCCCGGTGGCGACCTTCGCGATCGGGACGGCCGGGGCGGCGAACGCCGGGCTCTTCGCGGCGGCGCTCCTCGCGGTCGAGGACGCGGGACTCGCCGCGCGGCTGGAGGCCTGGCGCGCGGCGCAAACCGCGGCGGTGGACGAGGAGCCGCGTGATGAGTGAACCCCTGCCGGCCGGCAGCCGTATCGGCATCCTCGGGGGCGGGCAGCTCGGGCGGATGCTCGCGCTCGCCGCGGCACGGCTCGGGATGCGCTGCCATGTCTACGAGCCTTCGCCCGATGCCTGCGCGGCCCAGGTCTGCGAACGCTGGACCCGGGCGGACTATGGCGATGTCGCGGCCTTGCGCGCCTTCGCCGCGTCGGTCGATGTGGTGACCTACGAATTCGAGAACGTGCCGGTTGCCGCGGTCGAGGCGCTCGAGGCCCTCGTGCCCGTCCAGCCCGGCCGGCGGGCGCTGGAGGTCGGGCAGGACCGGCTGGCGGAAAAGGACTTCCTGAACGGCCTCGGCCTCGCGACCGCGCCCTATGTGGCGGTGAACGGGCCGGACGAGCTTGCCGCGGCGCTGGCCCGGGTCGGCGCGAAGCCGGGCGCGCCGGGCATCCTGAAGACCCGCCGACTCGGCTATGACGGCAAGGGGCAGGCCCGGATCTCGTGTCCGGACGACGCCGCGACGGCCTGGGCCGCGGTCGGCGGCGCGCCCTCGGTCCTCGAAGGCTTCGTCGGTTTCGAACGCGAGATCTCGGTGATCGGGGCGCGTGCCCGCGACGGGGCGGTCGTCTGCTACGACCCAGGCGAGAACGTGCATCGCGACGGCATCCTCCACACTACGACGGTCCCTGCGCGTGTGCCGTCGCGCGTGGCGCAGGACGCGGTGCTGATTGCCGGCCGCATCCTGAACGCGCTCGACTACGTCGGCGTCATCGGGGTGGAGATGTTCGTCACGCCCGGAGGTCTCCTCGTCAACGAGATCGCCCCGCGGGTGCACAATTCCGGCCACTGGACGATCGACGGCTGCCTGATCGATCAGTTCGAACAGCACATCCGTGCGGTCTGCGGCTGGCCGCTGGGTGACGGTCGGCGGCACTCCGACGCCGAGATGACGAATCTCATCGGTGCCGAAATCACCGCTGCCGCGATCACCACCGGCGCCGCGGTGCATGTCTACGGCAAGGGCGAGGCCCGACCCGGGCGCAAGATGGGCCACGTCACCCGGATCCACCCCCGCAGCGCCTGACGGCGCCCGGCCTCACGGTGATCGGGCCGCCTTTGCGACCCGATCGGTGCCCGGATCAGCCGTAGGCGCCTTCCTTGCCGAAATGCTTGGTCAGCAGATAGTAGACCACCGCGCGGTGCTTGTTGCGATTGGAGCGGCCATACTGGTCGAGGACCTTCTCGATCCCCGCCATCAGCTCCGGACCGTCCTTGAGGCCCAGCTTCTTGATCAGGAAGTTCGCCTTGATGGTCTCGAGTTCGGAGTTGTCACTGCCCGCGACGAGGGAGGAATCCGCACGGTAGATCGATGGCCCGCAGCCGATCGTGACCTTGGTCAGCAGGTCCATGTCGGGTGTCACCCCGCACTTGTCCTTCAGATCCGCGGCATAATTGGCAATCAGGTCGTCACGTTTGCTCATGGACACTCTCCCTCCGTCGGCGCTCGGGCGGCGCTCGGCGGTCAGCCTAGGCAGCGTGCTTCTGTGACGTCAAGGATTTCGCGGCGGACCGCCAACGGAAACGGGGGGCCGAAGCCCCCCGTCCGATGTCGTCAGCCGAGGCTGGCGGCGATCACATCATGTCGCCCATGCCGCCCATGCCGCCCATGCCGCCGGCGCCCATGCCACCGGCCTGGCCCTTCGGCTCCGGCTTGTCGGCGATCATGGCCTCGGTGGTGATGAGCAGCGCGGCAACCGAAGCGGCGTCCTGCAGCGCGGTACGCACGACCTTCGCCGGGTCGATCACGCCGAACTTGAACATGTCACCGTATTCCTCGGTCTGGGCGTTGAAGCCGAAGGCCGGGTCGTTCGATTCCATGATCTTGCCCGCGACGACCGAGCCGTCGACGCCGGCGTTCTCCGCGATCTGGCGCAGCGGCGCCTGGAGCGCCTTGCGGACGATCGAGATGCCGGCGGTCTGGTCGGCGTTCGCGCCCTCGAGGCCAGCGAGCTTCTTCGAAGCCTGCACCAGCGCGACACCGCCGCCGACAACGACGCCTTCCTGAACCGCGGCGCGGGTTGCGTTCAGCGCGTCGTCGACGCGGTCCTTGCGCTCCTTCACCTCGACTTCCGAGGCACCGCCGACGCGGATCACCGCGACGCCGCCCGCGAGCTTGGCCAGCCGCTCCTGCAGCTTCTCACGGTCGTAGTCCGAAGTGGTCTCCTCGATCTGCTGCTTGATCTGGGCGACGCGGGCCTCGATCTCGGCCTTCTCGCCATGGCCGTCGACCACGGTGGTCTCGTCCTTGGTGATCGAGATCTTGCGGGCCCGGCCGAGCATGTCGAGACCGACGTTCTCGAGCTTCATGCCCAGGTCCTCGGAGATGACCTGGCCGCCGGTCAGGACGGCGATGTCCTGCAGCATGGCCTTGCGCCGGTCACCGAAGCCCGGAGCCTTCACGGCCGCGATCTTCAGGCCGCCGCGCAGCTTGTTCACCACGAGCGTCGCAAGGGCTTCGCCATCGACGTCCTCGGCCACGATCAGGAGCGGCTTGCCCGACTGGATCACCGCCTCGAGCAGCGGAACCATCGGCTGCAGCGAGGAGAGCTTCTTCTCGTGCAGGAGGATATAGGCATCCTCGAGCTCGGCGATCATCTTGTCGGCATTGGTGATGAAGTAGGGCGAGAGGTAGCCGCGGTCGAACTGCATGCCCTCGACGACCTCGGTCTCGGTCTCGAAGCCCTTGTTCTCCTCGACGGTGATGACACCCTCGTTGCCGACCTTCTGCATCGCGTCGGCGATCTGGCGGCCGATGGACTCCTCGCCGTTGGCCGAGATGGTGCCGACCTGGGCAACTTCGTCCGAACCCGACACGGTGCGGGCCTGGGCCTTGATGTTGTCGACGACCACGGACACGGCCTTCTCGATGCCGCGCTTCAGGTCCATCGGGTTCATGCCGGCCGCGACCGACTTCATGCCCTCGCGGACGATCGCCTGGGCGAGCACGGTGGCGGTGGTGGTGCCGTCGCCGGCCTCGTCATTGGTGCGCGAAGCGACTTCGCGGACCATCTGCGCGCCCATGTTCTCGAACTTGTCCTCGAGCTCGATCTCCTTGGCGACGGTGACGCCGTCCTTGGTGATGCGCGGCGCGCCGAACGACTTGTCGATCACCACGTTGCGGCCCTTCGGCCCGAGGGTGACCTTCACGGCGTCGGCGAGAATGTCGACGCCCTTCAGCATGCGGTTGCGTGCGTCGGTATTGAACTTGACTAGTTTGGCGCCCATTGCGGATGCTCCTGTGAATTCAGTTGGATGTCAGCAGCGACGGCGGTCTCAGGCGGCCTTGGCCTTGGCCGAACCGGTCGTGATGATGCCGAGGATGTCGCTCTCCTTCATGATGAGGTAGTCCTCACCGTCGAGCTTCACCTCGGTGCCCGACCACTTGCCGAACAGGATGCGGTCGCCGGCCTTCACCGCGGGGGCGATCAGCTCGCCCGAATCCTTGCGGGCGCCTTCGCCCACTGCGACGACTTCGCCCTCGGAGGGCTTTTCCTTGGCGCTGTCGGGAATGATCAGACCGCCCTTGGTCTTCTCTTCGCCTTCGATGCGGCGGACGAGCACGCGATCATGCAGAGGCGTGAAATTCATGGAGGTCGCTCCTTCGTTGCGTTCCAGCCTGGGTGGACTTTGCCACCTGTTAGCACTCAGCAGGCGCGAGTGCTAACGTGCCGCGGTATCTATGGAAGCGCCTTCTCGCTGTCAAGGCCCGCCCCGGGGCGGAGGAGCGCGCCCGCCGGGCCTGCGTGAGCCGCACCTAGGTGCCCGTAGTCGACGGTACAAGTCCGGTTCGCTTTGCATTCTGCGGGCAGTGGCCTTATCTGCGCCCCGGCGAGCCTCGGCCACCCCACGTACGGAAAGCCCATGACGCCCATCATCCAGTCGCTCGACCAGATTTCTCACCGCTACGACGCGCTCTTCTGCGATCTCTGGGGCTGCCTGCACGACGGCCAGCGGCCCTTTCCGGCGGCGGTCGAGGCGCTGATGCGGTTCCGGGCGAAGGGCGGTGCGGTGGCGCTCGTCACCAATTCCCCGCGGCCCGCCCGCGACGTGGGCCGCCAACTCGACGGCATGGGCGTCCCGCGTGATGCCTACGACGTAATCGCGTCCTCGGGTGACGCGGCGCAGGACGCGATGGGGCGGGGGGTCGTGGGCCGGCGGGTCTATCACCTCGGGCCCGAGCGCGACCTCGGGTTCTTCGCCGACGAGAACGGCGTTCCCTACGATGTGGAGCGGGTGCCGCTGGAGGAGGCCGAGGGCATCGTCTGCACCGGGCTCTTCGACGACCGGACCGAGACCCCGGCCGACTATCGCGCCACGATCCTCTACGGCGTGAACAAAGGGCTGAAGCTTCTCTGCGCCAATCCCGACATCGTGGTGGACGTGGGCGAAACGCGAATCTACTGCGCCGGGGCGATCGCGCAGGCCTATACGGAGGCGGGGGGCGAGAGCCTCTACTTCGGCAAGCCCCATCCGCCGATCTATGCCCTCGCCCGGCGCAAGCTCGAGGCGGCGGGGGGGCAGAACCTCGCGCCCGAAGGCATTCTCTGCCTCGGTGACGGCATCCACACCGATATCCTCGGCGCCATGGGCGAGAACCTCGATTCGCTCTTCGTCACCGGCGGACTCGCGGCCGAGGAGACCGGAACCAACGGGCACGGCGGACCCGATCCCGACCGGCTGGCCGCCTATCTGAAGGCCGCGCGGCTGGCCCCGACCGCGGCGATCGCCTACTTGCGCTGAGGCCATTGGCGCGCCCCGTCAAACGGGGCGCAACAAAATTTCGGGACTCTGGCAAGATCGTGCCATATCTTGCGCAATGATGTTGCGCGAACATCTCGATTCGCGTATCTGTCTCGCACTGCAGCACGAGACGGGCGGGAGGCTTGGGAATGTTGGATGCGCGTGATCACAACCTGCCGGTCGGCACGATCTGCATCGAGGACCTGGAGATCGGGATGGTCCGGTCGCTGGCGAAGACCATCGGTGACAGGGAAATCGAGATGTTCGCCGAACTCTCCACCGACCACAATCCGGTGCATCTCGACGACGACTATGCCCGGGACACGATCTTTCAGGGCCGCATCGCCCACGGCATGCTGACCGCGGGGCTGATCTCGGCGGTGATCGGCGAGCAGCTGCCGGGCCACGGCACGGTCTATCTCGGCCAGACGCTGAAATTCATGGCGCCGGTGCGGCCCGGGGACCGGGTCGAGGCCGTGGTCGAGGTGACCGCCATCGACCATTCGAAGCGCCGGGTGACGCTTGATTGCAAATGCCTGGTGGGTGATACGGTCGTGCTGAAGGGCGAGGCGCTGGTTCTGGCGCCGAGCCGCAAGTTCGACTGACGGGCGGGGCGGCGCGGGCCCCGCGAAGGGGTCCATGCGACGACATCACGGCTACACGGGCCTGAAGCCGGAGGACCGCGGCGCTTCGGTCGCGATCGGCAATTTCGACGGCGTGCACCTCGGCCACCAGTCGGTTCTTGCACTGGCGCGGGCCGCCGCGGCCGAGCGCGGCATCACCTTCGGTGTCGTCACCTTCGAGCCGCATCCCCGCAGCTTCTTCGCGCCCGACACCACGCCGTTCCGCCTGACCGATGCGGACTCCCGCGCGCGCCGGCTGGAGAAGCTCGGCGTCGAGCAGCTCTACGAGATCCCCTTCGATGCGCATCTGGCCGGGCTTGGCGCCGAGGACTTCGCCCGTGACGTGCTGGCGGGCGGCCTCGGCATCCGGCATCTGGTGGCGGGCGCGGACTTCCGCTTCGGCAAGGGCCGCAGCGGTGACGTCGCCACACTGACGACGCTCGGGCGCGAACTCGGCTTCGGGGTGACGGTGGCACCGCTCGTCTCGGGGGAGCAGGGCGACTTCTCCTCCACGGCGATCCGCAACGCGCTGAGCGACGGCCGGCCGCGCGACGCGGCGCGCATGCTCGGCCACTGGCACCGGATCGAGGGACGGGTTGCGCATGGCGACAAGCGCGGCCGGGACCTCGGCTTTCCGACGGCTAACCTGCCGATCGACGGGCTGCACCGGCCGCGCTTCGGCGTCTATGCGGTGACCGTGGACGTGCTGGAAGGTCCCCATTCCGGGCGCTGGCGCGGCGCGGCCTCGATCGGCGAGCGGCCGACCTTCGGGCAGAACCTGCCGAACCTCGAAGTCTACCTCCTCGATTTTGCGGGCGATCTCTACGGCACGGCGATCTCGGTCGGGCTGGTGGCCTTCCAGCGGCCGGAACTCAAGTTCGACGGGATCGAGGCGCTGGTCGCGCAGATGCATGCCGACGTGGCCGAGGCGCGCCGGCACCTGGCGGAGGAGGGTCTGTGAGCCTGCGGCTCGAGACCGAACGTCTTATCCTCCGCCCGAGGACGGAGCAGGACCGGGAGGCCTTCGCGGTGATGAATGCCGACCCCATGGTGATGGCGCATTTCCCGAAGGTGCTGGACCGTGCCGAGAGCGACGCGCTGCTCGCCCGGCTGATGGATCGTTGGAGAGTCGAGGGCATCGCCTTCGGGGGGGCGGAACGGCGGTCGGACGGTGCGCTGGTCGGAATGGTCGGGCTGGCACGGGTGCTGTTTCCCGGCCCGGTGGAGGGGGCAGTGGAAATCGGCTGGCGGCTCGCGCGGGAACACTGGGGGCGGGGCTATGCGACCGAGGCCGCGCAGACTTGGCTGGCGCAAGGCTTCAACGTGATGCGCCTACGCGAAGTGGTTTCCTTCTCGGTGCCGGAGAACCGGGCGTCGCATGCGGTGATGGAACGGCTGGGCATGGCGCGCGACCCGCTGCGCGACTTCCTGCATCCGAACCTGCCGGAGGGTCATCCGCTGCGCGCGCACATGGTCTGGTCGATCGGGCGGGAGGCGTGGCGACGGGTCGCGGCGCCAGCGCACGACGGCAGGCCGGAGGAGCCATGACCCGCGACCCGATCGACCGCAGCGGCCTGCGCCCGGAATTCTGGCGGCGCTATCCGCTGAAAAGCCTGCCGCGGGACGAGTGGGAAGCGCTCTGCGACGGCTGCGGCAAGTGCTGCCTCGTGAAGCTCGAGGACGAGGAGACCGGCCGGGTGCACTACACCCGCATAGCCTGCCGGCTCCTCGACCTCGGCAGCTGCCGCTGCGGGAACTACCCGCTGCGCCGGCAGCTGGTCTCGGGCTGCGTGGTCATCGACCGGGAGAACATGGACGAGGTTCTGCAATGGATGCCGGCCTCCTGCGCCTACAAGCGGGTGGCGGCGGGCCTCGACCTGGAACCCTGGCACCCTCTGATCTCCGGCGATCCGGAGACTGTGCACGCGGCGGGCGTGTCCTTGCGCGGGCAGATGGTGCCGGAGTACGAGGTCGACGAGGACGACTGGGAAGACTTCGTGATCGAGGAGCCGATCTGAGATGTGGTTCACCTCCGACAATTCCGGACCGGCGCATCCCGCGGTGATCGAGGCCGTGGTGCGGGCGAACGACGGCTACACCGCAGGCTACGGCGCCGAGGAGGCGATGGCGCGGGTGACCGCGCGCATCCGCGAGGTCTTCGAGGCGCCCGAGGCGGCGGTGCATCTGGTGGCGACGGGAACCGCGGCGAACGCGCTCGCGCTCGCTTGCCTCTGCCCGCCCTGGGGCGCGATCTTCTGCCACACGCATTCCCACGTGCAGGAGGACGAATGCGGCGCCATCGGCTTCTACACCGGCGGCGCGATGCTGGTGCCGGTGCCGGGCGCGCACGGGCGGATGGAGCCGACGGCCCTGGCCGAGACGATCGCCCGGTCGGGCGGCAGCGTGCATCAGGTCCAGCCCGGCGCGGTGACGCTGACCAACGCCACCGAGGCCGGCGCGGTCTACGCCCCCGATCAGGTCGCCGAAATCGCGCGGATCGCGAAGGCACGCGGCCTGCCGGTGCACATGGACGGCGCGCGATTCGCCAATGCGCTGGTCGCCGCGGGCTGCACCCCGGCCGAGCTGACCTGGAGAGCCGGGGTGGACGTGCTGAGTTTCGGCGGCACGAAGAACGGCCTGATGGGGGTCGAGGCGGTGATCCAGTTCGATCCGTCGAAGGCCTGGGAGTTCGAGCTGCGGCGCAAGCGGGCGGGGCATCTCTTCTCCAAGCACCGGTACCTGTCGGCGCAGATGGAAGCCTATCTCGCAGACGGGCTGTGGCTCGAGATGGCGCAGGCGGCGAATGCGCGGGCCGCACGGTTGTCGCGGGGCATCGCGGCGCTGCCGGACGGGCGGCTCGACCATCCGACCGAGGCGAACGAGGTCTTCGCCGCATTCCCACGCGCGGCGCACCGGCGGGTGCGGGAGGCGGGCGCGCAGTACTACCTCTGGTCCTTCACCGACCCGACGGGCCAGACGCTGGACGGTCCGGGCGAGACGCCGGTCTCGGCGCGGCTCGTCTGCAACTGGGCGACGTCAGAGGCGGAGATCGACCGGTTCCTCGACCTCGTCGCCGTCGAGCAGGTCGCGGATCGCGCCTGAGACTGCGTCCGGATGGGTGACGGGCAGCATGTGGCCCGCGCCCGGAACACTGACGCGGCGGGCCTGCGGCAGGACCGTCTCGATCGCGTCGAGGATCGCCCCCACCACCGCCGGCGACTCAGCCCCCTCCACCAGCAGGACCGGCATGGCCACCCCGCGCAAGTCCTCCAGATGCAGCCTGCGACCCTCGCGGCGCAGGAGCGCCGGCTCGCTCGCCACGATCACGGGCATGCGGGCGAGGATGTAGCCGGCCTGGCCCTCCGGCAGCGCGTCGAGCCCCCCGGCCGTGCCCCATCGCGCAAGGAACCGGTCCGCGGCGGCGCGCCAGTTGCCCGTACGCACGGCGTCGTGAAACCCCGCCTGCGCGGCGATCTCGGCCTCGTAGGCCGGGTCCCCGGCATCGGCGAGGAAGGCGAACATCACCGGCTCGATCAGCGTGAGGCTCCGCACCAGCTCCGGCACCTCGGCCGCGAGGCGCAGGGCGACCGTGCCGCCGAAGGAATGGCCCACGACATGGGCCGGCCCGGTCTCGGCCAGCATCGCCAGCGCATCCTCCATTGCCTGGTCGTGGATGTCGCGGGCGGGGTCCCAGTCGGTGCCGCCGTGGCCGGGCAGGTCGAGGGCCCGCATCGCGAGACGGTCGCCGAGCCGCGCCATCATAGGTCCGAAGGCGCCGGAATGGGCGAGGGCGCAGTGCAGCAGGAGCGCCTGTTCGCCGTCGCCGCCCACGCGCCACGCGACGCGGCGGCCGCCGATCACCCGCTCTGGCATGATCAGGCCAGCGCGGCCAGATGCGCGTCGAGATGCGGCAACCGGTCCTGGCCCCAGAACACCTCGTCACCGACCACGTAGCTCGGCGCGCCGAACACCCCGCGCGCCAGCGCCTCGTCGGTGTTCCGCTCCAGTGTCTGCACTCCCGAGAGCATTCCCCTGCCGGCGACGGCCGGATCGAAACCCGCCTCGGCCAGCGCACTGGCGATCACCGCGTCCTCGGCGATGTCGCGATCCTCGGCCCAGACGGCGCGCAGGAGCGCATGCACCAGCCGCCCGACATCGCCGCCGCCCGCCTCCTGCGCCGCGATGATCGCGGTACAGGCCGGTACCGGATTGGTGGGCCAGTGGGCGGGGTGCAGGTTGACCGGCAAGCCGTTCCACCGCGCCACGCGGGCGATGTCCTGCAAGCGGTATTTCTGCCGGCTGGGGTGGCGGTCCTTGGGCAGCGGCGCCCCGGTCGCATCGAATATCCGGTAGAGCAGCACCGGCTTGTACTCGATCCGCGCGCCATGCCGCGCCGCGACCTCCTCCAGCCGCAGGCCGGCGAGGTAACTGAACGGCGACAGCGGAAAAAGGTAGTAGTCGATCACGGCCATGGCTGCCCCTCCGCTGCGGTCGGGCCAGCATGGGCAGATTCCGGGGCTTTGCAAGGCCGGGATGCGGTGATAACCCACGGGCCCACGGACCGGTCAGCCGAAGGATGCGCCGCATGAACGCCATCGTGAAACCCAAGCTGATCGCGGGGAACTCCAACAGGCCGCTCGCCGCCGCCATCGCGCGCCGCGTGTCGATCCACCGGGGCGAGCCGGTCGAACTGGTCAAGACCCGGGTCGAGCGGTTCAACGACCAGGAGATCTTCGTCGAGGTCTTCGAGAACGTCCGCGGCGAGGACATGTTCATCATCCAGTCGACGTCGAATCCGGCGAACGACAACCTGATGGAACTGATGATCATGACCGACGCCCTGCGCCGGTCCTCGGCCTCGCGCATCACCGCGGTCATGCCCTATTTCGGCTACGCCCGGCAGGACCGGCGGTCGAAGGCACGCACCCCGATCAGCGCGAAGCTGGTGGCGAACCTCCTGACCGTGGCGGGGATCGAGCGGGTGCTGACCATCGACCTGCACGCCGCCCAGATCCAGGGCTTCTTCGACATCCCCGTCGACAACCTCTATGCCGCGCCGGTCTTCGCACTCGACATCCGTCACCACTTCCGCAAGGGCGCGCCGATCACCGTGGTCTCGCCCGACGTTGGCGGGGTGGCCCGCGCGCGCGAGCTTGCCGAGCGGATCGACGCCGATCTCGCCATCGTCGACAAGCGCCGCGCCGCACCGGGCGAGGTCGCCTCGATGACCGTGATCGGTGACGTCAAGGACCGGGTCGCGATCATCGTCGACGACATCGCGGACACGGCGGGCACGCTGGTGAAGGCGGCGGAACTTCTGCGCCAGCACGGCGCCAAGGAGGTCCATGCCTACATCAGCCACGGGGTGCTCTCCGGCCCGGCCGTGGAACGGGTGACCTCCTCGGCGCTCAAGAGCCTCGTCATCACCGATTCGATCGAGCCGACGCCCGCGGTCCGCAAGGCCAAGAACATCCGCATCGTGCCGATGGCGCCGCTCCTCGGCCAGGCGATCCTGAACATCGCCCACGGCACGAGCGTGTCGTCGCTGTTCGACAACGCCACGCTCGAGCCGATCTACGAGGCGATGTATCCCGGCCTCGCCGACGCCTAGGTGTGGTTTCTCATGAGGTTGTTCACCCTGTCGATTGGGGCGAGGCCGT